>PAJI01000024.1:60145-97777 GCA_002705995.1 Crocinitomicaceae bacterium | reverse complement strand
CCTTACGACTCGAAGACACAGAAGCAGAACTCCCTAAATCCTCCAACGTCAATTTCGCCTCCACCAGAAAATCCACATAACACCCCGGAGTATGAATCATATTCGGATCCAGTTCACCCACCTCCACAATCTCCTCAACCTCCGCAATCACAAGATCAGCAGCCGTAGCCATCGCCCGGTTAAAATTCTGCTCCGTCATACGATATTGCAAATTACCAGCCGTATCCGCCTTCCAGGCACGCACAAACGCCACATTCCCCCGAATACCCGGAATAAACACCTGTTCCACACCATTCAGCACCTTCGTCTCACGCCCCTCAGCCAACAACGTACCAGCCGAAGTAGGCGTAAAAAAACCACCAATACCAGCACCACCAGCACGGATCGCCTCCGCTAGAGTACCCTGCGGCAACAACTCATACTCCACCTCACCCGATTGAGCAGCCTTCACCGCCTCAGGATTCGAAGTAAAAAACGAACCAATCATCTTACTAATTTGACCATTGCGTAACAACAAGCCACCACCAATGCCAGGCTCACCTACATTATTACCAATAAACGTCAAACCCTTCGTACCCGTTTTAGCCAAAGCGTGCATCAAATGCACAGGGTTACCAGTCATGCCGAAACCGCCTTGTAGGAGTATGTCTCCGTCTTTTACTTTTTGGGCGGCTTCATCGAGTGTTATTTGAGGTATCTTCTTCATAAAGGATTAAAATTCATAAGATTCGAACGGTAAGCCTACGTAGTTTTCTGCAATAGTGGTCTTGTATGCTTGCGACATTTTGATGTAGTTGAATTTCGCTTTTTGCAGTTTATAGGTAAATGATCCGTGTTCGTCTTGCTTGTGCAACAACGTGGTCATAAAGTTCGAGAAGTCTTGTGCACGCCAGATTCTGCGTAAAGCCAACTCGGTATAATTGTCTAAAAATTCGGTAGTGTTGTTTTTGTAGAAACCTACGAATCCGTCTACCAAGTGCTTTACATCGGCAACAGCCAGGTTCAAGCCTTTTCCACCAGTGGGCGGAACAATGTGTGCAGCATCTCCGGCTAAAAACAATCTGCCAGAACTTAAATTATCGATCATGTGACTGCGCATGGGCGTAATGCTTTTGTCGAAAATAGGACCTGCTTCTAACGACCAACCTTCTGTGCCTAAACGCACGGCTAGTTCTTCCCAAATGCGATCGTCTGACCAATTGTCGATGTGATCGTCATTGTCTACTTGCAAATACAAACGGCTAACGGTTTCTGAACGCAAGCTGTGCAATGCAAATCCGTTTTCGTGATACGAATAGATCAACTCATCGGTTGATGGCGCTACATTGGCCAAAATTCCCAACCAGCTGAACGGATAGGTAATGTCATACGAACGGTAACTGTCTTTCGGCATGGTCTTTCTTCCAATTCCGTGGAAACCGTCACAAGCCGCTACAAAATCACATTCGATAATGCNTTCTTCNCCTTCGTGCGTAAAATGAATTTTAGGAGCGTCTGTATCGAAATCGACAATCTTATCGGCACCTGCTTCAAAGTACAGTTGTTCACCGGCTTCTAACCANGCATCAGTAAGGTCTTTCACCACTTCTTGNTGTCCGTAAATGGTAATTTGTCGTCCACCGGTTAATTCGGCAAACGGAACATGCACGCGCTCCTGATCGAAGCTAAGGTATACGCCATCGTGGGTAATGCCTTCTTTTTGCATGCGGCCACCAAGTCCAAGGTTGTTGATNATGTCAACGGTATTTTGTTCTAACAATCCGGCACGNACGCGACCTTCTACATATTCGCGGCTGCGNAGTTCGATAATGACAGACGAAATGCCGTGTTGTTTTAACCAATGTGCTAATGTTAATCCTGCAGGACCAGCTCCAATGATCCCGACTTGAGTCTGAATAGTTTTCATGTGAAATTCNTTTTAAATGAGGTTTAAATCACTNAGGACTTCCTGTGCNGAATGATAAGCTTCNTTGGCAGCTGGAAATCCACAGTATATNGCTGATTGAAGAATAAGTTCTTTGATTTCATNGGGAGTAACCCCGTTGTTGATGGCGGCTCTGANGTGCATTTTAAATTCNGGTGTNCGGTTCAATGCAATCATCATAGAAAGGGTAACCAAACTGCGTTGGTGTTTCGATAATCCCGAACGTGTCCACACCATGCCCCAGGGAACATTGGCCACCAAATCCTGAAAGGCTTCGTTAAACTCGTTGATGTTGCCTTGGGCGCGGTCTACATGCTCGCTTCCNAAAACGGTTCTGCGCACATGCATGCCTTGATCGAAAATGGTNGTTCCAACTGNGAAATCAATCAATGCTTTGGCAAAAGCTTCAGGCAATTCCGTACTGGCCAAATGGCGGGCAGGGAAGAGCTGTACGTGTGCATCNGGAATTTCATTGGCCATAAACTCGGCATGTTCTGCTGTTGTTACAGGATCTTCATCTCCGGTAATGACCAGTGTTTTAAGCGGAATGTTTTTGATGGTGGCTCTGAAATCTGCTGCTCCAATGGCGGCACAACAATTGGCATAACCGGTAATGTTGTTTTCCAAGACCATNGTTCTNGCCCATTGTTCTTTTGCAGGATGTTGCTGACGAAANNNATCGGTNAACCACACGCTCATGGTGCTGTCGGCCAATACACNCATACCATTTTCGGTAATGTTTTGAATGCGTTCGCTCCAGCGTTCTTCCGTCCCGATTTTAGCAGCTGTATTGCTTAAAATCAAGTGTGTAAAACGTTCTGGTGCATTAATGCCGAGCCATTGCCCAATGAGTCCGCCCATTGATAATCCGCAAAAAGCAGCTTTTTCAATGTTCAGGTCGTNCATTAGTTGCAATACGTCTTGGCCTAACGTTTCTATTGTATACGGATCAGATGGCGCATCGCTACCACCGTGTCCGCGTGTGTCGTATTGTAANATGCGAAAGTAGGGGAGTANGTAAGGAACCAGTTCGTCCCACATTTCNAGTGTGCTGCCCAAAGAATTGGAGAAAATCAGCACGGGACTGTTGGGAGTTCCNCTNAGTTTATAATTGGTTTTCATAGCGTTGAATGATTGTATTGATGAATGTTTCGCTTTGTCCGGTTGAATGGCTGGGATCGAAATAAGCATCGATGTCAGGGAGTTCGACATTCATTTCGGTTAAAACCGTTTTCAAATGTTTGTCTTCGCGAAGTGCTGTTTTACANGCCTTTTCGACCAGTTCGTGCGCTTGAATNTTCCCGATGGTTTTAGCNAANGCCAAAGAGACGTTTTCGGCATAAATCAAACCNTTGGTNATTTCAAGGTTGTGCAACATGCGCTCTTTGTTGATNTCTAATCCAGAAAGTAATTCAATGGCTTTTTCNACCATGCCGGCAGTTAANGCCATAATTTGCGTGAGCACTTCCCATTCGGCATGCCATAAACCGNCNGAACGTTCGTGTTCTTGNGGCATTCCNGATAACATAGAAGCTACCAAATGTGGAATGCGTGTGGCATTGGCCAACATTACTGCACAAATTACAGGATTGCGCTTGTGGGGCATCGTACTCGATCCGCCACGACCTTCTGCAGCAGGTTCAAAAGCTTCGCCCACTTCGGTTTGCATGAGTAGCGAAATGTCTTTGGCNATTTTGCCTAAACTTCCGGTGAGAATGCCCAAAACGCTGGCCCATTCTGCGAAATTGTCGCGTTGTGNTTGCCAAGGNAAAGCATCGTTGAGTCCTAATGTTTCAGCAAAAGTNGCTTTCACTTCGGGCGTAATTCGACCGTTCCCACTGCCAACNGCACCACCCAATTGAATNCTCAATACGCGTTGTTGTGCTTGTTGAATNCGTTCTTCACTGCGTGCAATGGCTTCTAACCAGCCTGCGGTTTTTAATCCAAATGTGATGGGCTTGGCTTGTTGNAACAATGTGCGTCCCATCATCAAAGTATCNCGGTGGGTTTTGGTCAGTTCCAGCAACAATGNTTTTAGCTGATGGGTTTTTCCCAGCAACCATTCCAAATATTCTTTAATGAGCAAAACGGTTGCGGTGTCAATAATATCCTGACTGGTAGCTCCGTAATGCACATATTTAGACGCTTCAAAGTCGTTNTTNTTGACAATGCGCGTAAGTTGTTTCACCAAAGGAATGGCCGCNTTTCCACCTAAATGGACATCGTTTTTTAACCGTTCGGGATCGATGTAACCCGTTTTACAGCATTCGCTG
Organism: Crocinitomicaceae bacterium; assembly: GCA_002705995.1. GTDB lineage: Bacteria > Bacteroidota > Bacteroidia > Flavobacteriales_G > Salibacteraceae. The sequence continues at coordinate 93,580 of PAJI01000024.1, read as the reverse complement.
ATGACGTTGGCAGCNTCAGTAGGAATAACNCCACATTTGGCTTGTGCNTGNGCCAAAGCAGCTTCAACCCTTAACAGTTGTGAAATCTGACTGTGGTTGGCAAAGAGGTCGTTGACTTCTCTGGAATAAAATATTTCNCTGTATAAACTCATGTAATGTTTGAAATTGGTTTATACGTCAAAAAATACAGTTTCCTGATCGCCCTGCATGNGAATGTTGAAGGTATATTGATTTCCGTTTTTGGTTGCGATCAATGTATTTCTGCGTTCTGCCGGAACAGCATTCAATGTTTCGTCTGTTGCATTTAGCGCTTCCTCGTCTGAGAAATAAACGCGTGTAAACGAATGGATTAATTGTCCGCGCATGAATACAATAATGGTAAGGTAAGGCGCTTGACCATCAACGCTTTTGGGTTTAACTGTTGTGAAAATGAAGCGGTTTTCAGCATCTGTTCCTGTACCGAAACGTCCGAAAAGGGCTTGTTCGCCATCGTTTTGCCAGCATTCAATCATGGCATCGTTAATGGGTTTGCCTTCTCCGTCTAATACCTGACCAACAATGGTAATGGCATTGGGTGTAGCTAACGGATCAACCATGTTGCCGTCAATTACTGATGGAAAATCGTATTTGTATTGATCTGGCGTTAAGCCATATGCAAAGTAAGGTCCAACTGTTTGTGAAGGAGTCTGTTTCATCGTTTTCTTGTTTTAGTGTGCTTACAGGTTTTCGAATGGTGTAGCATTGTGTCCTCTTAACACAATGTCGAAGCGGTAGCCCAGTGCAAAATTGGGTTCGGTGATGTCCAAATCAAATTGACCGATCAGTAAGTCGCGTCCTTTTGGAGGAACTCCCAAGTAAATAGGATCGTGTTGCAATAACGGATCTCCCGGAAAATACATTTGAGTTACCAAGCGGCTGGTAATGTCGCCCCCAAATAACGAAAAGTGAATGTGGTTTGGACGCCAGGCGTTGTGATGATTTCCCCAAGGATAAGCTCCCGGTTTGATGGTGTAGAACATGTAGTTTCCTTCTGCATCTGTAATGCATCTTCCTGTTCCCAAAAAGTTAGGGTCTAACGGAGCATCGTGCTGATCTACTTTGTGTACGTAACGACCGGCAGCATTGGCTTGCCAAATTTCAATTAACGTATGTGGAATGGGTTGACCTTTTTCGTTCATTACCTTTCCGTGTACCACAATGCGTTCACCTAACGGCTCACCGTTCTTGCGTGCATTTTTAGTCAGGTCGTTGTCGAATTCGTTCATTTTTAAATCGCCAAAAACCGGACCTGTAAATTCGGAAAGGGAAGGTTTTACCAGCACTAAAGGTTGTGATGGCGAACGTAAAATGGTTGATTTATAATCGGGGTGCAAGCGCGGTGGGTGCACCTCAAAATCTGTTTTGTTTTGTATGATTTCCATATCTATGGGTATTAGTAAAAATTCCTAAAGCCAAATGTATGGTGAAGCCAAGTAGAGGACTTGGAGTATTCTTAAAAATACTTGTACAAATCAAACATTATTAATTGCTGTGAATGCAATAAAAAGCTAATTTAGTCCAAAATATGCGAAAACAGGGTTGTACAGAATAAACGTTTAACGTGGACGATTTACTCAATTACAAAGGACTTTACGGTGATAATTACGACACCATTTTACCCGACTTTTTTCATTGTGAGCAGTTGGCGGTGAGGAGTACGGTGTACAATTGGGAGATCAATGAACACGTGCATACCGATCTTTTTCAGGTGTTTGTGATTGAGAAAGGAAAAGGTGTTTTAACCTCAGAAGAGAAGTCGATTGCGTTTGAAGGTCCGGGTGTTTTGTTGATTCCAGCCAACTCGTTACATGGTTTTAGGTTTGAAGCCAACATTGTTGGTGATGTCGTGACTTTTTCTGATACGTACATTGAACAAGTGTTTCGTCAGGCCAATCACATCTTGTACAAAATTAACCAGTTGTCGTATTTTCATTTGAGCGATCAGCCCGAAGTGTTTGAAGAGGTGCAGTATTTAAAAAAACGCATTGTACGTGAATTGGAAACTGCGCAGCAAGAGAAATTGGCATTGCAATCGTTATTTCAATTGTTTTGCATTGCGTTGTACCGCATTCGGTCTGAACACGATGATCGTAAACTGGAAGTAAAGAACCGCACGTTGATGTATTTCAGAGCGTATCAAAAACTGATTCGTCAGCGAGGAGCAGAGCCCAAAAGCATTACCGAATATGCGCAGGAGTTGAACATTACACCGGTGCATTTGAATCGAGTTTGTCAAACCATTGTACAAAAAACGGCTTTGCAAGTAGTGCATGAATACTTGATTAACGAAGCGAAAAAATACTTGCTCAACACACAGTATTCGATTTCAGAAGTGTCTTATTTCCTCAATTTCAAAGATCCGGCATATTTTACGCGCTTGTTTAAAAAATACGTGGGTGTTTCACCCCGCGATTTCCGAAAAGGGTAGAAGGGGAACTTAGCGCCTTTGCGTGAAATAGTTAACCACAAAAGACATAAAGGGTCACAAAAGTTTTTGAGGAGAATCAATAAATCTTGGCACCTCTGCGCCTTCGCGTGAAATAGTTTTAACCACAAAAGGCACAAAGGGTCACAAAAGTTGATAGAGCTAGAATAGAAAGAAACTATTGTAATAATTACTTAGCGTCTCAGCGTCTTTGCGTGAAAATTTTAACCACAAAAGGTACAAAGGTTTATAGAGGTAGGGTATTAAGAAGCTATTGTAACAATTACTTAGCGTCTTTGCGTGAAATAGATTTTAACCACAAAAGACACAAAGGGGCACAAAAGTTTTTCAAAGATGAATTTGAAGATAATCAATAAATCTTGGCGTCTCTGCGCCTTTGCGTGAAATACAATTAAGAATCACTCTCTAACCTTGCAATAAGCCCAACAATCGTAGCTTTATTTTCTTTCAGGTTTTTTATAGGAGCTCTAAACGTATGGGTATTGCTTAGTTTCGGAAATTCTAACTTTCCTTTTGCGAGATATAGCGAAGTCATTAAGTTGAAATAATTGAACGTAAGAATGAAGTGTTGAAGGGAATTGGTTTGCACCTTTTTAAAACCAATTTTAACAGCGGTTCTTTCGTTGATTATGTAACTCGTCCCTTCTAAGATAACTTCGGGAGAATGTTGCTCAATGCAGTGTAACAATCCTTTCAAATATTCGCAGAGAATAAGGCGTGTATGGTCTTGTTCTTTACTGTTTTTTGGCAGTGTAAAGTAGTAATCGAAAAGTGTTCCGCCATGCATTTTAAGCACACCATCTTTTTCGGTTTCAGTGATGAAGAACGGGGAATGGTAGTGAAGTTTTTGCTGTTGTACTAAAGTTGGTGTATCGTAAAACGGAGCAATGATGGTAATGAGTATGGCAAATTCAAAAGCTGCCAGGGGCAATAAATGCACATCTATCCAATAAAGTAGACCAGCTGAAATGCATAAAATCAATAGGCTAATGCCTCCTAGTTGGAGCTGAAACGCTTGCTGCTGAGATTTGGTGAATTGGTAAAAACGGTTCTTCATGTCTAACTACAAGCAAAAGTAGAATAGATTTTAATGACTGTGTTGTGAAAGATTGTACCACCAAAGCATATTTCACACTTAATGATGGTAAGATTATATCAAGAAAGTTTACTTAGGGCTTTTACGCCTTTGCGTGAAATAGTTTTAACCACAAAAGGCACAAAGGATCACAAAAGTTTTTCAAAGATGAATTTGAAGAGAATCAATAAACCTTAGCGTCTCTGCGCCTTTGCGTGAGATAGCTAAGCTAACCGTTAATCACTTCCTCAAAATCGGCTACGACCATTTTATTCATGGTAAGCATTTTCGCAATTACTTTTTGTGCTTGCTCGGGTTCACTTGATTTCATGATTTCTCTAAAACGTTTGGGGATAATTTGCCACGAGAGTCCGTACTTGTCTTTACACCAGCCGCACTTGCCTTCGCTACCACCATTTTGTGTGAGCACATTCCACAGATCGTCTACTTCTTGTTGATCTTCACACAATACGTAGAAAGAGACCGCTTCGTTGAACTGGTATTGAGGACCGCCATTGATGGCTATGAAACTCATGCCTTCCAGTTGAAACTCCACAATCATGGATGAAGCAGAAGTGATGGTTGAATTTTTGAAAATAGAGCAGTAGAATGTCGCAGCCTCTTCGGCTTGATCTTCAAACCAGAGGTAAGGTGTAATTTTCTGAAATTGCATAACCTACATTTTGGAGGGTTGAATAATGCTGTTTCTGTTTCCTTCAGTATCGATAAAGGAAACGTATAACCCAAAGTTGGGAATTTCAATTGGTTTATCGACTACTTTTCCGCCATATTGATAGATTAATTCCGTGATGGCTAGTAGGTTACCAACGCCAATAACGATAGATGGGTATAAATTGGACGAATTTGGATCGGTTTTGAATAGTCCACCATTGATAGAACCAGCCGGAAAACCAGGTTTAGCATCTGACTCAGCTGTGGTGGCTAAAATGTAATTGCCGCTTTCTTCACCTAAGGGTGTCAGTTTCCAGCCAAATACATTGTGGTAAAAAGCAGTAATTCGTTCTGCATCTTTATAGGGTAACTCAAAGTGTACTACAGGATTCATTGTAAAAAATTTACATTGTTATCTTTTCTTTGTTATTAGAATAACAAGTGTAACATTCAGGAAAATTCATAGAATAAACATCTTCTTGACCACAACTATGACAATAATTCTCTTGATAGTCATAGTTCCCAAAAGAAGACCAAATTGAATAGCACTCTTCGCAATATGGCTTGTTGGTGTTGTATTGAATTTTATCATTACATCTAATGCAATATCCTTTGAAAGGTTTTTTTCGTGCATATGTCTTACTGGTAAATGTTTTTTTGTTGTTTTTAAGCTCTACCTTTTCAGAAGACTCAACAATTGATAAAGTTTCATTTACAGCTTTATTAAAAATTTCATAATCAGCTTTTTTTGTGATGAAAACTCCCATTTCTCTATTATTTTTTTCAGAAAATTCGTACATATTCATAGATGTAATGACCATTTCTTTTTCGTTGAAATAACATTTAGCATGTAAGTTTTTAAAGAATAGTAATTCAAGGTTAGATAAAGAGGCCAGGGAAGCCCTTTCACTACTTTTTAACTCATCTTTACCATATATGATTTTGATTTTAACGTTTTTTCTGGAAGTGTCTTTTAAGCGCTCCAAAAATGTTTTAGAGATTTGAAGGTATGGAGAAACTAGAACTAACTTTTTTTCTGCTCCAATGATTATATTTTCAATATGATATGAAGTGCCATATGTAGTTAAAAATTCAGCCATTTAGTTTTAAGATTATTGATGTTGTTTAGTTTTTAAGAATTTCAAAAATAGATGATCTTAATAAGTTTTTAGTAGGATTGGGGCTAATTGACAATAATTATGCCTGATTAAAATATCCTAAGAGAATTAATTCCCCGTTCAAAAACAAATCGTATTAAAATCAATAAATTGGAACCGTGAAAAAGACATTGCTGATGCGTTTGACCTTTATTGGTATTCTGTTGTTCTTTGGTGTTCAGGCAACTGTTGCACAGGATACATTGCTTTCTGATAGCACCAAACGTGTAAATTGTGCACAAGCACAGCTTTTTCTGCAACACTATCGGTTTGAAGCCGCCTTGGGTGCGTTAAATGCCTGCTTTGAACAAGATACGTCTAATACAGAATACTTGCGAAAGAAAGCCTTATGTTACTACAAATTAGGACGTTTTCAGGAAGCTGAAGCTACATATTATGCTATTCTTGAAACGGATTCGAACAACGTAAATGCATTGAATCAACTAGGGGTGATATACTCCAATCAGTCGAACTACCGGGCAGCTGTTGAGCAATACGAACGACTGTCAGCCATTGATACCGCCAACAGTTATTACCACAAAGTACTGGGCAGCCTTTTTTACAAGTTGAAGGTAATTGATTATGCCATGGGACACGATCAACTGGCGTTAGAATTGAACCCCAATGATGTGGAAGCCATTGCGCATTTGACCAAAATTTACCAAAGCATGGAGCAGTATGAGCTGGCCGATGAATTAATTGTCAAAGGACTGGAGCTGGACAGTTCTAATGCTACGCTGTACCATTACCAACTGAAATCGGCATACAGGCAGCACAACTATGCTGGAGTATTGGGAAGTGCTCAATACCTTATGCAGTTAGAGCAAGATACTTCGGCTTATTTGCTGAAGATGATGGGCATTGCTCACTTTCACACCGGAGATTATGCACTGTCGGCATCTTTGTTAGAAAAAGTGGTAGACAACGATAAAGCAAAAGAGCAATTGCATTATTACATTGGGTTGGCTTACCGCGAAATGGGAGACGCTGAAACCAGTGAAAAGCATTTTGAGCAGGCCATTGAAAACGGCATCTCAGACAACATTTCGATTTACTATACCAATTTGGCCATTGCTTTTGAAGAGCAGGGGAATTATGCCGAAGCCATTCGCGCATACCAAATGGCGTATAAAAGTTCACAAAACAAGATTTTGTTGTACCATCTGGCACGCAATTACGATGCGTACTACGGAGATAAGGAAACCGCTTTGCGCTATTACGAAAAGTACCTAGAAGCGAATGATACGGGCAATGTGCGGTTTAAAGATTACTCGAAACACCGCATTTCTGAGATTAAAGAAGTCATTCACTTTGATATTGATACGTTGCGGTAAGTGCCATCCATTTTGTGACTTTTGATGTACTCTTGCATCTTATCACAAACGCTTTTGATATGCGAAAACTGAAATACGTTTTGTTTTTCCTTTTCCTGCTGGTAGTTCACTTTTCTGTTGCCCAGGCTCAATTGATAGACGGTTGTACCATTCGTGCAATTGATTACAGTTGGAAAGGTGCGGTAAAAAGTTGGAAAAAGGTAAGCGGTGGCGATACGGTTTGTCGAATGCAATTCAATTCAAAAGGAGCGGTGGTGCATCAACAGCCTCAACCCATTCAGCGGATATTGCCCCCCAAACTGGTTTTGCCTGCTCAATTGAAAACGGAGTATGAAAAGGCCTATTCGGCAGCCGAACAAGACAGTTTGCGTCAGCACACCGATCACTTAAAAACATTGGAGTTTAATGCTAAAGGACAATTGACGCATTGGTTCACGAAAACAGTTAGGAGAGAGCAACCTACCAATACGTTAGATGAACACATTCCGGTACAAAAACAGGTGCAATGCTGGTTTACGGCAGATGGGCAGCTTAGTACAATGAGTTATTACGAAGTGAAAAGCGTACAGCATTATTGGAATTCTGTAGGGCATGAAAGTCCATTTCACTTTTCAGATGAAGTCACCAAATGGGTTGTAAAATATACGTATACGCCTCATGGAGACATGGCTTCGTTTGAATATTATGAGAGTGATGTCAACCGTTCGTTGCGCAACACCTACCATTATGATGAGCATAACCATTTGATCGATGTGCAGTATTACGAGCGTTCAACAGGAGGGAAGTTCATTCGAGAAGATGTGGCGCAAGAACTGATGAATGCGCAGGAAAAGAACGGAGAACAGGATATAAATACGGTTTTTCCCGAGTTTTGGAAAGCCATTAGACCCACTTCTGAAAGTTGGCAGTATAACACAAAAGGAGAGAAGGTGCAGTATTTAACACACGACCGAAACAATAACCTGACTTTCCGCGCTACGTGGGAATATGCACCGGACGGAACGTTGTGGAAAGAAACCCATTTTGACGTTTACCACAACACTGTAAAAGATGAGTTTTGGTTTGATGCACACGGCAACCTCCAACGCGAATTGCTCTACGATTACTTCAACAAGAAAAAGTATGAATTGCTGTATGTGGTGGAGTATGGGGAATAGGGAGTTAACCTTTTTATAGTTTGATTTTAGCTAGTATTGTTGAATTTATCTCAATGCTTCGATTTGTTGCTTCGCAAAATCAACAGCTTTAGGGGCGTTTAATTTTAGCATTTTTCCTATTGTGGCTAATGGTTTGTGTATGGTGCATATCCCGAAGGGTATGTACTATACACATTGTTATGTACTTTTTATTTTTTTTACTTTAACTAAATACCAAGGAACAAATGGAAGTCCATTATCTGGATTATTCGCAAATTCCAAAAGGTCTTGTTTGTTATCAAACTCATTTATTAGTCCCTTTTCATTTAATGTCAAACCAAACTTGTTAATTATATCATCCGCATTGTCGTAGCAATGAAATGAATGATAATCACCACTAAATTCCAAGCCGATTAAGTCATACCCTACAAACTCTTCATCATCCAATCGTTCAGGTATTTTTTGTTCTAAACAATCCAAAATCCCAATTGCACCTGTTTTGTCTGTTTGAGGCTCAAATTCATCTTTGAAGTCTTTGATCGAATTCTCAGGAAAGTAGATTCCAATTATTTCAAAATCGGTAACATTATCAAAGAATCTAATTTTGTATTCTCTTAAAGTTTCAATGTCATTAAACGTATTAATCCAACCAAGATGTTTATCATTGAATTTTGTGTCAGACCATTCTTGAATTGCTTTTATTTGAGATTCATTGATATTGAATTCTTTCTTTGGTTCGGATAGGTTTTTCATTCCATCTTCCGTCCATGAAAGCGACCAAGCGTCAAAATAAGATTCATTTAAGCATCTACTTCCAGTCAAGACCTTTTGCCCTTTATGTTTGCCAAAATCTAAAGGCTTTAGTTTAAGTAAATGATATGCTCCTAAATAATATTTCACCTTGTTTTTCTAATTGTACACAACGCTCTGGCTATGCACCGTGGCGTGTTTAAGTTGGTATTTCGTTTCGTTTATCTAAGTAGCGAATTCTTTGAATTCGCGAGGCTTGTAAGTAACCACAAACCTATCTTAACCCACTGACACGACATGGTGTCATAGGTGATGTTAGTGTCTTTTTTAATTCCTTACACATAATCCCATTTGTTGAGTTGTTCCTTTCTGTTGGAATAGAGTTCATTCACTTTGTCGATTAAGAACTTTCCTCCGAAGGCTGTTGTCGATTCATGAGAACCATAAACAACCCATTCAAATGTGTTGTCACAGATGATACTTTCATATAAATCGATATCTATAAGTCCCTTCTCAATTTCGTAATCGACAAGGTCTTCAGTGATTACAAATAGCTTGTCAGATTTTGAATATGCCTTAATTGTTTGTTCAATTTCAGATTTGTCTAACGCTGTAATTTTCTGATCCATCAAAAAGACTGTAGGGTTTGGACTTTTGTTATCTAAAGGTTCCCAATAATCTCCGTCAAAGTTCCATGATTTCAGTAGTCGTACTCGGACTTGTTCAGACTCTTCTTGAGTTAGTTTTCTTTCAAAAGGTAAAGGTTCTACGTCCAAGACACTTTCTGTAGTTTGTTCAGTAATGAATTGTATAAACTTAAGTCGTTCGTCTTGAATAGCGTTTATTTCTATTTTGTTCAGCTTACCTGATTTTTTGAAGTAGTTGGATAGTTTACCCAATAAGTGTAGCTCCTTATTACTTTCTATTGTATCAATCGAATGAGTTTCTGCCCCAATTCTTTTTAGTTCGTCTTTACAATTATCAAATGTTGCAAAGTCTTTTCCGACTATGGTTTCTACTCCTTGTAAAATTGTACTTAAAGCGTTGTACCTAGGAAAGAGGTTGTAATCGTTATCCGTATATGTGTAGGGGATATCTGTTCCAGTCCTTTCGTTCTGATATTTGTTCACCCAATACGAATGATTCTCATTACAGTACCTTCTAGCTTTTGTTATTAACGCTTCAATTTCAGTCATCTCTTTTATTGACACTAACAGGGGATAAGTGCGGTTTTTCGCTCTTATCCCGTTTTAATTTTCTATTGAAATTGTATTCTAGTGAATGTTGTTTGTTCCCCTCAAATCAAAACTAAAACGTATTCAATTGAAAATTGATATAGAAATTCCTATTTCTGTGAGAAATCGCTGGTTAGCTATAGAACTATAATGTCATCCTGAGTTTTACACGTTTGCTGAGCGGAACCAGAGTAAAGTGTAAAGAGTCGAAGGGGACATGGTTTCATTTCAAAACCAATCACTCCATTCGGTTAATCAACTTGATGGCGAAATTCGGAGCAATTCTTGAAATCCAATACAATGCCTTAACGCCTTTGATGCGAATTTCAGTTTGATTGTTTTGTAACCCTTTGAGCATTTTATGCACGGCTTCTTGTGCCGAAATTGCAATTTTAGGTGGTTTTCCATCGTGCCAGGGAGTGTCTACCACAGGAAAAAAGACTTCATGAACGTTGATGTGCTTTGGTATTTTCATCCGCAGCGTTTGCGTAAATGAATGCAATCCGGCTTTGGTAGAGTTGTAAAACGGATATTCGGCTTTGGGCGCATAGACCAACCCTGTTGTTACATTAACAATTGTTGCAGAGTTGTTGGCTTTAAGCAAAGGGTACAACAACCGAATGAGCCGAATGGGAGCCAATAGATTGGTGTTGTATTCGAGTTGTGCTAACTCCAGTGCGTTTTCATCGTTCAGGTAATCGATGCGGTTCACCATAGCCGCATTGTTGATGAGTACGTTGAGAGTAGGGTAGTTGTGCATAACCCATTGTGCGAGTTGTGCACATTCGTTAGCGTTGGCTAAATTGCAGGAATAGGTAATGAGTTGGGGAATGGCTTTTTGAGCGGCATTGAGTTTTGCTTCCGAACGGCCGCAAATGATGACCGTATTGCCTTTTTCTACCAATGTTTTACTCAGTTCAAGTCCTATGCCAGAACTTCCTCCGGTAACGAGTACAGTATTGTTTGCGAGTTTCATGTGTTTACATTTTAATTGAACAACACTGCAAAACTGCACCGGAGTATTGGCCTTTACATTGACCTAGATCAAAAAACGATTTTTCGCCTGATGCGACTCAATGTTTCGGGCTGAATGCCTAGATAAGAGGCTATAACGCCTTGTTTTACCCGCTGATCAATTCCGGGAAATTCTTGCAAAAAGTTGCGGTAACGCGTTTCGGCATCGAGCAACAATAAGTCGCGTTCGCGTTTCTCTTTGGCGATAAATCCTTTTTCAATAAACTGTAACAAGAACTTGAGCCAGAAGGCATCTTGTGCTAAAAACGGTTGAAACCGTTCCCAACTAACCTCTAAAATGCGTGCATCTTCTAACGCTTCAATGGCAAAAGATGAAGGTCGGTTTTGAATCATGGCAGAGTAGGAGCTGATGAAGTTGTTTTCAGGAATCAACGATTTGGTAAACTCATCGCCTTTGTTGTTGGTATACACATAGCGGAACAACCCAGAGTAGACGAATGCAATTTTGGTGGGATGGTCTCCGGCTCTTACAAAAAAGGCATTGGCTTTAATGGATTTCTCTTTCCCTATAGAGAGCAATGCCTGGAGGTATTCTTCCGGTAAAATGCTTTCGAGTGAAGTATTCATGATGTGTACTGTTCAATAACACACCAAACGTATTAAATACCTAGCAAAGAAAGCAGCAAAAAACAATAGAGAAGAGCGTGTTATAGGCTTAAAACCTATAACACAAATCGAATCCGTTGGGATAAACGTTTAACGAGAATCTTTCCTTTTCTTTATTGATTCTATGTTGCCCAATAATGGTAAATACTGTTCCGGTAATTGTAGCTGCACCACCAATAATGGTTATTATTCCGGCAACACCATTGATTGGTTTTCCTTCTTCGGTAACTTCTCCATTGGTATTGTCATAACTGTAAGAAAAACCTCCTGTAGTTGATCCAAGAATAATTCCCCCGGTTAGCGTAGCAGCTCCGGCACTAAGGAGTATAATTCCGGTTTTTCTCATACCTGATTTTCTCGTGGATGAGTAACGTTTTAGTGCTCGTGAAGAAGAGGGTGTAGAAAGTGAATAATAAGAATTGGTTGGTTTTGTAAAAGAGCTTTTTAATGCTGCTGTTTTGCTAAAGTTACTTTGAGCAAATGCCGTAACTGACAAAAAGGTAACGAGTAGGATAGAAGTAATAATAGATTTCATAAGTTTTAGTAGTTAAATGGTTTTTAAAATTGAATGGTTGCGAATATAGTAGAAATCCGTTAGGTGGAGTTGTTTAAGAAGGTTAATATATGATTAGGAGGTTTTATATGGAAAGGATAGTGTTTTTAATTTATTGTCAGTTTACCCTTTTTAATCTTATAGTTGAATAGGTCAGATTTCGGTTTAATGGTTTGCGTTTTTGTGGCTTATTTCAGGCTAAATTAACTTAAAGACCGGTAAAGCACAGCAAGTAGCCCTATTCCAAAAATAACAGTAAAGATGTGTTTGTTGTATTTNGCTAGCCAGTTGGGNAANAAGATGTCAAAGTTATCTTGGGTAGAATTGGAATAATTGCGAGCAANTAAAGTTAAAGGACAATACATGTTAAAGATGAGTAAGACTAGTCCNTCAACCAAAACTAAACCAATTCCAACCCANGTGTAAATGGTAACCGCATCAGCAATGCCGCAGTATGCAATGTAAAAAATAACCGAAGCAAAGAATATCCAGATGATTGTGTGAAGAATCCGAATTGCTAGTAGCTTATGGGCAGAGTTTGAGTTCATGATNAATTNTCTGTTGTTCAGGTGGAAAAGTAGTGAAAAAGTGATNTTGTTTCTATTCCACCTCTTCTTCAAAAGCTTTCAATTGATTTAAAAAGGCTAAGGCTTCGTCTACTTGGCTGCCGCTGCCTTTTAGCCACCAGTTCATCCACTTTTTGGAGCTGTTTTTAGCGCTGAATGCTCTGGCAGCAAACCATCCAATGATTTCTAACACAATGGTAATAANGCTNAAAGAAGCCAATAAATCAATGGTTACATATGTGGTAAGGTCAANGTTGAAAAGTGCCTGAACCACAAAAAGACCAATGAACGGACCAAAGGGAAGTATCCATGCGGCAATTTTCAAGTTGGTAATGAATGCCGGTTTTAATGCAGCAATGTCTTTCTGCAATTGCACTACAGGAAGTGTGTAATCTATNGAAAGTAATTGTTTTAACTGAAGCATGGAAATTCCGCAATAGAGTAGTGCTCCGGCCACAACAAGACTTCCCGAAAAGNCAAAATACCACGTGTGGATNTGTTTTAGACTAAAGTAGCTNCCGTAAGCTNCCACTAGTAAGTAAAACAACAATGTGCTGATGGGGAGAAANAACAAGCGTCTTAATGTTGCTTGTGCTTGCCCAATGTGAACGGTTTTGAGTACTTCCGAATTGATTTTTCGNGTGCTTTCTAACTGAGCTTCGTGTTGTTTCCAAAGGTCTTGTATGTTGNTTGATTCCATGATGTTAAGCGTTAAATTTTTGGTGCAATTGTTTTTTAATACGGTTGATTTTAGTGCCTACATTGCTAACGGAAATTCCCATTGCAGCTGCAATTTCNGCATGGCTGTTCTCGTCTAAATACATAATGAGAATGGCTTTNTTAAAAGGGTCGAGCTCTTGGATAAAAGNCCTTAAGCGCAGAAGGTTTTCGTTGGTNTTGGTTTCGTTTTCAGCTTCAATGTGTACCAGTTGATCGTTTAAGGNNACAAAGTGTTTTTGTTGGGTTTTTACTNTCCGGTAGTGNGATATGGAAACGTTAATGGCNACCCGATACATCCAGGTGGTAACTTTGACTTTGTGATCGAATTTGGCATAGCTTTTAATGAGCTGAAAGATAATTTCCTGAATGAGGTCTTCTTGCTCGTGCAAATTNGTACAATAGCCNTTAACNACTTTGTAAATGAGGTTTTTGTGCTCCTCAATCAATTGTGCAATTTCTGCTTGTTTTGCCGGTTTCATTCCCTCGTTCAGATTTAANCTACTGGTTGTTTTGCCTCATTTATCGCATGGGGTATTTAAAAATCACACTTGCTCAAAAATAATTTTCAAAATAGTTCTAAAACAAAAAAAGGACACCCATGAGGTATCCTTTTTAATAGAAGTTGNAACGTTNCTTTATACGGTTGTTACTGCATTCCAGATTCCGGTTTTGGCCGTTTCTTGCGCATAGGTTGCAAAACTTTTGGGTTTTCTNCCCAGCACTTTTTCTACATCGTTAGACAGNTTGTCGTTGCCTTCNGCNTGTAACACTTCAGTAAACAAGTAGTTGATTAACCAAATATAATCTTCAGGAACTTGCATTTTTTGCATGGCCTCTACATACTCAGTTTGTGTAATTGGGGTGAAGTGAATGGTTCTGTTAGCGGCTGTTGCTATGGTAGAAATAACTTCAGGGAACGTCAGCAATTCAGGTCCGGTTAATTCATAAATCTTTTCGTTGTGTTTTTCATGCAATAAAGCNTCAGTAACCACAGCAGCAATATCGTCTGTATTGATGTAAGGCACTTTGGCCTCAGGAGCNGGCAGAGCTACATGTCCGNCCAAGATAGGNTCGAGAAAAAANCTTTCGCTAAAGTTTTGCATAAACCAGCTAGCTCTAACAATGGTATAATCCAGTCCGGAGTGAATAACTACTTGTTCGCAAAGTTCGGCTTCGCGTTCTCCCTTTCCNGAAAGTAAAACCACCTTTTGAATGTTGTTTTGTTGTGCTTTTCGCACTAAAAGTTCAATGGCTTCCAATGCTCCGGGTACGGCTAAATCGGGTTGATAGGTGATGTACATCTTATCNATTCCGCTGAGCATTTCGTCCCAGTTTTCAGGCTTGTTCCAATCAAATGCAGGAGTNGCTTTTCTGGAACCAATGCGCACTTGCTGGCCAAGGTTTTGCAAAGTTTGAACTACTTTTCTTCCGGTTTTACCGGTTCCTCCAATTACTAAATAATTGCTTGTCATATTGTTGATATTTAAATTGTTATGCTTTGTGTGTTGTGGTGAATGCAGCGAGTAATGCCATTAAAAAAGAGACGATGGCAAACAGTGTTCTTATGGTGTGGAAAACATTCCATTTTGTTTCGTAAGCAGTCCTCCAGTCTTTTATTTCCCGGGTGCTNAGTTGGCGCAGGTGAAGAGCATCNAGTGCTTCATTTAGTGGAACATTNCCAAAGGCGGTNACGCCAAAGGTTCCAATGAGGTAAACAATTGTAGCACTCAGCAGNAACCAAAATGTGCTATCGCCTTTGGCGTGTAGATAGGTACTCCATCCTAAGCCAATTAAGCAACCGATAAACGAGAGGAANAACCACGGGTTTAAAATGGCTNTGTTAATGGCTTGCATGGTTTCGAGGTAGTGGAGNTCAGGAATTTTTTTTGTTCCCGGAATAANGGAAACTGACCAAGCGTAGAATAAACCTGCTGATAACCCTGTTAAAGCAATAGCANTAAAGTGTACGAGTGTTTTAGTNGACATTTCCATTGGTTTGNGTGTTGANCCATTCNTTTAAAGTGGCATACTGTTGTTCTGAAAGTTGAGTAGCGTTGTTTTTGGGCATTCTTTGCAGCACAAAGACTTGCTTATAAATCTTAGGAGCACGCTTTTCCATGTTTTTGAGTGTGAACACCATAAACGGGTTTTGTCGTTTGTGACAACTGTTGCATTTGGTGTTTAGAATGTTGAATGCATCCGTTTTAAGTGTTGGAACTTCAGTTGGTGTTTGAAGAGCAGGGGAAGTGTACAGGGCAAAGATTGTTCCCAATAGAAGTAGACTCCAGCGTTTGAATAGAAAGTAATAAACGAATCCCATCATAGTTGTTGATTTTTTTGATGGGACAAAAGTGCCTGAAGTAGTTTCAGGTGACTTGTTGCAAAAGGAGTATGATTTGTTTGAAAAGGATTACCCTTTTATTTCACTGGGGCGGAAGCCGAATTTTTTGGCAAAAGCATTGGAGAAAGAACTAAGGCTATCATAGCCTACGTGCCAAGCTGCTTCTTGAATGGTCATTTTTTGGTGACGAATAAGATCCTGGGCAGTATTGAGGCGTTCATTTTGAAGGTATTTAAACACTGGGACACCAAACAATTCTTTAAAGTTTTTTTTCAGTTTAAACGTGTTGAGTCCAATTTGTTGAGAAAGCTCTGAAAGCGAAGGAGGATGCTCTAAATTTTGGGAAATGATCTCTTTGGCTAAAATCAATTTTTTGCGTTCTTCCGTAGGAATTTGATTTGTAGAAAGTAAAGACAATTGCCCAAAATAGTGGGCCAATAGTGCGGTAATCTGACTTTTGAAAAACAGCATTTTGGCTTTCCCTTCGTAGCGGTTAACAAAACACTGGTCTACTACCGATTGCATTTCTGGTGGCATGTAAAACCGAGGACCTTCTACAAAGTGATCTGCTGGATGAACAAGTTGGTGTAGCAACTCGCCAAACAATTCTCCTTCTTGATTCGGATGTTTGTCTAACGAACGGATAGAAGTGGAAACAACCAAACATTCCAACGGTTTGGAGGGAGAAACATGGTGAATAAATTTTACGTTTTCATCGGCATAAAAAGAAAGCGCCATTCCCTTAGTATGGCTAAACGATTGCTCTTTTCCGGCAAAAGACACCGTTAAATCAACATTGCCAGCACCATAAAAAGCTACAGCAATTACGGGTTCGTTAAACACACAGGCATCTATAGTAGGAACTTGCACATTGGCAGTTTCTACCAGAATGGTAAAATCATTGATGTCGATGATGTTACGCGTCATGCTTTAAAAATAGGCAGTACAATTCTATAATCTGGAAAGCTTTTTAGTGATCGAGCCATTCAAAGCTGTGTACCATTTGGTCAAAAAGCGGAAGGTATTCGCTTTTGTTTTTCTCTTCTGACGTTTGGGTAATAGAGAAAATCACTGTATCGCGCACAAAAAACGAAGAAGTAGTTTCNAGCTGAATGCCTAGTTCTTCAAAATTCATGGTGACTTGCCCAACTTCCAACCCTTTTTTGGTTGTGATTTTTTTACTGCTGACTTTGTATTCCGGGCGGTATTGGTGCACGGCATTGACGTTTTGCTCTAAAATAGCATCAATGGTTTCGCCACGGTTNGGAATCTTAAGAATACTAAGGTTTTCGCTAAACATGTCAGTCGTATCCGGGTTGTCTTCAATCACCACAAATACCATCATGGGTTGAACCAGCGTGTCTACAATTCTCCAATCGTTGGGGTAGCTAATGCTAAANCCACTTTCGTTATCGGTATAAGGAGTAAATCCATTTTCTACAGGTGTGCTTTNCTCGTTTTCTTCTGTTGTTTCTTGTGATGCTGAGTTCGAACAGCTTGTGGCAATGAAAAGCAGTAAAGCAAAAAAAGGCAGGNTAACTATTGTCCGTTTCATGGTGAAATTTTTGTGCAGTAAATGCAGTATTGAAAAGGTTTTATTTANTAGCAAAGATAAGTGCTTCATCTAGTTTGAGGTGTAAAAGAGGGTAGGGCTTTCCAGTGCCGTCTGTTTCAGACCTTCCAACAGTTTTGAACCCGGCATGGTGGTAAAAACCAACAGCCTGTTCGTTTTGCTCGTTCACATCAACCTTGTTTACGTTGAGTGTAGCAATNGAATAGTTAAGTAGTTGTTTGCCAATGCCCTTTCCGCGGTAATTGGGGTGGATGAAAAGCATTTCCAAGTTGTGATCAGCTACACCTAAAAANCCTATTATGGCTTCCTCATGGTTGCGTACACAACGAAGTTCTACTGCTTTTAAGTACGTGTTTAGAATTAATGGCTTAAAGAAAGCAATGTCTTCTTCTTTTAANAANTGGTGTGTGGCTCGNACAGCGGCTTCCCATACATCAACCACTTGCTGATATTCGCTAGGTNCTATGGTACCAATNCTGTATTTCATGTGTTATTGGTAGTGAAACTGATTTTGAAAACGTATAGAAATAATTGACAGCTTTAAATTGAAGAAAACAAAGTAACTCCTTGAAGTCATTTTTACTTAAATAAAATATTTTTGCTCATTATTTTTTGACTAANATTATTAGATAANAACTGTGTGTAATATTCAGATCCTGAATTGTTTAGGTGTCCAATGTCAAACGTGTTTTTTGTCAAGTATAGTTCAGGATCATTGTGCGTTAATATAACATGTTCAGATNGTAATGAGTCACATATTGGAATTAACTCAGAATAGTCTTCAAGAGGGAGCCTTGGAGGTAAGATGAAAAATAGGTGAATTCCTTTTTCAGATGACTTTTCAAGTAAATAGTTTAAAATCTTATAGTGTTCTTTGTTAAAAGAATCTTTTGGGATTTCAGATGCTGTTATTTTAGCTGCTTTAATCCTTTCTTGCAGAGTTGTAGTATCTGACCGAAAATCTTTCCATCTTTTTTCTAAACCATTCCCATNTTTTTGATTGTTCATTTCATCTTCTAATGAGTAAAANCCTTGATGAATAAACTCTTTTTTGTTGCCATTTGATANGAAATAATTTTTTACTACATGTAAATCGATGAATTTATAGATAAAACTTTTATTGTAGGAAGAATGNAATTCTTTCTTTAGGCTATCAGAATAATTAGATGATTCAATATAATTGTATGAATACTTGTAGTATTTATAATTATTCCAATAACTTCCTTTGGTTGTTTGAGCATTTAGAGTTATTAGATTCAATTTTTGTAGTTCAAGAAACGCATATTGAATATTGTTACTCTTTAAATTATCTAAGAAATTGTCATATAAATAATAAGATTGGGGATTATAGACCCCNACCAANCCAAAATTATAGCTTAAAAAAGGNATGTCTTTAGCTATTAATAACGAGTCTAAAATAGCATTNTTTACTTGACGGTAAATTCGACTACTTCCAAAAAAAACAGCATTATATTCAGATTGATTTTTTTTGAAAAAAGATAGTTTNCTTTTATAATTTAGNTTGCCAGTATAATATGGCTGTGTAGCATTTTTTAATACTAAAAACAAAATTAGTATTGTGAGGAATATAAATATTTTTAACAAGTATTTTTTCATGCGAATTAAAACTGAAAATAAATGAATTCTTGTTCTTTGCCATTGAACAATATTAGTGCAATAATTATTGAATAATACATTATCCATCTAATGGANCGGNTCCATTTTACTCCAATGGTTTCAAGTGCATATTTATCTGTTCTACCAACCCATTCAATAAATATAAATACACAAATAAATAGAATTGTTTGTGCACCATCACCTTTAATAATATTAGCATCAGGAGCCTCTAATAATGAAGGAGAAAGAATACCTGATATATAGTTTAGTGCATGATGAATATTNTCGGCTCTAAAAAAAATCCACCCTAATACAGCTAAACTGAAAGTAAAAAACATTTGAAAAAACTCTTTAGGTGTTGGTAACATTTTTCCACTAGCAACAGTGTCTATATTTTTTCTGTTATTATTAGTAATTAACAGAGGTAAAAAGTAAATCGCATTTAAAGCTCCCCAAGCTATGAATGTCCAGTTAGCTCCATGCCAAAATCCACTCACTAAAAATATGATAAATGTATTGCGGATTACCATTGCTTTACTTCCTCTACTTCCTCCTAGNGGTATGTATAGATAATCTCGAAACCAAGTAGTAAGTGAAATATGCCATCTTCTCCAAAATTCTGCAATATCCCTTGAGAAATANGGAAAATTGAAATTTTGCATTAAATCAAAACCAAATAATCTCGAAGTACCAATTGCTATATCCGAATANCCAGAAAAGTCACCATAAATTTGAAATGTAAAAAAGATAGCNCCCAAAACTAAAGTACTACCATTCATATCTGTTGAGTTTGAAAAGATTTGGTTGGCTAGTTCGGCACAATTATCAGCAATTACTATTTTTTTAAATAATCCCCATAGTATTTGACGTGTTCCATCAACAGCTTTATCATAGTCAAATGTTCGTTTTGTATAAAATTGAGGAAGAAGGTGTGTAGCCCTTTCAATTGGACCTGCAACAAGCTGTGGNAAAAAACTAACAAAAGCAGTAAAGGCTATAAAATCACTGGTAGGCTCTAGCTTTCGTTTGTAAACATCAATAGTGTAGCTTAATGTTTGAAATGTGTAAAAACTTATNCCTACAGGTAAAATTATATTTAATGAATTTACTTCGAAGTGCATTCCGAAGAATGAAAATGCTTCGATAAAATTATCAAGAAAGAAGTTGTAATATTTAAAGAAACCTAAAAAACCTAAGTTGACTAAAATACTTATCCAGAGTAANAACTTTCGTTTTACAGGATTATTTTCGTTTTTTAATAACAGTCCTACAGAAAAGTCTATAATAGTGCTAAATATAACTAAGAATAAAAATCTCCAATCCCACCAGCCATAAAAGACATAGCTTGCTATAAGGATTAAAAAGTTCTGAAGTTTTAAATTTTTAGCTGTTAAAAACCAATAAAAAATAAAGACTATTGGTAGAAAAACTGCAAAATCTACTGAATTAAATAGCATCTAATAGTTTGTTTTATTGGTTGTTTTTTACATACTTATAACTTGTTATTGTAATACTACAATAATATGGTTATTAAAAAATAGATAGATTACAAAAATTGCCTGACTTCCCCAGTGAGCGGGGCTAAAGTAAACAAAGTTACAGGGATATAAAACGGTTAAATTATTTAAGATTCTATTTTTTGTACCCTACAAAAAACAAATTGATAGCTCAGTCTTGAGCGAGATAGATTTGTTTATTNCTTCCTTTTGTCTTGATACTAAANGATGAATTGAGTTTCGCAAATTTACGATCGCAATTAAAATAATTGTTAAGCGAGCAAAAAGCTCCAGTTGATTAGNCTTCGGTTGAACCGATCCAAGAAAAGTGATTTTCTCCGTTGCACTCCAAAATTGGAAGATTTACANCACCTTCATGCTTGTGTTTTTTGAAANACGCTCCAAATAATAGGTGNTTTCATTAAGTGAAAAATCAGTACTTTATACATCAGTATTCAATGAATAAAAATCAGGGAATTACATGTCTACTTACCTTGTTATCACTGATGGAATCGGCATAATTTATTGATTTTCAAAGGTGAAAGGCTATTCTTTTGCCACGGTCTCATCTTGTGTTTTTCATATTTAATTTCTTTGATTTTTTTTCCGGAATTATTCAGTAATAAATCCACTGAAGCTTACAGCAGTGCTTATGTGTTTTTAATCTTGAAGTTGTTGTTTGTTCGTCCGAAAATTAAAATTTTCTCCCTTGAAAAGGGGAAGGAGATTTTTGTTCTTATGAAAAATAGCTGAATTCAGCTATAGGGAAATGTAGAAGAAAAAACGCTGTTACTTTTTTACAAAACGTAAGATAGTTGTTCCATTGGAGAGGATGTATGTTCCTTTTTTTAGGGAGCTTACATTAAGTGTGTTGTGCAAAGAAGAAAGTTGAACCTGTTGAATTATTTTGCCATTTACAGTAGTAAGCTGCCAAAGTGTTTGCAGCTTATCAGGATGCTCTTCAAGCACAATGTGCAATTGATTTTCAACAGGGTTAGGGTAGAGCAGAATGTTTGTTTCCTGTAGTATTGGAGCTATAGCATTGGGCTGATCGGGCAGTTGAATACATACTATGCCTGCATCTTTGTTGGTAACAGAATCTGTAATGAGTGTATCGTTTCCAGCAATAAATAATCCACGGTAAATAACATCTAAAAGGACTTTGTTATTGCTTCTGGATATTTCTCCAAATGTGCTAAAAACACTGGCACTCGCCATTAGGGTATAAACAACCTCTCCGGCAGTATTGTACTGAATGAACAACGGATAAGCTCCTGTAGTAGGAGGTGTGTAGATCGAAAATCCGTTAGAGCTTTCTAGTAACAAGGTATCGAGCATTCCCATTCCGAAAACAACTCCGTTATGACCATCGGTTTCAATTTCGCCACCTTCCAGCACGTTTACCGAACTAGAAATATGGCGTAACCATTGGGGAATTCCCGTGCTGTCTAATTTCCACAAAAAGAAATCAGTTTGCCCTGCAGAGGTTAGTTGAGCATTTTCAAGATAAATGGTGTTTTCAAACGGCCCTAAAACATATACTTCTCCTAGTGCATTTACGGCAACACCTTTGCACAAGTCGTTGCCAGTTCCTCCCCAGCTTCTCACCCATTTAAAAGCGCCTGTAGCTGTCCAGCAAGAAAGAAAAGCATCACGATTGCCGTATTCGGTGAATGGGTGTGGAACAGAATATTCGTCAACAACGGCTTTTGGCCCGAAAAAATCACCTCCAAAGAACACGTTGCCTCCATTGTCTACAGCTACGGCTTTAGAACGTGCATTTCCTGCTCCTTGAACGGCTCTGATCCAATCGGTGGTACCGCTAGGTTGTATAGATAGAATGTAGGCATCACGGTCTCCGGTGTTTGAAAAACTGATGCCATCACAAGTAAAGTCACCATCACTATCAGCACAAACAATAATTTGCCTGTTAGCAGCAACAGAGACTTCATTAGCTCCATCGTCAGCTGTTCCTCCAAATCGTTTAGCCCAGATGATATCACCATTGCTGTTTAATTTGGCGATGAAGGCATCGAAACCGCCTTCTGCTATTAATGTATGATTGTCGAGCTGAAGCGTATCTTGAAAATAGCCACTGATGATAAGGTTGTTGTCGGCATCACACACAGCATCGAAGACATTATCTTCACCAATACCTC
This sequence comes from Crocinitomicaceae bacterium, assembly GCA_002705995.1. GTDB lineage: Bacteria > Bacteroidota > Bacteroidia > Flavobacteriales_G > Salibacteraceae. The sequence continues at coordinate 71,070 of PAJI01000024.1, read as the reverse complement.
CCCAATGTTTTTGCCACAGAAAATGGCCGTTTTCGTCATATTTAATGAGCATAATATCGGCCATGCCAACACTCGTTAACGTTCCCGAATAGCCTTGTATGTCTAGTGAGTCTTCAAATTTTCCACTGATGTATACATTGGCTTGTTGGTCAGAAGCAACAGCATCAATTTCATCCTCTTGTGAAGGTCCGTTTATAGCGTTTGCCCATTGCCAGCCTTGAGCAGGGGAGATGAAAGGAAGATTCAGCACAATTACCAGTAAACAAAACGTTCTGAGGTTAGTATCAAAAACTGTTGGCTTTATCAACATGTTGAGCTGTGCTTGGTTTGTGTTGTTGTAAGTAAAGGTAAGGTTATTTACCAACTAAACTCTGCTCAATTTTTTGCCGATCAAGGTGGAATGCATAATTGTTATCTATTCCCGGGCCACCTCTTTTTAGGGCCACTACCTTGTAATCAGGCAGTATTGTTGTGTCTATAGCAGCTGTCCACTTAGCTTTTTATTCATTATCCTCCTCTTCAAGATCTCCTCCTTCTACTTTTTTGCCCACCAGCTTAAACAGCTTTTTTCTAAATGCAAACAGCAGGGCAGAGAAGACAACTCCTAAGAAATAGCCATAATATTCGGTAATGTAACTCCACGAAATATCTCCCAACTCATCTTTCTTTTTGTTCCACTCGTGTTGTTCATCAACAATTACTTTCACCTTCAATTTGCGAGTAGCTTTTGGAGTAGGCGTACCAGAGCAATCTTCGCCTTCAAAAATTTCAACATTAGCACTTACTTCAAAATCGCCTTTTGTAGTCGGCTTAAGCGAAAATTGCACTTCAGATCCGCTAGGGTGTAACCGAATGCATTTTTCTTTTTCTGAAGTAATTTCAAAGTCGGGAGCAAATGGCGTAACCTTAGCATAGTTGCCAATTGTAGCAGGAATAGAAGATTGGTCATACACGGCTTCTTCTGCAATTTGGGTTTCGTATTGTGCCTCTTCTGCACCAATCCAAACCGTTAGTTGTAGCGTTTTATGCACAGCCACAATGCTATCGTCAACAACCAGAAAAACCTCATAATCTTCAGCAGTGGCACTTGGTTCATTGGAAGCAACAACAACTTCTTCATCAAGCTCCAAAGGAGTAGCTGTTTCGTAATGCAATGTTTTTTGAAGTTCTAATCCATCAGGAAGCTCTGGTGTTTGTTCTTCTTTCTCAACAGGAGCTTCAACCTTTTTAACAGGTTCAGGTTGTGGAGATGTAACATTTTCTTCAGCGGGCTGAACATCATCTTCAACAGCAGCAGGAGAGGGGGCTTCTTTTTGTTCTACGGCTTCGTTTTGCTTTTTTGGAGCAGGAGGAGCTTCACATGAAGTAATGTGCAGTGTAATAAAAAGCAGAAAAAACGGAAGCAAAAGGTACGTTTTTGTGTATCTCATGGTTTAAAGGATTCTAGGTTTAGTTACTCTGTAAAAATAGAATTTTACCCCTCAAAACCAAGGTTATTAGTGCGTTACATTTTGTTAAATGCTTTAGCATCGCGCAAACGTGTCATGGGCACTTCAAAATACTTGTAAAGCAATGTTGAGGTCACAATTACAATGGCCCAATAAGTAAAATAGCGGGCAAAATAAACAGCAGTAAGGTTGTGGTTAAACACTTCTCCCCAAGGAATTATAACATTGATGTAAGGCATAATAACCGATAAATTCAACAAATACATCGAGTAAGAAATAATGCTGATAAATGTTACCGATTTACCCACCAGTCCTTTGCCTTGCTTTACGGTACTAAGGTGGGGAAGTAAAAACAGTGTAGCTAAAGAAACTACGGTGAAAGAAAATACACAGTTGTAAAAGCTGTCAAACGCTACCCACCCGGAATATTCTAACACTTTGGACAAGACAAAAAGAGCAATGCCTAAAAGGAATAAAGGAAACTTGTAGTGTAACCATTTTTGCGGTTTGTAATGCTGCATGTAGGCTCCCAAAACGCCAAACATCAAGCTATCTAAACGCATAAAAACCTGCTTGCGAAAAGTGCCGTCCCAATCAATAACAGAATCAAGGTCAACATATAAAAAGCGCACCGATCTAAAAATGGTGGTGGCCAGAATAATGAAAACAACTACGCCAATAATTGCTTTTGATGGCTTGAATCGAAAACGCCAAATAAGGGTGAAAATGCACACCGGTACAATGAGGTAAAACCATTCTTCAACACTTAAACTCCAGGCTTCGGGAAAGAAATCGGGTTGCGTGTAAAACAGGTTTTGTGCAAAAATGAAATAACGACCAATGTTGTGGAAAGAGAAATTAGGATCTCTAAATGTGTTGAGCGCTAGCAGTAAGATTAAGATAAGAAAGTAGTTGGGGAGCGTGCGAAACCACCTTCTAATCCAAAAGTTGAAAAGTAGTTTTGAAGTAGGTGTATTGTTTTCCAATAGCCGGATGAGAATACCTCCAATTAAAAAGCCGCTGAGCACAAAAAAAAGCGAAACACCGTCTGGAATAAACCAATCGTGGTAAATGGAAAGCTCTGTGGGTAAGAGTAGGCGAGCATGACCAAAAACAACAAACAAAATGGCCAAAGCCCTTAGAATGTCTAGTCCGAAAATGCGCTGAGCCGGTAGCTCAATCTTTAGTGGATTTTGCATCAGTATCAAAAACGTTAAACATCATGGGTAGCTCGCGAACTTACTTTTTCTTTCTGACATTATGAGAGGTTCTTAAATTCTTTGAGCAAGCAACTGAATGTGAAGAAGCGTCAATTTTCAGCATCCATGAACTGGTCATCTATGAGATGGGGGTGTTTTTCATTGTGTTGGAAAGCTATTTTAATCAACCAACCTGTAATAAAAGTACATGCCAAAATGATGAGCAAAAAGAAGAATATTTCTGGTTGAAGTATTTTTTTGGGTTTTCCGTGCCTGATAAATGCAGCATAGACAAAAACACTGAGAAATAAGGCAAGGAAACTGGTATACCCAGATAAAGCAATGTGATAAGTTTTTGGTGTTTTTCTTTTAGTATAGATGATCAGGGGTAATATTTGAGCGAAAATAATTGGGGTTCCTACTAGTAATGAAATCTGAATATACAGTGGGAGAGTTATGTAGTTTGTAACGTAATAATATCCATGATTTTCCTCAAAAAGGATGAAGCTAATAGCGTAAACGATTCCAAAAATTAAAGCGAAGACGTATGGTGACTGTAGTAGCTTTTTCATGGAAGAGAGGTGCAGAATACGAAGTTTATTTTTTCTTTTTGCGGGCGTCAAATTTATAACCTACACCAATGGAGACAATACCCGTTTGATCGGGTTCATCACCAAACTCAGTAAATTGTGGAATATTGCGTTGGTAACGGTAAGCCAAATTCACCGTAAAATTATCGATCCATTCCATTTTAGCTCCTACCGTTAAGCGGTATTTCATGTCATCGGCATCTTCTAAAAAGTGAAAGGTCTCAAACGAAAAATAAGGTTGAAGTTCCTTTTCGTAGCCAAATTTTAATTCCAGTTCATTGCGAATTCCTGCTAAATCGTTAGAATGATCTACTTTCCACTCGTATTGATACCGAAAGCGATAACTCAATTTCCAGTCAGATTTCAATACATCTGTTTTGAGCTTAATGTCTCCTGAAACTCTTTGCTCATTGACTTTGCGGTGCAATACACTGTGACGAAACTTGGCCTTTAATTCAAGGAATTGAAACACTTCATAAGAAGCACCCAATTCTGAAAGTGACTTGCGCCATTCGGTGACATTTTCGCGGGTTCTGAGGTTTTGTTCCGCTTCTACTTCCCATCGATTGGTAAGTTTTACACCAGCTTCCCCACCTAGCCACAATTCCTGTGCTTGGGTGTTAAAAGCGTAGCAAAAAGCCACAAATAAGAGAATGAGCCGCAAATTCATGCAAACAAATGTAAACTACTTATCGGATTGAGTCATTGTAGCCAATTTGAGAACTGTTTTCCAGTTGCGGGTGGTAGCTGTAGTTTGCAATTGTTGTTCAAAAAATTGATTAGAGAGTTTGGTCTTGTGGTAAGAACCTGAAATTTTAAGGTAAGCGACTTGCCCTTCAACTTCAATTTGATCTTCATCGGTAGTTTTAGACTTGGCCAGTTGTACAAGAGATGATTCTGGAGCATTGCCCAGAAACGTCACGTGTAAAAGTTTGGGGTCAGCTCCGGCTTTTAAGTATGGATTGTTGTTTTTGATGGTTTCCAAAAGCGGAGCAGGCAGAACAATTACCGGAACATCGTAGTCATATTTTTCGGCAATGGCCTCTTTCAGCATCGTAGAGAGGTCTTCGGAAGAGAGTTTGTCATGTGCATCAAAAAACACATTGCCACTTTGAATGTAGGTTGAAACATTTTCTAGCCCCAATGTTCGACACAAGACTTTAAGGTCATCCATTTTTAAGGGGCGGTGTCCGCCAACATTAATCCCACGAAGTAGTGCAATGTATCTTTTCATAGTACTCTTTTTACTGCTGTGTAATTACCAATTGTTGCGTAATTACGGCATTTTGCGTTTGAACCTGTGTGAGGTAAACACCCGCAGGTAGTGTAGAAACATCTAACAGCGTTTGATTTTGAGCCGGTAGCACACGCAACAATTCTTTTCCGGTAAGCGAATATACAATCACCTGTTGAATGGGGGTATTTGCTTGAATTTGTACACTGTTTACAGCAGGATTAGGATAAACCTGAACCGTGTTTTCAAAGTTTTTTTGTTCTTCAATAGCTGTAGAATTGCACATCACAGCATCAAGGTATGGCCAAATGTCGTTGTTCATTTGAGTCGGCACTAAGTAATTTGTAGAAGTAGATTCTCTTCCCATGCGAACCATTACCAAGTTTTGGTTGGGGACAATGTTTAAAAACTGCCCATTTTTACCAATTGCAGAAAACATATCATCAGGAGCGTCTGGCATCATACTGCCATTCAACACCAATTGCGATTGTGGAATCATGTAATCTGTTTTCCCATTCAACCACCACAAATAACCATAGGCTTTGTTCAACTGCTGAGAAGTGTTTACCATAGCATTCATGTAGGCAGTGTCGTCCAAAACAGGTGTTCCGTCCCAAATACCATTGTTCAACATTAATAAACCAAAACGTGCCATGCTTCTGGGTTTGCTATACAATACATTGTTGTAACCTATGGAAATGTAGAGCCCTGTCATTCCGGTAGGGACTTTTAGTTTTTGGTTAAAGTAAGCATTCAGCGAAGAGCCGGTGGCATTTTCAATAACTCCATCCAGAAGCGTATAAGGTGCGTTGTGGTATGCCCACCGTTCACCTGGATTAGTAATGCAATGCAGGCATGTGTCATCCGTACAATCTGCTTGATCACTATCGTCCATCCCGCTGGTCATGGTCAGCTGATTCCAAACTGTAATTTGGTCTTCTTCTGTTGGCGTACAGCTGGTCCAGTCATTGCCCAAATAATCTGAGGTAGGATCTTGAATAGAAAGATATCCTTCTTCCTGAGCCTTTCCTACTAAAAAACCGGTAACAGATTTTCCGGCAGAAGCCCAATACCAAACACTGTCTTGCGTAAATGTTCCAAAGTATTTTTCAAGTACAATTTTTCCGTCTTTTAATAGAATAAAAGCCTTGGTGTCGTTATCATTCAGAAATTGATACAATGGTGAGATTTGGTCTGTACACCAACCTAAAGAAGTTGGCGAAAGCGTATCCCAATTGTTTCCGGAAGTGGGAGGAAAGTAGAGATTTTGTGCAAAACCATGCACAGAAAACAGGATAAACAGGAGGGGAAGAAACCTTGTTTGCATACGTAAAAGTTGTTCGGTTTTAACTTCAAATGTAGCGAAATCACACAAGGAATTATGTGTTAAGAAAGAGTGAAGTGATCAAATAATTAGGTGAAAATAAAAAGCCCGAAAAGTCAATGCTTCCCAGGCTTTTTCTGAAAGAAAATAGGTTACTGCTCTTTCTGTTTTTGAAGAAAAGCTTTAATCTCATCTGTTTTTTCGTAACCGGCAGAACCAATTACAAAGCTGAAATCGCCAAACTTATCGTTGTCTGCCGTATCTAAAGGATAAGGCGCAATGGTGCTGTACATATGGCAACCATAACAAGTGGTATTTTGAATGTAACTTTCCATTGTTGAGTTGGCCACTACATGATCTCCGCTTGCCATAGAAGAAATGTTGATGTTGCGAGGCGCATTGATTGGAGTAGTGGGGTCTTTCTGAAAAGTTTGAGACCAAATAACATCTACCAACTGGTAATATTGCCAAACAGAATTGGAGTTATACTTCTTAATGTTATCCTGCATCATTTGGTTGATCGGAATAGCATCCGTAGGGTCAATGGGGTTGGTACGTGTCACTTGAATGGGAACTGGTGAACCTTGACTCAGGTAATAAGGCGGAGAGGTGTTGGGTGTGCAGGTTACAGTAACCATGCTATCTCCTGTCCCGGCTTTGTTTTTAATGGTAACCATTTGATCTGTGCAGGTTGAGTCATAGAAATTGTAGCCATAAGGATGCTTGTACGTAGCATCGGGTACATTGTCTATTTGCTCAAAAGTAGCCCACACCCATGTAGGTTGATTTTGAGTTTTGTGGATGATGTGTAACCCAACCAAAGCTACTGTTGTTGTTTTAAGTTGATCGGTAAACGGATCTAACACAACGGCTTCTGATAATTTGTAACGCTTCCATTTTTCATTGCTAGGATCGAGAACTTCCATCCAAGCAGCTTTCAACTCAATGGCTCCGGTTGGTCCGTTATATTGCCCTTGTGGGAAATTCAAAGGAACTCCGGCTTTAGCAGAATCGTGCTGAGTAGCGGCATTGTAATAGCCATTTTTAACTACAAAATCGTAGTAGTCTTTGTTCAGCATAATTTCATACCAAACATTGGTGCCATTTTGTGCTCCTAACCAATTGGGTTTTCCGGAAGGTGCAGCCTGTTCGAAGTTATCGAGCGTATCAGCATCAAATTTGCTGGTAAAGGTCAATAACTTGGTGTTTTTCAAATCCATCAACAAATTGCTGGACTTGTACTTTTTAGCAAAAGCATTAGACACAAGTGTTCCCCAAGCTGGTGGAGGCGTGCCATTAGGTTGAAACAAAACGGGCTCTGGCATATAAGTTTCCCATTGTACAGGTGACGTATTTCCAGGCTCTCCAAAAGTGACTTTAGGGTTAATCGGCCAATTGAGGGAGATAAATTCTTGCCAAGCAAAGCAATTGGCTTGCGATTGGTTGTTGAATGCTTGTAAATCTCCGGGTACATCGCCATTAAAGGTAATGGGCACGTTGTACAAACTGCTTTGCGAATAGCAATCGCATGTTTCAGGAGTGTTTTCAGAAATTTCGGATACTACTTCTTTATCAGTTGCTCCGGATGAACATCCCATCCAAAACAGTGGAGCCATAACCAAAGCATAGCCCCATTTTTTATAATGTGAATTCTTTTTCATGATGTGTTGTTGTTAAGTGAAACCGAACAAGGGCATGGAAAAACCACACCCTTGTTACAAATGATTCAATGAAACAAAGTGAAGTTATACAACTGTAATTTCTACTGTAACACTTCCTTCATTGTCCGTTAAACCCGCACCGTAGATGCCTTTAAGGTCATCGTTAATGCAGAGTTCCAGTTCGCCAGTAAGTCCTGCAGGTACTTGTCCTGCACTCCCAATAAGAAAAGCAGTTCCGTCTACTTTTCCTACCAAAGCACCTTCATTGGAGCCGGGTAATGCATACCCTTCTTTGGCCATAATAAAAGACGGATCACCATCTGCTCCGTAAAGCTGACCAGAGTTATCATTCGGATTGGCTGTCCATGCACCATATTCATAGGCAATGTATACCGTTTTTTCACCGACAGTTACACCAGTTTTTTGCCAGCTTTCATTGGCATTAACGGTTATCAACGGATGAATAATTTCGAGCAACGCAGGCATTGCTGTGCCCATGTCTTTGCCAACATCTTGAATAGAGACATTGTAAATTCCTAGATCAGCATTAGAGGTTACAGATACAGTAAGGTAAAGAGCTGTGTAACTGTCATCGGGTTGACTGTTTCCTGGAACGGCATAAGTAATGTTTTCTTCTACCTTAGTAACTACAGCCGTAATGGAATCGCTTCCAAAAGAGACAGTAGGATAGGTTGTATGATCTCCACTTTTGGCAGAACATGTAGCACAAGTCAATACCATTTCAGCTGAAGATCCTGCAGCTACCTGTGGTGGAATAAATGTACTGTTACTCAACAATGAGATGGGATGATCTACAGGGTTTGGAACAGCAGTAGTGTACATTTTTGTGAAGTAGTCTTCAAAAAACAATTGTAACGGCTGAGGGAAAGTGTCTTCTGCTGTACGATCACCAACGGCATCATATCCGGCAGGTTTAGTTCCGGCATAGGCGCTAGCTACAATTTGCATTTTGAATGTGCTGGCTACTTGTGAACCCCAATCAATGGTGTTTCCTGAAATTTGAATGTCTCCAACAACAAAACCTTTGTCAGCAGGAACTTCAAAAACTGCATGAAGAATAAAGTTGCCGGGAAGTTTGGTGCCGTCTTGTGTGTCAAGTGTTTCAGACCCTCTTACAATTGTCCAATATTCAGAAGCATCGCTATTGTCTGGAGTGGTGTAGTTTGAGAAATCTGGCATTTGAATGTACAACCCGGGAGGATCGGCAAGGGTAACAACATTGCCTCCGTTTACAAATGAATTTACTGTTCCACCAATGTTAGGATCACTGTTACGGTGCTTTTGACCAAATTGAGCATCACACAACAGAGCATTGTATTCACTCGATGGCCAAGTTGTATTTCCGGTAGACCCTGAAGGGTTATTTCTTAAAATACTTGAGGCGGTAGCCAACCCGATTTCGGTTTGAATGGTATTAGGCGTACTTGTTAAATGAATAGCTCCGCCTTTTTCGCCAGTTGACTCAGTTCCTGAATTCCAAATGTTCAATGGATTGTAAGCTGGCTTTTGAGTTATAGGATCTGTAACGCCCTCTAGCGATAAGTCTTGCAACGTAATTTGAGGTTTGCCCAAAATGGTTTGGTAAAGTTCAAGCACCTTAACAGGATCAATTTGCCACAAGCTGTTCCAGTATTCGGGGTTTTCACACGTAAAGTCAATACGGGTAATTTTACCATCACCGTTACGGGTTACAGCCCACTCACAATACTCATCTTGCCAGCCTCTTGGGCCATAAGGAAAGTAAGGAACTTTACTGCCTTCACCACATGGATTATCGTTAATGTCACCTTCGGTGTTCATGTCACCGGTATCGGCCATTTCATTTAACTGTGCTTGTGATGCATTAGGATAGTTAAAGGCAAGTCTGCCCGGAAAAGGAGACCATTGTACGTTGGCAGCAGTACTTGCTGGATTGTCTTCCAACGGGTTGTAATAATTAGTGGTTTCCGGTGTGTTGGTCGTGTTCCACTGGTTGTTTAACATTCCTTGTTGGGTAAACCCGTTAAGGTTGTTGTTCCAAAGCACTGTCATAAGTGCTTGTTTTACAGGATGGTCATTAAAATCTTGAATGCCGGCTGGCGCTCTGAATAGAAAACCGCTTGTTGAGGTTGTTTCAGTGGTTTGTTCCACTGTTTCTTGGTTTGTTTCCATAAGGATAATAGTTTAGGAATTAGGTATTTAATTGTATACGGTATTCACTCCTTAAAAACGTTCATGGGTTAGGTAAAGTGAACGCAGGAGTAATAGTGCAATGCGCATGCATTACATGGTTGAGCAACTAATGTGCTTATGAATTATAATCTTGTGAAAAGAGTGTTGTTGCTGTGTATCATTCAGGTTGTTTGTTTAGGTTAATTCTTGTGTTTGTTCCCCTCAAATATAGAATGATTGCTACAAGTAATCAAGCTGCTTATGTGATTTTAAATGAAACAATATGTTTCTTAAAAGGATGCTTTTTAGCAATGAATATTCATTTATCTTGCAGTGAATAATTTGTCAGAGGAAGGCATCTAAAAAACGAATGTATGGCCAACGCGAACGAAGAACTGCTGCAGAGTTACATTGATAAATACAACTTTATTAAAGACCTCCCGAATGTAGAATTGAACTTTGGACCGGTGAATGAGAAAACCAAGCATCCGCTGGAACAAATCTATTTGCATGGCATTTTTAAAGTATTAAGCACAGCTCCTTCGTTTGGCAATTATCAATTTTACGTTATTGGTTCCAATGCTCCGTGGGATTTTAAAATTGATGAAAAAAGCATTGTGTTTTACATGTCGAATGAAAAGCACGACATTCCTGAAAGTCTTTCCAAAGCGTTTTTAGTATTTACGCCCTATTGTCCGTTGAGTAACAGGCCAAAAAATGTATTTCCCATTCCATTGGGATACAACGGCTCTTTGCGCGATTTACCGGTAAAGCCCATTAACGAACGTACAATTGATGTTTTCTTTTCGGGGAATTTGCACCGTAGAAGAGGGCCGTTTTATTTGGGNGCGCAGNTGTTTCTAATGGGACAGAAATTGTTTGGAGGAGCAAAAAAACACAACCTTCAGGTTTCATTCGGACGTCAGTTTGGCGGTGGATTATCACCGGAGAAATATTCCGAGGTGTTGATGAACAGTAAAATAGCACTGGTTCCCGAAGGATATTTGTCGAACAACAGTTTTCGNTTTTTTGAAGCGTCTAAATACGGTACGCTTATTATTACCAAAAAGCTTTACGATTATTGGTTNTACAAAGCATTTCCGGGGTATCAAACCAATAACTGGATTGGAGTGGGAGGAAAGATTCGTTACTTGCTCAACCACCCTGATAAAATGGAAGAAATGCACCGCAACATTCGTAAGTATTACGAAGAGAATTGTTCTGAAAAAGCAGTNGCTNANTACATCATTGGTAAAATAGCAGAAAAAGAACAGGCCAAGTAAAACTCCNTCTCNAC
>PAJI01000024.1:0-60139 GCA_002705995.1 Crocinitomicaceae bacterium | reverse complement strand
GNAGAGANGGAGTGTTCTGATTTATTTTAGCTCGTCTTGAACAGAACCACAATGCAACATCATGTCNCCAAAATAAGGGTTCATAATTTCTTTTTCAGCGCTTAACCAAAAAGCACCTTTGTTGTTGTTNGCCATTGGACAGTATTGCTTGTAAAGTGGTGCNTCCAAANNTTCTTCGGCTTTCAAAACTTCATACAATGCAGCAGAAAGTGTTTTGAAATGNTTGCGTTGATTGGCCAATTCTGCAGTGTTGNCAATTTCTTGAGCCGTTTCGCGAATGGCAGTGTAATCTTCAGNGCCTTCATCTACAGCTTTNGCNAAAGCAGCCGCTTTTTCTTGTGCCAATTTTGCATCAGACTGTACCAAGGCATCTTTCAATTCAAGGTACGTTTTCACTACAGCTGATGCTTCTGCTTGATCTTGTGCTGTAGCTTCTACCTTTTCAGNAGTNGNTNNGGTTTCTTCTTTTGATGCTTTTGGACTGCATGCTAAAAGGGCGAATGTAAGTCCGGTAAATAGGATTGATTTTTTCATCATCGTGTTGTTTTAATGTGTTTGTTGAATAGATATACTGTCGGTTACACTGCCACATTGTAACATGGAGTTTCCGAAATAAGGATTGCGAATGTCTTTGGATGTACTGATCCAATCGGCTCCGGCATTGTTGTCGGCCATTGGGCAATGTTGTACGTAGAGCGTTACTTCATTTACGGCATGTTGNTTCAGCAAAGCAATCAGTGTGTTAGACAGTGCNATGAACGGTTTTCGCGCTGTCTCAAGTGTGTTTTCTTCACTNAAACGTTTAATGGCCTTTTGNAGCNTTTTTACTGTTTTTTGAGTAGCGTGGGGTAGCGTTGAGANATCANTGGNATTTAAAGCCGATTGAAGCTTGTTGGCAAACGTTTGGGCGGTTGACAAATCGTCTTTTACCAAAGCATCTTTTAACGAAAGGTAATGNGCTACAANTNCNGATAGATGGNTGGCCATTTCTGGCTGTAGTTCATTTTCAGAAGACTGNGGNTTTGAAGGTGTAGNAGCAGCATTCATCATGCTGGGTTTGCCCGATAATTGAGNAGCAGCATCNACACTGAATGTNCCTTGANTAACAATTTCTTCGCCTTCTTGTAAACCGTTTTCGATGAGGTAATAATCNCCAATCGATTTTCCCAATACCACTTCGCGCATGTTGAATTGCGTAGTGTTTTCAGCGGGAACTTTAACGTAGACCAAAGAGCGTTTTCCTGTCCATAAAACGGCACTTTTCGGAACGACTAATTGANCTGATGTTGTGGTTTTTGTGGCGAGTTGAGCAGTAACCAACATTTCAGGTTTGAGTTGCTGATGGGTATTGTTTAGCTCAACNCGGGCATGGGCTACACGACTTTTNGGGNCAATCACCGGATCGATGTAAACAATCGTTCCNNTGAATNTTTTTCCGGGAAGTGCNGGNATTTCTAATTGCACTTCTTGTCTGGTGTGTATGTTGTCNATATCCGCTTCGTAAACGTCTAATANCGCCCANACAGAATGCAATCCTGCAATGTCAAGTAGAGCTTGTCCTGCTTTCACATAATCTCCTTCATTCACGCGTTTATTCATCACATAACCGGTTGTGGTGGCCANNANCGGAAAGCGTGTAATGGGCTGTTTGGCCTCTAAAATCGATTCAATTTGTGCNGCTGTGAATTTCTGATTTTTCAACTTGGTTTTTGCCGCTTCCAACAATTCCGGAGAAGTTGTNTCCATCGCTTTGGCTTGCAACAATTCCTGTTGAGCNGCGATCAATTCAGGNGCATAAATGTANCCGATAGTTTGTCCTTTTTGCACATGTTCTCCAGTGGTTGAAACGGTTAATTTTTCAATCCTTCCGGCAATGTGTGCGGGCTGTGTGGAAATCAATTTTTCATTAACCGTAATTTTCCCCGTCAACGTTGTGCCCTTAGCAGCAGGAAGTTGGTGTCCTACCAATGTTGTTTGTACTTCTGCCAATTTCATAGCTGCCGGAGACATGCTAACCGCTGAAGGGTGCATATCGGCTTGGGCTTCATCTAATGGAATAAGATCCATGCCGCATAACGGGCATTTTCCCGGTTCAGCTTGACGAATTTGTGGATGCATGGAGCATGTCCATACGTGTGCGCTTTCATCCGTCATCTGTTCGTGTTGATGTGCATGCGATTGTTCATCAGAGGATGATTTGGAAAAGAACCACCCGATAAAAATGCCGATGAGTGCGGCTATTGCGAGGTAGAGTATGCGTTTGATTTGCGTTTTCATTGTATGCTGTTTTTGGCGGTAATGGCTGCTAAGTGAGCCAATTCCGTATAATAATCACAAAGAGAGACCGCTTTTTGCTTGCGGTAATTCAAGAGTTGTTGTTGTGTGCTTAGCACTTCATCGAATCCTTCGCCAGTAGCGCTGTATTTAGCAAGTAAGAGTTGTAAAATACGTTCGGCTTCACCCACCTGACGATCAAAAAGTTGAATGCGTTGGTGTTGTTCATACAACGCTTGTTGTGTGGTGGTGTACTGATCAACCAACCGATTGGAAAAATCTTGCTGTTGCAAGGCGTACATTTCTTGTTGAATTTGAGCTTCTTTTACAGCAGCTCCGTATTTTGCACTGAACAGAGGAATACTCAACGAAACCATTGGCATAAAAGCATCTTTCCCGTTGTCGGCAACATCCATATCTGTGCGTTCATTGATCAGTACATAATCTACTCCCACACCAATTTTAGGAGCATAACTTTTACGTGCTAGGGTTTCCTGTGCACTGGCCGATGATTGTGCCAATTCCAAGCGGTTCAACCCCGGTTGATGGGCGAGTAACGAATCGTTTGATACGACTTCTGGGAGTTCGCTCAAAACCAAGCTGTCGTTGGTGATTACCGTTGCAGTAACATCGCGGTTTAAGATCAAGTTGAATTGAGTGCGTAATGTCGTTTCGCGTTGTTGTAAAATGCGCAGGTTAGTGTTGGCTTCGTCTAGCTTTACGTTAATGCGAAGTACATCAGCCATTGAACTTTTTCCTGCTTCATATTGACTCAAGGCCAGCGCCTTGTAACTTTCCAATAATGCAATGTTGGCTTGTTCCAGTTGCTGTTGTTGTCGGTTGTTGTACAATGGATAATAGACCTTTGATAAGCTGTAATACAACTGATTGCGCATTTCTGAAAAAGCAGCATAATCGGCTTCGGCTTTCAATGCCAATGCGTCTTTTTGATTTTTCAACAAACCAAACCAAGGAAACAGTTGCGTTAACGAAAATTTGGCCATTTGTGGNCCTACACGCGTTTCAACCGGAGAAACAAANTAACCGAATGAAAANGTAGGGTCGGGCATGCTACTNAGTTGAGCAGTGCGTTGCATACTGGCTTCAAAGACTTGATATTGTGCTTTTAATGCCGGATTATTTTCCGCTGCGATNTGAAAGTAATCGTCTAGCGTTTGTGTAAATCCGCTGAAGCTGAACAAAAGTCCTATGATGAAAAGTGTNTGTTTCATGATGCGGATGATTTTTTGATGTTACGTTCTTCCCGAATGCTGTANAACACCGGAACAATGAATACGGTAATGAGGGCAAATGCCATTCCTCCGAACGTTGGAATGGCCATNGGAACCATGATGTCAGAACCTTTTCCGGTTGAAGTCAATACCGGCAACAAGGCAATCATGGTGGTAGAAACAGTCATCAATGCCGGNCGAATACGTCTTAATCCAGCGTGAATAACAGCTTGATGAACTTCTTCACGATTTTGTGGTTTTTCGCGCTTGAATTGCTGATCGAGGTAAGTGGCAATCAACACACCATCGTCTGTAGCGATGCCAAATAGGGCAATAAATCCCACCCAAACAGCAACACTGAGGTTAACGGTTTGCATTTGGAAAAGATCGCGCATGGAAACATCAAACAGTTCNATGTTNAAAAACCACGGTTTNCCATACAACCACAAGAGCATAAAAGCTCCAGCAAAGGCAACGGCTATTCCGCTAAAAACCATCAGCGAAGTGGTGACNGAACGGAACTGGAAAAACAAAATCAAAAAGACAATGCCCAATACCAGTGGGACAATAATCGATAAGCGTTGTTGTGCTCTTACCTGATTTTCGTAATTCCCAGAAAAACGGTAACTCACTCCNGAAGGAACAGTCAACTCCCCATGGTCAATCGCATTTTGAATAGCGCTTTGTGCAGCATTGACCACTTCAACTTCTGAGAAATGAGCTTGTTTATCGAACAAGACATAGCCGACTAAAAAGGTGTTTTCACTTTTAATNGCTTGTGGTCCGTTGGTGTATTCAATGGTNGCCAATTGTTTCAATGGAATTTGAGNTCCAGTTGAAGTAGCNACCAAAATAGTTTCCATAACCTCTGGATTTTCACGCAGTTCACGCGGATAGCGAATGCGTACATTGTAGCGCTCACGTCCTTCAATGGTGGTGGTTACCGTGNTGCCGCCAATAGCTGTTTGAATGGTTTGCTGAACAGCATCAATGGTGAGTCCGTAACGTGCAATAGCACTTCGGTCGATGCGAATTTGGAGGTAGGGTTTCCCTACAATCCGATCNGCAAAAACNGCTTCTTTCTTNACCGAAGGAACTGTTTTCAAAAGGTCTTCTAACTCCAACCCAAATTGTTGAATGGTTTCTAAATCCGGACCAAAAACTTTGATGCCCATTGGAGCACGCATNCCNGTTTGGAGCATTACCAANCGGGTTTCGATGGGNTGCAGTTTAGGAGCGGATGTAATCCCCGGAATNTTGGTCACTTTCACAATTTCATTCCAAATGTCATCGGGCGATTGAATTTGTTCTCGCCAGTTGCGGAAGAATTGTCCGTCTTCATCAGGAATAAGTTGCNCGGCTTTAATCCCTCTAACAATGGCCTTTTCGTTAGACAATGTATCACCATAGGTAAGGATAAANCGTTGGNNNTTGTCNGTTTTAAAGCGCTGACGNTGACCTTTTGCATCGAGAATAAACTCCGGCTTGTAGTTGATGATGTTNTCATACATCGATACGGGAGCAGGGTCAAGCGCAGAGGAGACTCTACCGGCTTTTCCAACGACTGTTTCAATTTCAGGAATGTGNGCNACCANCTGATCGAGTTGTCCAACTACNTTNCGGTTGTATTCTACTCCGGCATGNGGCATAGAAGTCGGCATCAGTAAGAAACTACCTTCNTTAAGCGAAGGCATNAATTCNTGACCAATCCCCGGAAACGCATTTGAAAGTGTTTTCCANCCGTTGGTTTCTTCGAGTGAAATGCCCACTTTTTTNGCTCCATTGGCGNTCCATCCAAAAGTGGTGTTGAANCCCATCCAGATGTTAACNGCAAAGAAAATGAGCANNAAAGGAAAGCTGAAGAANAGGACTTTGTTGTGCAATGCCCANTTNANAATGTTNGCATAGAAATGTTCCAGTGCTTTGAAAAAGCCNAAAATCAATCCTACCAGNAGGGCGACAAAGAAAAAGTTAGTGAGGTTAGANTTTCCCGGTCCCAACGGTAACCAATAGTTGCTGAGTAACGTAATCACACCAATAATGGCAATCAGGGTAGACAAATGTTGCAATACNGGTTGAACAAANGCAGGTAAATCGGAGGTGTATTTCTTGATNCNNAANGTGAGGAGTTCTGCACAGCCAAAANCCAGTAACATTGCTCCTGGCCAATTGAANCCTAAAATGAGCAATACAATTCCGATAATTGCTAAGCNGCTATTTANNAGNGNTTTGAACTTCGNTTTTTGGATGCGCCATCCGAAAAACCAATGAGCAAACGTGGGGAGAACCAACAGAGCTACAAGCAGAGCAGCCAATAGCGCAAAGGTTTTGGTAAAGGCNAAAGGACCAAATAATTTCCCTTCGGCTTCTTGCAANGTAAACACCGGAATAAAGCTCACAATTGTAGTNGCTACAGCGGTAATGATAGCAGTAGCGACTTCGGTAGAAGCATTGTAAACGACTTCTTTTAACGGAAGTTTACTGTTGTTTTNATCGAGGTGTTTGATGATGTTTTCGGAGAGAATAATTCCCAAATCGACCATGGTTCCAATGGCAATGGCAATNCCCGATAAAGCTACAATGTTGGCATCAATGCCTACGTATTTCATGGCGATAAAAACCATTAGCACGGCAATTGGCAACAAGCTGGATATGAGGAGTGAAGCCCTTAGGTTGTAAACCATTACAATAACCACNAAAATGGAAATCAAAANCTCTAATGTGAGGGCTTCTTCTAATGTNCCCAGCGTTTCCTGAATCAAGGTTGAACGATCGTAAAAAGGAACAATGTGCAATTGACTTACNGTTCCNTCTTTTAGCGTCTTTTGAGGCAATCCGTTTTCGATCTCAGCAATTTTGGTTTTCACTTGCTGAATCACCTTCATAGGATTCGCTCCGTAGCGNGCNACTACAACTCCGCCAACNACTTCAGCCCCGCCTTTATCGAGTAATCCTCTGCGGTTGGCTGGCCCCAGTGTCACTTTCGCAATGTCNTTAACGGTGATGGGCGTATTGTCCTCCACAGTAACTACGGTTTGTTCAATGTCTTCCAGGTTTTGAATGTAACCCAATCCGCGAACCAAGTATTCGGCTTGATTGATCTCTACCGTTTTTGCACCAACGTCTTTGTTGGTTTGTTGCACGGCCTGCATCACCTTGTGCAATGGAATGTTGTAGGTTTTCAGTGCATCCGGATTGACGTCTATTTGGTATTCTTTGACGTAACCGCCAATGGAAGCAACTTCCGAAACTCCTTCAACTGCATTGAGGTTGTATTTCACAAAGTAATCTTGCACCGAACGGATTTCGTCCAGATCCCAGCCTCCGGTTACATTTCCGAGCGAATCACGACCTTCAAGTGTGTACCAGTAAACTTGTCCTAAAGCTGTGGCATCAGGACCTANAGCAGGCTGCACATTGTTGGGCAATAATCCGGCAGGAAGAGCATTGAGTTTTTCGAGAATTCGCGAACGCGACCAGTAAAAATCAATGTCTTCATTGAAGATNATGTNNATGCTGGAAAAACCGAAAATAGACGAACTNCGGATGGATTTTACTCCCGGAATTCCAAGGAGATAGGTCGTCAAGGGGTATGAAATCTGGTCTTCNATATCTTGTGGCGATTGTCCTGCCCATTCGGTAAAGACAATTTGCTGGTTTTCNCCGATGTCGGGGATGGCATCTACAGGAACAGGATCGGAGGGAAGTGCTCCCACTTTCCAGCCAAAAGGTGCTACAACAATTCCCCATGCAATCAGCACGGTGAGCATTAATAAGGTGACCAGTTTGTTTTCTAAAAAGAATTTGATGATTTTATTGAGCATAAGTTGCTTGTTTATGGTGAATCAAAAAGGTTTGAACCACATGAAATACAGCGACTAAAGCCACTGCAAAAGCACTTTATGATCTACAATAAAAAAGACTGCACAAGCACGGGAATATTGGCCTGGAGTCGGGGAGGAGAATAAAATGAATAAGGAGAATGTATTGTTTCAGGTTGAAACAATTGGTAGAAAAATGCGCTGAAAACCGCTACAAATGTTACAGACGACCAATTTTGCAAGTGTACCTGATCTTGCATAGAATTATCTACCTGTAACGTGTGGTATTCCGTATCGCAACAAGGCATTGAAGCTGCATTTTCTTCAGCATGTGATGAAGCTTCGCAGTCAGGTCTGAGCATAGACATACCGCAATCTAAAACAGTTTTACCCAGTGAAAACTGACTTTCAACAGCCATACCCAAACAATAATGCGTGGCCTTGGTCAGGTGAATGTTTCCCACCAAAAGCAACAACATTAAGAGTATGGATCCAAATCGTCTCACTCTACAAAGTTATACGATTTTATTTGAAATGATTGTGCTGACGATTATCGAGTTTAAAATACAGAAGACACCAAAGAAAGATGATTTTATTCCGCTAGATAGTTTTCACAACTTATTGTGTTTCAACATAGCGTTTAAAATTATCTAAAATGGCTTGCCATCCGACTCTTTGCATTTCAACATCATTGGTAGTTTCGGCTTCAAACTTTTCGGTTACTTGTACATGTTCTCCTTGTTGTTTAAAACGAACTTTGACTTTTCTGTTGTCTTCCAATGTGTAAGTCAAAAAGGAGGGAACTTCAACGTGTTGGTAAGTTCCGTTAAGGTCAAAACCAAAACTACCGTCTTTGGCTTCCATTCTCCAGCTAAAAGTTCCACCAGGTTCAACATTGTTACTAGCAGAAGGACAACACCAATCGGTTGAAGCAAAATTCCATCCGGTAATGTGTGCTGGAAGAGTCCAGCATTCCCATGTTTTATCAATTGAAGCAGTAATGGTGGTTTGAATAGTAATTACAGTTTTTTCCATCGTTTTCTCTGTTCAATCAATTAGTCAGCAAGTTTAAATTCAGGATTGTAGATCAATCCTACCAAATTGCCGAAAGGGTCTTTTACAGTTGCAGTCATAAGTTCACCCCCTACGTTAAAAGGCTTTTCGTGTTCGGTTGCTCCTAAAGCAATCAAACGGTCAAATTCTTCTTGAATGCTGTCTACACCCCAGTAGGTAACCACACTGGGAGTTTTGTCTGTTGTAGGCTGATCTTCGGGTTGTAATCCTAATTCGTAACCACCAATGTTAAAACCTACATAAAAAGGCTGGTCAAAATAAGGCTCGGTTTGAAATGCTTTGGCATACCAGGCTTTTGCAGCATTGATATCGCCTACTTGATAAATTGTTGTTCTTAGTCCTTGCATGATTTACAGGTTGTGTGTTGACTAAAATAAGCACTTCAATCCGGATTTGGTTTGAAAAAATGAATGGTTTTTTACTCTCGGAGGTGTTGCTTGAAATACACAAAATGGTACTCGACTGCTTTGGCCCAATAGGCGCTATTGTGTTCCCCGGGTTGAAAGGCAAACCGAATGGGTAAACCTTTGGAAATAGCCTGTTTTTTAACCCTTAAGGTATTGGATAATAAAGGATCTTGTAAACCACAATCGAGAAAAAAGCCTTTGTTAAAATTAGGTTGTTGAGCAAGCAATGTAGAAATACTGTACTGTTGCCAATTATTTGTGACAGGGTTTCCCAAATTCTCTTTCAGATCATTGGTCATGCGTTCAGAGCCAAAAAAGCTTAGGCTAATGTTTCGATAGTTTTCGTAATCAAACTCAAGTGCGCCACTGGAAGCAGCAGCAGTATTGAAAAACGAGGAATGTTGAATAAAGAGGCTTAAAGCCCCATAGCCACCCATACTGAGTCCGGTAATAAAGCGGTTTTTAGCATCGATTGAATAGTGGCGCTCTAAAAAGGGAACTAATTCATCAAAGAAAAAACGTTCATATTGTTGGTGTTTAAGTTGCGGACTGTTTAGGTAATAACTCACATATCCTTCGGGACAAACCAAAATCATTTGATAGCTATTAGCCAATTGTTGCAAGTTGGTGGTATTGCTCCATTGTTGGTAGTTTTCACTGTAGCCGTGCAACATAATTACTAAAGGATAATGCTTTTGCGGAGCGTAATCCGAAGGAAGTTGAACCAATACAGGTAGTGTTGAACTGATGTGCTTTGAGGTAATGTACAGGGTTTCTTGTGCGTGCAAAAAGGTGTTACAGCTACAAAATAGTGCCAGAACAAAAACGATTATTTTCATGTTTTTCATTTTGTCAAAGGTCTGACCAGAACTTTTTTGAAACAATAACTAACAAAATTGTTAGTGATCAATGTGTTGATTATGAGAAAGGAACAATCGTCTAATGCCATCAATGAGCAATTTTTATTTGAGGTGTGTGAGCTCAACTCAGCCATCAGTATGATTAGCGGAAGGTGGAAATCGCAAATTGTCTATTCCATTTCACAAGGAAACAATCGTTTTCATTTGTTGCAAAAAGAATTGCCCAACATTTCAGAAGCAGTTTTAGCACGACAGTTAAAAGAGTTGGAAACACACGCTATTTTGGTCAAGCAAGAAATTCCGAATACAACACCAATTGGTGTAGCTTATAAGCTCACCAACAAAGGGGCAGACCTTGTGCCCATTTTAGAACAGCTTTGTGATTGGGGGAAAGCATATGCAGCAGGAAAAGCAATTACTTCACCTACTTCACCGTGTTAGGTTTTCACTGAAAAGGTTCAAAACAATCGTAATTTTTTTGACGAAAGATTTTACCATCTTTTAGGGTATAGAATTGGGCAAAATGTGCAATAAGTTGCTCTCCGGCTTTCAATTGTCCTAATGGAATAGCAAGAGTGCCTTTCCAAATGCATTCAAGCATAACGGTGTTGTCAACAGCATTAAGGCTTACAATTTCATAAGTTTCTTTGGTGATGACATTTTTACCACGTTCAGCAGCTTCTAATAGAGCGGCTTTATCTCTTAAGACTGTGTTTTTTACCAGTGCATTAGGATATTCGGTTTGCTCTACTTCATCATGGTAATAAACACTCAATTCTGCTGTATCAACACGGTTTTCTATGGCTTTTAGAAAATTGATTACGAGCTCTTTGTTTTGGGTTTGCAGTGTTTTCTCGGTCATTTCAACGTGATTTTTTGCGTTTGTTTTGGCTAATGTAATGAAATGTGGAAAATGAATTTGAAAGAATAAAAAAAGCAGAACTGCCTCAAAGGGCAATCCTGCTTTCAATCTATCTAAATAAAGGGATGAACAGAATTATTGTTTCTCGAATTTCGCTAAACAGGGCTCAATACAAGGGTAAGAAAGAACGAGTGAAGAGCCGTCTAATTCATAGGTTAAACCAGTGATCGACATTTCGCAAGCTGCAGATGAAAATGTACCGGTTGTAGCATCATAAGTTCCGGTAGTGGCACTGTCAGCATCTATTGACATACTACAGATTTCTCCGTTAGAAGTTAGTGTTCCGTTACTGTGAAAAGTAACCGTTTTATTGCTGCTAACATTGGTGTATGTTCCACTGCCATCACCCGGATCAACTAAAGTGGCGGTTAATTTCCAAGTTCCAATTAATGCTGTTTCAGACGATGAAGAGTTGGAGTCATCATCTTTGTTGCAGGCCGTTAATGCGATGATGACAAATAGTAAGAGGGCTAAATTTTTCATAAAAAAGGTTTTGTTTTTAATAGAGATACAGGATGGGATGAAATGGTTGCGTGGGGCACCGATAAAACTAATATTCCCACTTTTTCCATTCACACACATTTCTAAACCCAGTTGAGGCATCTGGTTTTGTAATGTGAAAAGTATCTTGTTGCAAGGCCAATGCTTTAGGGGTGTTCCATCCACCGCCAAAGGCAATGTGTTCGTGTGCAGACCATTCATTTGCATTTCCTCTGAGGTAATGAATGATCAAATCTTTATAACAGTCGTAACTAGGTTCTTTAAGCCGTTCTTCAGGGTAAAATACACAGGGATCAATACCGCACCTTACGGTATTTAAATAGGAGATGCATGTTTTGCATTTTTTTCGGTTACAGTTTCCGTAATAGGCTTGTTGAGTAGAATCTGCAAATTGAAGGATGATTTGACGCTCATTGAAGGTAGGAAGTCTAAACTCCGGATAATAGATTTTGCTTTTGTCAATCGTAGGATCCAATAGTTCAACATCTCCATTGTAAAAACGCTCCATTGTAAATTTGTAACTAGAATCAGCAGCTATTACTCCATTTGAAACCAGTATTTGTTCCAATACTCTTTCTGAGCGCCATTTGGAGTATTCAATAGCTTGTTTTTGAGAGATCCCAACAACTGGGGAATCTCTATAGGCCGGGTGCCTGAGGTAAAAGGTATCAAGCGACTCAATACATTGATCTTCATTGGACCAAACATTGGTGTCTGGTAATACCGAGAGGTATTGGTCAGAGTTCTTGCCATAAACCCGATTTACCCAATACATATATTCCATCCAGTCTAAGTTTTTGATTTCTTGGTAATCACAATAAAAATTGTTCTTGATTTTAACTCCTGCAGGAGGAGCTTGCTTTAGGTGATGGGTATAGACTTTCTCGAGCTTAATACTTTTACAGGCAACAAAAATGGTAATAAGGCACAAAAATGAGCTAAGTTTCACTGCAGTAGAAAGTGGGTTTTTCATAATGTGTTTTTTCATTATAACCTGATTATATAAAAGAAATTCAATCGCATTAGAGCAACAATTTTTTGTTGGTGTTCATTGTTCGTAGATGTTGTTTCGGTTTCAGATTGAAAAGTGGTGTAGTCAGATACAGACCAACGGTATGCTGCACCAAAATTTACATCTAGTCCCCAGCGGGCATCTAAAGAGAAAAGTAATTTTCCACCAACTGAAAGTCCTGCATCGAGCAACTGTAAATCTTCTTCTGTTTTTTCTCCCACATTAAAATCGTAATCGCTAACAGTAGACATGTTAAATTGCCCCAACCTTAAAAAGGCACTTCCATACAGAGCAAAAGCATTTTCAGAAAAGAACCAGGTTTTGAAATAATAACGATAATCGGCTAAAACAATGTGTTTAGTGGTTGTTTTAAAATGGCCTAAACTAACATCATAGCCCAAACTATCGTATTGGTCTTTTTCTTTCCTTTCGTACAGAAAGATGTAATCTAATCCAATGGTGGAGTGCTTTCCGATTTTCTTTTCTGCACCCAGTGTGGTGTTAAAAATGTATTGATCTTCTATAATTGGACCTGCTAAAACTTTACCTCTTAGTTGCAGATCATTTGGGAAAGAAATAAAATCTTGAGCCAAGGCAGCGTATAGAGAACCCCATAATGTTATGATTAACGAAAGAGTTCTGGCAAATTGTTTTATGTGGAAACCTGTGTGGTGCATTTTATAAATGACGCATCTTAAAACTCAATAATAAATTGATTTATGAAATGGCTAAAAATAAATACTCAAGCTGTTGTCAAACCGTTCCATGCAATTAAAAACCTTGTTGCCCAGAATTTTGCGTTGTAAATCTTTCGATTTTTGTTCAAACTCATGGTAACGCGCTGTACTGCCTTCATAGGCAAAATCAACCGGACGTGTTTTGATTTGGATTACTGCTAAAGTAAAGCCAAGTATAAAAAGGCCAGAAGTAATTTTCCGAATGGGAATAGAGATGAGGCTGTTTAGCAGTAATGCAAATAGGTTAAGCAGAAATACTCCGGCTACAATCAGGTAAATGTCATAGTTGTTCCACCACCAAATGTCGCCCGTGCCGCCAATGTAGCTTGTTGAAGGCCAAAATAAATTAACGCCACCCCAGCTAGCGGCAGGTGTTGGCATGTCTTCCAGTAAATGAAGGGTAAAGCCAAAAACAATGCTCAAAAGTAGCCGTTGGTTGTGTTTTATTGAAAGGACAAATTGTTGAAACGAAAGGTTGCGGAATTTTGAATGAATGAAAAAGCGCACAATGGCAACCAACAAGGCTATGAACAAAGCAGCTGTAATGCTGTGTAAAAAACCGTGGTGAGAATACCACAATTTTGCCGAATAGATTTCCCTGCCGGAATAGCTGAGGTGAAAGAATTTCCCGAGAGTAGCATCAAACTTTGACCATAAACTAATGGCATCCAAATCGGGGAGTGCACCCGCAAAACCACCGGCCAAAATCAGTAGTGATTTGTTTTTCCAACCGCGATTAGAAAATGCTGCCATTACTGTGCCTACGGCCAGTCCTGAAGTGGTATGGGTTAAAATATCCATGGGGAATCGGATCAAACTTTGAGCCTCAAAAATAAGTTGTTTCTTTCTAGTTAGAAGGCCTCGTCTATTATGAATGCAAGCTTGTTTTTCACGTGTTTATTTCTCAAACAATGTTAAGATCCAATTCAAGCAATCTTCATTGTCTAAAATAGACCAAGAGTGAGGATGTCGTGAGCCATCAGGACGAATGCCTTTTCCCATTGAAATAATCACGTTGGCATCTGTATTTCCCATGTGGCGTAAATCATTAATCATGGCAACTATATCGGTGCCGTTCCAGTCATACAAATCACGACCTCTTTGGTTGAGGAGCCAGTTGACATCCAAATCGGTGTACATACGAATGGGCATTTGCTTTAAATACTGTGCATTACCACCATGTTTAACTCCATACGAATAGATAGAAGCATTCACATAACGCTCGGGGAATTCTTGTGGAGATCCTCCGTAAGTTTGTTGATAGTTGTTCTTAATCCAGCGAGCTTCGTTCATGCCTACTTCAGAAGTTCCGCGAGCAATTTCTCTTTCGCAATAGGCATAAAGGTGAGCTTTGTCTAGCGGTACATCCAGACCGAAAACACCTTTGGGTATTGTATACGTTAGGGTAGGATGCTGAGCAGCTTGTTCTGCATAAGTTAATGCAACCACACCGCCATTGGACAATCCCCCTAACACCACATTTTCTTTTGGAAAATGGTAGTGCTGTTCCAATGTATCTAAAATGCCATTGATCAATGCGATTTCTGCATGGCGGTCTTCTGTGCCCCAATTGATAGAAGGTACTACTGTAAGGATGCCTTGTTCTGCAGCAAGCTGTGGAAGTTGTACTTGTGGAATGACCATTTCAGCGCGTTCTCCTCCTGAAGGGAGAATAACAATCACTCCTTTTACGGGAGTAGAAGGAACAAGTTTCCAATAGTAAAGGTCAGTGCTTTCCTCATCGTTAATGTACAAGTTCAACGAATCGGGTTGGTCAATGGCTACGTATTCAAAGTTTTGTCCCTGAACGGT
The DNA here is from genome assembly GCA_002705995.1 of Crocinitomicaceae bacterium. Taxonomy (GTDB): domain Bacteria; phylum Bacteroidota; class Bacteroidia; order Flavobacteriales_G; family Salibacteraceae. Next base: position 45,487 of record PAJI01000024.1, on the reverse strand, counting down.
GAAAAATGTGCACCAAAAGAATAGGAAGAGTAGTTTGTATTGTATCATGTGCTGGTTTACAAGCTTTAACGTAAGAAAGGGGAGTGGGTTGTTACATGAATTGAATTTATATGGATTATTTAGAGGCTAAAAGTTAGTTGCCGAGAAAAAAATACTCTGCCTCACTTCCTAAAATTAATAGCTTGTCATGAGAGTTATAATATTCTTTAAAATTTGTAGATGAACCATCTTTTGATCGGTGTATTAAAATGTATGAGAAGAAGTATTTATTTTCAGTAATTGTTTTCACCCCAATATGATCAGCATCTACCAGCTGCATATCTTTATCATAATAAGCTTTAAGCCATAGCGTGTCTGAAGTTTTAGAATACTCTCTTTCATAGATTACCGCAACTCCGTTTTTCAAAGGAAGATATTGATCATTTAAATCTTTAAAATGAACTGTTTTTTCACCTNGTTCATCATTGTAAATGGTAGATTCACGAAATTTGAAGTTTAGTTTTTTATCAAATTTGATATAGTCGGTTTCTCTACCTTTAGCATCTGTTACAATTATTGTTTTGTGTGTAAGCTCTTGTTTGTAGTTGTAATAAAACCGGGTTATACTGTCACCTTGATATTCTAGAATAATTATTGGCGAAAAATCAAAGAAATAGTAATTCCCTTTTCTNTTACATCCAATGCGGTAAATAACTCTTCCTTTAGAATCTAGTTTACGTTGTACCAACGACAAACCNATGTGTTCGCTAACTTNTTGATTAGAATCGAGGTATAGTTCAATAATTTCGGATTCGTTTTTGCTTTTATACCGGATAAAATCAGCATCAAAATAATCAAGGGTGTCAATGGGAATAAATTTTCCAGAATTCATTACTTCATGAACAATTGAGTCAACATTTATTTGAGAGTAAGCATTCTGTTGAAAGAGTAAAATAAGTGGTAGNAAAAGAAGTTTTTTCATAGCTGTTANCAAATGTACCGGTNCANGTTGTCTAACTTATTAGGAATATCAATTATTGTTCTCCCATCAATTGAATTCTGACTTTTTTAGGAAGTTTTGAAANGGCAATTTTGTAGGATATGTCTAGAAATTCACACAGCACATTGTCTGGAATAGAACCATCTAACTCAATTCTGCTCCAATGTTTTTTGCTAAAATAAGAGGGTTCTTTTACCGCGGGGTATTGTGCTCGTAATTCATCAACAGTTTCAGGAGAACAGCGCACGCTAAAACTTGCAAAAGTGTTAATGTTGGTAGCAGCAAACATTTTACCTTCTACTTTAAAAACCAATGTTTCCGGTAAATTCGGAAAGGGAATTGATTCTGTAGTTCCCTTTTTTTTCAAGCAATAATCGCGATATTCTTCAATGTTCATGGCAATAGTGTTGTGAAGTGATTTTGAAAAACGCCTATTTCATACAAGAACTTTGTATTGTTTTTGTAGGCCCAGTAAAGGTNCCATTCNGGNTGAATAGCGTTGGTCAATAAGCAAGACAATTGTTGTTGATTCAATGCTTCTTGACAAACAAANCGCGGNAAAACGGCAAGGCCTGTTTCATGGCTTAATGCTGTTACAATGTCTGTAGCTGAAGGGAACACATACTTTGCCATGATATGGGGTCTGGAATGAAAATTTTCTTGCCAATATTCATTNACGTATTTCAGCTTGTTGTCATAAGCATACCAGGTTTGTTTAAACAGCCATTGGGTTATTTCTTGCTCTGTGGCTTTGTTTATTTCATCGTNAGGAGGCTCTAAATCAGGCGAACNAACAAGAATCAATTCGTTGCTTGCAGACTTTTGAATNGAATGGTCATAGCCCTGATAGTCTTGCTCGGTGAGCAAAAGGTGTATTTTCTCCNTTTCCAGTAGGTCAACTAACTCTTTTTCATTGCCAAATTGAAAGGTAATGTACATGTCTATTTTGCCTACCTCATTTAAAAAGAAGCGTTTAAAAGTGTCATAAGAACAGCCAATTACAATAGACGGACATTTTTTATTGCTTCCTTTCTTAAACTTTCTTTCGGCAGACTCCAAAGCTTCAAGGTGNCCNACCACTTGAGTGTATAAAAATTTACCGTACTCAGTAGGAAGAACNTTTTTTGCTTTCCGTTCAAATAGTTTTTGATCTACATAAGCCTCTAATGCNGCCAGCTGTTTGCTTACTCCGGGCTGGGTCATGTACAACTTTTGAGCAGCTTCTGTAAGGCTGTTCAATTCATAGATGTACTTGAATGTACGGTACCATTCTAAATTCATTTGATATAACTGTAGTTATTGATTTNNGAAANTNAAATAATTTNAGTTATCAATATTAACGTTTTAATCTTGTAACCGCAAAACATGAATCAATTAGAGTTATGAAAGAAAATTATGAAAGTGTTTGGAAAACTTACACAACAGCTTGGTCTGAACCCGATANGGAAAAGCGGTTTTATGTGTTGAAAACCATTTTGGAAGAAGANTGCCTTTACCAAGATCCGCACAGTGAAGTAAAAGGAGCCGCAGAATTAACAGATTANATGGCNGCTTTTCAAAACAGTGTTCCGGGAGGTCATTTTATNCTTCAGGACTTCAAAACCCATCACAANAAAAGCCTTGCTAAGTGGAATCTGCTGAACAGTNCAGGAGAGAAAATTCAAGAAGGAATTAGNTATGGTTATTACGCAGAAAGTGGAAAGCTAGAGCAAATGACAGGATTCTTTTACTAATCAATATAAAACAGATAAATGATGACAAGAAAAGTAAAGTAAAGTTCAATCAAGCCGGAAATCATGAAGTGCTTGAAATGGTAGAAGAGGCTATACCGCAGCCCGGGAAAGACGAAGTGGTAGTAGAAATGAAGGCGTTTGGCCTTAACAGAGCAGACCAGCTTTTTTACCACGGTTATTATTTGGTAACGCCACAATTTCCTAANCCGCTTGGGGTTGAAGGTGCAGGTGTAATCCATACAGTAGGCGANGGNGTATCGTTATTTTCAGTTGGAGATCGTGTTTCTATTGTACCTGCTTTTGATTTTTCAAAGTATGGCGTTATAGGAGATTATGCGGTTGTACCCAAAGAAGCTGTAATTGCNATGCCTGAAAGCTTCTCGTTTAAAGACGGAAGTTCCATTTGGATGTCTTTCTTAACAGCTTATGCCGCTTTGGTATTGAAAGGCAAACTTCAGGATAGAGAGGCTCCTTATGTTGTGGTTTCAGCAGCGAGTTCATCAGTGGGATTAGCAGCAATTCAAATTGCAAAGCGACACGGAGCAACGGTTATCGCCACAACAAGAACGGCTGACAAGAAAGCATTTTTACTAGAAAATGGAGCTGATGAAGTGATTGCAACAGCAGAAGAAGATTTCAAAACACGCATTATGGAACTGACACAAGGGAAAGGCTTTGATTTAGCTGTTGATGCGCTGGCGGGCTCTTTCTTAAGCACATTGGGCGAAGTAGCTGCTTTTGAAGCGTCTATTGTAGTCTATGGAGCAGCGCTTTTTATGGAAGACATTTTCTATCCGTTATTTCCTGCTATTGCAAAAGGGTTGGATGTGTCGTCTGTACACATTAACATCAACTTATTGCAACATCCTAAAAGACTTCAAGAGGCAGTGCGCAATATTGTGAGTGGTTTTGAAGCCGGAGCATACCGTTCTGTTGTAGATCAGGTTTTTAAACTGGAAGATTTTAGAGAAGCCTATGCCTATTTGGAAAATGGTAGTTTAAAAGGTAAAGTACTGCTTGAAAAATAGAGCTTTAGGGCAGTTATGTTTTATTGTTTTAGCACTCTTTAGAGTGTTTTCTTTCCATAATTGAGTTACGGAGCAACCTCTTTAAACAGGTTGTTCCGTTTCTTTTTTATAGGGGAGATCAGTAGAGTGATTTGTACATTTTATAGTTGATTAAAATGACGTTGCCAACATGATTTTCTTGCTCTTTTTGAGCGGTAAAACCTTGTTGTTCAAAGAAAGGGCGCGCAGTAATGCTGGCATCTGTTGAAAGCATTTGTTGCTTTTGGAGTTGTGCTTGTTGCTCTAACAATGCATAAATGCGTTGGGCGATTCCTTTTCGAAGGTGGTCTTTGTGCACATACATAAAATCGATGTAATTCCCGTCTTTCAGTGACCCGAACCCAACAATGGTCTGTTGGTGTAAAGCCAAAAGAAAGTATTGCTCTTTAATGGCTGTTGTCCAACGTTCGGTACGTTTAACAGATGCTTTCCAGACGGTGCGCTGCTCTTCGTTGTAATCGTTTTTACAGGTAGAAGTTATAGCGCCAGAAAACAAAGCATGAATAGCTGTTAAATCATCTAACGTTGCTGTTCTAAAGGTTAAATCAAAGTCTTTCATAGCTTAACGTTTAGTTTTCCATTCGCGTTGTAAGACGGCAAAAACCAGTTCATCTACCCATTTTCCTTTGAAGAAATAATTCTCGCGAAAATGCGCTTCTTGTTGCATTCCAAGGCGTTGAGCCATTTTAATAGAAGCACTGTTTTCACTGTTTTCAGGATCAATTAAAGCTGTAATACGATGTTTGTTAAAAGTTGTAAAGAGCTCATCTACAATTGTAAAGAGTGCTTCTGAGGCATAGCCTTTTCCTTGATGAGCTTTGTGCAAAGTGTAACCCAATTCGCACTGTTCACTTCCTTCGTAGAGAAAATGAATGCCAATATCGCCAATAACTGTGTTGGTTGCTTTAAGCAGAATCACAAACTGAAACCATGTTTCGGGTTGGTTAAATTCAGAAGCACATACAGCAATGAATTTTTCTACATCACTTAATTGTCTGGCCGCAGAGGGTAAAAAGTAGTTCACCTCAGGATCACCACGGTAGCTGAAAATAGCATGCTTGTCTTCCGGTTGAATTTTACGGAGAATTAACCGTTCGGTTTCCAGTTTCATTGCGGTAAATGTTGAAGAATTTCTGTTGTAGTGCCCACTTCGCCCATACGAGGAAAAATGTAGTGTAGACTTCTTTCGTGTGCTTCCAAATGTCCGTCTGTCATGGCATCAGCGGCAAAAGTAATGTTATAGCCCAATTCGCTGGCTGCACGAGCAGTTCCTTCCACACCTATGCTGGTGGCAACTCCTGATAGAACAATACCGGTAATTTCGCGCTGTTGTAACTCTTCATGAAGGGGAGTGTTATAAAAAGCATTCCAGGTTTGTTTGGTAATGAAAATATCGTTGGGTTGTGTTGTAATGGTTGCTACAACCTGTGTAAATGCTTCTGGTAATTGAGCCGGAACGTCAGATACATTGGCCGGAGAACCTTCTTTGCGCGAGAATGTCCATTTGGCTCCTGCCGGATTAACGGTAACAATTACAATGGGCAAGTTGGCTTTTCTAAACGCGGCTATTAACGCAGCATTTTTCGCTAAAATCTCATCAACAGGATGAGCGCGTTTTCCTTTGTTTAATATGCCTTTTTGCAAGTCAATTACTACTAGTGCGGTTTTTGCATCCAATGCTGTAATCATAATGAGTGTGTTTGGAGGAGGAAGGTATGGATGTTTTTAGAACCTCAATGTGGAAATTTATGGATCCTATTTATAAACAACTATAGAATTGGTAATCATATCATGTATAGCTCGTTTTTTGTCATTAGTTCCAATAACTAGAAGAGAAATGATACCGAGAGAATATTTTATTAGTGAACGTACGATAGCTAGTAATATAAAAATGTTTTGGTCAGGGTGGCGTACGTTTAACACGTAATCCAACAATTAAATGGCCAATCGTTCCTCCGGCTATACTTGTAAACAAAGGGTCATACAACCAAAAGATAAATACAAAAGCTATTATGCGCATTTGATCGGAAACATTTTCCATCGCAGAGAAAATGTTTGTTGTTATAACCATAAGAATTATAATGACAATAGAGTCTGCAAAAGCAGCCTTCATACGTTCTAATACTCCCGGATAATTTTGACTTTTTTCCATGTTTATTTCAACTTCAGGTTATTAAGGTACTGCTGTTTCAGTTGATCGAGTTGGGTTTTGTTTCATCCCATGAAAAAGACAGCAATATTACCAACATTGTCTTTGAGCATCAATAGAAAGAGAATAAATAGAACTGGAAAGAATTGTTTTTCATCTGATGGAAGTGTGGTTAATGGTTTATGAACGAAGCAAACGAAGCCTCATTGCAACTCAAAGGCAATAGGTGTAGAAATGTACCACAGTGGCTCAGCGGGAGCACTATCTAATTTAAGGGTAAAAGTTCTGTTCTCTGCCTCGCAATACAAACGAATGTGTGCGGTTTTTGCACCATTGTTGGCAGCCGGTTCATAAGCAACATCCAACAAGGTAGCTTTGGCCCAATTAACACCGCTGTTTTCTGCTTCAACAACAGTAGTGATGTAATTCCACATTTTGGCCTCTTGTTCGGCCTCGAGCGTTACAGTATCTTTTACGGTATCTGTTTTTTGATTTTCGTAAAGTGTTTCAAATTCCTGAAAACTGTTGTTCCTAAAAGCCGTTAGCAGTTGTTCGCCCAAAAAAGCAATTGCAGCTTTGTCAGGTTCTTGTGCATAAAGCGATGTGCTGAACGTTGCAACAATTAACAATGTTGAGAGTAGAAAGGGTTTCATCGTGTTGTCTTAAAATAGGGTACAGCCCGCGAATATAGCAAATGGCTGTAAGTCGTTGAAAAGTAGGAACAAGAATTCGATGAAATAGTACTAAAATTGAGGTGCAAACGTTTTTAGCATTTTAACACAGAATTATTTAATGATCTTATCTCGCAAAACTTGGAAGAACATGGAATAAGAGAATTTTAACTAATAAATTAGATGAAAGTGAATATACCGCTATTGTCTTTATGTATTTCAATTTTCTTTAGTTGCTCAACTTCAATAAATACTTTGAAAATAAAGGGAACAACTGTTAAATCAAAATCAGGAAGGTTTCAGGAAGTGATTATCAGAAGGTACTCACCGGGAAGTTACCAATTGTTAAATAACTATGGCTATGTAGTAACTACGTATGAAGCAGATGAGTTTGTAGATATAAGAAATGCAGAAGATTCTTTTATTGAAGAAGCATTAATTTTAATAATGAGAAAAACTAGTAATGACAGTTTTTCTTATGTGGTAGATAGTTTAGAAAATGAGCACAAACTAGTTAAGCTGCCTAGAAAAGTAAACCTACTCAATGACACAACTTTGTTGTTTAAACAACGTTCTTTTGCACCCGATACGGATGATTACCTTGTTGTGTATTCAAAACAAAACTATACACTTCAAGACTTATTCTTGCCGAATCATTTTTACAGAATTAATTTTTATACAAAAGAAAATCAGTACGATAAAAATTTGAGAGAATTTATTGACGTGTATGTTGATGAGAAGGGCGAACTCACAATGATTGATTATAAAATCAATGAAATTATTTACAGGCCTTCTATTAACCAAATAGATTGGCTTTAGTTATTTGAATACTGATTGTATAGAAAAAGGCGCGTGGGATAAGATTAAGCATGCTCATTTTATCGAAGAGAGTATTGATTCTTCTTTTGTTGGTGGACTTATGACGATTAAAACCAAACCTTTTAAAACGGAAATACTTTATTTTAGTGAATCTCCCGAAGAACTTATCGCTGTATCAGTAGATCATTATAGTGTTAGGTATGTTAATAATCCAAATATTAGCAGTCATGTTTTAGATGGAGTATCTTCTGAATCAAGTCATCAGGGAAAGGACCGAATCGTGAATAGAGTACAAAAATTATTCCTTAAATATCAGTGTCCAGAAGGCACAAATAATTCAAAATAAATAGAATAAGTCTGACTCTTTGAATTTTAGGGTAACGTTAGAAGTCTATACCTCTTAAAACCCTTAGCAACCTCCATAAATATACTTGTTCCGGTAAATCAGGTGTTTATATGTATATGTTTTTGTTTTTCAAGCTTCTAATTTTGAATCAGTTAGTTTGTTAGCAATAAAGCGCGCTTTGCGAAACAGGCAAATTGTTTTAGGCGGCAACCGAAAAGCCTCAATAGAGTAGGTGAACTTTAATCTTTTTTATCATGAACGAACAAATCGGAACATTTATCACTAGCTATGAAGTAAGTACAGGAGATACTGGTGCACCAACTTTAAAACTTAACCTTGTAGTAACCACGCCTACAAAAACGGTTAACGGAAGTGCAGAAGTTTCTCAGACGATCAACCCTCCGTTTAATGCTCACTACGAAGTTTCAGGAGATTTTACTTACATGACAGTAATGCCTAATAACACACACATTATGGTGAAGTTGACGGGTATTTCAGGACCTCAATTTGGATTGACCAACTTTAAAGCTTATTTGGTTTTAAATGACGATTGGAGCTCAGGAGTTTGTAATTTTAGTTACATCAACTCAAACGGAGAATGGAACGAAATCCAAGATGCTAGAGTGACGAAAGTTAGCGCAACTGAATACCAGCCGGCTTAAACATCGTTATCATTTTATACTTAAAGCCTGTACAGAAATGTACAGGCTTTTTTTAATGTTTTACTAGAGTACTCAATACATACCGATTCGTTTCTTCCAATCGCAGGAGGTAAATACCATTTTCTAATCCGGATAAATCCAACTGTAGCGTTGGAGTAGAAGGGGAAACAGGAATTGAGTAAATTACAGTTCCGTTAATATCCATTAAACTTAATTGTTGCGCTGTAGAAAGAGCAGGAAGTTCTACCGTGCAACGTTCAGCAACAGGATTTGGATACACTTTTAAGGCATTTTCTTTGGGAGTTACTTCTGCAACGTTTGAAGTAATAGAGGGGGCGAAAACAATGGTTTTAGCAATGGATTGATCGCCCCAATCGCAAAACGTAAGGTGAAATAAATTGTCTTGACCATAAAGCAACGATTGATATTCGCCCGATTCACTGTTGTTAAAAAGAGCAGTATGCAAGACAACAGGTGTAGAAAATGTAACTCCGCCATCNGTAGATTTAATGTAATGAATAGAGAAGTTGGTGTTCTGTAGCTGGTTGTAGGTNATGTATATCGTTCCGTTCTCATCCATATAACCTTGGGCATAAGCACCATTGGCAATTACGGTAGAGTGAAAAGTACTGTCGTACCAGCTGTGGTACATTATAGGAGAATTTTCTTGGTGTGCTTTGTGCGAAAGAATGCCATAACCATTGACCAANGGATGTGCAATGGGCTTGGTAATGTGATGCGTTTCTCCACTAATGTTAGGAAAAATGTGGTGTAAAGTCCAGTTTATACCTGCATCATTACTNGTAAAAGCATACACTGTGCTATCGTTTCGGTTACCAGAGGTTAGAATTAGAGTGCTATCCAACCCAAAAGCTAAATCGGCACCAATGTTAGAAAGCACATTGGGGGCTATTNGCTGCGAACTCCAAGTAACACCTCNATCTGTAGATTTTTTATGGATTAATTTNGAATTATTGACCAANGGAAAACCGGTAATGTAAGAATANACAAGGTGAAGCNTTCCGTTATTTTCGGCAATTAGCTGTGGATAATCGGCTATGCTATCGTTTAGATGAGGAGCACTTGNAAAAGTCCAGGTTTGTCCGTCATCTGTAGAGTAGAANGTTTCAACATCAACAGTGGTGAGTGCAGGATCACTAGTGCTAGGATGAACACGCATAAAAGCAATGTAGAAATTGCCCAGTTGATCACAAGTGATAACAGGATCGGGCAGTTCAAACTCTCCCGAATGTGGCAAAATAGAATCGGTTAAACTCCACGAAACACCATTGTCTATGCTTCTGTACAGCAATACTTTTGATTGATTTCCGCTACGCTCCATAGCTGCAACTGCAAAAGTGCCGGTGAGTTCAGCTTGTACACTTTCTAACTCTACAATTTTTCCGGTTTGTAGACTAACAATCGATTGGGCAGAAGANATAACGGTAGCCAGCAATAAACAAAGGGATACAATAGCTTTTTTCATTACGAGTGCTAACTTATTCCTTCTGAGATTAGCGGGTATTAACTTGGTGTTATCTTCTTGTATTACAATAAAAAAAGCCCCTAAAAAAGGGGCTTCAAAACAATGAATTCGGCTGATAGGTGCCGATGTATAAAAAGCATTAAACTTTGAAAATCCAGTTGCGTTCGTCTTCAATACGTCCGCGTTTTAGATCATCCATGTATTTTTTCACTTTCACAGAGAATTCACGATTNTCAGCTCCGGGAAGTGTAAAGTTTTCACCATCAATAGAAATGTCAGAGATGTGTGCTACAGTTGCAGCAGTACCAACACCAAAGGCTTCCTGAATGCGATTTTCTTGCATAGCCGCTTTTAATTCGCTTACGGCAACCGGACGTTCGTCAACTTGCATTCCCCAATCGCGGGCAATGTTNAAGATACTGTCACGNGTTACACCGGCCAAAATAGTACTGGTTAACGGAGATGTTACCAGTTTACCATCCATAATAGCCATGAAGTTCATCGTACCCGATTCTTCAATGAATTTGTGTTCTTTTCCATCTGTCCAGATCAACTGATCAAAACCTTGCTCATGTGCCAGTTTGGTAGGGTAGAGCGATGCCGCATAATTTGCAGCTGTTTTAGCTTCNCCAACACCACCTTTTGTGGCACGTGTAAATTCGCGCTCTACTTTTACCTTAACGTCTTTGCGGTAATAAGTTCCAGAAGGCGATAGAATGATCATAAATCTGTAGCTATCCGAAGGGTGTACGCCTAAGAANTTATCCGATGCAAATTCAAACGGACGAATGTACATACTGCTGCTTGGTGTATCCGGAATCCATTGTTCGTCAATGCGCAACAATTCTCTAATTCCTTCAATAAAATATTCAGTAGGTACTTCAGCCATGCACATACGTCTTGCCGACAATTGCATACGCTTAGCGTTCATGTCTGGACGAAACACCAAAGTGTCTCCGTTTTGTGCTTTAAATGCTTTTAANCCTTCNAAAATAGATTGTCCGTAGTGAATCATGCTGTTAGCAGGACTCATCAACATGTCNCCAAAAGGAACAATTCTGGGAGAGTGCCATTTGCCTTCTGAAAAGTCGGCAATGAACATGTGGTCTGAAAAGGTATGTCCGAATTTTAAGTTGTTCTGATCGAAATCTTTAAGTCTTGAATTAGTGGTTTTTTGTATTTGAATATCCAAAGATGAGTTACTCATGATTTTGATTTAAATGCAGCGCGAAAATAACCAAATACATGGTATTTTTCACTATTGTTAATAAAAGGGCCTCTAAATTTAAATTCTTTCAATGCTTGAGCCCTTTATCCAGCCCTGATTACCGTCCGGTAAATTAATTTTCAACCAATTNTCTTTGGTTTCTTGAATGGCCACCTTGGTTCCTTCGTGAATAACATACAATGCAGTTCCTTTTTCAGAAGGCTCGCTCATGACGTTNAANGTGGGTTCAAAAACAATGGCAGTAGAGCCGTCTTTGTGATGACGCACAAGGCTATTGCCCATGATTAAAGCAAAGATGNCAAAGGCTCCGAATACGATAAAAGCATAAAACGTCATGCGTTTGTAAACCGGCTTTGANGTCATGCGGTAAATAAAGAAAGCACCAGANAACAGAAAGCAACATACAATGGCCAATATTGCCCATCCGGTAGCTGTATTGATGTTTCTGAGCTCNTNCCACCAGCGTTTGTAAAAAATCGTTGGAATGGGTTTTATTTCGTCTACAATTAACCCGTTGGCCAATTTTAGATTAAACGTTGCNTCTTTATTTCCNGGGTTTAATTTTAAGGCTTTTTCGTAATGTAAAATTGCCATTGGAATGCTTCCTTGCTTGTAGTAAGCATTTCCTAAGTTGTAATAAATGTCATCGCCTACAAAACCAGCTTGTAGAATAGCATTGTAATTCTTTACGGCAGCTTCATAGTGCTTGGTATCATAAGCTTTGTTGGCAGAATCAAACAATTGCTGATAAAAGGCATCGCCCTGTGCTTGGAGCATAAATCCACATCCGATGAACAAAAACAGGAGTACTAGTTGCTTTTTCATGACTTGAGTTGTTCTTCGAGTTTTAGAATAATTTCTTCGCTTTGAGCATAAAGCTGGTTCAGTGAAACATCAACAGGAGCAAAGCGTCCCATTTCACAGTTGTTGAGTGTTTCAATCAGTTTTTGAATGACTTCTGGACTGACGTTGTGTTCTGTTAAAACAGATTGTATACGGTCTTTATTGAGCTCCGAAACGGAGATAGAAAGCTTATTGCCAATGTAACCGTAAAGTGCTTTATAAGTCGCATCAAAAAATGCGTTTTTATCGCCTTTTTCTCGTGCANTATTAGCTTCTGCCAGTAAACGAACTGCAATTTTATTGGCNTTGCGCTTACGAGAACCTACAACATCTTTGGCACGCTCATCAAATCTGCGAACAGCAATNAATCCGCCTCCGAGCAATAAAAAGGGGAGTAGAAGCAAGGCGTAGAACAATACGGAACCAAAGAAGTACTCATCTGGCTCTTCCAAATCAACATTTCCGGTGTGAATGTAACGAATGTCTGAACCTACTTGCTGAATTTCTTTTTGCGATGGATTGTATCTCGTGCTTCCCGAATTATCTGCGGCTTCTCCATTGGCTTTTAGCACTTCAAGCGGAAAAGGACCAATGGTTTCTGTAAAGTATTCTTCTTTGTTAGGGTCAAAATAAGAGAATTTGATAGCTGGAATTTCGAATGTTCCACTGGTTCTGGGAATCATCAATACATTCCATTTGCGTGTGCCTGAGATAACGTTGCCAGCATATGAAATAGCATTATTNACCTCTGGGTCATAAACTTCAAAATCGCTGGGCATTTCAGGCAGTTCAACATCTACTAACTGTATATTACCTGTTCCCTTAAGTTGAAAGTTAATGTTGATGGCTTCATTGACGGTCACTTCTTTTTTGTCTATTCCTCCTGAAAAGGCAAAACGACCCACAGCCCCGTTAAACGATTCNGGNGCACCAGCTGGAAGTGGCTTTACAACTATGGTTGCCGGATCTGAATTGATGGTTACTTTTTCGCTTTTATAGCGATANCTCGGGCCAAAAATAGTGTTGATNGGTTGACCGTCTTGAACACGAACAACCATGTCTATACTCATTGGATCAATTTCGAGGTCTCCTGATTTTTGCGGAATAAGAATGGTTCGTTTTATCGGGNAAGTAGAGTAGTTGCGATTATTAGTGTTTTTACGTCCGCGTTCGCGAAGAGGNTCAACCTCAAGGTCTTTGGTGTAAAAGCCTCTAAAATCAGGCATTGTATTGTAGTCAAAGTTCTCAATATCNACAGCCGTGTTAAGGGTATAGGCAATAAGCAACTGTTCACCTTGGTAAACCGAACCTTTGCTAATGGCTTCNGCCAAAAAATAATCAGACCCTTTGTTNTTTGTTGTTGCTGTTTGATTTTGCTGANTATTATTGGAAGCCGGTTTNTTTTGAACGATTTCTATTTTTATNGGGTTAGACTGGTAAGGTTTTCCATCAATTTCTACTGACCCTGGTTCAATGACAAAAGTTCCGGTTTTGAATCCTTGCAATACGTAGTTGTAGCTGAGCTTATTGGAAATTTTTCCATTGACAATACGTACCTCAGAATAAGGGTTAGGACCGGATAATACTTTGAAATTATCGCTTAAAACCGGTGGCCTGAAATTAGAGGCTGACCCGTTAATGTCAAAAACCAATCGGAAATTTTCTCCTATCTCTACCGTAGAAGAGCTAACACTGGCTTTAAATTCGTCATTTTGCGCCAACAGTGTAGTGGAGCAGAAGAGAAACAGTAGAATATGTAATAAACGTTGCATCACCAGTTCTTCTCAATTTGTTGTGGATTTCCTTTAACGCGCTTTTGCTGAATTTTTTGTTGTGTTTTGCGCTCGTTGTTTTCCATTGCTTTTAGCATGCGTTCAGCATCTTCGCGTGACATTTTGCCTTTATCTGGCTCAGCAGGTTGCTCTTTTTGATCTCCTTTATTGTCTTTTTGGTCATCAGGATCACCATTTTCTTTGTCTTTCTGTTGGTCTTTATCGTCCTGATCTTTCTTATTCTGATCGTTTTTGTCTTTTTGATCCTTATCGTCTTTATCCTGCTGGTCGTCTTTGTTTTGTTGATCTTTATTCTTGTCCTTATCCTTATCGTTCTTATTGTCTTCGTTCTCCTTATTCTGCTCGTCTTTTTTGTCGTCTTTCTTCTGATCTTTTTGATCGTCTTTGTTTTGCTGTTGCTGCTTTTGTTGCTCCATCAGCTTTTTATGTGCATAAGAATAATTGTAACGTGTTTCGTTGTCTTTGGGGTTACGTTTCAGAGCTTCTTTATAGGCCTCCATGCTTTCTTTGTATTTCTTCTGTTCAAGCATAGTGTTTCCCAAGTTATGATAAGCTCTAGCCTTTTGATCGTCCGGAATATTGGCTTTAGAGAGGTTGTCGAACAGTTTGGCAGCTTCTTCGTATTGTTCTTGCTTGTAAAGTGCATCGGCTTTATTAAACTGACTTTCAACAAAGTCTGGATTAATGGCTTCTGCTTTTTCGTAGAGCTCGGTTGCTTTTTCGTAATCACCACTTTTGTAGGCTTCGTTTCCTTTACGTACCCAACTGCGTTCTTCTTGCGCAAAGCCAAGTAGCACAAACATTAAAAAGCTATATGTCAACAAAAGTTTATTCATGGTGCTCTCCAAATAAATTGAGTTTGTCTAACCAACGCGGACGAACATTTGCAAGCCAAAGGTCTAACAATAAAAAGAATATAGAGGCTGCAAGAGCAAATGGATAGCGATCTTCGTAATCGGTTACGAGTTGCGACCCGAATTCAGCTTTTTCCATTCCACTGATTTCATCAAAAATGGCATCTAAACCTGCATCGGCATTGGTGGCACGTTGAAAAAATCCATCACCTGCATCGGCTATCTCTTTTAATGTTTCGCTGTTCAGTTGGGTAATGATGGTTTCTCCGGTNCGGTCTTTTAAAAAGCCNATGGTTTTGTTGCNGTATTTCTCAGGAATTGGTGAGCCTTTCTCAGATCCCATTCCAATGGTAAATACGCGAATGCCTTGTTCTCTGGCATTTTCAGCAGCAACTACTGCGTTTTCTTCGTGGTTTTCACCATCTGTAATTACAATAATGGCTCTACTGCCGTTTTGTTGTTCTTTGCTTCCAAAAGATTCGGTTGCGAGTTCTATAGCTGCTCCAATGTTGGTTCCTTGAACAGCAACAGTGTTGTTGTCTACCGTATTTAAAAAGAGTTTAGCNGCAGCATAGTCTGNAGTAATCGGAAGTTGAACAAATGCCTGTCCGGCAAAAACAACAATTCCAATGCGGTCTCCTTTTAAACGATCTANCAATTGACTCATGGCTAATTTGGCACGTTTCAACCGGTTAGGNGAGAGGTCTTCTGCCAACATAGAGTTGGAAACATCCAGACAAATCATAATATCCACCCCTTCGCGTTTNACTTCTTCTGTTTTAGATCCGATTTGTGGATTGGCCAACGCAAGAATCAAAAAGGCATAACTGAGACTAAAGAAAATAGATTTCCAAATGTAGGCCGAACGGGCATAACCTGTAGAGAGTTGTTTCAACAATCCGGCATCCGCAAATGCTTTCCGTTTGGCTTTTTTCCAACGCATTACCAGCCANGTCATCAACCAGAAAACCGGAAGTGCTGCTAAACCGTAAAGGAATTCTATTTGCTCAANTCGAAACATTAAAATATAGATTTTAAAATGCTGGTATTTAAGATNAAACCGATTGTTAANANAAGTAAAGATCCATATAAGAAAGGTCTNAATTCTTCAGACTTATTTCTAAACTCGGTGACCTGTTGTTTTGACTTTTCCAGCTGATCAATTTCGTTGTAAATGGCTTTCAGTTTTTCATTGTCGGTAGCTCTGAAATACTTTCCGTCTGTTAGCTTCGCAATTTCTTTTAAGGTGTTTTCATCAATCTTAACAGGTACTTTTTGAACAACGGTTTGACCGGTAAATGTGCGCATAGGATAATTGGCCATTCCATTTGTTCCCACACCAATAGTATACACACGAATACCAAATGTTTTGGCNATTTCTGCAGCTGTAATGGGAGGAATGTCACCACGGTTGTTTGATCCATCTGTTAAAAGAATAACGACTTTACTTTTGGCTTNGCTTTCTTTTAGACGAGAAACGGCTGTTGAAAGTCCTGAACCAATGGCTGTTCCATCAGCAATCATACCTTGTTCAATGTCGTTAAACAGGTTTTTTAATACGCTGTGGTCTGTTGTTAGCGGACATTGAGTAAACGATTCGCCTGCATAAACAACCAAACCAATCCGATCGTTTTGACGAGCTTCTATAAAATCAAGGGCAACAGCTTTAGAAGCATCCAATCGATTGGGTTTTAAATCCATAGCAAGCATAGAGCTTGAAATGTCTAATGCTATAACAATGTCAATACCTTCTGATGAAACATTTTGCCAACTGGTAGATGATTGCGGACGAGCCATGGCTACAATTAGTCCGGCAAGAGCCAACATGTAAAACGAGAATGTGATGTGTTTGAGGTAATGTTTAAAACCGGGTTTTAATCCTGCGAAATATCCGGCAGTAGAATAGGAGAGTGCTACATGGCGTTTGCGGTGTTGATAGATGTAGCGCCAGATCAATAGCGGAATCGCTAACAGTAGTAGAAATACCCATTTGTATGCAAACTCAATCTCCATCATGCTTGCTGTTGATTTTGTTGATTGCGTAAATGTTCTATTCTGGCCTGAACAACATTACGGCATATTTCCAAACAAAAAAGGTTGTCGTTTTGCAATGGTGTTACCTTGGCAAATTTCACCATATCTGAAATACGGAAAGCCTGAATGATTTGCTCTTTCAATACAGATGAAAGTGCTGTTCTTTTTAACAAGAGTTCAATTTCAGCTGTAGTAGATTCCATAGCCGGAATTTGATAGGCTTTTTGCAGGTATTCACGCATAATTTCAGACCATCGAATGTGGTACTCTTTGGCTTTATTGTTTTGCCAAAGGGCTTCTTGCTCTAGTTGTTCCAATGCATTAAAAGCCCATTCTTCAGGAGAAATTTGCTGCTCTGGTTGAGCTGGTGGAGGAGTCTTTTTCTTTCTTGTTGCCAGGTATACAATAATGAAAGCGATAATAAATATACCCCCTGCAATAGCACCAACCCACCAATATTTGAGGAACAATTCTTTTAGTGTAAGCGGAACATCCAAAGGCCCTTTGATGTCTTTAAACGCTTCGGCTGTGTCTACCTCCATGGTTTGCACTGTAACAACAAAAGCTTTGGTTTCTACAGTGTCTCCGTTTACATTAAACTGAAAAGGAGGTACAGCCCAAACGCCAGAATCAAATGAGGTAATGTGTACCGTTTGATGGTAAATAGCTGTGGTTTGATGAATGCTGGTATCAATTCCTGAGGTATCTACCCACTCAATGTGTTCAGAAAGTGTAGGCTTGTCAAATTTTGCCCAAGTGACTTCATCTGTTGTGTTGGCTTGTAATTCAAGCGTTACAGTTACTTGGTCGCCAATAAGTATCTGATTGGTGTCGTAACGAGCAATTGCTTGTTGTCCAAAAAGAGTTGAAGACCACAACAAGGTGAATAAAAGCGCTATGTGTTGGATAAACCCGTTCATTTTCTGGCTTCTCTTCGTTGAAATAAATGCATTAAAGGTTGTGTGTAAGGGCGATCGGTTCGAATGGATGTAAAGTCTATTCCTGATTTTTTAAACATGTTTTTCAATACGTCATCACGTTCAAGGGCTTTGCTCTCGTAATGTAGGCGCACTTGTTTGCTCGATGTATCAATCCACTGTTCAACGCCTGTTTCAGGGTCTTTCAGAGGAACAAAACCTACATCTGGCAGTTTCATTTCTGCTTGATCATACACTTTAATCCCCACCAAGTCATGCTTACGAGCAGCAATGCGCATGGCTTTCTCAAAGTTTTGATCTTGGAAATCTGAAATCAAGAAAGTGATGCTT
The DNA here is from genome assembly GCA_002705995.1 of Crocinitomicaceae bacterium. Lineage (GTDB taxonomy): Bacteria > Bacteroidota > Bacteroidia > Flavobacteriales_G > Salibacteraceae. The sequence goes on along the minus strand of PAJI01000024.1, from coordinate 27,555 downwards.
CTCTTTTTTATTACTTGGTTGAAATAACCCAAAGCTTCAGCAATATTGGTTTGACTGTGATCCGGTTTAAAATCCAATAATTCACGGATAATGCGCAAAATGTGACTTCTTCCTTTTTTAGGCGGAATGAATTTTTCAACCTGATCAGAAAAGAAAATAACACCTACTTTATCGTTGTTTTGGATGGCAGAAAAAGCTAATACGGCACAAATTTCAGTAATCAACTCACGTTTGAGTTTTTGGCGGGTACCAAATGCTTCAGAGGCACTTACGTCAACCAAAAGCATCATGGTTAACTCGCGTTCTTCTTCAAAAACCTTTACATAAGGTTGGTCAAAACGCGCTGTGACGTTCCAGTCAATGGTACGAATCTCATCTCCCGGAATGTATTCTCTCACTTCAGAAAATGCCATACCACGCCCTTTAAAAGCGGAATGATATTCGCCCGAGAAAATCTGATTAGAGAGACCCTTGGTCTTGATCTCTATCAAACGTACTTTCTTCAGCAATTCGGCTGTTTCCAAGTTGATTGATTTTTTATAGTGTTGTGTTGATTGTATTCGTTAAAAAGGGGAGATGTAGGCAACATCAAAAAGTCTTTTTAAGGCACTTCAACTACATTAATGATCTCATCAATAATGTTTTCCGTTGTAATGTTTTCAGCTTCGGCTTCATACGTTAAGCCAATTCTGTGGCGCAAAACATCATGTGCTATGGCTCTAACATCTTCGGGAATAACGTATCCTCTGCGTTGTATAAAGGCATAAGCCTTAGCGGCTAGTGCTAATGAAATAGAAGCACGCGGTGAACCTCCAAAGCTAATGAGCTGTGAAAATTTATCTAACCTGTAATCGCGTGGATTTCTGGTAGCAAATACAAGATCTACAATGTATTGCTCAATTTTTTCATCCATATACACCTTGCGTACAAGCTCGCGAGCATTTACAATTTGCTCGGGTTGTAGTACGGCATTTGGTTTGGGAAATGATTGTGCGCTAACATTTTGGCGAATAATCAGTTTTTCGTCTTCTTTTTTCGGGTAGTCCAAAATGACTTTCAACATAAAACGGTCTACCTGTGCTTCTGGAAGAGGATAAGTACCTTCTTGTTCTACAGGGTTTTGAGTGGCTAAAACCAAAAATGGTTTGGGCAATTGAAAGGTTTTATCACCCAATGTGATTTGGCGTTCTTGCATGGCCTCAAGCAGTGCCGATTGCACCTTTGCCGGAGCACGGTTAATTTCATCCGCTAAAACAAAGTTGGCAAAGATGGGACCTTGCTTCACTTGAAATTCGGCTGTTTTCTGGTTGTAGATCATCGTTCCTACAAGGTCAGCCGGAAGAAGATCTGGCGTAAATTGAATTCTACTGAAAGCAGCATGAACAGTTTTAGAAAGGGTGTTAATTGCCAACGTTTTGGCCAGCCCCGGAACACCCTCTAAGAGAATGTGCCCATCGCTGAGTAGAGCAATTAACAAACGTTCGGTCATGTATTCCTGACCAACTATGACCTTTTTCATCTCCATTCGGATAAGGTCTACAAACGCACTTTCGCGTTGAATTTCTTCGTTTAATTGTTGAATAGTTGTTGTTGAACCGGTAGATTGAATCTCCTCTGAACTGCTCTCAATCATAGATTTGATTTCTTTTGAATTCGTCCAAAATTAAATTTTCTCATCGCTGAGCATCATTTCAGCAATTGATCTTATTAACATTACGTGCAAAAATCTTTAAAACGCCTTTGTTTAAAGGGAATTGCGCTGTTAAAAATTGTTAAGTCTATTCTTAAAAAAACTAAGTTCAACAAGCTTAATTTGCTGTTTAATCATCAAAAGTTATGAGCGAAGAGAAAAATTTGACGTTAGCACAAACCATTGATTATGTGCGCCAGTTTCACGATGCATTTAAAATCAAGAACGAAAATAAACCGGTAGGAAAGGTAGATCCAAAGACTTACATGTTGCGCTATAAGCTAATGCGTGAGGAAAACGAAGAATACCTTGAAGCTGCTGAAAATGGTGATTTGGTTGAAGTTGCAGATGCTTTAGGCGATATGCTTTACATTTTGTGTGGAACGATATTATCGCACGGTATGCAGCATAAAATAGCAGAAGTGTTTGAAGAAATTCAGCGCAGTAACATGAGTAAACTGGACGAGAACGGTGAACCGATTTATCGCGAAGACGGTAAAGTGATGAAGAGCAATTTGTATTTTAAGCCTGATATTGCTTCTATTTTAGGAAGATAAAGGAAGAGAATGTAATGCATGAATTACTGGATAAGTCAAATAACGAATTAAAAAAGAACCGTTCTTTTTGGGATTATTATGGGATAACAGGATTCTTTCTGGTTGGGCTTCTCGTAGTGATGATTGTGTACCTTCAAAGCAAGCCGTATGCAAATGATCAAATGCATTTGGTAATTGGTGTTACGGCATTCTTTGTTTTTGGAGTAAATCTTTCTGGGATGGTTGTTGGTTTTATAAGGTTGGTCATTCGAAAGAGAGGACACCGTACACCTTTGATTATAGGTTTTATAATGAACTTGATATTTGTATGTTTTATGACGTATTTTATTGTGGAAATGATACTAAACTCCTCCACCGGTAACCAGTAATATCACAAACAAAACAACACCCATACCTCTGAAAATAGTGCTGTGTGTATAGGCTTTAATGTATTCTTCGGGATAATCGTTTTTGCGTAAGACTTTTCGGGCTTGTATTCCTTGGAAAGCAATAAATCCAACAATAATTACAACATACAAAGACATGTAAACAAGTGGAGGAAGCAGGTTAAAATTGACGACAACCAAATACAAACCAATAATCACAACAATGGCATACATACCATACCTACGTTGGTCTTTAAATAAATCTACCAAACGTCCTTTTTCATTGTCATTCAGTAATTTCATGCCACGTTCGTTGATGCTTCTTGAAAACAACATTGAACCTACTAATGCTATAAGCGGTATGATAAAATTTCCCATATCCAAGGATTTTAGCTTACAAAGTTCAAACTTTTAATTCAGAATTGGGTGTTATTAAAGGCAGAAAACAAATGAAGACCATCTCGTATTGAACGCCTACTTTTGCGGAATGACAACAACCATTACAACAATCATTATTGGTATAACAGTAGTCGTTTCTTTTTTAGCGTTCAATAACGCAAACCTCTACAGAAAACTAATGTATAACCCTTATTTGGTGCACCACAGCAAAGAATGGCACCGCTTTTTTTCGCATGCTCTCGTGCACTCAGATTACATGCATTTGTTTATCAATATGATTGTGTTGTTCTCTTTTGGAAGGTATACCGAAGGGTACTTTACCTACCATTTTGGAGTTAAAGGAATACTCTATTTTGTAGCGCTTTATGCTGGAGGTGTGATGTTTGCCTCTTTGCCGGCCATGCGTAAACACCAAGACAATCCAGGCTATAATGCGGTAGGAGCTTCAGGTGCTGTTTCTGCAGTTTTATATTCGGCCATTATGATTGACCCAGTGGCAGAATTAAGGTTGTATTTTGCCATTCCTATTCCAGCATTTCTATTTGGTATTTTGTATTTGTTCTATGAATACAAGATGGATAAAAGAGGACAGGGGCGTATTGCACATGACGCCCACTTGTGGGGGGCAATCTACGGCATTGCCGCTACAATCATTTTTGAGCCATCTTTAGCGTTAAGCTTCTTTCCTAAAATCATCTTTAACTACTTCGGATGAGAAAATGTTTGTTTTTAGACCGTGATGGGGTTATTAATCACGATCCCGGAACTTATACTTTTCGTGTAGAAGACTTTCAGTTGTTACCTTCTGTAGTACCTGTTTTAAAAGCACTGCAAGAAAGAGGATATGTATTTGTGGTCATTACCAATCAAGGAGGAGTAGCAAAAGGGTTGTATACGAAAGAAGATGTGCTTAAAGTACATTATTACCTACGGGATTTATTGAGCAATGAAGGTGTTGAGTTGTTGGATATATTTTACTCTTTACACCACGATAAAATTGGAGCATCGATAGATCGCAAACCAGATTCTTTAATGTTGGAACGTGCCATTTATTTACATTCGATTTCACCTGAAGATTCATACATGGTAGGAGATAAAGATTCAGATATACAAGCAGCTGAAAAAGTAGGAGTGAAGGGAGTTAAAATTTCAACCAATGGAGATCTGTATTCGTTGCTGGAACTGTTGAAAGGGTAAGCTATGCATTTGATTTACAACAACGATTTTGTAGAAACCAATCATCCGGTGTTAAACGCATCAAACCGTTCTTTTCGCTATGGCGATGCGCTTTTTGAAACCATTAAAGTAGTGAACGGACGTCCACAGTTTTTAGACCGTCACCTTACCCGGCTTTACAGAGGAATGAATGTTTTGGGAATGAATCTTCCTACATTGCTACACCTACACCCGGTAGATTCTATGGTGCAAGACCTTTTGAGAATCAATGAAATTACAGAAGGTGGAAGAATACGCTTAACCGTTTTTCGTAAAGACGGAGGTGCTTATTTGCCAGAAACGGATGATGTGGACATGCTTATTGAAGCATTTCCTGCTGAGAACAATTATCCTTTGAATGATGAAGGATTAAAAATTGGGTTGTATCAAGATTTAAGAAAACCCATTAATACATTGGGATTTGTAAAATCGGCTAACAGCTTATTGTTTGTTTTGGCTGCAAAATTTGCCCAAAAATCGAACTTTCACGATGTGGTTTTACTCAATGAAAACGGAAACATCTGTGAGGCAACAGCATCAAACATATTTTTGGTAAAAAAGAACACTTTGTATACACCCAACATGGAGGAGGGGTTTATACCTGGGATCATGCGTGAACGCGTGATCTACATGGCCAATACAAGCGGTTATCAAGTAGAAGAAGGAGCGCTAACACCTCAAATGATGCATGTAGCCGATGAAGTTTTTCTAACCAATTCTATCAAAGGAATTCAATGGGTAAAAGCTTTTGAAAATAAGCGCTATTTCAATAAAGTGGCTAAGGCATTGAGTCATGCATTGAATGCTTAGTTCAAGCTTGGATCTTCAGGAAAACGCGACATAACTTTAAATTTTTCGCCCAATCCCTGCATTACATCTTCCCAATAAGACTTAGAATCTTTCAACACTTGTTCGCGGTCAATTTTAGCAACAATCCACGATTTTTCTTCAATCTCACCCTTTAACTGACCGGGAGACCATCCTGAATAGCCGGCAAAGAAACGCACTTGATGATCTTGAACTTGGTTCGTATCAACAAGTAGTTTTAGCTGATCAAAATCACCTCCCCACCATAATCCGGGCATAATTTCAACAGAGTGTTCTAGCAAATCTCCTAAAGTGTGGATGTAAAACAGTTGATCTAATCCAACCGGACCACCCATAAACACTGTAGCATCAAACGATGGAAAGTCCTCTATAACATCATTAATCAACATGTCAGACGGACGGTTTAATACAAAACCAACAGATCCTTCGTTATTGTGCTCTGTTAACAAAACTACTGAGCGGTTAAAATTTGGATCGGGCAAAAAAGGTTCGGAAATAAGTATTTTTCCCTGTCCGGGTTGCTCAATCAGAAACTCTATATTTTCAAAAAATCCTTCCAAAATAGGACGTCTTTATATAAATGCAACAATATGTAGTAGCGTGGTTATTCTATAAACAGTTTAATGTAGAGCAGCCCTGTAAGGTAGGCCTTCTACAATTTTACCTTCGATGTCAAGAAGTTCATCAAAACGGTCAAATACCTCTTTTTCATCGTAATAGTTCAAGGCCATGTCAATAAAAATGTTTCCGTGTTTGCCTTCACTTTTATAAAGCATGGTGTAAAATTCTTTCAATTCACCTTCTTCCAATGCTTCGGCAACAAGTCTAAAACGTTCTGCTCCACGAAACTCTACTAAAGAAGCGAGCAATAACCGATCCAAATAACGGTGTGCACTGTTTCCTCTTAAATTGGAAAGCAGTTGCTTGATGTAAGGATCTTTTTCATTTTCATGCGGCAATTGCACATTGCGCTCTTCCATAATGCGGTAAACCTGACGGAAGTGTACCATCTCTTCCAAAGCTGTTTCAATCAGTTCAGGAATGATTTCTTTCCGGTCAGGAGCTTTGTAAATAATGCTCATCGCCATGGCACTGGCTTTGCGCTCACAGTCTGCATGATCTTGTAAAAACTTATCAAAATCAGCTAAAACCGTTTCAACCCATTGTGGAGGAGTATCATACCTTAATTGAACATCAAAATCCTTCTTCATCGTCTTCAATCTATCGCTTCTAAAAGCAGTTTTTTGTAGTACTTGTTGCAAAAGTAAAAAAGCAAATGGAGTGAGAAGCCCCGTTGTTTAGTTGAATTCTTTTACTTTGTATGCGGTTCAAAAACTCCCGTAAAACCACAGTTTTTCGGGTAAACGGATGAAAGATGATTGAAGAAGTTTCGAATTACCTCAACCAGGTAAGACACGATTTTAGTAAGGCTAAATTAGATGAAGAAAATGTGGATGAAAATCCCATTGAACAATATGCAAAATGGTTTGAAGAAGCAGTAGGAGCGCAGGTATTGGATCCGAAAGCTATTGTGATCTCAACAGTTTCTGCTGACGGGCAGCCACATTCTCGCGTAGTTTATAACAGAGGGTTGAAACCAACCGGAATGGTGTTCTATACCAATTACCATTCAAACAAAGGGAGAGAACTTGAGGGCAATCAACACATTTCTATACTGAGTTATTGGCCGGAACTGGAACGCCAAATCAGAATGGAAGGGAAGGTTGAACAATTACCGGCAGAAGAATCAGATGCCTATTTTGCCAGTCGTCCGCGTGAAAGTCAAATTGGGGCATGGGCCAGTAACCAAAGTGAAGAGTTAACGAATCGAGAAGTGCTGGAAGAGAAGGTAAAATCATTTACCGCAAAATTCGAAGGTCAAGATGTACCTCGTCCGCTACATTGGGGGGGCTATTTGTTTGTTCCACACCGCGTTGAATTTTGGCAAGGAAGACCCAGTCGCCTTCACGATCGTATTGTTTATGAAAAGCAAACCGATGAAACGTGGACAAAAAAGCGTTTGTCGCCCTGATGAATGCACCTAAATACCTTGAAAAGTATGCTTTTCAGGCTCCTGTAATTCAGGAAAAGCCAAGTTTGGAATTGAATCAAATAGTGGTAATTCCTTGTTTTGATGAGCCAGACCTTTGGTCGTCACTAAGGAGCCTTTACAATTGTGATGCAACAAAAGGAGCGGTTGAAGTTATTGTTGTGCTCAACCAAAGCGAAAATGCTGGTGAGCTAGACAATAATCAGAAGGTTTTAGCTCAATTTCCTCAATGGAAAGCTGAACATGATTCTGATCTGAAAAAGTTCCACTTAATCAGTGCTTTAAACTTACCTAAGAAACATGCCGGGGTTGGTTTGGCTCGAAAAATAGGAATGGATGAAGCCGTTTACCGTTTTCATTTGTCAGGAAAAGAAGATGGCATTATCACTTGTTTTGATGCAGACTCAGGTTGTTTGTCCAATTACTTAACAGCTGTTGAAGCCCATTTTGAGCAATACCCCAAAACTCCGGGTTGCTCTGTTTATTTTGAACATCCGCTAACAGGAGAAGATTATCCCAACGAAAATTATGAAGCCATATACGACTACGAATTGTTTTTGCGCTACTACCGTCAAGGATTATTGTACGCACAACATCCGGTAGCTTTTCACACTATAGGAAGTAGTATGGCTGTTCGAACTTCTGCTTATTGTAAGCAGGGAGGAATGAACCGTAGAAAAGCTGGGGAGGATTTTTATTTCTTACAGAAAATCATTGCTTTAGGAGGTTTTACTGATCTTATTACTATAAGTGTTATTCCCTCACCAAGAGTAAGTCATAGAGTGCCTTTTGGAACAGGGAAAGCTGTAGGAGATGCCATAAGTTTAAACCAAGAAACGGAAGGTTATGCCCCACAGGTTTTTGAAGATATACGTTTGTTTTTAACAACGATAGATGGGCTTTATGAGGGAGAGGAAATGGTTGGAGATTGGCCGGAATCCATCATTGCATTTTTGAAAGAAAGCGATTGGGAGCAAGCATTGCTGCATATGCGTAAGCAATCAACCAATTTGAAAACATTTCGCAAACATTTCTTTCATTGGTTTGATGGTTTTAAAGTCTTAAAGTTGGTTCATTTTGTACGAGATCATTTTTACCCGAACCGAGCGATTAAAGTTGTTGGCGCGGAGCTTTTACAAATGATGGGGGAAGAAGTAGGTCAGAAAGGTTTGCTGGCCACTTATAGAAAGTTGGACAGAAGAGGGAATAACCCAGATTAACGGCATAAAAAAAGCCCTCATTAAATGAAGGCTTTCAATAAAGTTGACTAAAAAATGTCTTAGTTAACTGAATCGCTTAATTCAGCACCAGCTTTGAACTTAACAACGTTTTTAGCTGGGATTTGAATTTCTTTACCAGTTTGAGGATTACGACCAGTTCTTGCGTTTCTTTTAGAAACTGAAAAAGAACCAAATCCTACTAGAGAAACACGATCGCCTTTTTTAAGAGCCTCAGAAGTAGCTGAGATAAATCCGTCTAACGCTTTTTTAGCTTCTGCTTTAGAGATACCGCCTTCTGTGGCCATAGCATCGATCAATTCTGCTTTGTTCATAATTTATTCAATTAGGGTTAATAATTTTTAAGGTTACCAAATTTATGTGAAAATGAGAGCTGGCAAAGGATTGGGGCTAAAAAACTGCAATTTTGTTAATAAGTGAGGCACTTTGTTAATAAACATGGCTTTTCCTCTAACTAAAAGGGATAGAGGAAGTTCCCAAAATAACGATCATTCCACACTAGTATTTAAGAACAAGTGATTAAATCCGCGTAAAAAATCAGCAGTAGCCATTCGTTTTTTGTTGGGGTATTGGAGTAGGGTAATTTCAAGTGCTTTATCAGCTGTACCTATATAGAGTTGTGTCTCGGTTTGTTTTGCCTTTCCTTCAGGAATAGTTAAATCAGTAGCAATGGCTTCCAATACCTTTACTTCAACCGTTTCATTGTTGTCTTGGGTCAATTGGGTAACAGCGCCAGGGTAAGGCGATAAACCTCTTACTTTATTAATAATGTTTTCAGAAGTATCAGACCAATTGAGGTAGCACGTTTCGCGGAAAATCTTAGGAGCTTCTTTCAATTCATTTTCGGCAATGTGATCTTGTGGAGAGGGAGTAATGGTGTTGTTGTAGAGACCTTCAATGGTTTCAACTAACAGTTCTGCTCCTGAAGCCATTAATTTATCATGAAGATCTCCGGCATTATCTGTTGGAGTAATATCAACCTCGTGTTGTAACAAGATATTTCCGGTATCTATTTTATGTTGAAGTTGAAAAGTGGTTACACCGGATTTTTCTTCTCCGTTTATAATTGCCCAATTAATAGGTGCTGCACCTCTATAGTTAGGGAGTAAGCTGGCATGTACATTAATGGTTCCGTTAGGAGGGAGATTCCAAACCGCCTCTGGTAACATTCTAAATGCTACAACAACTTGAATATCGGGCTGTAGTGCTTTTAGCTCTTCAATAAATTCTGGAGCTTTTAAATTAGTAGGCTGTAAAACCGGAATGTTGTGCTGCTCTGCATATTGTTTTACTGGTGATGCCGATAACTTTCGACCTCTTCCTGATTTTTTATCAGGCATGGTAACAACACCTACAACGGTTATATTTTTTTCAAGAAGTGCATTTAATGATGCTACTGCAAAGTCTGGGGTTCCTAAAAAAACCACTCTCCAGTTTATTGCCATATTATATCTTTCTCATTTTAGTAATTGCAATCATTTTTCCGGAAGTACACAGTGTGTTTTGTTCATCCAAAACATCATAACTCACTTTAACGTTAAGTCCTTCGTGCTTAAAAATATTCAGCATGCGTTTGGGTTTGTAGACATCTCCATTTGTTGAAACCAATACAAAAGCACAATCTCCATCCAGTTTTTTAACTGTCATGTTTTCACTGGTGTTTAGGAAACCACCTATCCAGTTAGAAAAATCGCTGGTCATATTTCCTTGTAGCACATAATCTCTATTAAAATAGCCCACAACACAGGCTAATCCTAGAACAACATACCAGATTTTCAGGACTTTTTGTTTCATTTTGCTTCACAGTTTTGGATATCCTCAATAAGAATCACTTTTCCGGTCATGCAGATGGTCATGGCTTCTTTGGCAAAGGTATATTTCAGACAGACTTTCATTCCATCCTTTTGGAATTTTTCAGGGAGATTTTGTGGTAAGAGTAGTGTTTTTGCTTCATTACTAACCTCAAGCATATATCCGCAACCGTCAAGCCCACTGTAGTCTTTGACTATAGCGACTGTATATCCATCGAGAATTTGATGCGAATTTACAGCAGCATTGTTTCGACATTGCATAAAAATTAAAGCAAAAAAGAAGAGAAAAATCACCTTTTTCATTTCAATACTTTTAAAGTATTAATCATCATCTTCTAAGTCCCAATCGTCCCATGATGCAGAGAAGTCATCCAAATCGCGTCTATCTTTTTTCGTAGGTCTTCCCAAGCCTTTTGGTCGCTCATGTTTTACACGTGTACGTAAAATGTCGAGCTTTTGTAGTTCTTCAGCAGAAGTTTGATCTTCAGAGTACTGGGCAACTAATTTGGCTCCTACGCGTCCCTTAGGAAAGTCTAACACTTTAAACGTATACCAAATGGCTTCTTTCCGAACACTCACAATATCTCCAATTTTTAGCTCCCTTGAAGGTTTAACAAGTTCATCATTTACTTTTACATAGTTTGACTTACATGTTTTTGTAGCCAGAGATCTGGTTTTTAGTATTCTGATTGACCAAATGTATTTATCAACTCGCATAATAAAAATGTAACCTTTAATTAATACATTTACGTATTGTAATCTATGAGAACCCGAACACTAATACTATCAACTTGTTTTTTTCTTCTCCTATCCTTTAAACTGAAAGCTCAAATTAATGCATCAGCCATAGGGTTTGAAGCAGATATAATTCAAGGATGCGCTCCTTTAGTAGTACAGTTTACAGATACTTCTAACGCTACAAATATATCATATCGAGCATGGAATTTTGGAAATGGAAATACAGCTGTAGGGAATAATGGTTCTGTAGGTGCTACTTATGTCAATAGTGGTTTTTATACTGTAACGCTAACGGTTTCTAACGGACTAGACACCGTAACCATTACACGCACAAATTACATTGAAGTTTTTGAAGGTCCTAATGCNACTTTTTCTTATTCTCCNACAGGAACCGGATGCGCCCCACATCATATNCAGTTTACGAATAACACAACACAAGGAAGTGCAGCAATATTAGGAAGCACATGGTCATTTGGAGACGCTTCACCTCCCCTGAATCAAACCAGCCCAAGTCATACCTACTCCTACGGAGGANCATATTACCCAACAATTACNGTTGTAGATCAAAACGGGTGTGTAGATAGCTATACTCANCCTGTTCCAATAGTAGTAAGAGATAAACCGGTAGCAGATTTTACGGCAAGNCCGTCTAATGTTGCTTGTGCACCTCCATTAACNACAACATTGAGTAATACTTCAACGGGTACAGGTTCATTATCATCACACTGGATTATTGGGGGAAATATAACTTATCAAAATGCGCCCACTGTAACAATGAATCAATCTGGCTCTCANGATGTAACGTTAATTGTAAGTGATGCTTACGGTTGTAGTGATACTTTATTTAGACCGGGNTATATTTCGGTAGGTACAATTCAGGCAGANTTTACATATCCGTCAACAATTTGTGTTGGATCTTCGGTTCAGTTTTTAGATAATTCNATTGGTGGATATAACCATAGCTGGAATTTTGGGAATGGAGCTACTTCCAGCCAACAAGATCCGTANACGGTTTATAATGCAACAGGAACCTANACGGTTTCATTATCAATAAGNGACCCNACNGGTCAATGTGTGTCTAACATACAACACACGGTAACAGTAGTNGGGGTACAGGCACAATTTACAGCTTCACCAGTTACAGCATGTGAANNACCNCATACGGTAAATTTTCAGGATCAAAGTACTGGAACCGGCACTACAATAGCAGATTATTGGTGGGATTTTGGTGAAATGTTTTCTACCACTACAGGTCAAGGAAACCCTTCATATACCTACTCTTACGAAGATACTTATGATGTAACACTTGTAGTTACTTCTCCCGAAGGTTGTCAAGATACTTTGGTTCAACCCGGNTTGGTTGTAATTGATGAGCCAAATCTAGCAATGGAAATTATAGATTCGAAAGGGTGTATTCCAAGAACNATAGATTTTAACGATTTAACAAGTTCAGTTTGGCCAATAGCATCTTATAGTTGGGATTTTGGGAATGGACAGACAGCAACGGGNCCTAGTGTTTCTGCAACATATACGCAGCCCGGAGATTATGTAGTGGAACTTGAAGTTATTACAACAAACGGATGTACGNTAACTCTTGATTCTATTGTGAGAGGAGGTACTCATCAACAGCCAGCTTTTAGTTTAAGCGACTCTATTAATTGCGCCTATGATAGTTTGTATTTNACNAACTTATCTACTGATAGNGCATTGATTGAGAAATACCAATGGTTTTTTGGAGATGGAGGATCTAGCCAAGATTATGAACCATTTCATCAGTATAATGATACTGGTTACATGCAAATTATACTCATAACAGATTATAAAGGGTGTAAAGATACATTNGTGGTCGACTCTGCCTATTATGCCAAGGGAGCNGTCGTTAATTTTAGTCCGATTGTCAATTGTGATAGTCTATGGCTCGTAGATTTTTCNAGTAACATGATCATGTGTGACACGTTTTGGTGGGATTTTGGAGATAGTTCAGGCCTGAATACGGTAGACACATTTCCGGAGCATAATTTTCCGGGGTGGGGAAATTATGTAGTAACGTTGTGGGGCAAAAATGATTCTACAGGATGTCATTATGAAAAAAAGCAAGCTATTTCTCTNCGTGATCCTGAGGCGATTATACAATTTGAAGATTCAACAATTTGTAGAGAACACTGGGTTGATTTTAGTGGNGACAGTTCCATAGATGCTTCATCATATGCTTGGGATTATGGGTTCCCATATGCTCCCGGGACAACGGCTTGGAGCGAAGATGAATTTGGAGCTTTTGAAACCCCATCCCCNGGNAATTATACCATGCGACTAATTGTNTATGATATTAANGGATGTCCTGATACTNCNTATTTAGATTATTACATTTCGAAACCCAATGCGCAATTTTCAGCTAATCCAACAATAGGCTGTGGGCCAAATATGCAGGTGCAGTATGTTGATCAATCNCAGTCAGATACAACAATTACGCATTGGAAGTGGGACTACTTACCAGCTCCGTATACAAATCAACAGAATCCTAATTATGTGTATCAGTCGGCAATGCCATGGGTAACAACTTACGATTCAAGATTAATAGTAACAGATACATTTGGTTGTAAAGACACCAACTATATTCCTGATTATATAAAAGTACACCAGCCTCATGTTCAGTTTTATGTTTACCCCAATCAAGTGTGTTTAGGAGACAGTATCAAGTTTTCTATTTATTCATTTGATGGAGTAAATTACGATTACGAAATAAACTATGACAATGGGGTAGCGATTCCTAAAAACAGCCAAACTTGGTATTATACATACAACCAATCCGGAACATATTACCCTACGGTTACAATTTATGATTCATTGGGGTGTGATTCTTCATTTACACTGTCAATTCCAATAACAGTGCATGAGCCACCTATGGTGAATTTTGGAGCATCATTAACAGATACAACATGTTATCCGGCTCAAGTCATATTTTACGATAGTGTAACCTCAAGTTCTCCGGCTGTTTCTTACCAATGGTTTTTTGGAGACAGTTCAAATGTGGTAACATTACCCGGAGATGCATATTATACCTATTCTTTACCAGGTTATTACGATGTAAAGTTGATTGTAACAGATTCGGTAGGTTGCGTTGATTCGCTAACCCAAACAGCCTACATTCACATAGGAGGACCTTTGGTAGAAATTCAAATGCAAACATTGTTGGGATGTGTTGGAGATCCAATGGTTTTTACGGTCGATAATGATCAAGGGGTGGGTGAGTTTACGTGGGATTTCGGAGATGGGTTTGTTCAAACGTATCAAAGTGGTTCAGGTACTTCATTTGATCATACTTACCAGCAAACAGGGATACACAATGTTATTTTATTGTATGAAAGTGTGAATGGAGATTGTGTTGCAAGTGATTCTGCAACCGTAGATATTTCTACTGTTTTTGCTGGAATTACAGTGAATGATACTTCGGGGTGTGAACCTTATAATTTTGTAGCGTATGCTGATAACGATAGCTCAGATTTGCACCACTGGTACTTAGGAGGAACCGTATTCGGAGCAGCGAATGATACAAGCCTTGACTATACATTTAATCAGGATGGATATTATACAGTAGCAATGGTGGCAGAAAACACGGTGTATGGCTGTGTAGACACAGCATCGCAGGAAGTGTTTGTATATCCTAAACCTGACCCTGTAATTACTCCTCGACAAACAATTTGCTTGGGAGACTCTATAATTCTAATTGCTGGTGGTGGAATATACTACCAATGGTCTTCATTTGCTGCTTTTGATTCGATAACACCTAATTCAATACAAACATGGCCAATAGATACTGTAGATTATAAAGTTGTGGTTATTAACCAATACGGGTGTGTAGATTCTACAGAAACGACAATTGATGTGCAATTTCCTCCTAATATTACTTGGTTTCCAACGGATACAATGCTTTTTGTAGGACAATCTTTTGAAGCTTTTTACGATGCAGATCAAACGTTGAATTTTTGGTGGGAACCAGCTCAAGATATGGATTGTTCAGGATGTTTTTCACCGATTATTTATCCTCCGGTTACTCAAGAATATACATTGTATTATTCAGACCTGAACAGTTGCTTTAGTTTTGATACAACTTTTACAATAACAGTTGAAGACAAATACAATATCACTATTCCAAATGCTTTTACACCCAACGGAGATGGGTTAAATGACTACTTTAACTTTAAAGCCTATGGAGTGAAAGCAGTGAAAGAGTTTTTGATCTTTAACCGTTGGGGAGAGGTTGTCTTTGAGTCTTCGGCATTGGGGCCGGGATGGGATGGAACCTACAAAGGAGAACTACAAGGACCAAACCAAATGTTCTACTATAAGTTGACTTTAGAACGGTTTAACGGTGAAGAATATGATTTTGAAGGGCGTTTATTTTTGATAAATAAGTAGGAAACTTTCAATGTTATTAACGATTAGTTCTTAATATGATATATTTACACTAATTTTTCAAAACCCCATTAGCTTTACTTTTGATTTATTAAACACAAAACTTCACCCCAATGCGTCAGTACCTCATAGTGATTGTACTGTTAACAGGTTTTGTACTAAAGAGTATGGCTCAGATAGCAGTTGACTTTTCTGCTTCTGTACAATCTGGATGTGCTCCTACTTTGGTACTATTTGTTGACAATTCTACTACCACAGGAAATGCCATTAATACCTGGGACTGGGACTTTGGAGACGGTTCTACTGCGAACAGTTTAACAGGTTCTGTAACACATACCTATGCTCAATCAGGTACTTATAATGTAACTTTAACCGTATCTAACGGAACAAATACNGGAACAACAACTAAAAATGGGTTTATCACAATTTACGATGATCCACAAGTAGATTTTGTTTTCAATCCTAGTACAGGTTGTGAGCCTTTACTGGTCAATTTTGTGGATAATTCAACAGGAGGGAACGGAGCNTCAATAGTTTCTTGGAATTGGTCTACAAGTAATGGTAAATCCAGCACTTTACCAGGNCCAATGCTTTGGTTCAATACTAATGGAGTATANGATGTTTCTTTGGAAGTAACAGATTCGCATGGTTGCACTTCATCAAAAGATAGTATTGGTATNATTGATGTAATAGAAGGTCCTACAACAGCTTTTAATGTAATTAATGGTTCACGCTTNGCATGTGATCCCCCACACACAGTTAATTTTAACGCCAACTCAAGTGGAGGAACTGGCCCATATACTTATTTCTGGGATTTTAATGCNCAAGGAACAAGTACAGCTGCAACACCAACAATTACCTACACCAATTATGGAAATTATGGAGCAACGCTTATAACTACAGATGCCAATGGCTGTAGAGATACTTTANCAAGAGGTTCTTATATTAGAATCAATAACCCAACGGCAGATTTTACATTTCCTAACCNGACCTTTTGTGAAGGTGATACNGTTTTATTTACCAATACATCATCAGGGGCAAATAGTTATTTATGGGATATTGCTGGATTAGATACTAGTACATCGACNGATACAGCGTATGCATTTCTAAGTGGCGGAACTTATGCTGTTAAACTTGTAGTAGGAAGCAGTACGGGGTGTGCAGATTCAATTACAAAATATGTTTCGGTAGAAACTCCAAATGTTTCTTTTACTTCATCCCCAAACTATAATTGTGAGGTGCCNCATACTGTAAATTATCAAGGTATTAGCACNAATCAGGTAGCTTCTTGGAATTGGAGCTTTGGAAATGGAAACACAGCATCAACGCAAAACCCTTCGAATACTTTTAATGCGGCNGGTANATATACNGATCAATTAGAAATTGTGACTGTAAATGGTTGTTCTGCTTCAACAACTATTCCTAATAATGTTTATTTGTTTGAAATGAANACAGGAATCAGTGCNTCTCCAACNCANGGCTGTATTCCATTGAATGTTAATTTTACAGANAATTCAACTCCNTTTGACTCTATTGCTACTTGGTTTTGGGATTTTGGAGATGGNGGAACNTCAACACTTCAGAATCCATCTCACATTTATACTCAACATGGCACATTTACAGCCACGTTAACCATTACAACAACTTCAGGGTGTATTTATACTGAACAAGTGACAATAACTCCNGGAGCTCCACAAACAGCTTCTTTTNCAGCTTCATCGTTGGTGTTTTGTGCTTCNGACCCAGTATCGTTTACCAATAATTCTTTTGATCAGTCTTTNATTCAAAATTATCAGTGGAACTTTGGAGATGGGAATAGCTCTAATCAATTTGCGCCTAATCATCAATACNTGGATACAGGATATTTTGACGTTTCACTTACAGTAACGTACAATGGCTGTAGTAACACAACAACGCTTCAAGATTATTTGTATGTCAACGGACCCGTTGTAAGTTTTAACCATATTATAGATTGTGATAATCCTTATGATGTAACATTTGTACCAACAATGATCGGAGAAACTTCATGGCATTGGGATTATGACGATGGAAGCCCTTTTGATTCAAACATTGTAAGTCCTGTGCACTCTTTCTCTCAAAGTGGAAATTTCAATGTAGAGTTAACTGCTTTTGACAGTGTTTCNGGATGTTCTTTTGATTTTGATCAGGTAGTAAAAACAAGAGACGTAGTTGCAGACTTTACTATAAGTGACACAACTGCATGTGGGTTTGTTCCGATTACATTAGATGGTACCGTTTCTATTGATGAGTCAAACTACAATTGGACNNTACAAGACGGAGTTCCGGCAAATCCTACAAATGGAGTNGTTAATCCTTNTTTNACAAGTATNGGNNTNAAAAACCTTCGNTTGATNGCCATTGATGTAAANGGTTGTAGAGATACACTTGAACAACAAATAAGAGTTTTTCAGCCTGTAGCAGATTTTGTAGCAGATACTTTATTTGGGTGTAAAGGTCTTCAGGTACAGTTTACAGATTTAAGTACTAGCGATACCGGAGTAGCTTCATGGATTTATGATTTTGACAATGGAAATACCTCTTCATTGCAAAACCCTTCTCAAACCTTTAATGCTTATCAGCAGGGTGGGTATGACATTCAACTGATTACAACAGATGTAATGGGATGCTCNGATACAATGACAAAACCGGCATANATAAACGTAATACAACCTTTTCCTGATTTTGTAGCCGATACTCAAACGTGTGAACAAGGTCAAACTGTATTTACAAACTTGAGCACAGGNCAGGGGTGGACTTATTTTTGGGATTTTGGAGATGGAAATACGAGTACAACTACTCATCCTATCCATACTTATACTTCAGGAGGACTGTATGATATTAGCTTTACNGTNACAGACTCTATTGGTTGCGANTCAACAATTGTTAGAACCAATCACATTGACGTTCAGCCTTTGCCNATTGTTAATTTTGGTGTAGATCAAACNTATAGTGCTTGCTGGCCTTTTGATGTACAGTTTACNGATTCTACTATTTCGGCTTANATTGATTATTACACNTGGGATTTTGGTGATACTTCGCAATTGTACGTTACAACTGATAGCGTGGTAGATTATACCTATAATTTCTCAGGGAANATNGATGTAGGTTTAATTGTCACNACTACATATGGTTGTACNGATACTTTATATCAACCNGGGTTAATTGAAATTGAAGGACCATTTGCATTGTTTTCGAANACTCCAGATACTATTTGTGTAGGAGAAGAAGTAACGTTTAATGTAGATACGAGTATTAATGTCCTCAACATGACATTTGATTTCGGAGATAGNACGAGTTCATCTCTGGATGGAAANATTACCAGTACAACNCACANGTTTAATCAAACNGGAGAGATNATTATTGATATTGTATANATTGANNCNAATGGTGTTTGTCCAAAGTATGATACGCTAGATATTTTTGTTGGACAAGTGATTGCAGACTGGAATTTACCAGATACAATTCTAGGTTGTGCTCCCTATGAATTTATAGCTGAAGATCTTTCTACAGGAGGAAATGTTTGGCTTTGGGATTTTGATGATGGCACTACGTCACCATTAGATTCGTTGGTTTATACTTACACAGGCGAAGGCGATTATAATTTGAGTTTAGCGATAACCAATGATTCTACCCACTGTACAGATACACTTTACACTTATGTAGACATTAACAATTATCCAGAAACAGAAACATACGGAGAAACATTTATTTGTGATGGAGAAATGGCTCCCTTAACTGTTTTAGGAGGGTTGTATTACCAGTGGTCAGACGCGGAGTACCTTACAAATGCAACAATTTCTAACCCCNGAGCATTTCCTTCTGTTTCAACACGCTTTTACGTAAGTGTAACAGACGATATCGGTTGTTTAACGGTAGACTCTGTTGATGTGTATGTACAAACAGCTCCGGAGATTTTGAGCTTTCCTACTGATACTACCATTTTTGAAAATGCATTGTTTGAGTTTCCTGTAATTCTGAATCAAGAATACATTGTTAGTTGGACTCCTTCTGCAGATCTAAATTGTTGGGATTGTACATTGTTCTCAACGATGGGAAATTCGTCTGAACGCTACCTTTTCACAGTTCAGGATTCAAATGGGTGTTTCTTAATTGATTCGGCTTTCACACTAACAGTAGATAACAAGTACACTGCTTTTATTCCAAATGCATTTACGCCTAATGGTGATGGTTACAACGATGTTTTCAAAATAGAAGCTTATGGCGTAGTGGAATTGAAATCATTTGTAATCTATGATAGATGGGGAATACAAGTGTATAGTGGCAATAACATCGATCAAGGCTGGGATGGTTATTACAATGGAGAAAAAGCCAAAGAAAATCAGATTTACATGTACAAAGCAGAAGTTGTGATGTTCAATGGTGACACAAGAGAACTGTCTGGTACAGTATTTTTAAAATCTCAATAAGATCAATCTGCGACTTCAAGTAAAGCCCCTTTTTGTTTGATTTTATCAGCTTCAATTAAATGGTGAATAGCTGTCATCACTTCATTTTCTTTTGAAGTACTGAATTCAGCTATAATTTCATTCACCGAATGGGGGGTAGCTTTAAGCAGGANTANGATTTTGTCAGCTAATTCATCAACTGTTGCAGGAGAAAGNTGNCTGGCTTTTTTCTTTTCTAGGCACACATCACATTTACCNCAAGGNNTNGCATCTTGCTCNCCAAANTATTGNAGNAACAANACACTTCTACATGTATGATTGGATGAAACATAGTGCATAACAGCCTGTATGCGTTCCTCNGCATTTTTCTTTCGCTGATCATAGGTTTCTTTACGAATTAACAAATGCCTAGGATCTAAGCGCTCTTCTGTAAATGTAATTTGTGGTAAATCGCTTTGCTCATAATAGCTAATGATGTCCAGTTGATCAAGGTGATGAAGTGCCTTAACCACTTTAAGTCGATTTGTCTTNGCTCTTCTTGCTAATTCGGTCTCGTTAATAATTACAAAATCATCAAAATAGCCAGAGTAAGAGCGCAATATTAAATCGATCAATGGAGTTAACGAAGCATTCGCCACTTTGAANTCATACAACTCCCGGTTGTTTACTTTAAAGAATAGGCGAGAAGGCAGNTAAATGTTTTCGGTTAACGAAATGTAATTGTCTTTTTCAAGGAATTTTAAGGTGCTGTATACCGTTATAGGCTTCATGTTGTAATGGTTACAAAACTTCGAAATGTCAAANGGGAAGCTTTCGCCTTTAGCGCTTCCGGTAGCNAATTGAAAGTAATTCCCTAAAGCTTGGTAAACACGTTTAATTTCAGGAATATCCGGAAAACTCCATTTAAAATGTTCTTCNAAAGTATCCAAATCGTGTTGGTTGTAAAAAACTACAGCATAAGCAGCTTTTCCATCCCTTCCGGCTCTACCGGCTTCCTGAAAATAAGCTTCCAACGAATTGGGTAAATCCATATGAGCAACAAAACGAACGTCACCTTTATCTATTCCCATTCCAAAAGCATTCGTAGAGCAAATGATTTGGGTTTTTCCGGTAATCCAATCGTGTTGAATGGTATCCCGTTCATCCATNGATAATCCAGCATGATAAAAAGCAGCAGAAAACCCTTGGCGGTTCAAAAAATCAGCAGCTTCACGCGTATGTCTGCGAGTTGAAAGGTAAACCACTCCAGAACCCTTTAAACGTTTGGCTAAACGAGCNAATCGTTCAAATTTGTTTTCTTCTTTGAGTACAACGTATGTGAGGTTTTTACGCTCAAAGCTTTTAGAAATNACATGGTGTTCTTTAAACTCAAGCTGGTCTTGAATATCCTCAACCACTTGTGGCGTAGCAGTAGCGGTTAATGCAATTAAAGGAACATTGGGAAGTAATGCTCTAAGGTTAGCAATTTTGAGNTANCTCGGACGAAAATCATATCCCCATTGAGAAATACAATGNGCTTCATCAACTGCAATGAGCGAAACTTTCATCCGCTGTACCCGGGCTATGAAAATATCAGTTTCCATACGTTCGGGAGACACGTATAAAAATTTAAAATGACCATTAACACAGTTTTCAAGAGCAACATCAATTTCGTTGTAATGCATTCCAGAAGTAATGGCAACAGCTTTTATGCCTCGGTCTTTTAGCTGTTTAACCTGGTCTTTCATCAATGCAATTAAAGGAGAAACTACTATGCAGATACCTTCTTTTGCAATTGCAGGAACCTGAAAACAAATTGATTTCCCTCCTCCGGTTGGGAGCAAAGCCAGTGTATCTTTTCCCTTCAATACGGCATTGATAATCTCTTCCTGTTTTTCTCTAAAAACGGAATATCCCCAGTATTGATGCAATATGTTGTGAATAAGACTCAAGAAATTGGCAATGTATTGTTCACAATTCGTTGAAACGAATATACTGTTAATCGATCGTTTGTTCGAAATTTGTAACATTCGTTATGCCTGCAAATAAATACGCACTTATACGTTACAGAGTCATAGACCGGGTAATTGGCAACAAATACAACCCTTATCCGTCTATGGAAGATTTAATGGAAGCTTGTAGTGAAGCCATTGGTAAACAAGTGTCTAAATCAACCATTGAGAAAGACATTTATGCCATGAAAAACGATATGAGCTTGGGGTATGAGGCTCCTATAAAGTATAGTAAGAATTATCAAGGTTATTTTTACGAAGACCCCGATTTCACTATTCGAGATGTTCCGCTTTCAGATGAAGAAGTCGATGCCATTCAGTTTGCAGCTAAAACACTTTTTCAGTTTAAAAACATTCCTATTTTCAGACAGTACGAAACTGCGATTGACAAAATTTTAGACCGTATTATAGTTGGAGATGAACTGAAAGGAGAGCAGCAAAAATTTATTCAGTTTGAGAACTTACCAACAACAAGAGGTAACGAACATCTGGAACAATTACTTTCTGCTATTCAGCACAAAAAGGTAGTTGCTTTTGATTATAAAAGCTACAAGAAAGCAGAGGGGAAAAGACGTNTTGTAGATCCTTATTTATTGAAAGAATACCGTCATCGTTGGTATTTGATNGGGTACAGTGAAGAAAAGCAAAGTGTCATTGTTTATGGGTTAGATCGCATGAAAAATGTGGAACTCTTAGACGAAACGTATGAGGTAACCGAAAGCTTTAATCCTGATTTATTTTTTAAGCACTCCATAGGCATTACAGTAGGAGAAGGTGGTGCCCAAAAGATTGAACTGTCTTGTTCTCCGGTCTTGTCAAAATACCTTAAATCTCAACCTTTGCACCATTCGCAAACCATTTTAAAAGAAGATGAAAACGGTACTGTCTTTCAGTATTTATTAACGCAAACGTATGAATTGGAAGAGCGTATTTTAGGCTTTGGGGCAGAAGCTAAAGTATTAAAACCTAATCAACTAAGAGACAGTGTTAAATCATCGCTAAAGTCTGCTTATAAGCGTTACGAATAAATAGCTATTGATTAAGAAGTTTAATAATTTCAATAGCACTTTGATTCTCAGGTTCATATATAGAGTTAATAATGCGCTCTTTTTCTTCTTTGGTCAGGTGCCAACTCAATGAAATGTTTTCTTTTTTTGTACGCTTCAACTGCAGGTTAATGATGCTTAATTTATCATTTAACAGGGCAGATGTCTGGTGCAAAATTTCATCCTGATTATAATCCTGCATCTGCAGGTAATTACCATAAACACGGGCTACAGGGTTTATCATTGACTCAAATAAAGTGGGATCAGGATCTTCATCGATATCTACCGTTTTATAACGATCTCTAAGTTGAACGATAATTACACCCGAGGTGTTTTCATTAATCCAGTCTTTAAATGTTGTAATGTAACGAACGGTATTGTAAAAACCGTAATTATCCCGAATTCCAGCATCAGCTACTTCTATGCGAGGAGTAGTAGGGAGGCTTACATTGGGCAATACATAGGGAAAAGTAGCACTCATGCGTAGTGCTGTTAAATAAGATAAACTATCTGCACCATGGTTTTGCATTAAGCGAGAAAACTCAACACTTTCAACCAAAGAAATGGTATTGAGGTTATCAAGTACTTTGGTTTTTGTCATAAATGATGCCGGTTGAGAAGAAATAATCATTCTTCTACCGTCATTATTAATTACAGGAGAAAGCATTAATAGAGGAATGTCTGCAAAATACTCCGGTTCTCGATAATCTTGCAATTGTTTGTCAAGTAACCTGTGCGTATTTAAACTCAACTGACGTTCAAATGCATAACCTCTGTCTTTGGGATAGCGATGACCTGCATAATCAAATGTTCTGATTCTAAAAAACCAGTCATGCAATGCAATGTTAAGCGCAACAGGATTAAGAATGTCTTGGCTAATATCACTTAATAACGCTGGGTTGTGGATGTAATAGCTACTGTCTTGTAAGCTTTGAAAATAGACATCTCTTAAATAGGCGGCTCCAACCATTCCTCCTGATGATCCGGTAATTAAATGAACGCGTTTCATAAAACCACCGTCAACAGCTGTGTCTAGGTATTGTAATCCCCATAAACTCCACAAACTGGCTCTTAATCCACCTCCTGAACAGTTTACAAAAATAAGTTTAGGCTTTTTGCCATCGCTACGCTTGTTGTTTTCTAACCATTGGTTTAGAATTTCTTTGTGACGTTGCGTATCTGCTATAAATGCACTGGTATCTTTTGAAAATGCTTTTAGAACTTGATTGTTGTATGGAGCTGGTTCTTCGGTATAATCAATGCCATAAGCGTAGTTCAAGTAAGCAAAGTCATTGTTTTTAGACAGTTGATTAACACCAAATAAAATGAGAATAAGAATAAGTGTTGACCAGCCTTTCATCCATGAATAAATAGCACTACTTAGCATTAAAACCAATGTGAAAAACAAGAGAATGCTGGCTCCTGCTGGCAGTGCAAAAAGTGGAGTTTCTCGATAAAAGCCAAAGAAAATGATAGAAAAAACCACAATTAACTCAAAAAGTGAAGCATTAATGTGGTTTTGTGCAAAAACGGTTCTGAGCATCTGCTCATCATAGTGTTTTACGTTTCTAGCTAATGCAATTTTAAAAGGGTTTGACAAATAAGTATAGATTTTCCATTCTCGTTTAACCCCTACAAACGAATACCATTTTTCACTTTTTCCAAAAATGTTTTTTGCTGGAGCTAATCTTACAGGGCGCGTATGTGTAGGCTTTCGCTTTATCAGTTTATCAATAGAGATGTTGGTAGAGAAAAAGTAACTTAGAGAGAGCACAATGAACAACAGTACACCTCCCAAAAACGATAGGATGTGAAACCATACATTAACAGGATCTATAAGTTCTTTGTATATCTGATGAAAGTAAAGTTTGTAGATATAAAGAGCTATAAATGAAAAGGGAATTATAAAGTTGTTCAACGTGTATTTTGCAAAAGGCCTTGAAAGAGTTGCAATGAAAGGAAAACGAATGCCATTGATAATATAGGAAGCAATGTTGAAAGCCATAATAAAGCCACCTATTGAAAAGCCTAAAATAAAGTGAGCTAAGATGTCTGTTTTTCCCAAATACTCTGGAAAAAGGAAAAGGTTTGGAATGCCATAGTTTACCGCAAAACTTTGCGTGATGAACCCAAATAGCATTAACCATAACACCAGCATAAGTTGGTTGTACTTGAAATGAGCAAAAAACAATTGAACAGGGAAGAAGTAGAGCGTACGAAGACCTCTTTCTTTCCAGCTTATTTTTTTGCTTATGGTTGTATTGTTATTCAACTTTCTAAAGAAAGTAATTGTATGCCTAAAATAAAAAAGGCCGAACAATTTTGTTCGACCCTTTAAGTACTATTTATGAAATTAGATGGAATTAATTTCCATATTGCTGTTGCTCTAGCTTTTCCATTTCAGCTTCAAAAGTTTCTTTGAATTTTTCGTAGTTGTAATCTGCTTTCAACTGCTCGTCTTTTGTTAAACGTTCGTTGTATTCAGAAACAAGGTCTTCAGCAGAAAGCTCAATAGCAATGTATGTTTTGTATTTTCCTTCAACTGTTTTAGTTTGCTTCTCACAAATCACACGTAATCCTTGAAGTGTTTGGTCAACAACAGTTCTGGCCATTTCTTGGAACGTTTCAGTAACTTCTTCTTTGTTGTTGAATTCACTTGATTTTACATAGTTGTCACCAACTATTTTCATAGTGTTTTCAATATCTCCGGCTAATTGTGCACGAGCATTACTTAATGCTTTTTTCTTTGCCGTCATTTGGTCTAACGATTCACCAATAGCATTTGATCTGAAATATTCTTTATTCGTGAAGTATTCAGGGCCAGAGCAATATACGTTTACTAAAACTTCATCCTGAGGCTTACTTTCTGCAACTTCTTTGTTTTTCTTACAGCTTTCAAAACCAAAAGCCATACTTCCCATTAGAGCTACAAGTGCAAATGTTTTCCAATTTTTCATTTTTGATCAATTTTAATTTCTTCCGATGCAATTTTTCAAATGTAACTGTTTGGCTTACTATAGCCAACATTTATTGTTACTTATACAACAGCCGTGCCAATTTTTGGTTTTTCAATTAAATGAAGCAAAGGTTGACTGTTTTTTGACCATGAATAATTGTTCTGAACAAACTGTAATCCATTTAAAGAGAGTTTGTTGTATAGTTCAGAGTCTAGCAAAGCACTTAAAGTATGTTTAACCAATTCTTCTGTTGTTGATCCAATTAGAATTTCTTTTTGATGTGTAGCTTTAAGTGCTTTATTAGCCAATGGAGTGGTAACGCAGGGCATTCCCATTGACATGGCTTCCAATAGTTTATTCTGCAAACCGGTGCCAATAGTCATTGGAGCTAAAAACAATTTGCTACTGCAGTAGGCTTCTCTAATGTCTGGTAACCAGCCTTGAACAGTAATATGTTTACTCTTTAACAGCTTAACGGAAGGAGCTGGGTTTGCTCCGGCTATTAATAGTTTCACATGCGGTAACGTACGGTGAATTTGTGGTAAAATTTCTTTAGCTATGTATTGTACAGCTGTAATGTTAGGCTGGTAGCTCATGTTACCAACAAAACAGAGGTCATATTTCTTCTCACTCCCGTTAGAAGGCGTAAAGTAATCAAGGTCAACTCCGTTCTTTAAAATTTGAATTTCGCCCTTGCGCGGATGTTCAATAAGTGCTCTGTCTTGTGCTGATATAATGGTCTTATTATTGAAATGTTTAAAAATGTCTGTTTCGTATTGCTTTAAACGTTTGTATTCCGTTCTAAACAATGGTTTCATTAATGGAAAAGCTTTATTCATTCTTCGCTCAATGCCTTTAGAGAAAGCATCCATGTAATCAAGTGTAGAAGGAATCAATTGGTATTTACGAACGTATTCGCTAGTACGGATTAATTGGCAAAAAATGTGTTTAGGCAGATGGGTTTCAACAATCTTGTCAATTGATTTTTGTGCTTTCTTGTGGTAAAAATAGTGTACCTGAAAAGGCAAGTGGCTCATAAAAGCTTTGATTAAATTGAGCCCAATTAGTGGTCGCTTAAGCGGAATAATGTGTATTTCTTCACAATAGGGTTTCAAGGCCTCAAGCGCTTCTTCATGAGGTTGAGTATCTGTGAGACAGACAAGAATAATTTTATGTTGTTTACTCACTTCCCGTATGTGGTGGAAAGCTCTTAATTTATCTCCTTTGATCAAAGGATAAGGTATACGGGAGAGTAAAAACAATACTTTCATCGAAGGAATGATTTAAAAAATTGATACATCCTATTGCCTGTTTTATAGCAATCGTATTGTTGCTCAACGAATTTACGCGCATTTTCTGCTATTAAATTGCGTTTTTTTTCATCTTCAATGAGTGATGAAATTGCATCTATAAATTGATTTTGTCCCTCAGCTAATAAATAAGACTCATCTTTTGTAAGGTCAATTCCTTCTATTCCTTGGCTGGTAGTAACTACAGGAGTTCCACAAGCCATGCTTTCAATAATTTTTACGCGCATTCCACTTCCTGAAAACAAGGGGACAACCATTATAGAACCTTGCTTGTAAAACTCTGCAGCATCTGGAATTTCACCTAAAAACTCAATACCATCTGCTTCTATAGAAAGTACTTTTGGAACGGCATTTCTTCCTGCTATCTTGAATGTCCAATCAGGATATTTTTCACGAATTGATGGCCAGCAGTTTTCAACAAACCATAGTAAACCTTCAATATTAGGTTCCCAGTCTAATGCTCCAATGTAAATTAAGCTATTGGTAGGTTGGGGCAATGCATCGCACTTGAAATTTCTGA
>PAJI01000023.1 GCA_002705995.1 Crocinitomicaceae bacterium | reverse complement strand
GAATGATTTAAAAAATTGATACATCCTATTGCCTGTTTTATAGCAATCGTATTGTTGCTCAACGAATTTACGCGCATTTTCTGCTATTAAATTGCGTTTTTTTTCATCTTCAATGAGTGATGAAATTGCATCTATAAATTGATTTTGTCCCTCAGCTAATAAATAAGACTCATCTTTTGTAAGGTCAATTCCTTCTATTCCTTGGCTGGTAGTAACTACAGGAGTTCCACAAGCCATGCTTTCAATAATTTTTACGCGCATTCCACTTCCTGAAAACAAGGGGACAACCATTATAGAACCTTGCTTGTAAAACTCTGCAGCATCTGGAATTTCACCTAAAAACTCAATACCATCTGCTTCTATAGAAAGTACTTTTGGAACGGCATTTCTTCCTGCTATCTTGAATGTCCAATCAGGATATTTTTCACGAATTGATGGCCAGCAGTTTTCAACAAACCATAGTAAACCTTCAATATTAGGTTCCCAGTCTAATGCTCCAATGTAAATTAAGCTATTGGTAGGTTGGGGCAATGCATCGCACTTGAAATTTCTGAAATCAAACCCAAAGGGAAATACATCAACTTTCGTATCAACCACATCACGAATATGGTCTGCATCGGTATATGTTATGGCAGCAATACCATTAACCTCATCCCACAATTCAATCTCTTCTTTTTTTAGCTTTGGTAAAAGTGGCTTTAGCAACATCTTCTTTAAAGGGTTCTTTTCTTTATTAACCCGCTTTACCCACAAAATATGCTCAATGTTATGAGCACGATAAATCAGCATTCCTTTGCTGTATTTTTTGATCGTTTCGAGATAATTGGCCAAAAAAAGACTTTCTAAGAGTACAATATCAGGATTGAAGGTTTTTAACTGCTCTACAATTTTAGCTTCAAATTCCTCGCTATAAAACCTTGAAATATGATAAGATTCAGAGGAGAATATTCCCTTAAGTACGCCCCAGAATGTAGGAAGTGATTCTACAAAACTAACCTCAGGATGATGTCGTTCTTTATACCATGTTGGAATTTCGCCTACTAAGAAAGGGTGCTTTGGAGTGGCGAGTGCCAGTACTTTAACATTTGCTCCGGCAGCAAAAAGTCCCTTAGTTACATTATTCATAGCAATGGTACCACCATCATTAGGAGGGAAAGGGGGTTTATTGCAAATCTGAAGTACTTTCATGAATTTGCTTTTTTCTTCTTTTTAGCTTTTTTAAAGAGCTTAACAATAGGTGTAATAAGTGGTTTAAAAGGCGCAATCAGCTTAGCGTAGAATGTAGCATCTAACAATACAGAGTCGGTGGTGGCTTTGTAGGTTAAGAAGATTCCAATTGGAGTAAGTAGATAGGTAGCATACCACATTCCCTGAATAGCAGGTATTTCACCTTGTTTTACAAGTTTTTCGCCAGTCATAGATGTAATATGCCAGATGAGAAAGAAAATAACAGAAATGACCACAGGCATACCCAAACCACCTTTTCGGATAATAGCTCCTAAGGGGGCACCTACAAAGAAAAGTACCAGACAAGCAATGGAAAGTGTAAACTTCCTGTGCCACTCTATGATATGTCGGTTAAGGGTCTTTTGTCGATTCTCAATTTCTTGGCTCATTGAATTTGCGTAGGTTTTATTTGCCCGGGCTAAATTCAGTGCCGTAGAATAAATCTGGAGTTGTTCTCTTTGGTTCAAATCGCCCATAACTGTAAAGCCAGCGGTATCGAACTGTACAGTGTCTGGATTATAGTTAGTGTCATTCATGAAAATCAAACGCGTATTGACCGATGTTGCAAAGTCATCCAGTCGTTTTACAATCATACTGTCCAAAGAATCTATAGCTGTAGTAAGCTGAGTAAGGTTCATCATCTGGTAGTGATTTTGAAACATTGATTCATCAGACTCGCTCATACTAAACCCTGATAATTCTATGCGAATGGTATGTTTGTCAAATTCAGAACGCAACAAAGGTTCTTTTTTTCCACGCATTTCATCGTATTGGTAACCGTGGTAGAGTTCAAAAACAAGGTAGCGTTCATCAGGAGTAAGGTACATTTTACCTTCATTGGCTTTGATGACTTTTCGGTTTCCTCCGGCATCATCTGAATGGTCATAGATTAAGACATCCTTCAAAATTTTACCGTCTTTACTCTTGTCGCTGATACGAATAACATACCCGTCAATTTTTTTATAAAAAATACTGGGAGTAAGTTCAAGTGCAGGTTTGGTTTCACGAATGTCGTACAACAAACGTTTAAATTTCAGATTGGCGATAGGCCATATAGAGTTGGAAAAGTAAAATGCTGTAGCACTTAAAAAGATGGCAAAACCAACAAGTGGTCTCATGATCTTTTGAAGAGATATTCCGGCAGCTTTCATGGCTACTAACTCGTAGTTTTCGCCCATGTTACCAAATGTCATTATAGAAGAAAGCAGTAGAGCTAGGGGTAAGGCCATGGTAACCAGAGAAGCAGATGCGTAGAGCAGAAGTTCGGCAATGACTAGTGGTTCTAATCCTTTACCCACCAATTCATCAACATACTTCCACAAAAATTGCATGACCAATATGAGGAGTGTGATAAAAAAGGTAAGAAAAAACGGCCCCAGAAATGACCTGAGAATAAGGATATTTAGCTTCTTCAATGTATTACTCGTACTTCTGTTTCGTGCAAATATAAGTGGAAGCTATCAAACTTTATGCCCGTAAATAGAAGGAAACAAGAGAATCATCATGCACCACCTAAAAGACGTTTTAAAGCTGTAATTTGCTTTTCCCAAAGCAACATGGCTTCGTCTTTTTCATCAGGCTCGGCAAAATCTGTGATAATTAAGGCTGTTTCTCCGGTAAGAGAGTCTACTTTAATACGAAATTCGAAATAATAGTCTTCGTCCTCATCTTCGTCATACAACCATTTGAAGCGTACAAACTCTTTATCTCTTGTAGCAATTAAACGTGCTTCATCTTCGCTACCATCCCAAAAGAAAGAAAATACATCATCTTTAATGTTTACATTATCTGCAAACCACTCTGACAATCCTGAAGGAGTTCTCAAATAGTTATAAAGCACCGTAGGCGAGGATTTAATGATGTATTCCAGTTTAAATAGTTCCCTGTCCATTATTGTCAGAATTCTTCAGTCGTTTATATAATCACCGCTACAATATAACTATTTTGTCTAAACGGCTCGTTTTTTTTGAAATAAGCTTAATAAAGATCGATTTAACCACGCTTTATCTTTTCTATTTAGTAATATAAAGATCAATATGGTAAAGGCAGTTCCAATGAATGCACCGGCAAGTGTATCTTCAAAATGATGTTGTGATAAATAGATTCTAGAATATCCAACGAGGATAGCTAGCGTAATCCAAAGCCATTGAAGTTTTTTATTAGGGTAAATAAGAGAAATAGCAGTGAAAACAGCAAAAGCCCCGGTAGTATGTCCTGAAGGAAAACTGTAACAGCAATGCAGGTCAACACCTTCAACAAAATGAAGCTTAATTTCGGGGAAACT
The DNA here is from genome assembly GCA_002705995.1 of Crocinitomicaceae bacterium. Taxonomy (GTDB): domain Bacteria; phylum Bacteroidota; class Bacteroidia; order Flavobacteriales_G; family Salibacteraceae. The sequence continues at coordinate 40,841 of PAJI01000023.1, read as the reverse complement.
TTCAAAAAATCGGCTAGGGCGGTAATGGTCGTTAAAAACATTGCGCTTAAAAAACTGGGTAATTAAGCCTGAAAGAGATGTTCCAAGAATGATAAGCAAGCCATCTTTCATTCGTTTCAATAAAAAAAGTGCTCCAATAATGGCAACTGTACGGCCATCACCTATATAAGTGTAAAACCGAAAGAAAATATCTAAAACCGGAGCATAAAGCTGATTGAAATAGAGGTGAATATCTTTTTTGTCGTATAAAAAGACAATAATCCATCCAATGATTTCGTAAGAAAGTAATACGGCAATGAAAGTGCGCAGCTGAAATACTGTTGACCTGAATAACATGTTGCGAATGTAATTTATTCCTCAATAGGAGGAAGGCTATGTTTGGTTTAAGTTCAGGTTAACCAAAAGACAGTTTAACCCTTATATATGTCCTTTTCAACATTTTAATCTTTCGCACTGTTCATTAAGTAAGATAAGTTTACCCCCAGTAAGATTTACAAACCTAAAGTCCTATCCTTTATGAAGTTCTTTAAATATGTTTTACTGAACGGCCTACTTTTTACTTTTTTAATTAGTTGTTCTACTTCTTGTAGTCATGATATGGAAGAAGAGAACAGCGACCTTTCCTCTTCACAGGTGAACCGAATTCGGAGTTACGATAAAGTGCTCATTTTAGGAAATAGCATTGCCAAACATGCACCCAAAGCTGAGATTGACTGGTATGGAGATTGGGGAATGGCTGCTTCTGCTGAAGAATATGATTTTGTACACGTATTACAAAGTCATTTCAGTAAATACAATTCAGATATAGAGTTTAAAGTTGAGACCATTTCTGGTTTTGAAACAGCTTACTGGCTTTTTGATACAACAAGTTACACTTCTTTAAAAGCCTGGAAGCCAGACTTGATAATTGTTCGTTTGGGAGATAATGTAGATGATTCTCTTGTGAATGAATTGCCCATTAGCGGTTACATGGAATACCTTATAGAGTATTTAAAAGGTGGTTCTGATGCAAAAGTGTGCATGACCAATAGCTTTTGGCCTAAACCAAATTACAATCAGCAAGTTTTAGCTGTTTGTATTCAAAACGAATATGACCATGTGTCAATAGCAGATTTATACTATAGTGATGGAAGCTTAGCTACGGCAACATATGGTAATACAGTGGTAGGCTTGCATCCTTCTGACAATGGTATGAAAGTGATTGCGAACAGAATTTGGTCAAAATTGACCGAGACGAAATAATTAAAGTTTATTCTATTTCGGCTATGATCACTCCAAAGGTGCCTCCAATATCTTCTCTTTGATTTTCCGGACTGTAAACTTTTGAAACAAAGCCATCGAGGTAAAGAGCATTTTCACATCCTTTTTCCATGAAAAATGTGGCAAAATCATAAAAGTTGATTTTGTCTTTTGAGATAGCAAAAAGCACATCTCCGTTGGGCAAAATCCCTACGCCATTACGAATATTAAGGTTCTCAGACCCTTTGATGAAACGATGATGCATCGTTCCGTTGATGACCAACATTGGACCGGACTGTGTCGCATATTTCACATTCTCATTGGTGAATCCATCAGAAGAAGTTACATGAGCTTCCAAATTATTCGTGATGTAAAAAATACCATTGGGCTGCATGTAGAAGTTACCATAACCTTTCTGACGATTGTTTAGAGGTGATAGCACCTTGCCGTTTTCAACGTATAATCCTTGAGGAGAGAGGTCGGTTTGATACATTCCGCCATTCATAGCGAACTTCAGTAGTTTTCCTTTATTATTTAAAGCTTGTTTTAAACGTTGAAAATCTTTGTAATTCTCACCCGACTCATCTTTCCAGAAAAATACCAGTTCATTCTCTTGAGGTGATACCACATGATATAGTATTCTATTCTCTAGTTGAGAAGGAGAGAAGCTAGGTAAAATAAATAGTGTGGCAATTAAAATTATTGCAGTTATAATTTTTACCCAATTAGCTTTAAGTCTGTTATTTGTATGCATGGCCAAGCATTGAAAGTATTGTCCACCAGTCTGCATCTCCATTGTTTTTCCCCAGTCTAACAATTACAATATCTCTTTCCGGGTAAACGTAAATATACTGCCCTAAATAGCCTTGAGCCATAAAGTCGCCCGTTTGTGTAGGTAACCACCATTGATATTGATAGTACCATTTACTCCCGTTTGTAGTGTCAATTTTTGTCGATTGTTCTACCCATGTTTCAGGTACAAGCTGTTGGCCTTGCCAATTTCCTTGGTGTAGGTATAGTTCTCCTAATTTGGCAAAATCTCTTGCCCGTGCATTCAAGCAACAAAACGTTTTTTCCAAACCATCTTTTTTCTTGTCAATGCTCCAGGAAGCATCATATTCCATACCCAACGGTAACCAGATTTTCTCTTCTAAATACTCGGTTAATGTTTTGTCTTTTAATGCTCTATCGAGTATTAACCCTAAAACCTGAGTACTGCCACTTTGATATTCGAAATGAGTGCCGGGAGGATGTTCCAATTTCAATTTGGTAACTGCTTTTCTCAAATGCCTCCCATAGTAATAAGTAGCAGCATCACCAAAAGGATTGATGTAGCTTTCATTATAGTCCAATCCAGAAGTCATTTGCAATAAGTGTTCAATGGTTACACTGTCAAAACCATTTTCTTTTAGCTCGGGGATGTAGTTCGTTACTGGTTCTTCAACCGATTGAATAAAGCCATCTTCAATAGCACACCCGATGAGCATAGAGGTTACAGACTTAGCCATAGAGAAAGAGGCTACAACTGAAGATTCGTCATATTTATTGAAGTACTTTTCGTAAAGTAGGCTATCGTTTTTAAGTACAATAAAAGCTACGGTATTATTTTCTTCCAGAAATGTTTCAAAAGGGATAGTATCACCTTTAAGGTGAATATTCTTAGGAGCTCTGGGACTCTCAGATGCCGGAAATTGAAAAGTGGTTTCGGATTTGTTAAGCTTACGATCTGGAAACTTTTTGTAGTCTTTGATGTCTGCAAAATTGTAAACGACAAACCGCCCTAATTTACATGAGACAAATGCTGCTGATAGAGCTAAACAGGTGAAAAGGATGTGCCATTTTTTCATGAAACGAATGTAACGAAAGGGAATGGTATTTCAGGCTAAGGACAAAGGGAGAAGCTTTATTCTAATATGAGCTCAAAAATTGCAACACAGATATTTTCTAAATTAGCCAAACCTAAAACAGAATACGAAATGAGAATTCTCTTTATAGTAGCCCTTGTGATTTTGTTTGTGCAAAATGCTTTTACACAAACAGATGAATGTGTTCCTCAGCAGTTATTTGATGAAGTTAAAAAGTCAGAGGCTCTGAGTGAGTTTGTTGGTAGCTTAAAGATAGAAGAGAGTAAAGTGACTTTCTTTACACTGCCACAATACAACAGTTTTTCTACGGCTGCCTTTAACTCAATAATAGTTGAGAGAGCAGGAATAGACCAAACGGTCATTAATTCAAAAAACAATCTGTCTAAAAAGAATCAGTACGGTATGATTCAATGCCTCAATACGGCTGAAAATAGACTAGACTTAAGTTATCCGTATTTTGCTTTGATGTCTGTTTCGTTTCCCAATGAATATTATTGTGTTGTAGAACTCTTTATTACCAATGAGAACAACGGTTATATCTGTTCAAATGTGCTTGAAAATAAACGTTTGCAGTTCCTTTTCATTAAAGAAAACGGGGAGTTTGTTTTGGCTGTTGATAGGGTGTTTGTAAAGCCAAATAATTGTTCAACAGTAGAATAAAAAAAGTAGAAACTTGTACTAAAAAAGGTAACGGATAGCTAGTATTTGCGAAATGTATGGTTGTTTTCCTTTTATTTTTCCGGTGTCTGCATATCGGATGTGTTTAAGGGATGATCGTCTGTATTATATAATGGGCAAGAATGACATGATTCAGGCACAAGCACCTTGGCTTACCGGAGTGTATGACTATATAGGTCACCAGATGGGGCAATTCGGGGATTGGCCATATGGGACTATGGAAGATGGTTCGGATATAGAAGCTTTTGCCATGTTCTATTCATCTTTAGCAGCAATCAATGTATTGGTATTGCTTTAGAGTAAGACTTTGACATTATTATCTCTTGGTGTTATGAGCCTATGCGTTACGCATAGGCTTTATTTTTGAATAAAATCCCGGTAATTACTCCATTGATATAATATGATGTAATTAATAGGTAAGGTGTTTAAATCAGGATATCTTGACGTAGAAAAGCATGATCTGTAACCGAAAGAAGAAAGTTGATGAAGAAGGTTTGTTTGCGCTTCAGAGAAAAACATTCCTCTATCAGTTTCTATTTGAAACTTATCTTCATGTGAACGTGCTTTTTTTAATGCCATTAGTCCGATGACGTATGTGTCATCAAATGAATTATTGCAGCTCTGAAATAAAAATGGATTATGTGGGTTTCCGTTTTTATCAAGTATGTATGTATGATATTTCGGATTGTCTTTATACAGGTTTACTGTATCAAAGACATGTAACAGTCCAAAATTCCCGATGATGTATTCTTCATTCTTGGATAGTGCACAAAACTGATCGGATAGAAATGTACCACGGCTTTGCGTAAAACCGCTTTCAATGGAAAGAGCTTTGAGCACATCCAAAAGAAATGAGTCGTTTTTGGTTTCCAAGAATGAATGGAGAACAGATTCTAAACATTGTTGATTAATAGAATCATCTCGAATAGTTTCTTGTCGTAATAGTGAATCAAGAGGCTGTGAAATCATATCATATTGATCAATTAGATATTGATTGATGCAATAGGCTGTTTTCCTATACCGTCTTTCAAAGTCTATACAATGAAATTGTAATTTATCCTCAGGAACGCTTTGAGAAACAGTATAGATTAGTTTCTTAAAATCCAGCCAAAACAGGCTTGGGGTTTTAGATTTACCAGAATATAAATGATCGAAATAACCTTCAAACGAAGCAGAATCATTCGTGGTTCTTAGTTTTTCGAGTATGTATTCTGAGCTTTTAGGTAACTCAAAAACAAGATTGATCTTATCGTTAGGGAAGTGGGCATGAAATCCGAGGATGATTTTTTCTAATTCTTCGTGTTTCTGTCCAACAAAGTGCTCTTCTGCAATGATCAGTATTCGTTTGTTATTCTCTTGGAATTCAGTGAACAGGGTATCAAGATTTGTTTGAGAAAATGCAAAATGATTCAATGAAATTACAAAGATAGAAACCACCCTAAGGAATATTCTTTTGAGCATAGCAATGATTGAAATGAAATTATCAGTCGTTAATAACCCAAAATATAAAAAAACAGATAAGTTCCCATTACGTTGAAGAAGGTTTTGTTTTAACATTATGGTGGTTTACTCGTGTCTTTGCATTCTGCGTGGAACGACTTTGATTGACGATCTCAGCTCGTATATTTAGCACAATTATTCCCTAACAATATTTTTTCTGGACTCAGGGGGATTTGATTTTTGAGAGATGCGAATAACAAGCATGTATCAAGAGCCGCAAATGCAAGGATGAATTTATAATTCATCTTTGGCACACCTTGCTACAATATAGGCATAAAAAAAGGGTTAGAAAAACCTTCTAACCCTTTGATTTTAAATCTGTAGCGAAGACGGGAGTTGAACCCGTGACCTCAGGGTTATGAATCCTGCGCTCTAACCAACTGAGCTACCTCGCCATATTTCCCTTTTACAAAGCTTTAAATTGCTTTTTAAAATCGGGCTGCAAATATAAAGTATTCAATAAATCAATCAAGAAAAAAATAAACTTTATTCTTCTGTCGTATCAGAATCATTTGAAGACGAAATAGTTAAGAAAACTTTAGTGTTGGGATAAATTTTCGAAACTTCTGTTTCAATAATTTCATAGTTCAAATTGCTTTGATAAAGAGGTGCATTATAGACCTCTGAAGCCCAATACTGTAGGTTGATGACTTCATAACTCCCCACAGATCTTACTGCCTTTGAAGGGAACTGCGAGAAGTCATTGTCTTCTTTCAATAAATATAAATGGCTGTCTTCTAGAAATTCTGAATACAACTTAAACTGTACTGGATAGGGGAGCTTGGTAAATTTGCCTACTAAGGGCATAAGTAATACAACCGTTAAAACAAGTTTAAGTCCGACCATTTTACCAAGAGAAAAATCATTCCACCTTTCTTTTGTATTGTAAAATAACAACCATAGAAAACCAACAATAACCAAATTCCAAGGTATAATTACGTAATTCCATTTGTTGAGAACAGCAATGAGTAGAATTCCCATTAATTGGATTATCGTTAGCAACAATATGCCCCAGTTTCGAAGCGTTGGTGTAAGCAGCCCTATCGCTCCTATAATTTGAAGAAAAGGTGCTATCCATGCCAAAAATTGTAACGATTCATGCGGAACCCCTAATGATGTTTCTAAACCACTGGTTAAGTAGGCAGAAATCCCCTCAAAATAAGCAGCGTTTAACTTCTGAATTCCACTCCAAAGGAAAATGCCCATTAAAAGTAATCGTTGAAAATTGAGTACAGGCTCCCATGGCTTGAACTTATAATAATGAACAGGGTAGAGCAAAAAAGGTATCCAAAGTAGAGAGTAATGATATACCCAAGGCTGAAACCGATTAATGTCTTGCAAGACCAAAAAGATGAATAGAAGCAAGCCTAACACTGGGAAAACAAACCATTTTTTATAGATCAGTAATACAATCAGGCAGAGTAAAAATAATCCTACCAGGGTGTAGTTAACGGCATTTGGAAATTGCGGTAGAATACCAAAAGCAGGAATTTCTTGTGGAGGAATCCATAGCTTTAAAGTCAATACCAAGCTGGTAATAATACCTAAAATGAGAAGGTTGTATGAAAGCTTAATGCGTAGTAAATTTCCCATGCGACCAATATATAAGCTATTCGCATTGTATTTGGAAAACGGCATATCCAGATATTAACACTTTTCTCTTAATTGCTTTCGTCTATTTTTGCGGCAAAACAGTAGTTATGTACAAGGGAATCATTCGCCCCATTCTTTTCAAATTCGATCCGGAGAAAATCCATCATTTCACAACAAATGCATTTGTGTTTCTATGTAGTTTACCAGTTGTAAAGCAACTTATAAAGTCGAATTTTACAGTAGAAGACAAAAAGCTAGAACGTGAATTATTCGGATTAAAATTTAAAAACCCCGTTGGTCTGGCTGCTGGTTTTGATAAGGCGGCATCGCTTTACAATGCCTTTTCAAACCTGGGGTTTGGATTTATTGAAGTGGGAACTATTACTCCCAAAGGACAACCTGGGAATCCTAAGCCAAGAATGTTTCGTTTGCCCGATGATAGTGGTTTAATCAACCGCTTAGGGTTCAATAATGATGGGGTAGAAGCTGCCATAGCAAACCTTAAGAAGCGAAAAGTAAACATTGTAATCGGTGGAAACATTGGTAAAAACAAGGTAACTCCTAATGATCAGGCAGTAAATGATTATGAAACCTGTTTTGAAGCACTTTTTCCTTATGTTGATTATTTTGTGGTAAATGTGAGTTCTCCTAATACGCCTAACCTGAGAGATCTTCAAGAAAAAGAACCGTTAAAGCAACTACTAGGACATCTTCAAGAACTCAACAATGCGAAAGTATCGCGTAAGCCACTGTTGCTTAAAATTGCTCCGGATTTAACGTTTGAGCAATTAGATGATATTGTTGAAATCGCTCAGGAAGTAAAGCTAGATGGTTTAATTGCTACCAATACAACCATTTCCAGAGCGGGACTTAAAACGGATGCTCAAATCACGACTGAAGCAGGTGGATTAAGTGGAAAACCTGTGTATGATCGTTCAAATGAAGTCATTCGTTATTTGCGTCAAAAGTTAGGCTCCGATTTTCCTATAATAGGTGTAGGTGGAGTGTTTACCGGGAAAGATGCAGAGGAAAAACTTAAAGCCGGAGCTAACCTTGTTCAGGTATATACTGGTTTTATATACGAAGGTCCAGGGATGGTAAAACGCATCAACAAACACTTGCTTTCGAACTCCTGAAAATGTTGTTACTTTCGCTTTCACACATACAAATACAAAGCGCAAAACACATTACATGGAACAACTAAAAATTGTAGAGTGTCCTCGGGATGCAATGCAAGGAATCCACGAGTTTATCCCCACCGAAAAGAAAGTTCGTTACATCAACCAATTACTTCAAGTAGGATTTGACACGTTAGATTTTGGGAGCTTTGTTTCTCCTAGAGCTATTCCTCAAATGAAAGATACTAAGCAAGTGCTTCAGCAATTGGATCTTTCAGCAACTAAAACTAAATTATTAGCGATTGTTGGTAATTTAAGAGGTGCAAAAAATGCCTGTGAATTTGATGAAGTAAATGCCATAGGTTTTCCGTTTTCAATATCAGATACGTTTCAAAAAAGAAACATTAACTCTTCAATTGAAGATTCATTTAATAGAGCTGAAATTATTCACAATGAGGCGATAAAAAAGAATAAAGAGTTAGTGGTGTATATCTCAATGGCGTTTGGAAACCCATATGGAGATCCTTGGAACAAGGAAATTGCAATAGAGTGGTCACACCGTTTGAACAAAGAGCTAGAAATAAAAACTATTTCGCTTTCAGATACGATTGGAATTGCCACACCAGATGTTATCTCATACCTTTTTGACGCGCTTATTCCGGCCATTCCTGATGTTGAATTTGGAGCACATTTACATACAACACCAGACACATGGAAAGAGAAAGTAGAAGCAGCTTATACGAGTGGGTGCAAAAGGATGGATGGTGCAATTAAAGGGTATGGCGGTTGCCCCATGGCAAAAGACGATTTAACTGGGAATATGCCAACTGAAAATCTAATTGCTTTTATGAACGAGAAAAGTATTGCTCATCAATTGAATCAAGAGGCTTTTGCAGAAAGCATGGCATTAACGCTAGAAACATTTCCTCATTAACAGATGATCGATTTACAACGGTTTCAGGAAAAAGCGACTTCACGGAAAAAGTCCATCAATAAAACATTTCAGCGCTTAAAAAAAGAGAAGCCCAAAGTGATTGATGAGTTATTTCATGAAGAACATGACAACGCTTTTGAAGAAATTGACTGTCTTACTTGTGCCAATTGTTGTAAAACAACTGGGCCTTTGTTTACAGATAAAGACATAGAACGGCTTTCTGGACATTTAAGAATGAAACCTTCTCAGTTTGTAGAGCAATACCTCAGAATTGATGAAGACAATGATTATGTGTTGCAGCAAGTTCCATGTCCGTTTTTAGGAGAAGACAACTATTGTTCAGTATATGAGAGTAGACCAAAAGCTTGCAGAGAATATCCGCATACAGATCGAAAAAACATGCATCAGATATTGANTNTAACGAAGAAGAATGTTCAAATCTGTCCTGCGGTTTTACACGTTGTAGAAGCGATAGAAGAGCGAATCAACAACAAAAAGTGANAAGAGTGCGAACTTTTAATATATTTGACAGACTTAGAGATTAAGAGAATATGAATAAAAAGACCCTTTTCATTGCCCTTACAGCTGTGGGATTAGCCTTTTTTGCCTGTAAAAAAGAAGATTTAAGCAGCGGTACCCCGGTCATTGATACGCCATTTACTCCTATTGATGAAACACCAATCGTTTCTGATTATTATTTTACTGGAAAAATTGATTCTCAATACGTAACCCTTCAAGATTCTATTCAGGATTTCACTTTCTTTATTGATTCAGTAGCTTACGGAGCTTGTGATACCAACAAAAATGTAGTTGGCCACATAGCCGGTTTTTTCAATTATGTGGGATCGCCCCAAAATATTGAAATCAAATTCCTGAAATGCGAAATTGATACAGCAGATAGTGCAATTAATGTAGGGAAATTTTCTGTAGGTGCTTATCCCTTTGGAAGTTCATCATTAACAAGTTTAACTGAAGGTGTAGAAATTAGCTATACTACTCCTACAGGAGTAACNTGGAAAACATTGCCCGGAACAGGAGCAAATACNAATCAATCATTTCAGATTTTCCANATTGATACTGTTTCAACTTACTATGACACTATCGGAGAGATTGTTATTACAGGAACAATGAATAANATTCGTTTATTTAACGGTGTTAAGTATGTTCCACTTGATGAAGCTGAGTTTAAATTACCAGTTGGTAAACTTTAATTATTCGCATGAAGCTATTTCCATATTTACTGATTTCATTTTTTGCTTTATCAGTCTTCTTTGTATCGTGTGATGAAGAAGAAGATTTGGAACCGTGGGTAAATGAAGAGTTAACGGATACAAGTGGGATTTACCGTCCTTTGGATTTGTTTATTTCAGGCGAGATGAATGANGACTATTTNTTAATCCAGAATGGGGANGAAGGATATGCTAACTCTGCTTATGGGTACAGAAATGGNTTTTGTGATTCAGTAGATTCTTTTGCAGCNTACATTGAAGTACAAACCATGGTATTTCAAATAGGAGGGCAACGTGAAGGTGCCTTTTACATTGAGCTAGCNGATTGCATTCCTTTTGATACTGTGTATGAAGAGCATCTGGATTCTATTTATTTAGAAGGNTCTTATCCATACCTCAATATGGCAGATAGTGCAACAGGGGCTATTATTAAGTATATAGATCCAAACGGTACAGTTTGGACAACCACTAAAGGAAACAACAAAAACAATGCATTAAGTGCATTTCAAATAGCTTCTGTAATTGAAAATGAAGTAGACGATTATTCAGAACGAATTGCTTTTGGAGAGTTCTCTTGTTACCTNTACAATGGTTATGGGGATGTCAAAGAAATTCGCAATGGAAAATTTAAAGGCAGAATCAGTAATTTCTAATCTCCATGAAACTTAAACTTCCTCTTTCATTTGTTNTATTCTTTCTTACTGGTATGGTTNTATTCAACGCCTGTAAAGAAGACTTGGATTTAGAACCATTGCCTGAAAATCCGGTAGATTCTCTTTTGCCTCCGTTGGGAAGCGAAATATANATGAGTGCTACAATTGGAGGTCAAACATTCAANTTTGTAAATGATTACAANGGTTACGGAAATGGAGTAGATAGTGCATGGTATCACTACTGTACANATTCAACTAACGATGTGTTAAAAAGCCAGACATTTTACTACAACAACTTTGTTGATACAACAAATGCAAACTCCATCTGGTTTGAGTTTTTGCAGTGTTCGCCAGATACNGAGTACAATGTAGCNTTGGATAGTGTGGTAATTCCTGGAACATATGGTTTTGGAAGTGTGGCAGATACAATAGAAGGTGTTATNATTACCTGGATAGATGCCAGTCAACAAGTTTGGAAATCAACACGAGAAGACACATTGCCAAATGGNCAGGTAAACAGNACNTTTACAATCACTGATGTTGTTCAGAATTACGATGGTTTTTCATATTACNTNGCGGCAGGAACTTTCCAGGGAATCGTATACGATACCAATGGAAATTCAATGAATATATCAGACGGTAAATTCATTACCCGTATGGGACGCGACTACTAAATTTTTCTACATTTGCCCTGCTTGTGGTTCACTGGCGCATTTATGCAAAAGTGATGAAAAGGGAATCAGGTGTGAATCCTGAACTGTTCCCGCAGCTGTAAGCCTTCATAATCAAAATATCTGTTTTTATACCACTGTGCATAGCATGGGAAGGTTGTTTTGATGAAGGTGAGTCAGAAGACCTGCCTTGAGCGAAAAGAATTCGACTTTCGGGATAAAAGTTCGCATTCAGAATGTCGCTTAAGGCCAATTCCCTTAATTGTATTTTCTGACCGTGTCTTAATCCCTAAGGTTTTTTAACAACTTTAAAAACTTTTAGGATGAAAAAACTTTTACTTTCAATTTCATTGCTGTTCTCAGTGNCGGCAATAGCTCANCAACGCCAATTTTACGGAGCAGTTTATTCTACCGGTGGTAATTATTCAGGTGCGAATAATACTGTAGAAGTAGCTTATTATGATGCTGCNTTGCAAGANTCTATCCTTATTGGTGCTTTTCAAGGAGATTTTTCTAATGCATTATTAATCGATGGTGTCTATGCTTATGTACACATTGGTCGTGCATCTGGTCATCCGCTAGGTACAGATGTATTGTATAAAATAGACCTTATAACAGGAACTGCTGTTGATAGNACAGCNACAAACGTATCGGGTTTACAAAACATAGAANTGATTGAAGATCAATTGGTNTTCAACAGAGGTTANGGAGCCTTAAGCACTGATTATTTAGTCGTGTTAGATAAAAACGATCTTTCAAATGAAATTTATAGTGGTGGAANATTTCCTTCTACAACAAGTGGATTAGCTATAAAAGGAGATTCAGTGTTTATTAGCTATACAGAGAATGATTCCGGGAAAGTAGCTGTTTATAATTTNTCTTCAGGAAGTCCTGTTTTTGAAGAAACCATTCTATATGATACGCTGGCATCTGGAATGGGAGATTTACTATATACAGGTAGTGAATTAATTGCATCAAATACNAAATATGTAGGATGGTCTGCTGCTTATGATGCACTCTCTTTTTACGATTTTTCAGGAGCTCNAACAACTGACACATCACTTACTGCGGGGAGTTTATTCTATACAAATAATGATTCTTTGTTTGGTTCATTTGGAGGAAGTCTTCAGGCTATGGACTTGCAAACGCAACAATACTTCAACTTTTATACTCCATCATCTTTTCAAAGTGTAACAGGTGCTCAGTACGAAGCTGATGGAGANCAAGTTTTTCTAATGGAAACAGATTATTATTCGTTGGGTTTTCTACGTGTGTTAGATCATTCTGGAAACGTTGTAGATTCAGTAGCCACAGATTTTTCTGGAGAGGCANTAGACCTATTGTATAACCATTATGAAAGTTTAAATGCATCGTATTATAATTTAAACAGTAGTGGTTTNACAATTGATTTTGAAACAGCAGCTGTAGATAATGGAGACAGTATTACTATTTCAAATGCTACAATTATAGCATCTGACCACACACCATACGATAGCATTTTTATCAGTGGATCTGAATTAACGGTTATTNCTAAACACAGTACAAGTAACGATACAATTGTTGTTGATTATTGTGATCGTTTCGGGGATTGTTANACCGATACTATTTATACTTATTACTGGTCTTTAAGTGTAGATGATATTGATAATGAATTAAANGTTAATGTATATCCTAACCCAACAACNGGAATGGTTTACATTGATGCTGAGAATGTTCCTTTCGTAAAAGTAGTTGATCTTTCAGGCCGAATTGTGATGGAGCAACAAAAGACCAATNTACTTGATCTTTCTGCACTTCAAACTGGAGTTTATCTACTTCAACTGGAAAGTAACGATCAATCAACGGTTAAAAGAATTATCAAAAAATGAGGTTAATTGCGTTGATTCTCATTTTATCAGGTTCTGCTTTGAGCACTTTTGCTCAAAGCGGACCTTTTNACCCTGGAGNAGGTATTGCTGGCTCTAATGCAGTTTATATGGACTCTAATATCGTATATGGTTGGGCACAAAACTGTACTGTTATTCGTGGGTATGAAAACATTGCAACCCCATCAACTTTAGCTTCTGCCGGATTAGAGAATCAGGCAGAAGGTAAGGCCGATGGTACTATTGTAAGTTTAGGCGATAGTGGCATTGCACTATACACATTAGCAGAACCACTTTCAGATCATAATGGATATGATTTTGCGGTGTTCGAAAATGGATTTTATTCTCCACTTGAGGAGGGATACTTTTTAGAGTTAGCTTTTGTAGAAGTGAGTAGTGACGGAACAANCTATTATCGTTTTCCAGCGACTTCTTTAACTGATACAAGTACCCAAGTAGATCCCTATGGAGTAATGGATCCTACTTATGTGAATAACCTTGCAGGGAAGTACCAAAGTGGTTATGGAGTACCTTTTGACCTTTCTGAGTTAGATTCAATANCAACACTTGATCTACAAGCAATTACACACATTAGAATTGTAGATGTAGTAGGAGCTATTGATACAGCATATGCTCAGCGNGATAAAGATGGACGGCCAGTCAACGATCCCTGGCCAACGGANTGGGCTAGTTCTGGGTTTGATCTGGATGCTTTGGCATTTCTTGATGAATCTATTGTTGGAGTAGAAGAAACAAAGGATGCAATACAGCTTTCTTTTTATCCCAACCCTGTGAAAGATCATTTAACGATTCAAGCACAAAAGAGGGTACAAGTTAGTTGCTATCATCTGGAAACCGGACAATTGATTTATACCGAAAGAATGTCTGGTAATCAAACTATAAATGTTTCTACATGGCCCAAAGGTGTATATGCTGTAGTAGTAGNAGACAACCATCAAAAAATCACTAAAAAACTGGTTGTTTGGTAAAGCTAGTCGTTAAAATAGCAATTGTCTTTACAGCGCTTCATTCTTGGGGTTTNGCTCAACAAGACACNACTATTTTAAAGCAATTTGAGCTCAAAGAACAACGTGTATTAAGCGATCCCTTTAANCAAACAACGTTAGATTCTTCTTCACTTGAATTGTTCTCAGGACAAAACCTAAGTCAGTTGCTGGAACAAGAAACAGAATTGTTCATTAAAGATTATGGTCCCGGACAAATTGCAACGCCTTCGTTTAGGGGAACTGGNGCAGCACATACTCAAGTGTTTTGGAATGGAATTACATTAAATGCACCATCACTTGGTCAATTTGATTTTTCTTTATTTNCTGTTTCAACTCAAGATAACGTAAGCATTCATTACGGAAACAGTACGTTAACAGATGGCTTTGGCGGAATTGGTGGAAGTATACTTATTGAGAATGGTAANGATATAGGAGAGAAGCCACACCTTGCATTAAGCCAAGATCTGGGAAGCTTTGGCAGATATACAACCTTATTAAGCGGAAGCCTTAGAAAGAAAAAGTGGTTTGTGCAGGCAGGAGTACAAAGAGCTCAAGCTGAGAATAATTTTGAATATGAAAATACNGCGGTAAGTGGAAGTCCAACTGAGAATAGGAAGTACAACAAGTTTGAACGCTATTCAGGTCAATTGACACTTGGTTACAAAGCGTCTCCCTACACAACCTTAAGCCTGCATGGATTATATGGAAACACTTTTCGTCAAATACCTCCTTTAATTACNGATCAAATTTCAAGTGGCGAAGAGCAAACCGATATTTTATCTGCTGCAGTTTTCCAGTTAGAACATAAAAAAGNTAAGCACCAGTTGTTATTCAATACGGGNGGAAGCTATAGTGAACTGCATTTTGACGATACACTAGCCGCNATCAGCAGCACTACGTATGGCACAAATGTTCAGGCAAATGTGCGTTACAATTATTGGGTAACTAAAAAGTCNCAGCTTCGAACAGCGGTTTTTTACCAGCAAGAGAGTGTTTCTACTCCCGGTTATGAGAATCAACAAACCAGAAATAGGTTTGCAGGATTAATACAGTGGCNAACCTATTTTGGAAAGCGTTTTCAGGTAGAAGCCTTTTTACGCCCTGAGTATACTGGAGATTCTTTGGTCTTTTTTCTTCCTGCTTTGGGAATGGAATACAAGCCGTTTAAAAAACGGTCTTTCTGGATAAAAGCCAATGTGGCAAAGAATGTTCACTTTCCAACACTAAACGATTTGTATTGGGTTCCTGGAGGAAATGAAAACCTTGAAACAGAAGTGGGAGAGAATGTTGAATTAGGATTGCTTTATACGTTTAAGCTAGCCACAANGAACTCCGTNTCATTAGAAGNCACCGGATTTTATGGTGAAGTNGATAATTGGATTCANTGGGTGCCGAATGAGAATAATTGGACGGCTCAAAACATTAAAACTGTGAATAACTATGGCATTGAATCAAAAATTCAGTTATCCGGTAAGAGCAATAAGTGGAAATACACNGTTAAAATTATGCACAGTTATACCAAAAGNATTGANGAGGATAATGGTGATGTGCAGNTGATTTATGTTCCGGAAAATCAATTCAAAACAAGGCTTTCNGTAGGGCGCCAAAGAGTAGGNGTNTTCATTTGGTACCAATATGTAGATCAACGCTTTATTAATACAACAAACACCTCATACATGCCAGCATATGACCTTGTTCACTTGGCACTTGATTACAACTTTAAATTGGCTGGAAAACACAGAATAGGAGCTCGTTTTNCAGTNAATAACCTATTCNATAAATCGTACCAGTCCATTGCTTGGAAGCCCATGCCGGGAAGAAATTTTTCATTAAGATTGACCTATGCNTTCAACTAATTACTTGTGGGGAGTTTTGCTCTCAATNATTTTATGGTCATGTACAGACGATGACCCGNGGCCAAAAACAACTACAACCGGAACTGTACCCAACGAAACACACGCCAAGATAGTCATNCTNAATGAGGGGAATTTCGGATGGAATAATGGCTCTATTACTGTATTTGANNTGCAAGATTCAAGTATTCATCAAAATGTTTATCAGGCTCAAAACAANGCCCAATTGGGAGATATTCTACAAAGTGCTTTGGTAGTAGATTCCTCNATTTATTTTGTAGTGAATAACTCTGCTAAAATTGTTCAAACAGGATTTGATTTTGAATTAGAAAATGAGCTTTCGGCTCAAACTCCACGTTACCTTTTTCAAGACGGTGATCGATTATTTTGTACCAATATCTATACNAACGAAGTAGATGTNTACAGCCTATCAGCNCAAGCAAAAATCGAATCTATTCCAACCAATAGNTATACTGAGTACATGGTGCAGAGTCAACAAAANCTATACATAGCACAATATGAACCTAANGGTTTATGGGAAGTTGACTTGAATGATTTCTCTTCTTCCACTTTTATTTCAATGAATGATAGCATAACCGGTTTAGCGGTAAATGCAACAGGTGAAGTTTTAATTGGAACCATCCNAGAAATTCTCTCTCTTACACCCGGAACAACTTCTTTGAACACCTTAAAGTCAAATGTTGATGCATTTCGTTTTCAGTATGATGAACAAACCAACAAAGCCTATTGGTTGGAAGATGGGTTAAAAGAAATGGATTTAACAACAGGAATCGTTTCAACGGTAGTATCGAATACTAATTGGAACAATGCTTACGGAATGAATGTACAGTCAGATTTGAATTTGGCTGTTGTTTGCGATGCTAAAGATTATGTTCAAGAAGGTGAGGCACTGTTAATTGATTTAGCAAGTTATCAAATTATTGAGCGGTTCGAAACCGGAACCATTCCACAGTTTGTGTTGTTTGTACCCTGATGGAAAAATTCAAAACAGCATTATTTTGGAGTGGAGGCAAAGATGCCGCTATGGCATTACACGAGTTCCTTCAGTCTGAAAAACATTCGGTAGACTACTTAGTGTGTACCTTCCACAGGTCTACCTCACGGCTAAGTATGCACGGTGTAAGGCCTGAAATCATAAAGAAACAAGTTGATTTAATAGGTCTTCCTTTGTATGAAATGTGGGTAGAAGGAGAAGGAAATAAAGCTTACGAAAGTGCTTTTCAGTCAACGTTAACCGCTTTAAAAAGTAAGGGAATTACACACATTGCTTTTGGCGATATCTTTCTCGAAGATTTAAAAGCATATAGAGATGATTTTCTTGCGAACAACAATTTAAAAGCTGTTTATCCATTGTGGAAAAAAGACACTACTCAATTAGTTCAACAGTTCACAGCTAATGGTTTTGAAGCCATTATTGTAT
Source organism: Crocinitomicaceae bacterium (assembly GCA_002705995.1). Classification (GTDB taxonomy): domain Bacteria; phylum Bacteroidota; class Bacteroidia; order Flavobacteriales_G; family Salibacteraceae. Next base: position 23,195 of record PAJI01000023.1, on the reverse strand, counting down.
GTGCCAGTAATCACTATTTTGATGAGGATATTCTCTACACACCAATTTCCAATGCATTCATGCATTCCCTTCCTTCAAAAGTTGATCCGTGTGGTGAAAATGGCGAATTTCATACGCTTTGTGTCAATGCTCCTTTCTTTGCTTCAAAGCTGGTTGTTAAAACGAATGGCGTTACATTTAAAGCATTGCCATTATCAGTAGAAAAAAATGAACCAAAACTGGGATTTTTCTACGGAGATTTACTCCTTTGATAAATAGACTGTCAATTCACAATTGATGTTTATAACTCATCAAATGAGTTGATGTATAAACATGGATTTATGGTAAATTCGTCAATCCATTAAAAATTGAAATAACAACGATTAGAAAAGCGTTTACTCCACATGAATTATTTTAAGCATTTCGCACTTTTCACACTTTTTTCAATTCTACTGATCCCTTCATTTGCTCAAAAGTTAGGGCCAACCCTTTTAATTACCGGCCAGGTAGAAGAAGAACGTTCTAACCTTGATGGGGTAGTCGTTTCATTGTTGAAAGGAGATTCGTTAGCCGATAAAATTGTAACCACCAAAAACGGTCGTTTTAATTTCGAAATACCTTACAATTCACTTTATTACATCACCTTCGAAAAAGATAATTACGCTACAAAAACCTTAGAGGTAGATACCCGTGAGGTAGATGAAGATATGGGGAAATATGGGTTTGAAATCCCTAAAATGAAAATGGAGATGTACCCCATTTTTGAAGACATTGATTACAGTGCTTTAGATAAACCTGTAGGGCGCTTCCATTACGATCAGTTAAACGCCTTTTTTGTTCCGGATAAGCGTTATCAAAAATCAGTTTCTCCAGCTATTGAACGTTTAGAAAAAGCCATTGCAGAAGCTAGAAAAGAGAAAGAAATCAATAGTGAAATTCTCGATCAGGATTATCAGTTGGCCATTGAAGATGGAGATTTATTCTTTGAAGAGAAAGATTACGAAAATGCACTCTTACAATACGAAGCAGCCCATAGCTTAAAACCCGGAGAAGTTTATCCGAAGGATAAGATTGAAGAAATTAATGAAATTCTGGATGCTAATCGTTCGGAAGAAGAAAAATACTTGGCCTATTTAGACAAAGGGGATAAAGCTTTTGAAGAAGAAATGTGGGAAGATGCTCAGAATTACTATACAGCAGCATTAAAAGTTTATCCTGAAAAAACATATCCTCAGGAACAATTGGTCATTATTGATCAAAAACTACAAGAATTAGCTGACCTTAAGCGTCAACAGGAGTTAGCAGCAAAAGAAGCTAAAGAATTGGAAAAACTCTACTTCGCAGCTATTGATGAAGGAGATAAAGCATTCTTAAAAGGCGAATATTTAGCGGCTAAGGAATTCTACAAACAAGCCTTGGAATACCGTCCAGAAGAAGGAAAACCAGTAAATAGAATAGCTGAAATAGATGGAATTCTTGCGGATATTGACAAACGCTACAATGCAATGGTTGCTCAGGCTGATGCTTCACTTGAAGCTGAAAACTATGAAATGTCAATCAACCAGTATAAAAAAGCGTTAGACATTAAGCCAAATGAGGCATACCCTCAAGAGCAAATTACAGAAATAGAGCAAATGATGGGAGTGATGGCCGATAACAACAAGCGTTACGACCAATTACTCTCAGATGCTAAATCTTCTTTTGAAAAGAAAGATTATACCAATGCTAAGCTGTTGTACCAAAAAGCATCAGACTTAAAGCCTCAAGAACAATTACCTCAGGAGAGAATTGCTGCAATTGATGCTTTGTTAGCAGATATGGCCGCTCAAGAAGCAGAGCAAGCGCGTTTAGAACAAGAACGCTTGGCCAAGCTGAAAGCAGAATATGACGATATAATAGTTCAGGCAGATGCCAAGTACGAAGCAGGAGCATATGCCGAAGCCAAAACATTGTACCAATCTGCTGCGGAAAAAATGCCCGAAGAAACCTATCCGAAACAAAGGTTAGTAGATGTTGATATTAAGCTGAAAGCAATGGCTAATCTGGAGTCTGCTTATAAAGATGCGATCTCCAAAGCGGATAATTTATATGCTTTAAAATCTTGGACAGAAGCGAAAGCCGCTTATGAAAGAGCTTTAGAACTTAAACCAAATGAAGCTCACCCTAAAACAAGATTAGAAGAAGTAAACGCTAAGTTGTCTGAAATTGCTGCGGCAGAAGAACTAAGACGTCAGCAAGAACTAGCGAAGCAAAAAGAAATTGAGGAAACATACAAGGGTCATATCGCTACAGCAGATGCTGCTTTCGATGCTGAAAATTGGAATGAAGCTCTTACAGCTTATCAATCAGCAAAAGCTACCAAACCTCAAGAAACATATCCTAATCAACGCATTAAGATAGTTGAAGCTAAGTTAGCTGAAATAGCAGCAGCAGAGGAAGCTGCTAAGCTAGCAGCAGAGCAAGCAAAAAAGAACAAAACACAGTATGATAACCTTATTGCTCAAGGAAATAGCTTTGTGAATGTTAAGAATTACGAAGCAGCCAAGAAAAAGTATGAAGAAGCTGCTGCGTTAATTCCCCAAGGAGAAGAAGCGCAACAAAAATTAGCAGAAGTAGATCAGCTATTGGCCGCGCAACAAGCAGCTACAGCCGCTGCTGAAAAAGCAGAGCAAGAGCGTATCAAAACAGAACAAGCTTATTTAGCTGCAGTAAACAAAGCAAAAACTGCATTTGAAGCGAAGCAATACGATGCAGCGATTACTGGATATCAAGAAGCGGCAACCATTAAGCCTGATGAAACACTTCCTGCTCAACGCATTGAAGAAATCAATCAGTTAAAGGCAGATTTGGCAGCTAAAGCCGAGGCAGATAGAAAAGCTGAAGAGGAACGTCAACGTAAATTGACTGAATACAATGGTTTAATTGAAGAAGCAGATGGACAGTTTAAGTCTGAAGATTACGAAAAAGCAAAAACAACATATACTAAGGCTTCAGCTTTATTCCCTGAGGAAGCTCATCCTAAAGCACAGATAAACAAAATCAATGTAATACTTGAAGAACGTGCCAGAATAGCTGCAGAGAATGCTAAAAACGATACTGAGTTCAATTACGAGTTAGCAAAGAAATACCCAGAAGGCAAAACAGAGAAGACCTATAAAGAAGGGAATAAGACTGTAACTCAAATTATTTACGTTACAGGGAAAAGAGGTGATGAATACCGTAAAGAAGAGTTTAGCTGGGGACAAACGTTCTACCTAAAAAACGGAAAAGAGATCAATGAAGTAAACTGGAAAAGGGAGGTCAGTAAACTTAAGTAAAACAAGGATCACAATTTTTGTAACCCTTTTCAGTGAGAGTAAAGATTTTAATTCTGAGTCAAATTGTAGTAAATTAAAAGAATAGAAATTAAAAAATTCCTAGACAATGAAAGTTTACAACACATTATCAGAAGCCCTTACAGATTTAGATAAAAGAGGCTACACACATGATTTTAACCTCACCGAGGATTGCATAGAATGTAAGGCGGATCATCAAAAAATCTCACCTGAAAAATTTGAAATCGTTGAGTTCTATCGTTTTGAAGGGATGACCAGTACTGATGACGAATCTGTAGTGTATGTAATAGAAACACAAGATGGATTAAAAGGCACGCTTGTAGACGCTTATGGCGTGTATTCAGATTCTCTTTCCCCAAAGATGATTGATAAATTAAAATTTGCTCAAGGATAACTCATCCCTGTGAAAGCCATTAAAGTATACGATCAGGTAAACAAGGTTGACCCGCAAAAGAACTTTGGTATTTCCCGTATGGAAGACATTTATGCCAAAAACGGAGGAAAACCGGATACGCCTCATCGTCATGATTACTTTACTATTTTACTGGTAAAACAAGCTAAAGGAGAACATGTTATTGATTTCCATTCGTTTGATTTACTAGGCAATCAGGTTTATTTCATTCGTCCCGGACAAGTTCATCAGGTTATAGAACACGAACAATCTTTTGGGTTTTCTATGGTTTTCTCGCAGCAATTTTTAGCCGAGAATAACATTTCTCAGCGTTTTATTGAAGATGTGAGCCTTTTCAATAACTATGGAGAAACACCTCCAATTCATCTTGAAAAAGAACAGGTAAAACGACTTGGCGAATATTGCGAGGAAATGATGGGCTACGACAAGTCCAGTGAAAAATTCAAAGGACAAGCTATAGGAGCATACTTAAAGCTGTTTCTTATTTATAGCAACAACCTTTGTCAACTATCCAAAAATCCTCAAACTGTAGAGTCGGGGAATACCATTTTGAGAGCGTTTAAAGCATTGGTTGAAGAGCATTATAAAGAATGGCATTCAACATCGCAATATGCCGAAGCTTTGCACATCACTCCAGATCATTTAAACCGCACAATTAAATCACTCATTGGTAAAACAGCCAAAGAATACTTACAGTCAAGAATCAATACAGAAGCCAAAAGAATGCTTTACTTCTCAGACCTTTCTAATAAAGAAGTAGGATTTACTTTGGGCTTTTCCGAAGCATCTCATTTTAGTGCGTTTTTCAAAAAATGCACAGGAGAATCTCCCTCAGCATACCGTAAAAAGCATTGATGTCGGATTTTTATAAGCTTTAGCCGTTTTCTCATATTCTTCCTTTTTGTGAAGCTTAAGACATTTGTACTATCAAATAATTAAGCATCATGGATCGTAAATCATTTCTTAAAAAATCAATCATTACAGGAGCAGCGGCAGCTGTTGCACCACAAATGATTAAAGCCACTAACATCCAAAAGAAAAATTCTGATTACGATAAATTGATGGATCAAGTAGGATTTAATCATTTACCGAATAAGGAGGAAAAAACAATGAATACGGTATTGCACAAAGCAACCACCAGAGGACATGCCAATCATGGATGGTTAGACACACACCACACTTTTAGCTTTGCTAATTACCACAACCCTGAAAGAATGCACTTTGGAGCATTAAGAGTACTGAATGACGATAGAGTAGCACAGGGGATGGGATTTGGAACTCACCCTCATGACAATATGGAAATCATCTCTATTCCATTAGAAGGAGATTTGGAACACAAAGACAGTATGGGAAACACTGCTGTAATTAAGCAAGGAGATGTACAAGTGATGAGTGCAGGAACCGGAATTTTTCACAGTGAGTACAACAAAAACAAAGATCAAGAAGTCAAATTCTTACAAATCTGGTTGTTCCCGAATAAGAAAAATGTTCAGCCACGTTATGATCAAATCACGCTGAATAACAGTGCGTTGAAAAACACTTTCTTTCAAATTGTTTCACCAAGCCCTGACGATGAAGGTGTATGGATACACCAAAATGCATGGTTTCACATAGGAAATCTAGACGAAGGGTTTAACGAAGTATACAGCATTAAACAAGAAGGAAACGGAGTTTATGCTTTTGTTCTGGAAGGTGATGTTGAAATAGAAGGGCAGCCACTTGCACAAAGAGATGGTTTTGGTGTTTGGGATACTGATAAGATCAACATTAAAACCAACTCAAATGCAAGGGTGCTCTTAATGGATGTACCAATGGTATTTTAAAGACTTAGTCAAGAATAAAAGAGCAATCAATTCTATTCAATAAACGAAAAATCAAATAAAAAATGGCAACTTCAAAATGGGTATTAGACCCAACACACTCAGAATTAGCATTTAAAGTAAAACATATGATGATTTCAACAGTAACCGGTTACTTTGAGCAATTCGAAGGTGAATTGGAAACTGATGATGAGAACTTTAACAATGCAAGTGTTGAAATTTCAGTAGATGTAGCTTCTATTAGTACAAACAATGCAGACCGTGATGGTCACCTTAAATCAGATGATTTCTTTAATGCTGAGGCATTTCCTAAAATGACTTTCAAGTCTAAAAGCTTTGATGGTACAACATTAACGGGTGATTTAACCATTAGAGATGTAACCAAAGAAGTAGCACTTGATGTTGAATACAACGGAACTGCAGTGGACCCCTACGGACAAACTAAATCTGGTTTTGAAGTAACAGGTGAAATTAACCGTAAAGAATTCAATCTTTCTTGGAATGCTGTAACAGAAGCAGGAAGCATTGTCGTTTCTGATAAAGTAAAAATTGTAGGAGCAGTGCAATTTGTGAAGCAATAATTGATCCTAAATATTGATTTATAGAGCAATGGCGCTTTGGGTTTAATCCGAGCGCCATTTTTATTGAATAAATAATTTTTCTTCTCTTCAGATAAACCAGACTGGGCACTCAAATTTGTACTTTTGACACACTCCTTTGTAAACTATAAACATACGTTAAAAGGTACATGACGAGATTAGATTTTGCAGAATTGTCGGCAGCTATCAAACAACTATTTGGTCAAGATCAAGTACCACTACATGTTCCTTTATTTCAAGGGAATGAAAAAAAATACGTTAACGATACACTTGATAGTCAACAAATTTCATCTACTGGAAGTTACCTCGATCAATTAGAATCTAGTTTAGCTGAGATCACCCAAACATCAAGTGCCGTAGCTATGGTAAACGGAACATCGGCTTTACAATTGGCCTTACAAGTAGTAGGAGTTAAGGGAGGAGAAGAGGTCATTACCCAAGCATTAACATTTATTGCTACAGCCAATGCAATAGCATACAATCAGGCTTATCCGGTTTTTGTAGATGTAGATGCAGATACAATGGGGATGTCTCCCCGAGCATTAAAGGCATTCCTTGAAGAATTTGCTGAAATAAAACCATCAGGAACTTATAATAAGTTAACAGGAAGAAGAATTGCAGCTTGTGTTCCTGTTCATTCTTTTGGCTTTATGTGTCGGATAGATGAGATTGTTGCAATTTGTCAAGAATGGAACATACCTATAGTTGAGGATGCAGCTGAAGCACTGGGCAGTTCGTTGAATAATAAACCAGCAGGTAGTTTTGGTTCAATGGGCGTTTTCAGTTTCAACGGCAATAAAATTGTTACATCAGGTGGAGGAGGAGCTATTGTTTCGAATAATACTGCTGATGCTGATAAAGCCCGTTTTTTATCAATGACAGCTAGAGATTCGCATGCTTTTGAATATAATTATTCCGTAACGGGCTATAATTTCAGAATGCCCAATTTTAATGCTGCTTTACTTTGTGCTCAACTCGAGCAACTGGAATTTTTGAAAGAATCGAAGAAAAAACTTTATGCAGACTATCAGTCTCTTCTCCAAAAAATCGATGGCGTAGAATTGATTGCTCCGCCAAATAATACCGATTGGAACCATTGGTTAGTCACGGTGAAATGTGAAAGCAAAGCCGTTCGAGATGCCTTATTGCAAGCAACAAATGAAAATGGAGTAGTTACTCGTCCGGTATGGAAATTAATGCACCATTTGCCCATGTTCGAAAACTGCCAGAAAGATGGGCAGCATAACGCTAGACATTTAGAGGAACTCATCGTAAACCTCCCAAGCAGTCCACGAAAAGCATGAGCATAAAAAAAAGCCGTCCCAAATGGAACGGCTTTAGATCTTATAAGCTATTGATATTATTCTTTAGTAGTGTTGTCTGAGTCAGACTCTTCAGCAGGTTTTGCCGAACCCTTTACTATATTTAAAACAATATCATCTTTTTCTTTATTGATGTTGACTTCAATGGTGTCGCCTTCATCCAATTTGCTTTGAATAATTTCTTCAGCAATCGTGTCTTCCAAATATTTTTGGATGGCACGTTTCAACGGACGAGCACCATATTGTTCATCAAATCCTTTGTCTGCAATGAAATCTTTTGCTTCATCAGTCAATTTGATTTCATATCCCAAATCTTGGATACGACCAACAAAATGTTTCAATTCAATGTCAATAATACGGTGAATGTCTTCACGTTTCAATGAGTTGAACAAAATTACATCGTCAATTCTGTTTAAGAATTCAGGAGCAAAAGACTTTTTCAATGCATTTTGAATAACACCTTTAGCATGATCTTCAGCAGCCTGTTCTTTAGCAGCAGTGCCAAATCCTACGCCTTGTCCAAAATCTTTTAACTGACGCGTACCAATGTTCGATGTCATGATGATAATCGTATTCTTGAAATCTACTTTTCTTCCAAGGCTATCAGTTACTACACCATCGTCTAAAACTTGTAACAACAAGTTGTAAACATCAGGGTGCGCTTTTTCAATTTCATCAAGAAGAACAACAGAATAGGGGTGACGTCTAACTTTTTCAGTCAACTGTCCACCTTCTTCATAACCTACATATCCGGGAGGTGCTCCAATCAATCTTGAAACCGCAAATTTCTCCATGTATTCACTCATGTCAATACGGATAAGGTTATCTTCTTTATCAAATAAGTAGCGCGTTAATACTTTCGCTAATTGTGTTTTACCAACACCTGTTGGACCTAAGAAAATGAATGAGCCAATTGGTTTATTCGGATCTTTCAACCCTGCACGATTACGCTGAATAGCACGAACTACTTTATCTACAGCCTCGTCTTGACCAATAACAGCACCTTTCATGTCATCTCTCATATTGCGAAGGCGTTCTCCTTCTTTTTGTGCAATACGTTGAGTTGGTACTCCAGTCATCATGGCTACAACTTCAGCAACATTGTCTTCAGAAACGGTCTCGCGGTGAAGTTTGGTTTTTTCTTCCCACTTTACTTTTTCTTCTTCTAATTGCTCAGTCAATTTGCGTTCAGAATCTCTAAGCTTAGCCGCTTCTTCATATTTCTGACTGCGAACAACACGGTTCTTTTCTTCTTTTACCTGTTCTATTTTCTTTTCGATTTCTAGAATAGTCTCAGGAACCTTGATGTTTGTAATGTGAACACGAGAACCAGCCTCATCCAAAGCGTCAATAGCCTTATCCGGTAAATGACGATCAGAGATGTAACGATCTGTTAAGTTTACACAAGCCTGAATTGCTTCTGGTGTGTAGTTTACATTATGGTGCTCTTCATACTTCTCCTTAATGTTGTTCAAGATTTGAACAGTTTCTTCTGGAGTAGTAGGTTCAACCATTACTTTTTGGAAACGTCTTTCCAATGCACCGTCTTTTTCAATGTGCTGACGGTATTCGTCAAGCGTTGTTGCTCCAATGCATTGAATTTCGCCACGGGCTAATGCCGGTTTAAACATGTTAGAAGCATCTAGCGAACCTGAAGCCCCACCAGCACCAATAATGGTGTGAATTTCATCTATGAAAAGAATGACTTCCGGAGATTTCTCTAACTCATTCATTACCGCTTTCATGCGCTCTTCAAACTGGCCACGGTATTTTGTGCCGGCAACAAGAGAAGCTAAGTCAAGCGTTACAACACGTTTATTGAAAAGTACACGAGATACTTTTTTCTGAACAATGCGTAAAGCCAAACCTTCGGCAATGGCAGACTTACCAACACCGGGTTCTCCAATAAGAATTGGGTTATTCTTTTTACGTCTACTCAAGATTTGAGATACACGTTCAATTTCTTTTTCACGGCCAACAATAGGATCCATTTTTCCTTCTTCGGCCATTTTAGTAAGATCACGACCAAAGTTGTCTAAAACAGGAGTCTTAGATTTAGTATCAGATCTTCTTCCGCCAGGAGCACTCCCTGAGCCTCCTCCAAACTCAGATCTTCCGGCATCATCATCAGATGTTCCTCCGGTAATTTCTGAACGTGGGTTTTCATTAAAGTCTTGTTCGTTTAACATTTGTTCAAGATCATTTTTTACAGATTCGTAATCAACATTGAATTGGTTTAACGCACGGCTGCCAACGTTATTTTCATCTTTTAAGATGGATAATAGCAGGTGCTCGGTTCCAATAATGCTACTTTTAAACAGTTTTGCTTCAAGGTATGTGATTTTCAACGTCTTTTCTGCTTGCTTAACAAGTGGGATATTTCCAAGATTAGCAGAAGCTTTGGCAGACCCGTCTACACGAATAGATTGCTCAATAATTTTGCGCAATTGCATCAAGTCCACACCTAAATTCTTTAGAATTCTCACTGCAACTCCTTCGCCTTCCCTGATAATTCCTAGCAGGAAATGTTCTGTCCCAATGTAATCGTGCCCCAGTCTTAACGCTTCTTCGCGACTGAAAGAGATCACATCTTTTACTCTTGGTGAGAAATTTGTTTCCATACGCTTTAGTATTTGTACTAATTAATATAAACGGTTGAACCGATAAATGTGTTCACTTGGGCAAATTAGATATATTTGAAACGATGTCAAAATTATCTTCCTTGTAGAAATACGTATTTTAAAAAAACGCTGTTTTTCAACAGAATTTTGTTAGTAATTACACGGTTTTCAAAGCCATTCAGCCCAATTATAAATTCTATTTTCGAACTTCTTATTATAGTGTCTAGCAAAGACCATACATAATTTAATTTGCTAAACGATTTCAGACAACATGGCAGAAAATGAAAGAATAATTCCGGTTAACATTAACGAGGAAATGAAATCTGCTTACATCGATTATTCGATGTCAGTAATTGTTTCCCGTGCACTTCCGGATGTACGTGATGGATTGAAACCTGTACACCGTAGAGTGTTGTATGGGATGATGGATCTAGGACTTACAGCAAGCAGATCATATAAAAAATCGGCTCGTATTGTCGGTGAAGGGTTGGGGAAATATCACCCACATGGTGATTCTTCTGTTTACGATACAATGGTACGTATGGCGCAGCATTGGTCGTTGCGTTACCCAATGGTAGACGGACAAGGGAACTTCGGTTCTGTTGATGGTGACAGTCCGGCAGCTATGCGTTATACCGAAGCACGTCTTAGAAAGATTGCTGAAGATATGCTTGCTGATATCGATAAAGAAACAGTCGACTTCTCGCTCAACTTTGACGATTCGTTAGAAGAACCCAATGTATTGCCTTCTAAAATACCTAACCTTTTAGTAAATGGTGCTGCAGGTATTGCTGTAGGGATGGCTACCAATATGCCACCACACAACCTTACGGAAACAGTAAATGCAACAATTGCATACATTGATGACCGCGATATTGAAATCGAAGGTTTGATGCAATACATCAAAGCTCCTGATTTTCCAACAGGTGGAATTATCTATGGATATGATGGTGTAAAGCAAGCATTTGAAACTGGTCGTGGGCGAATTGTAATGCGTGCAAAAGCAACCATGGAACAAACAGATTCTGGTCGTGAACGTATTATTGTGACTGAGATACCATACCAAGTCAATAAGGCTGAAATGATTGCCAAAACAGCCGATTTGGTAAACGACAAGAAAATTGAAGGCATTTCTGATATTCGCGATGAATCTGACCGTAATGGTATGCGCATCGTGTATGAATTGAAGAAAGATGCAATTACTAATGTTGTCTTAAATAACTTATATAAATATACAGCGCTACAGACTTCATTTTCAGTAAATAACGTAGCGCTTGTAAATGGTCGCCCACAAACATTAAATCTTAAAGATTTGATCGCTTACTTTGTGGAACACCGTCACGAGGTAGTTGTACGTAGAACTCAATATGAGTTACGTAAAGCCAAAGAACGTGCACACATTCTTGAAGGTTTACTCATAGCTCTAGATAACCTTGATGAAGTAATTGCTTTGATTCGCAGTAGTCAAACCGGGGAAATTGCCCGTGAAGGTTTGATGAAAAACTTCAATTTATCTGAAATTCAAGCAAGAGCAATTCTTGATATGCGTTTACAACGTCTTACAGGACTTGAACGCGATAAGATTCGTGCTGAATACGATGAGTTGATGAAAACCATCGAATATTTAGAAAGTATTCTTGCTGATGAAGGGCTTCGCATGAAGATCATCAAAGACGAATTGATTGAGATCAAGGAAAAGTATGGTGATGAGCGTAGAACTGAAATCATTTATGCGGCAGAAGATTTCCGCGTAGAAGATATGATTCCAAATGAGGAAGTAATTGTTACAATTTCTCACTTGGGTTATGTGAAACGTACCTTATTAAATGAGTATAAAACTCAAAGTAGAGGTGGACGTGGTTCTCGAGGAAGCTCTGCTAGAAATGAAGATTTCCTTGAAAGCTTATTTGTGGCCAAAACACACAATTACCTGTTAATCTTTACCGAGAAAGGGAAGTGTTTCTGGATGCGCGTCTTTGAAATCCCGGAAGGAACAAAGCAGTCTAAAGGTAGAGCAGTTCAAAATATGCTAGCCATAGAACCCGATGATAAAATTTTAGCATACATCAATGTACCTGATTTAACAGATGAAGAGTTCATCAATAATCATTTCATTATGATGTGTACGAAAAAAGGTGTGGTAAAGAAAACTGCACTTGAAGCTTATTCTCGTCCGCGTTCTAATGGTATTATCGCCATTAACATTAAAGAAGGAGATGAGTTACTTGAAGCTAAGTTGACTACCGGTAATAGCGAAATCTTAATGGCTTTACGTTCTGGTAGAGCAATTCGTTTTGAAGAAAGTAAGGTACGTTCTATGGGACGTGGCGCAAGTGGAGTAAGAGGTATCACTTTAGCAGGTGACAAAGATGAAGTAGTAGGAATGATTTGCGTTGATAAACCAGAAGAAACTGTATTGGTTGTTTCTGAGCGCGGTTATGGTAAACGCACAGCATTAGACGACTATCGCATCACTAACAGAGGTGGTAAAGGTGTTAAAACGTTGAACATTACGGACAAAACCGGAGAGCTGATCTCTATCAAAGCCGTTACAGATGAGCACGATTTAATGATCATTAATCGCAATGGTATTACTATTCGATTAGAAGTTGATTCTATTCGTGTAATGGGAAGAGCTACCCAAGGTGTTCGATTAATTAACCTTCGCAATAACGATGAAATTGCTGCCGTAGCCCGTGTACCAAAAAGTGAAGAAGAAGATGAAGAGGTTGAAGGTGGTGAAGACGCAGGAAATGGCACGGAAAATGAAGGACAAACGGAAGAATAATCTTTATTTTCGCAAAAACTAGAAAAAACACATTATGAAGAAATTAATCCTTGCTGCAGGTATGTTTCTGGCTATTGGGTCACTATCTGCTCAAAGCAACAAGGTGATCAGTGCAAGTAACTATCTGAAGTATTACCAGACAGATCCGGAAAATTCAGCGCAGGATCTTCTAAATGCTAAAGAGAATATTGACGATGCAGCTCAACATGAGAAAACCATGAATGAGCCTAAGACACATATTTACAAAGGCAAAATTTACCAACAGTTGTTCCTTGCTAAAGGAGAACAGTTTGCTGGTTTTAAAAATGCACAAACTTTAGAAGCTTCTATTGACGCATTCAACTTTGCAATGGAAAATGCAGATCGTAGAACGGATACCAAAGAGTTGAAAAATCTTCAGGGAATGAATGCCGATCTTGCATTTAAAACAGGTATTAGTTATTACCAAAATCAGGAATTTGACAAAGCAGCAGCTTTATTTCAGCAACGAGCTGATATCATGTCAGCCTTATTTGAACGTATTGATACTGTTTCAATTTTTAATGTAGGCTTGTGTGCTGAACAAACAGAAAACTTTGACTTAGCACTTGAAAAATACAAGCAATGTGCTGAGTTAGGTTACAATGGTGCTTCTATGTATGCCAGTATAGCAACAATATACAGCAACCAGGAAAAATACGATGATGCATTAGCCGCATTGAAAGAAGGGCGAGAGCAATATCCAAATGAAGTAGCTTTGTTAACTCAAGAAATCAACATTTATCTTAAGCAAGGTAGAACAGATGAGGCGTTAGCTAACTTGAATACTGCTATCGAAAAGGAGCCTGATAACGACAGTTATTATTATGCAAGAGCTACATTGTATGATAAAAAAGGTGAAACAGAAAATGCAATGGCTGATTACCAAAAGGCGATTGAGATTAACGCTGAAAACTTTGATGCTAACTACAATTTAGGAGCTATCTATGTTAATAGATCTTCTCCTTTGGTAGAAAAAATGAACAATTTGCCTGCTTCTGCAGATAAAGAATACGAAGCAATTAAAGTTCAATTGCAAGAAACATATTCTAAAGCAATTCCATATTTGGAAAAAGCACATGAAATCAATCCAAAAGATCTTGCTACAATGCAAACACTTTTAGAATTGTATGTCAAGACCAATCAAACAGAAAAATACATGGAGTTGAAAAAATCGATGTAAGGTCAATAATTCAACATCATAGAAGAATAGGGAAGAGCCCGTACTGTTAAAGTGCGGGCTTTTTTGTTGGTGTATCGTTACAGATAGTCTTGTCTTTTTAGATCATTAATAATTAAAGGAAATACGGAGAACTTATTAAGTATTCTAAAAGGTTGCGAAAAAACCGACAACTATTTTTTCTTCATTTGAAGACGAGAAAAAAAGAAGCTTAGAAGTAATGAATAAAACATTGTCATTGATTTTAGTTGTTTTGGCCATTTTGATTGGTGTTGGAGGAGTATTGTTGGGAGTTACCGCATTAAAGAAAGCGCCTAAGATAGTGTATGTAAATAATTTTAAAGTTTTTGAAAATTATAATGGATTCAAAGATGCGTACAATCGTATAGAAGTGAGAAAAGGAGCCATGAAACAAAACTTAGAGTTTCGCTTAAAGACAATTGAAGACCTAAGAGCAAAGCATGCTGAAACCGGAGGAGAAGTACCTCAAAATTTAAAAGAGAGTGAGCAAAGTTTTGTGGAGACTAGAAGTCAATTTGAACAGCAAATAAAAGAATATGAACAGTCGCAAACCGATAGTTTGTATGCTGTGGTGAATTTAGTGGTAGAAGAGTATGCCCAATCAGAAGGGGTGGATTATGTACTCGGAATTAATGGTGATGGAAGTATTGTATATGCCGCTGAAGGAAATGATATTACTGATTTGATTTTAAAAGAGTTGAATGAAAAGTACTAAGCATAAAATATTGGCAATTATACTACCCTCTTTTTTGTTTTTGCAATTGATAACCTCGGGTTGTGAAGAAAAAAAAGAGCAGGAACAAGAAGTCTCTGTGATTTCATATGAAATAGTAGATATTGACCAAATCGAAGAAGGGAAAAAGCAACTTCACGTAGAAGCTACCTTAAGAGTTGGTTATGAGGCTGTTTTGAATAAAATTCTTAAAAACACAGGAGAATTACCAAGTCTAAATGACCTGCAACTGTATGCAGGTAGAATTGTTTCGTCAACTCAACTGATAACTCCTAAGGATGGAGAGAAATACAAGTTACTTCATGTTCAAAAGTTAATGAAACCTCAGGAACATGAAGGAGAACAGTATTACTATTTACTGTTTTCAATTCCTAAAGAGGAAAATAATATAGAGTTAAGGTGTTATGATCCATTAATTGGATTGATTAAAGAAGAAAAAAGTCTGTAAAATGAAGCTAACTACTACATCGCGCAAGACAGCGGCATTATTTATGATTTTCTTGCTGTTGTTTGAATTGTTTCCGATCCATACTTATGCGATAACCGGAGGGCCAAGTATGCCTGAATATGGTTCATTTGAGCCAGTGTCAACATCCAATATGGTTAACAACTTTAATGGGTCGTTTGTATACAACCTTCCTCTTTTGGAAGTCCCAAACGGTTATCCTATAAACTTATCTTACAATAGTAATTCTGTAAGTAATGAAGCATTAGCTTCATGGGTAGGACTTGGCTGGAATATTAACCCTGGGACGATTACACGTTCTAAGGCTGGTTTTCCTGATGAATACAAGGCTAAAAAAGTAAAGTATTACAGTAGAATGCCTAAGAACTGGACTGTGACAGCAGGTACTAGTATCGGGGTAGAGGTATTGGGGGATGGGCTTTTCAATCCTAGCGTTGGAGCCACAATCAGTTACAATAACTACAATGGTTTAGGAACATCGATTACAGCGGGGCTTGGTTTTGCTGGTGTAGCAAACCTTGATTTTACATATTCAAATGGGAATTTTGGTTTTAGCCCAAGTATTAACCCTTATGCTCTATTAAAGGCAGCTACAAGTAAGAAAGAAGAAAAGAATTCTGATCAAAAGACAGAGAAAAAGAAGAAAGAAAAAAATGAAAAACTCCAAAAACTCAAAAATAAGCTGAGTGCATCTGCTTCATCAGGTTATAAAGGCTTTGGGTTGAGTGGTGCTGTTGCTGGTGGAAAGTTATCAAATTCTATGGCTAGCTTTTCTTCGAGTGAATCGTCACTACCAATGACCATCAATGAATATAAAGGGGTAATGATCCAAATATCTTTTGATGTAGGAGGAAACTTAATTCCTTTCCCATTGTCTCCTGAGGTTGGAGTAACTGGTACATATTCAGAACAGACTAACGTTCCTTCATCTGAAAAGACAGTTTATGGTTATTTTCATAATGATGTGGCCTATGACGATGAAGATGCCATGATGGATTATACCACAGAAATGGACAAACCTTTTGAACAGCGTGAAAAAGTCATAGGTTATCCTTTACCTAATGCGGATGTGTTTTCTATTTCAGGTGAAGGAACAGGAGGTAGCTTTAGAGCCTATCAAGCTCAGTATGGACATTACCGCAAGAATAAAATTAAAAGTAATGATCACTCGGTTATTGTTTCAGCTGATGTTGAAAGCCCGATTCCTAATCCTCTTTTTTTAGCAAACCTCGAATTTACAGCAGGAGCTAGTAATGGCTATCATTATCATTTTACAGAAATGCAGGCTTGGGATGATGATGAAATAAATGATTTTAAGTTCACAGACGATTTTAGTAATTCGGGAGAGAAATATTTTTTCTCATACAGTGGTGACAATGCAGGTTACTTCGACTTAGTTGGTCCCACAAGCAATACTTATTTTAGACCCAATGGTACAGTAAATCTCGATTTTAGTGATTATACAAATAACTATTTGCAAAAAGCTGATTTTCGTTCCAGTGGACGTCATAAACAGCGAAGCTCATATGTACTGGTTCATTATAATGAAGATTTTGACAAAACGGTCCATAAAGACAGTAGAGATATTAAATATGGAGTATTTGAGAAAGACTTGTACTATATGAATGGTTCTACTCTAGAAGAGTATGAACACAATTCTTCTGTTTATGATAATTCTAATGGAATTGGCGAAATAGTTACCTATAATGCCCAAGGACAAAAATATGTTTATGGACTACCTGTATATACTAGAAAAGAAAGAAATTTACAATATAGTTTTCCTGGAGCAAATGGCCTTTCTTATGTTCAAAATTCGGAGGGGTTGGTTGCTGAAGTGACTACAACGGGAGTTGATGATGATGCTAAACGAAAACTGGGGTATGAAGACAACAATGCTTATGCCCATACTCATCTGTTAACACAAGTTTTATCTGAAGACTACATTGACCGTACAGGTAACGGACCTAGTACAGATGATTTCGGTAATTATACAAAGTTTAATTATCAAAGGCTAGCTGGAGGAACTCAAAATTGGTATGGTTATAGAACACCATACACAGGAGTAAGTTTTAATTTAGGATCCTTGTCTAGTAATGATGATGACATGGGGTCTTTTTCTTATGGTGAGAAAGAGGTCTATTTCTTACAGTCGGTAGTTTCAAAAACTCATGTAGCCATTTTTAAAACAGTTTCTAGAGCTGATGGTAAATCTACCAAGCTAAGCAATAATCCAGATCCTGATGATTTAATTATAGGAGATGATGGAACATCTGCTAAAAATTTACAGCGATTAGATAGAATTGAACTCTATTCTCTAGAAGACTGTACAGATCTAGGACATGGTTTTTACGAACCTAACACGGGAGCATTGCCAATAAAAACAGTTCATTTTAATTATAGCTACAATTTATGCTATGGATTACCGAATACAGGTAGTTCTGCGGGAAAATTAACCTTAACAAAGGTATGGACAGAGGGAGGTGGAGCTCAAAGCAGTAAAACAAATCCCTATGCCTTTTCATATAGTTACTTTGGAGCTAATTATCCATCCCCATACAATGGAACAACGGAAGATAGTCCAAGCTATTACAACACATTATCTCTGAATGAAAACCCAGATTATACACCAGCCAATAGTGATAGGTGGGGAAATTATAGAGACTATGCAGCTTTAGAAAGTTCTGCAAAACTAGGAGATTTAGCTCGTTTTTGGCCTTATGTAGATCAAGACCCTGATGCAGATTTTGACCCTGCTGCATATTGCTTAAAAAGAATTACTCTTCCTACAAAAGGACAAATTCATATTCAGTATGAACAAAATGATTACCAGTACGTGCAAAATAAAGAAGCCATGATTATGGTGCCTTTATCCAATCAAACTAGTGGAGATGAAACTGGTTCAAATGGCAAGAAATATTATTTGGATTTGTCAAAAGTGGGAATTGATTTTGATCCCTGTAGTAGTAGCATGACAGATGCTGAAAAAGAAGAACTAGTAAAAGAACTTTTCCGCCCTTTTCTACAGAACAAAGAGCGTATGTACTTTAATTTCCTTTATGCACTGGTTGGAGATAACCCTCAGTACAATTATAATCATACAGATTATTTAGATGGATATACTAAAATAGACAAAGTAGGCTATGATGATAACGGAGTATTCTTCACCTTCAAAGGGAGTCCGAGTATAAGTAATAGTTGTAGCACGGGGTATTCTACTTCAGTAAATTATTCTAGTGGTGCATCAAAGAGAGAATTACCTCGTAAGGTCTGCCTTGATTTTTACAAATCTCAAAGAAGGTTGAAAATTGACGGAGGCTCAAACGCTGCTACGATGGAAAACCAAGCAGCAAATGGTCCAGGAGAAGAATTAGCTCAGGCATTTTTGAATATTATGTTCTCAGCTCAAAACGGGCTAGATCAAAAATGTAAAGAAATGGATCCTACCATGAGCTATGTAAGGGTCAAGTCTCCAATAGGAAACTACAGATCAGGTGATAAATACTACTCTAAATTAGGAGGAGGAGTAAGGGTTAAGCGCCTACTTATGTATACTACGTCTTCTTACGGCTTTAGAAATTCTGTTTACGGAAGTGAATATGAATATACAGAGGAAGAAAACGGAAAAACTATTTCATCAGGAGTTGTTACTAATGAACCCAGTACAGGGAGAAAAGAGAATCCTTTCGTACAACCTTTGGAACGAAATGCTCAATCAAGTTTTGAGATGTTTATGTATGGGAGAGATATGATTAATCAAGAAGAACCTGTTGGAGAATCATTGATGCCACCTCCATCTATAGGTTACTCAAAAGTAACGGTTAAACCTATTCATAAAGAGAGTACAGCAACAGGGTATGAAGAATACACCTTTTACACAGCGAAGGAAAAACCAACATTTAGTTCCGGATACTCGCACATCAAAAAAAGTTTACTCAATGATATCCCGCTTGGTTTTAGTGCTGGGTACGGGGGGATATCAATAAACTTTAGTTACAAGAGCCCGTATTTAACGCAAGGGTTAGTGTTTAAGCTGAATGATTGGCATGGTAAACCCAAGCAAACCAAAAAATTCCCTAACGGAAACAACTCCATTGCTACTTCTATTGAAACATATGAATATTATGAAGATGATGAAGTGGTGAAGATGATTGGTTCTGATATGAAAGAAAGCTTGGAGCGTATTGGCAGCTTTGGTAGGGAATCCGAAATTTTATCCGAATCCAGATTTGTTGAGGATGAAACGTTCGGTTTAGATGTTGGAGCTGATATTTCTGGAGTTCAGGCAACAATAATAGTAGGTGCTTATACGATACCTGTTCCAGGAATTTATTCTACAGAGTTAAACTTGGCAGCAACAGTAAATTTAAACTTACTACATACACACGTTACTTCTAGAATTATTAGCACTAAAGCTCATGTCAAAAAAGTAACCAATACACTGGAAGGTATATCTACTGTATCTGAAAACATGGCTTATGATTACTATTCTGGAGATCCTGTTATCACCAGAAAATATGATGATGTTAAGAAACAGAATGGAGGTAATCCTGTGTTTGGAGAGTATGTAGATCAGCAGTTCAGAAGCACATGGAAATACCCTATAATGACAAGTAAGTATCAGAATGAAGACCTGATGATTTACCCTCCTTCTGGAGGTAGCATAGTAGGAGGAAATGTATTACCAGCAATTGACTACATAGAGTTTGCCACAGCCAATAGTGGAGATCGCTGTGGGGCTTTATCTTCCTTTGCTATAGGAGATTTTCTAGAAATTTTCCCATCATCAGGGTCAACATCTAAAGAACTCTTCCATGTTATAGATATTGATTTAGCAAATAACAGGTTATATATAGCTAGAAGTCAATATAGTGAAGTACAAAATGTAAGTTCTAGTATTGATAAAATACATGTAATCACTAGCGGATATAAAAATAGGCTGTCTGAAAATATGGGTAGTATTCAATACTTTTCTCCTTATGGAACACCAGGAACAGTATCATATATCTCAAGTTTTGATCCAGCACACCCATTGGCAGCAGATATCAACAGTGCACTTGCAGGAGTTAATACAAGTCAATATGGTTTAATATTACCTGGACCATATAGTGGTGTTGATATTAGATCGTTAGATTATTCAATTCCAGCAGTATGTACTTCTGGAGACTTGAGTAATGCAACTATTTCTGATGTTGAAATTGATGTGATTGTAAATAGTAATGGAAGTTTCAGTATTGTTTTTAAATCCTTTAATCTTTACTGTGGTTCAGATCCTTACCCAATAGATTGTAGCGGTAGCGTTGCCATATAATTCAGAAAAGAATAAATCCCACTAATAGAAATAAGCATGAAAAAAATAATTTTCTTTCTACTAATATTAGTTATATCCATTACCACAAAAACTTTTGGTATGGTAGCAACAACTTCTTGTATACCGGATGTAACATATAATACAACATCGAATGATGTCATGGGAGTATTGACATTCACTTATAACGGATTGAATGTTTCTGGTACTGTATATCCTTATTGTGCTAACATGTATCACATAGAATGGGGAGATGGTACTTCTACATCAGGAACAAATCTAACAGCTGCTACAACATTATATCATACTTATTATTCTGTAGGGATATATACTGTGACTTTGGTGATTGATAACTTAAATTACACTTCTACGGCTTGTAATATATCTTATGAGTGTGTCTCTTCTACAAAATACAGTATTTCAATAGGGGGAGAAGGAGCCAGTTGTTGTACTGACGATATTCCAGCATATGATATAGCAACAAAAACAATTGATGATATTGGACAATTTGGAGCCAATACGTCTACGGGAGAATTGGTTTTTCGTCAAAATGATTGTCCAGATGATGTTCCTCTAGGATGTATCAGGCTTACCAAGGATGTTAATTTGATTTCAAACGTAATTTCAGCGCAAGCTTCATTGTATGGAGATTACTGGCTGTATGAAGAAGAAGAGTATACTACCTCTACAACTCTAGTTCCTAATGTGATTGAAAATGGGAATCTGAATCAATGGAGAGTTTCTGAGTCATATACATATCGTGAAGAGTTAGATGAAGATATTATTAACTCTTCAAGCCAAACAGAGTATAAAAATTATGATAGAGGAACATTTGGAATGGAGACATTTGATTGGGATTATCCAGAAAATAATGATCCTGAACTTTGGTTACTATCCTCTAGAAATACAGAGTATTCACCTAATGGCAATGTGCTAGAACAGCAAAATATACTTGGAAATTATTCTACGGTAGCATTTAGTTGGAACAATACGCAAACACATTACATTGCTCAAAATGCGGAACAAGGTACAGCCTTGTTTGAATCTTTCGAAAAAGTATATCCAGATGTTAATTCTAGTAATTATCGCTTCTTAGAAGAATATGTTCATTATGATGCAGGAGATGGGCCAATAGACAATACTATTGCTCATACTGGTGAGAATTCCATAGCATTGGTTGATCCAGGATCTACAGACGCTTATGTGATTACAAGCATTAATGATATGGGACTGAAGCTAAGTACACAGTCATTCGAGAAAGGACTTTTAGTTCAAGCGTGGTTTCATATTGATAAGGCTAAAAATGATGCAGATATAGATTTATACCTGTGGAATAGGTATGCTTCAACTTGGTGGACGAGTCAATTAACGATGTCTAAAATATCAGAAGCCGGAGAATGGCAATTATATGGAGTGTTAGTCAGACCTGCAGACTTAACAGCATTGGGGCTTTCAGCTACAGGACAAAGTCGTGTAGTAATGGGGGTTCATGTGAATAATCTAATTTCTATAGGTTCATCTACATCTGACCCTGATGAATATGAAAATAGTTGGATTACTGCTGGAGAAGAAGCAACAAGTGATATTCATATGGATGATGTTAGAATTCAGCCTTTAAGTTCAGAAATGCAATGCTATGTATATGACGATACAGGAAAATTGCGAGCAACATTTGATCAACAACACTATGCTACTATTTTCCAATACGATGCTTCTGGCAAATTAGTTAGAAAATTAAAAGAAACAGTTGAAGGCATTAAAACAATTTCTGAAACAGAATATAATTCTCCGGGAAATGCAAGTTGGTAAATCAAATTATAACATTAAGTTTTTTTCTTCTTTTTTACTCGTTTCAATCATCGTACTATTTCCTTTTAAAAAAAGTTATGCTCAAGGAAATATATGTGTTAATGAGTATAAAAAAATGAGTGAACAATTTGAAGATACTTATACAAACTCTAATTATTATCTATTGCAGGAAAGTTACTATACACAAAACGGTTCTGACGGTAAAGTAACAGAAGTAGAAGTGATTAATAAAGCAAATGAAATTGTTCTAATATCTGATTATTTATCAATCTATAGAAATGATGATTTTGCAATTACAATTTCTCACCTTGAGAAAAAAGCAATTATAAAGCCTTACAATAAAGAAGATACTGTCAATAGAAAAACTAAAGCAGTCTTGCCTTATGAAGATTTGGTTAAGGTAGGTATAACTCCCACTTGTCAATCGAATAATCATATAGAACTATTGTTTAGTGATTCAGTTTTTAATGTTACAGGTGTGAAAAAAATAGCTTACGTAACTAATAAGGAAAATAGAGTCCTAAAAATGGATAAATATTATCGTCAATATGGTTATGACATGGTAGAACATACTTTTTATAAAACATATATTCCTGAAATAGGAGATAAGAAGTATGTCTTTACACAATTTAAAAATGAAGTAATAAAAAATATAATAGCAGGTAAATATCTCGATTATTCAATAACTGATTTGCGCTAAAAAAAGGAAAAAAGAAAATGAAGATCCCATTAATCCCAAGGCTTAAGGTACCTATATTGGCGAACCTGTTAACACTATTAGTGCTGT
>PAJI01000022.1 GCA_002705995.1 Crocinitomicaceae bacterium | reverse complement strand
GTAGTGTCATCCTGAGTTTTACACGTTTGCTGAGCGGAGCCGAAGTAAAGTGTAAAGTATCGAAGGAGACACGTTTATACTCCTGTCAATGTTTCGATACAGCTTCGTTCCTCAGCCACTCAATAGAACAGAAAGATCTTTGGATTTGGGCTCAAACCTTTTAGGTTTTGAAAACCTGAAAGGTTTAGTTTCTACCCGTTTACACTTCGATACGAGCTCGTGCCTCGCTGGCAGCTGTTTATCGTGGTGTAAAAACAAAAAAACGCTCCCGGTTTGCCCGAGAACGTTTTTCGTTAGTACAAGCGAAGGGTTACTTGTGTTGTAAAAAGGAAATAACACCACCATCTACTAAAATGTCAGATCCGGTAAGGAATCCGGCAGATGGACTGGCAATAAATTCTGCTACGGCAGCAATGTCTTCTGGTGTGCCTGCGCGTTGTACGGGCGTGTTTTCAAGCATATAATCCATCATAGGATTTGAGGCCTGCTCTTGTTGTCCCATGGGCGTGCTAATAATGCCTGGACTTATGGACATAATGCGTGCGCCTTTTTGTCCCCATTTGGCAGCAGCAGCGGCTACTTGCAATTGGTTGATTTTTTTGCACAAACTGTAGGCGTCTCCTGCATCTTTGAGCTGTAAATTCAAAATGTAGTTTTTTAGTTCATTGGTGGGTAAGGCTAAAATTTCTTTTTGCTGTTCAGGTGTTAACGCACGTGCCAGGTAGCCCGACATGCTTGAGATAAAAATGCCCACGGTTTGGTCTAACGGTTGTTGCTCAAAGCTGTCAATCATGTTGGCCGTTCCAATTAAATCTACCTCTACAATGCGTTCGGGTGTGGCCATGGTAGGAGAGAGGCCGGCTGTGTGAATAATGCACTTAATATCGCCAATGGAAGCGGCTTTGTGCGCAAATGCGTTTACTGCTGCTTTATCGGCCACATCGAGTTGTTGTGTAGCTACACTGTACCCTTTTTCAGATAGGTCTTTGGCTACATCGTGTAAAAGAGTGGCGTTGTAGTCGGCCAAAAGCAATTGATGCCCGGCCCCAATTCTTTTGGCACAGGCATAGCCCATTCCGCCTGCTCCGGTAATGACGATTACGTTTTTCATTCAATTTTTTTGTTAAAATAGTTTTGATTTATCCGCACACAAGTGCAAGCAAGGCTGCAAACAGCGCGATGGATAGAATTAGTTTCAAATTGTTGGTGATAAAGTTTTTCATGGGATGCTAATCCGTATGCATTGCGCTTGAAAGAATGCTACCGGCAACCCGAGAGATGGTCACCGATAGCAATTCACCCTTTAACCTGAGCTTTTATGTTGTTTCCAGATTGCTGTTTTCTAATGTTTCCTGAATTTCAGCATTCAGTTCTTCTTTGGGCGTGTCTACCAATTCGAATTCTGTGTCTTTGTCCCATCCGAATTTGGCCATTACCATATCGAAAATGTAGTAGATCAACGGCACTACAATCAGTGTAAGGAACATCGAACTGGTTAAGCCGCCAATTAGCACCCAAGCCAATCCGTTTTTCCATTCGGCACCGGCACCGCTAGCCAATGCAATGGGAAGCATCCCAATAACCATTGCTAGTGTGGTCATCAAAATTGGACGAATACGCACCTGTGTAGCTCTAATCAAGGCATTTTTAACTTTTAATCCGGCAGCTTTTAACTGGTTGGTAAAGTCAACCACCAAAATGGCATTTTTGGCCACCAAACCAATCAACATGATCATCCCTAAGATGGAGAAGATGCTGAGTGCATTCTTGGTTAATGCAAGTGCCAATAATGCCCCAATTACTGCTAGTGGAAGTGAGAACATCACTACCAACGGATAAGCATAACTGTTGTACAACGCCACCATAATGAGGTAAACCAATAGGAGAGAGGTAATCAATGCTATGGCCAATCCGCCAAATGCGTCTGACTGGTTTTCTAAATCACCGCCCATAGCATAAGAAACTCCGGCTGGTAATTCCAGTTGTGCCAATTGTGTTTGAATTTCTTCCCCAACGGTTCCCACCGGGCGACCCAATACTTGTGAAGAAATGGTTACTGTGGGTACTTTATCTCTACGGTTCAATTCGGTTGGCCCCAAATCTTCGGTAATGGTAGCAAATTGTGCTAAGCGAATTTGTTCTCCGGCATTGTTCATCAACGTTAGGTTGGCAATGTCTTCTGTACTCTGACGGTCAAATTCGTCTAACAAAATGTTGATTTCGTATTCGTACTCACCATCGCGGAATTTAGTGTCTGTAACTCCGTTAAAAGCTGTACGCATAGTTCCACCCACCAAATCGAGCGATAAGCCCAGTTTGGCCATTTTATCGCGGTTGACTTCTACCTGAATTTCAGGGTTTCCACCTTCCATGCTCGATTCTACTTCGGCAGTTCCCTGTACACCAGCCACTAACGTTTTTATTTTTTCAGAAAAAGCCGTTAAGGTGTCTAAATCAGTTCCACTCAACACCACCTGAATGGGCGCATCTTGTCCGGTACCAATCATTGAAACCGGAACAGCTTTGAATTTTGCACCCGGAATTTTCTCTTGCAATTCGATTTGTAATTGTCTGGAGAAAATCTGTGTAGAAACGTTGCGTTTGTCTTGATCTACTAACTGTACGTTAATTTCTGCTTGGTAAGGCGTAGAAGTTGTAGACATGGTTCCAGCTGTTTGACCAACAGTAGAAGAAACCTTATCTACCCATTCGTTTTTAGCGATATAATGTTCTACTTCTTGTGCAATGATGTTGGTTTGATAGAGTGTTGCTTTCTTGTCCAATTCTACCTGCATGGTAAATTCACCACGGTCTCCGGCAGAAACAAATTCGCTACCGATAAAGCCTTTTCCTACTAACATAAACGAGGCGATGAAGANAATGAACGTGATGCTGAGTACCACAATTTTGTGGCTAAACGACCATTTCAGTGCTCCAGTCATGGCATCTTCAAATTGTTTGATGATATTCTCAAACCCTGTGATGAACTTGCCGATGAACCCTTTGCTTTTTAAGTGTGAGATTTTTGAAAAACGCGAAGCCAATAAAGGAATCATGGTAAAGGCTACCAATAAACTCAGCATGGTACTAATGGCTACGGTTAAAGAGAATTGACGCAAGATGTTTCCTACTAATCCGCCAGACATAGATAGGGGAACGAATACAGCAACGATTACCAANGTGATGGAAACAACGGTAACACCAATCTCACGAATACCATCGTAGGCNGCNTGGAATTTTGATTTTCCCATTTCCATGTGGCGGTAAATGTTTTCGATNACCACAATGGCATCATCTACCAGAATACCTACAACCAGAGAAAGTGCCAATAANGTCATCAGGTTCAAAGAGAAACCCATCAACATCATAGCGGTAAATGTAGAGATGATAGAAGCCGGAACGGCAACCATTACAATAACGGCATTNCGNAAACTGTGCAAGAACAAAAGCATCACCAAAGCCACCAAAACAACNGCAAAAATCAAATCGTGAATTACAGCATCGGCTGCTTCNAAGGTAAACTCAGAAGAATCTGAAGCGATAGAGAAGGTAAGGCCTTGACCGGCATATTCTTGTTCCAATTGGTCAATCACTTTACGTGCAGCTTCNCTGACTTCAACTGCGTTAGCATCGCNTTGTTTTTGGATGTTTAATCCGATAGAAGAAACGCCATTTACTCGTGTTAAAATTTCAGCNTCTTTTTGCGTATCCTGCACTTCAGCAACATCTCCTAAACGAATGGGAGAGCCATCTTCACTGGTGGTCAGTACCAAATTTCTAATCTGATCTAACGAAGTGTATTTTCCGGCTAAACGAATTAAGGTCTGCGCATCTTCNCTTTTTACTTTTCCTGTTGGGAAATCCATATTCGCACTTTGTACCAATTGACTCACTTGCAATACGCTTAGGTGATAGGCTTCAAGCTTTTTAATGTCAAGGTTAATGCGAATTTCGCGTTGTTGACCACCTAAAATGTTGGCTTGTGCAACCCCTTTGATTTTAGCAATTTGAGGTTGAATTTTCTGATCTACTAAGTCGTAAAGTGCAGTTCCNGAAAGGTCGGCCGTAATTCCCATNCGCATGATGGGAAGATCGTCTAAGTCGAACTTCGCCAATGAAGGCTGTTCGGCATCATCNGGTAAATCGCTAATCATTGCATTGATTCTACGTTGCGCTTCTTCCAATGCCTGATCGGGATCCATATCACTTTCGAGTTCAACNGTTACCACCGAAACNCTTTCCATAGACATAGANGAAACCCGCTTAATGCCTTCAAGTGTAGAAACAGCATCTTCAATGTCTTTGGTTACGGAGTTTTCTACCTCGTTAGGTGCAGCTCCCGGATAAACAGTTGAAACGGTAATTACAGGCGTACTCATTTCGGGCAANAGCTCGTAATTGAGTGTAGAGTAGCTAAACGCTCCCAAACCAATGAGGATGGTAAAGAGTACCACAACTAGCGTGGGGCGTTTGATCGATATTTTTGTAATGTTCATTATTGTGCGTTTTTATGAAGCGAGGCTTATTGAATTACGCTCACTTTAGTTCCTTCACTCAAGTTAATTTGACCGGTAAGTACCACCTGATCATTGGTGTCTAGTCCATCTAGCACTTCGATAANATCACCNCGAACTTCGCCAACTGTAAGTTTTTTNAAGTGTGCAGTGCTGTCGTTAATGGTNTAAACTTCAGCGTTTTGTATACTTCCAATTAAAGCATTTCTACTGATGTAAAGCTGTTGAGTTTGTGCTTTGAAATCGAAATGCGCTGTAGCATACATTCCGGGTTTTAGGGGATGCGCTTTGGTGTTTGTAAGCTCAATTTCTACGTTGTATTTCAAAGAAGGATCTGCCTTTGTGGCGATTGATTTTACCTTTCCTGAAAAAGAAACTTTAGGGTACACGTCTGAAGTCATCGAAATGGTATCACCTATGTGCACTTGAAGTACTTCGTTAGCTGTTAGCTGTACGTTTAGCGTAATGGTTTTGGCATCTACAATTTCGTAGAGCTTTTGTCCCGGAGAGATGTATTCGCCTTCTTGAATGAAATCATCGTTGATTTGTCCGCTGGCTGTAGCTCTGATGTACGTATTTTCTAACTGNTTTTTAGCCGATTTGTATTGCGACTCAGCATTGACTAAATTGATTTCAATTTCTTCTAACTGACGTTNTGTAACCGCTTCTTCNTTAGAAAGTTTTGCNAAACGTGTGTGGTCTGTTTTTAACTTTTCGTAAGCTGCTTTGGCGGCTTCNACTTGTGCTTGAAGCACTTCGTTTTCTACTTGAGCCAACAATTCGCCTTTTTGAACAAAATCACCTTTTTCTTTCANNACCTGAACCAGTTTTCCTTGTGTTTCAGAAAGAAGGGTTAAATCTGTTTTGGCTTCAAAAGTGCTGCTGGCACTTACTGCTTTGTTNAGCGCTTTAAGTTCCGGATGGCCAACGTTTACCGGAATAGCATCACTNGTGATTTCCGATAGTTTAGCTTCTTCAGCCATTTCTTGTTTGTTTGCATAAAGTGTGTAACCGATAAAACCGATTAATGCTAAACTCACTACTATAATTATTGCCTTTTTCATTNCTTGTCTTGTTGAAATCGTTGAATTATTGAATCATTGTTTGGAGTTGTCCCTGTGCTTTTAAAAGCTCCAGTTCAGATTGCTTGAATTTGAGTACTTCGTTGAAGTAATTAGACTGTGCTTCGCGATAAGCCTGCTCTGCATCTANTAAGTCCGTGAGGTTTGAAACTTGCTCTTTGTAAAGCAATTGTGTTTGTTCATACACNTCTTTGGCCAACGCTTTGTTTTCTTTTTGTGCTTCAACCGATGCTAAACTGTTAACCAATTGCTCTTGTGCATTTTTGTATTGCATNTCTAACTGGCGCTCAGTATTGAGTTGNTGAAGGTTGGCTTTCTCAAAGTCAATNCGGCTTTGTTGCACTTTGTAGTGCTTTTGAAATCCATCGAAAATGGGAATGTTGAGTGTTGCTCCCCAAAGGGTTTGATCGTACCAAGGATTGCCACTTTCAAAGTAGTTGAATTCATTGCGTTGTCCTTNCCAGGCTTGTTGTCCAAACAGCGAAAGTGTAGGGTAGTAACCCGCCTGAATAGACTTGGTATTCAGTTCATAAAGTGTTTTTTGCTGATCTAAAATTTGAAGTGCAATGTGCTGCGTTTTGGTTTGCTCTAATGATTGTAAAGAAATGGCTTCGATATTATCAGTAGTCTCTAGCGCAATTTCTTCCTCCAATGGCATTCCGATCAATAACTTGATGTAATTGATTTGTTGTGTGTAATTGGTTTTTAGTGTCTTAAGCTGTGTTGTTAAGTTGACTTTGTTGACTTTTATGCGGTTGTAATCAACCTTAGTAACAATGTCGTTTTCGTATTGCGTAGCCATTAACTTTTCCAACTTTTCAAGCATNGCTAAGTTGCTGTCTAAAATGTTGATGTTAGATTGCAGCTGTAACGCTTGGTAATAAGCAGAAGTCACTTCATAGATGACATCTTCTTCGGTTTGAATTTTCATCAAACTATAAAGTTGTCTTGAACTTTTAGCGGCTTTTAATCCGGTAAAAAACTCCTGACTGTACAGCAACTGAGAAGCTTCAATGGTTCCGGTTACATTGTATTTGGTACCGAAAGAAAAGTCTACCAATTCTCCAGGTTGACCAAAGAAAGCACCATCAACAACACTCACCGGTAGGTTAATGTAGTTTTGAAATTGGCCTTCACCATTCAATTGAGGCAGGCCAGAGCTTCTTACTTCACCAACTTTTCCTTCTGCCTGCTCTTGGTCTTTTACCGCTTGACGAATAGTTATACTATTCTCCAAACCATAGTTCAGCAGGTTTTTGAGTGTAAAGTTTTGTACTGTTTGTGCACCTCCCCAATTCGGGAATACGAGTATGATAATAAGTATTTGGAGAGGTATTTTTATTTTATTCATTGTTCAAAATGTTTTGTGATGATTATTTAGTTCTGNAAAAAAAGAACTAAATAAGCTAAATTTTTTTACTTTCTTTCTTCTTGCCACTTTTGATAAAGCTTAGGCATTTCTTCGTTTACATATCTCATAAAATCTATAACTTCTCTTAAACTGTGATTGAATTCTGGAGTATCTGTAGGTCGCTGTTCTAATACTTCTTCAAAAATATCGGCACCAACTGTTAATTTTTCAAAAGCATCTTCCATTGAAGTTCTCCAAGAGGCAATGGTGTTTTTAAAATAACGCTTACGCTCTCCCGGGCGAGTAATGTAATCGATTTGCTTGTTGTTCATCAAAAGATTAATGGCATTACTTGTAGCACTTTTACTAAGGTTAAGACTTTCTCTAATCTCATCAAATGAAAGTTCAGTGACCGGTGAAACCAATAACAATGCCTGAATACGCGATGGAGCAGGCGGATTTCCCATTTTCTCCATTTGAACACCAATTCTTTCGATGAGCTTCTTTTGATCCTCTGTTAATTGGAATGTATTCGACATAACTTTTAATTCTTTGGCAAATGTAGTAAGTTTTTTTAGTTNACCTTGAAGAGAACTGATTTTTTTCTAATGAATGTATTCAACAGTGTGCAATGATAAGCTAGAAAAGCGATGTCTACTGCGAATAGTAGAGAAGAAGAATAAATTTTATTTTTATCGGAAAAGAACAAAAATGGAATTTGCTACAGCTGATTTATGCGATGATTTTGCTCAAGAGGTAACGTGTTTAACGCCACTTTTTCAACATTACGGTACAAAAAGTGCTTTTGCCGGTGAAGNNGTTACGCTCAAATTACACGAAGACAATACGCTTGTAAGGGAAGTATTGANCGAAGATGGAAAAGGAAAAGTATTGGTTGTTGATGGAGGAGGATCGTTGCGCTGNGCNTTGGTNGGCGATCGTTTGGCTCANAANGCGATAGACAACGGCTGGGAAGGTGTTGTNGTTTACGGNTGNATTNGAGATTCNAANGTCATTAATGCNATGAATGTGGGGATTAAAGCGCTCAACACGTGTCCGGTAAAAAGCATNAAACGCAATGTGGGGTTAAAAAACGANACNGTACACTTTGCAGGTGTCATNATTCAACCGGGNCAGTTTATCTATGCCGATGAAGATGGCATTTTAGTGAGTGATCGTTTTCTATTGGAGCAATAGAAATTCAATCTAATGTAACAACAACATTTCCTTTTTTGTGTCCTTTGTCGACATAACGATGGGCTTCAATCATTTGATCAAAGGTATAGTGCTGATCAATTAGAGGTATAAGCACACCGGCTTCAACCATTGTTTTAATACGCTGTAAATAATCCTTGGTTTCAGGCACGTTTTCTGCCAAAATGAGGTTCATTTTTCCCGTAAGGGAAAGCCATAATTGTTGAGGAGTAGGAAATGGATTGGTGATGTTAATGTATGTTCCGCCTTTGCGAATAATCTTCCTACAAGCAGAAAAGGGCAGTTGATCTACTGCCACAAATACAGTGTCATATACTTGAAGTTGTTGGTGAAAAAGAGGGGAGGTGTAATCCAAAACATGATCTGCTCCAAGTGTTTTTATTTTTGAAGTGTTTGTTGAACTGCAAACTGCAGTAACTTCAGCACCAATGTTTTTCGCTATTTGGACGGCATAACTTCCAACACTTCCTGAAGCTCCGTAAACCAATATTTTTTGTCCACGACTAATGTTTCCTTTTTCGAGAAAATGCAAGGCTGTTTGTGCGCCAACCGTAAGAGCTGCAGCTGTTACCAATGAGATGTTTTTGGGAGCAAGAACAACTGTATCGTTTTCAGATAGACAAATGTATTCGGCATATGCTCCGAATTTTTTCAATGAAGCAGCCATCACTTGATCTCCAACTTTAAATTGAGTGACTAGTTTTCCTGTTTGTACAACTGTGCCCGAAAGCTCAACACCCAATATGGAATTGCGTGGTTTAAAAATTCCCAATGCCAAACGTGCTGGAATACGAACTTGTGGTGGAACATTAAATGCTCTGGCTCTGGTATCTGCAACAGCCACGGTTGTAGCTTTTACTTTGATTAGAATGTCATAATCTCCCGGAATGGGGTGTTCAAGATTGGTAAATTGGAGTACTTCAGGCGATCCGTATTGCGGACAAACAATTGCTTTCATTGTCAATAATGTTAATTGCCCGAAAGTAGAGGGTTAACAATCGCTTTCCATTGATTTGAATCAAGAAATGAAAAGGTTAAATAGAAAGTTTATTGGGATACGATGCGTTTGCGAATTCTGCTTAACGTCTCTGGAGTAATGCCCAAATAACTGGCCAGGTGATATTGGGGAATGCGGTTACACAATTCTGGATTTTCGGTCAACATTTTTTGGTAACGCTGCTCAGGCGAAAGGATTTTGTACGCTTCGTATTGTCGCTGATTTTCAATGGCCTTTTGTCCGTTCAGTTGATAGCCAATTGCTTCTAAATGCGGAAGTCTATTGAGCAATTGCTCTGTTTTTGTAGTAGAACCCACACATAAAATGCAATCTTCTAAGCAAGAGATGTAATACTCTGAAGGTTGTTGGTTTTGGTAGCTAATGGGGGTGACAATCTGATTTTCGGTATAAAAAGCAGTGTTTTTCTCTTCGCCTTCCACTAAATAGTAGCTTCTCACACATCCTTTCAACACCACAAAACAGCTTTTCGAAAGAACACCTTCTTCCAATAAAACAGTGCCTTTCGGAAATGCTTTTACAAGGTCTAATTCAAGAAATGCCTGAGCTTCTTCTTTTGAAAGCTGAAGGTGTTGAGAGAGAAAGGTCGTTATTGTGTTATGCATAGAAACGATTAATGAATATCGATCACTTTTAATTGTTGTTGTTGAGAACGTTTAATTGCTATGCCGCAACTATCGAGCAATAGTTGTTGAAATTGGTCATATTCCTTTACTGTCACAATGCTAATTGGGGGGTAAATAATCTCAATAGAAGAGGAGATGTAGAACTTTAAAGAATCGTTTGCTTTCTGTCCCAAATCAAGTAATTCTTGCTCCCGAAACATAGCTCGGTTTCCAGCGTTTTTACTTTTTTGGTAAAGTGCTGTATCTATTACTGAAAGGAAATAAGGTGTAACCGTATTGGTGTCAATTTGGTATTTTTTCTGTGTAAGGTGATCAAGAAGTGTGGCGGTAATGGCTTCTTTGCTTGTTGCATTCAGGTTTATTTGAAGGTGTTGTTTTTGAAACTCAAACGTATTGGATACATAGCGTATTGAATCATTTTCTTCCAGTTCATTTAAGGCCTGAATATACACCTCAGGCACCAGCCCTTTAAAATCCATTGATGTGCTATTAACGCTGTATTTGTCAGGGTCAAAAAATGAAACACGTTGAATGTGTATTCCGGAATTTATCTTTCCTTCATTTCCGGATAAATGAGCATCTCCTGAAAAATAAAAATAGGAAACCATTGTGTTCCAAAGTATGTGTGTAAAAATGGCATAGGTTAAGTTTAATTTGAGCGAGATAATCCCCAGTAAAACACCAATGATCAGGTAAAAAATCACATAGCTATTGATAGCATTTAGTCTTTCAAAATGAACAACAGCAAACAAAATGGACGTTGAACACAATAGAACGATTGCTTTATGGGACTTAATACTTTGGACTTTTTCTACAAGAAATACAATGATGCCCCAAGGGAGAATCAATATTGGATGAGTGGCAGCTAGAAAAGCAGTTGTAAAAGCATATGAAATGTAAGTGAATTTGCTGTGCTGAATAGTCCAGGAGCGAAATGCCAATTCTTCTATTGTTGGTCCAATAACAGAAATGTATAGAAGCATTAGAAAAGGAAAAGCAGCTAGTAATTTAAAGAGTCTGGGAAAGGCGGCTTCGTCTAGGTTAATTTTAACGGGTTCTTCCGGGCTAAAAAAGTATCCAAAAACAAGGGCAATAAGAATGGCTGTAAGCCAAAAATATTTTTTACGAAACATCAAGTTCAAGCTGATTTTTACTAGTGTAGTTTTTTATGGTTTCATCAATCTTTCTCCAGTTATTCATCCCTCAACATTCAATTGAAGCCCGTCCTTTTCAGCTTTTTTGTCCATTTGAGCACCAATTGCAACACCTATAGCCATGCCAAAGGGCAAACCTATGGAGATGTAGGCCATATTGTCTAAACCAAGTCCTAAAATTGTTCCAAAAGGCACACCAAAAGCAGACATGCCCAATGCTAACCACATATTGCGGTAATAGTTTTTAGGCACAAGTTTAACGTCTTTGACAACTGTTTGTACAATTTTATTGTAAGCCTTCCGAATGACTTTTAGCTGCTCTTTTTCATTTGAAGTATCAGGTAAAGTATTGATGTTGTCTATTTCTGTGTTCACCTTAATCAAAGTCTCTTCTGGCAAATCGCGCTCTCCCAAGGCTTCGAGCAAACGTTTTAGTTGTTCACGCTTCTTAAAAGCTTTAGAATCTTGAGGCAGGGAAGCGCTATTGTTCAGGCTATTGAGTTTCATGTTGACTAAAACGTGTTGACGGT
The DNA here is from genome assembly GCA_002705995.1 of Crocinitomicaceae bacterium. Taxonomy (GTDB): domain Bacteria; phylum Bacteroidota; class Bacteroidia; order Flavobacteriales_G; family Salibacteraceae. The sequence goes on along the minus strand of PAJI01000022.1, from coordinate 24,837 downwards.
CTAAAATAGTTAATTTAAATGACTATGGTAGCTCAAGAAGATTCATCTCTCTTTCCCATATTCTTCCTTGCCCTCCGTATTGACCAAAATAGATGTGATCAATTTTTGATGAAGGCAGAAAAACAGCATGGTATTTAGAAGATACTCCCCAATCAAAAGTCATAAACTGTTTACCAAGGTCGTTACCATAAAAAGAGTTGTATTGCTGGGGAGTTGGTACTAGTTTAAGGTGATAGTTATAAGCTGTTTTAGCTTTAGAACCAGCTTCAATCAAAAGAATGGCATGTTCTTCATCGTAATAGAGCGTGTAGCCTTTATCGATTTCCTGATGAACAATTTTACTATTGCTAAGGATTGTTTCTACCGGAGGAAAATATTGAAATTTTTCAAGATAAAAAGGAATGGACGAACAGCATCCTTTATGCTCTACATCAAAATTAAAGTCAGAAAAAATGGCTTTTTGGTAGTGTCCTCTACTGATCAATTTTAGCTTAGATTCTACCACATAATTAATGGACAATGAAACAAAAATTAATGTGCTAAAGAGCTTCACTTTTTTGAGGGAGATAGATAATGTGAATGCATTAAAAAGTTCTAAAAAAGAGACAGCTATCAAGGGGTAAAGGGGCAATAACAAGCGTCCTGTAATAAATGGTCTTTCTGAGATAGTTGAGCTTATAAAATAGAGGAGAAAGGTTAGTGTAGTAATTGTTGTTATGCGAAAAAGTGTTTTCTTATTGATGCTCCAAAAAAGAACGATCCCTATAAAAATGATAAATATACCAAGGAGGATAAACTCGTTGAAATGTACTGGAAATGAGAAAAACGAATTGAAATAATAGCCAATTGTGGAAGTGAGAAATGGAGATTCTGAACCGTAAATCGGCTTGTTCTCTTGAGAAACATGTAGCAAATTGTAGAGCAGATACAGTTGGACAATGCCTATAACAATTAGATCAAGGAAGTTTCTTTTCAAGAATTGAATGAAGTTGAATCGAATATGAAAAACCAAATAATAGATGGCTAGTATAAATACGAAAGGCAATAATCCTGTAAAAGCAGAAGAAGCTAAGCTTAAAATATAGAAGTTAGAGATGATTTGTCTTTCACTAGAAACCTCATTAAAAAATCGGACTAAAACATAAAGTACCAAAGCTGTTGCAATTCCATATCCTCTGGCTTGAGCAAAAAAGTTGGGTAGCAGAAAAAAATAGAGGCAAAGCACACCAAAACTCAATAATTTAAAACGATCAAACTTTTTGGAAATGCCAATTGCGCAGACAAGATAGATGCATAGAAATAGCAAGTTTGGGAAACGTATAGCAAGCTCATTGTAAGGAAAAAGAAAACTCGTTAGGTAAACCAAAAAAGAATTCAAGGGGTGGTTGTTGGCCATATGAATGGCTAGAAAATCAGGAGAAAACTTGTTGCTGTAATGCATGAATGTATAAGCCTCATCGTAGGTGATATCAGCATTTACAGCATTAAGAAATGTATACAAAAACAATAAAATACTTATGATAATGATTGTGTAATCTTCAAAATCAAGAGGTTTCAGTTTTTGCCTAAGACCAGCTATAGTGTTGTGAAAAAACTTTGTTAGCATAAATCAACAGCCAAGGAAATGTGTCCTTTCTGACTGCTACGAATATAAGCTTGTAGATATTATTGACTAGTCATCAGCTACCAATTATTCTTCAAACACCATTCTATTCGTTAGCTCTATGAATTCAAAATATTTGCGCAAAGCAGCTTCTTGCAATTGATCAGAAGGAGTATAAGCTTTTAATGGTTTGTTATAGCTGTTGGTTACTTTGTAAATCTCGCCATAGAAATCACGCAAATAGAATAAGTCGTCTAATGATTCAGCAATACTTTGACTCTTTTGAGGCTGTAATGAAGCCTGTCCTAGTTGCTCTCGTATTTCAGGGTAATAAACAGTAAAAAGGTCAATGGTGTCATTTTCAATTTTAACTACAGGGACTAGTGTTACAATACGCATTTCAGTCACTTTTCGGGTCTTATCGTAAAAGGCTTCTTCTTTTGTTTTGAAATACAATAATTCTCCGTTTTTAAAGTCGACTTGATCATGTTTTAAAGGAGAGGCCAGTATTTCATCTGAAGGATGATAGGCAAAAACGGTTCGATCTTCAATGCCTTCTTTTAGCGTATTGAAAAGCAAGTTGTTTTCATAAAGTAACGGATTTTCTTCTTTTGGAAGAACTTGCCAGAAACGGCTACTCCAAAGTATATTTCCTGCTTCTATCGAAGCAAAAGGGTAGCAGTTGTTTTCCATTTTTTCTAGCTCGTAAGCATTGGTTGCTATTGCCTTACGTTCTGTAGGCTCATGGGGGTAAACCTGATCGAATTGCTGTGAAGATTTATATTCTCTTACAACTTTTTCTTCTCCATCTTCAGTGTAAAACGTCCATTCTCCAATACGTTGATTAGCTCTGTAGTGTCCAGAAGCTTTCAATTGGCCATTGGCATAATAAGAAGTGTATTCACCATCTAACCGACCAGCGTTCATGGTATAAATCACTTTTGTTTGGTCTTTTAGTAAAATGGTTTCTTGAGCCTGGAGTAGAAATGCCGTAAAAAGAAAGGCTAAGGCAAATGAGCAAGCAGTTTTTAGGTGCATAATTATCGGGTTTGATACCTGTATGGAACGTGTGAGGATGAAAATTATTGAATATTATATTAACGCAGTAGGTAATAGGCTATGTCTGTTATGAATCTTGCTGACTATTTGCTTTCTCTAATGCGTCAAAAACTAGTTTCTTCTGTTCAGAGTTGAGATATGGCCATATTTGGGCATTCTGATTATTGACGTATAGAAAATGAATGTTGATGTTATCGTGTTTCTTCTGATAGCGCTTCATGCTATCAATGAGTCGTTTTGAGGGACGATTGTAGAATTTATTCCATATGAGAACTGCATAATAATCTGCTTGCGGTAAGTCTTCTTTTGTTATGTGTTCTCCATTTAACGAGACAATATGTTCTAAAAAGAAACCAAGGTCTTCATTGCCATAAGTTAGTTGTTCATCTACAGTTTTAGGAGGGAAAGTATTGAATGTTCCATTCTTATTCCAACTCATAGGTATGGGTGGATCTACATAGCAGTTGACCATTTTGTAAAAGGCAGATCCGTCAGCATTAAAAAAGCGAATTTGAGTAGGTTGTAAATTATCTTTTCTAGCGTTAGTAGTTCGTTTTAGCAAGTTGCTGTCTGGTTCAGTAGCCGCTTTTAACTCACTTATTTGAGCCTTAGTAGAGGCAATTACAGCATTACGATAGCTAATAGTATCTAATACATATAGCTGTTTTTTCGGTATTCTTCTACGCTTGGCTTGTTGTGCAATTTTTGCATTGTTATAAATGCCTGGAGTACTATCAATACCCAATAAAACACGGTAAGACAATGAACAGCCAGAGAGTAAAAAAACAATTGAAAACAGGGAAATAGATGGTAAGAATGACTTTAATCGCATGTTGTGGGAATTTTGATTGCTTACAAAATAGAGATCCTGAAAATACCAGAAGAAGTTTTTCAGAATTCTTAACAAATTCTGAAGTTTATGCGCTTAAGATGTCTTTAAGAACCTCTTCTTCTTCAAAATACATTTGGTGAGATGTGCCGTTCACTTGTTCTTTCAACGGAACTGGATGGTCTAATTCAATGCTTTCAAACGTATTTGTTTCACTGGTTTTAGGCGAACGTGTACACAACCAATCTTTATGTGAAAAATAGTCTTTCCAAGATTGAATTCCCGGATAGCTCTGTGCTTTGAACAACATCTGTTTCACCCAGTTTTCTCGATAAGACACAAAACGAAAGGCTGCACCAAGTGTTATGACTCTTAAATTACTTTGCTGAATAGGAATTTGGTGATGAGACAAAAACTCAGTTGTAATGACGCTTCCAAAGCTGTGGGCTAGAACCAAGACACGATCAAACTCAATGTCGTTGTCTAGATTTTTAAAAGCCGTAATAATGCGTTCCCTCAGATTTGAACGTAAACTTTTGTCTTGAAGGTAATTTCGAACAAAGTGTGCCATTGCTACAATTTTACCAACAGGAAAGAGAGCTAAGATAAGAGTACTAACGCCCCAAAAAATCCAGCTGAAGTCAATAATAGATTCTATAATTCCCCAAGTGGTAATGAATTCGATAATTCGATGCACTTTCTCATCAGCCAGAAAATCAGGATATTTTTCTGCTATAAATGTTTTTAATTCGCCTACAAGCATTAATGAAAGGCTGATGTTCCAGGTAATCATTAAGGCCATGCTAATGATCATGGGAAAAGCCAGTTTGGGAGTGGTGAAAACTCCACCCCAAATTTTAGAGAAGAGCCAGTATAAAATCAGGCCAGAACTTTTAATAAAACGTTGTAGAGGACGCTGCTCGTCAAATGTAACCTTTAAGTCTCCCCAGAATACTTCGTATACGTAGAACTCTTTCTGTACATCGCTTCCGTAGTAATTGACCCGTACTTTTTTTACCTGCTCACCGGTATTTTTATCGATGGTATCAGAGATTTCAATATCAGCAAACGTATTGGCATTGGTAAAGCTGTCCATTAGTCGATTAAGTGCATCGTTCTTTACAATACAATCTGAACCATGAACGTAGAGTATCGCTTCTTTTCTCATTTTTAAGGAGGATTAGCTGCAAGAGCAATTTAATGTAATTTCAGTTGAAACTAAATTAAACATCTAATTCACAGAGCGAAACAAAGCAAGGAATAAATAAAGGCTAATTTTTTGACCCGGAGATATCGTAAACGGTAGTAGCACCTTTCCCTCCAAACTGCAAATGAAACTGAAGGCTATCTGTTCCGTGGAAGTTTCCATATGTACTTAGGTTGCCAAACCTCGAAACATTGCCAGAATCATCAATTACCTAAGAGAAATAAGAAAAATAGGGGAGAGAAGTAGTTGTTCATTAGAGAGTAGCGGTTAATTATTCAACGAGAATACCAAAAGTAGCATTGTTTCAATAAAAAAACGGTCGGAACCCCTTCCGACCGTTTTTTTCTAGCCTAAACTTCCCCGCTAGGGGATCCATCACAAAAAAGAAAATAAACCTACTTTCTAACTTAAAAAGATGATTAAAGAGTATGAATTAACTTTTCTTCAGTTACTCTAACCTTTGGCATGTGTTGCGTGGCGTCTTCTTCAGAACGGTGTCCAAGCGCAACCATAACAACAGGTGTATATTCATTAAAGTTTACACCCAATACTTCTGCAACAGCTTCTGGGTTAAAACCCTCCATTGGACAACTGTCAATTTCAAGGCCAGCCGCGCTTAGTAACAAAAATCCTGCAGAGATATAAGCCTGACGTTGGGTCCAACCGGCAACAGTTTCACCTTTTGAAGCAATAACTCCTTTTAGAAAAGCGTCAAAGTTCTTCCAAGATTCTTCAGTGAAATTGCGTTCGTCTCTTACCAGAGTGGTGAACTTTTCAACATAGTCTTCTGAAACTTCGTTTTTAGCTACAAAAATAGCAAGGTGAGAAGCTGTAGTTATTTGAGGCTGATTCATACAAGCAGGACTCAATTTTTCTTTCACTTCATCACTTTCTACTAAATAAACCTCATAAGGTTGTAGTCCAAATGAAGATGGAGCTTTGCGCATTGCATCCTTCAGCAAAGTCAAGGTTTCTGCAGATATTTTTTTAGTTGCGTCAAATTTCTTTGTAGCATATCTCCAGTCAAAAGCTTTTGAAAGTTGTTCTATCGTGTTCATAGTAATTACATGTTTATACATGCAAATGTAAACATATATGTATATACATGAATATTTTAAAAGCGAAATTTTGCACTTTTACAAAATGATAACAGAATTGCAATTAAAGGAGTTTAAGCAAGAACATAACCTGTGTGGCTTGTACTTTAAAACGGCCAATTGTGGAGTGTGTCATGTTTTATTGCCAAGAGTAGAAGAATTGTTTCAGCGGTACAATGTTCCTTTAATGGTGATTGATTTAACAGAAAACATGCACCTTTCGGGTGCTGAAATGGTGATGTCAGCTCCTGTACTTAAGATCTTTGCTAAAGAAAGACAAGTGTTTAAAGAAGGTGCTTATATGGATTTGAAAAAAGTAGGGCAGCTGCTGTTTCAATATTCAGCAGCTAAACCAAATCCTTTTTGAATAATAGCGATAGCCTCATCTAATTCCTCATATGAAATGTTTAAGGGAGGAGATAGTCTAAAAGCGTAATTGGTAGACAAGAACCAAAAGGCAATTACACCATTTTCCAAGCAATAATCGGCTACTTTTTTCATTTGCTCAAAACTTGCTAGATCAATAGCATACATGAGTCCTATGCGTCTTATTTCTTTTACAATAGGGTGTTGTAACCCTTTTTCTAGATAGGTTCCTTTGGCTTCTACTTCAGCATAGTCAATTTCGGTTCTTAGAACTTCTAATGCAGCAGCTCCGGCAGCGCAGGGTACGGGATGACCACCAAAAGTGGTAATGTGCCCAAGAATAGGAGAGTGGGAGAAAAGTTCCATTAATGTTTTGTTGGCCGCAATAGCTCCAATAGGCATTCCTCCTCCAAGTGCTTTTCCCAAAGCAATAATATCTGGCTCAATGCCATAATGTTCAAAAGCAAAGTTTTTACCTGTGCGTCCTATACCGGTTTGGATTTCATCAAAGATCAATAAGGCTCCGGTTTCATTGCAGCGATTTCTTAAAGCAGCTAACCATTCTTTGCTGGCAATTCTTATTCCTGCATCTCCTTGAATTACTTCAACAATTACACCGGCTGTATTNTCTGTAATAGTTGTTAAATCATCAATAACATTGTGGCGAATGTATTGGGCTCCCGGAACCATCGGNCGAAAAGCATTTTTCTTCTTTTCATTTCCGGATACACTCAGAGAGCCATGTGTAGAGCCATGGTAAGAATTATGACACCCTATAACTGCTGTGCGATTAGTTGCACGTTTTACCAGTTTTAGGGCAGCTTCAACAGCTTCAGTTCCAGAGTTAAGGAAGTAGTAATTGTCAAATTTTGAAGGTAGTATTTTGCGGAGTTCCTCACCAAGTGCATTCTCAGCATCCTGAATAAATTCGCCATAAACCATAACGTGTAAGTGGCGATCAACTTGATCTTTTATGGCTTTTACAATTTTAGGATGACCGTGCCCTAGATTAGAAACGGCTACTCCGCAAATCATATCGAGGTAACGTTTTCCGTTTTTGCCGTAGATATAAGATCCTTTGGCAGATTCTACAGCCAGCCCTATTGGCTCTTGTGTGGTTTGAGCTAGGTGGTTGTAAAAGGTATTGTTGTTGTCTTGCATGATGGTACAAAAATGAAAAAAGCCGCTGAACTATCCAGCGACTCTTTTCTTTCATCCCCCTGTTTAAATCTTTACCATGTTCTAACTAGTGATCCATTGGCGGACGTTGACCGGGATCTTTGTCGTCTCCGCGAGGTTTTCTTTCCATACGTTTCATGAGTTCAAAACGAAATTCATGTTCGGCACGGTAGAGCATGGCTACCTTTTTTACAGATAAAATTTCTAAATATTTTTTATGGTACTTTTCTTTTAAAGCTAACTCTTGGCGTTGCATTTCAAATTGCTCTTCCATTTGTTTTTCAAGCTCTTCATCAGTAAGTTCTTCTATTTGATGAGGCTTTGGTTTTGATTTGAAGTTCTTTTCAAAAAGTTCATGCATTTTATCATCAAACTCATTGTAAACCGGCCAAAACTGTTGAGCCTCTTCAGGTGTAAGTTCCAATTTAGATGTAATGTAACTTACTTTCTGAGCTTTAATTTTTTCAAAATCCTCAGGCTTTGGACCTGGCGGATCCTGTGCGATGGAGATCAGGGGAAATCCCATCATAAGGACTAAGGTTAATTGTTTTAAAATCTTTTTCATAGTTGTTAATCTTGATAATAATAAGCGTAGATGTCATAATCTGATACCCCTTCACGCTCCAAATAATCTGCAATCACTTCATCAGAAATCGTTTCATCTAGCAGGTTTATTTCCTCTACAGTTAAATCTCCTTCAACCAATTCTGAAGTTAGATCGTAGTAATCGATATCGAAATACTCTATGAGCTCCTCACTTAATTCCGGCTCTTGCTGAGCAACAACATTGTCTTTAGGTGTAGTATCAAAAGCGATAAAAGCTACAGTTATTATTGCTGCGGCAACAACTCCTGATAAAACCCAGGACAACACATTTTTTTGAACCGGCAAAGAACCTGTCTCCGAAACCCGACTTTGAACTTGTTGTTCTAAGTCATCGAAATAATTCGTTGGGATATCGAATCCGTTTCGTCCTTTGTTAAATATGTGTTTGTTTGTTGTCATCTGTTTACTTTGATGCAGGTGGTTTGAAAAGGTTTAATCGTTAAGTAAAAATTTTTTCAATTTAGTTGTAGCGTGGTGGTAAGAAGCTTTCAAAGAACCTACTGATGTGTCTAATACATCACTGATTTCTTCGTACTTCATTTCGTCAAAATATTTCATTTGAAATACAAGACGTTGTTTTTCTGGTAACGTAAGCAATGCTTTTTGAAATTGCAGTTGCATTTCATCTCCTGAGTAATAAGGATCGGCCTCTAATTTTGAGAGGGTTTTCGATTCAGGATCACTCAATGAAAAGAATGCTTTACGTTTTTCTTTGCGAAGGTAACCGAGCGTGTGGTTTACGGCAATTCTGTAAATCCATGTAAACAATGCCGATTGACCTTTAAACTGGTCACGCTTTTCCCAAATTTTGATGAATACTTCTTGCGTTAAATCATTAGCGTCTTCATGCGTCAATACCATTCTACGAATTAACCAATATACGCGTTCTTTGTACGCTCGTAATATTTGGTTAAAAACGTAGTTAAGGTTGTCGCTTTGGAGAAAGATCTCCGCTAATTCTTCTTCGCTTTGCACCACCATTGTTATTAGGTAAGATGCAAGTTACTGGAGAAGGTTTAACCTGCTATGAAATTTTTTTAAGAAAAAAACAGTGTTATTCTGTAATGGCTTCTTTACGAGTACTTAACGGAACGTTTTCAACTACTTCTAAACCATAACCAATAATTGCTGTGCGCTTTTTAGGGTGGTTAGAAAGCAAACGCATTTTTCGAACTCCAAGGTCGCGTAAGATTTGTGCTCCNATGCCGTAATCTTGCGGATCCATCTTTTTAGTCATTAACTTGGCTTCAATGTGATCTAACCCTTCGGTTTCAACCTGCTCAATGGTCATTCCAAAATCTTTGTCCTGCGCTTGTGTCATAAAGATAACCACACCACGGTCTTCTTCTATTTGCTGAATAGCAGCGTGCAATTGAGGACCAGAAATTAAACGGAAAGAGTTTTCCAAATCACCTTTTACAAAAGAAGAATGCACACGTACCAATACCGGATCGTTTTCTGTCCATTGGCCACTCACNAANGCAATGTGTTTTTCACCAGTAGTNGTTTGGTTGTAACAAATCAATTTCAACTCTCCTTTGTCTGTCGAAATTGTTTTTTCCATAGTACGCTCAATCAACGATTCAGTAGCCATGCGATAGGCAATTAAATCTTCNATAGAGATCAGCTTAAGGTCAAACTTTTTGGCTACTTCGCGCAATTGCGGCAANCGAGCCATNGANCCNTCTTCGTTAAGAATTTCCACCAAAATTCCAGCTGGCTGTAATCCTGCTAAACGTGCCAAATCAACAGCAGCTTCAGTATGGCCGGTTCTGCGCAATACTCCNCCATTTTTAGCACGCAATGGAAATATGTGTCCTGGTCTACCTAAATCAGAAGGTTGGGTTTCNGGTAAAACCAATGATTTTATCGTTTTTGAACGGTCGTGTACAGAAATTCCNGTGGTACAACCATGTCCTTTTAAGTCTATAGATACAGTAAATTGTGTATGGTGAAGCACCGTGTTGTCATCAACCATTAAGTTAAGGTCAAGCTCATTACAGCGATCTTCAGTTAAAGGTGCACAGATTAGTCCTCTTCCGTGTTGAGCCATGAAATTGATCATTTCAGGAGTAACCATTTCAGCAGCAGCAATAAAGTCTCCTTCGTTTTCNCGATCCTCATCATCTACTACAATAACTACTTTTCCTCTTTTGATATCTTCAATGGCGTCTTCTATACGATCTAATCCTTCTTGCATGTGTGTGAAATTTGATGCAAAAGTACTCAAACTATCGATATGGAGACATTGAAAGGAACATGTTAGAATTGAACGGTTCGTTGTAATTTGGCAGCAGAAGAATTCAAAAGAAGTCTTTTATGAAGTATCGTTTAATATTATTTGTTGCAGTTGGTTTATTGACCAATAGTGCTTTNGCTCAGTCGCCCAAAAAACGATTAAAAANAGCTCAAAAGCATTATGAACAAGGGAGTTGGAAAGAAGCTTACTTAACGCTAAATAAGGGNGAGGAAGCAGGGAAGTGGCAAAACGATATTTTATTGCTAAAANCCAAGGCCTTGGTTAAAATGCAACAGCTGCACAGGGCGGCAATTACTTTTGATTCATTAGATGCTAAAGCTGTTCGAAAGACNGCACCANTTGACATTGTTCAATTTGAACAAGAATTGAAACTNCTGAAAGNCAATTATCTGGCTTCACTTTACATGGGGTTAGAGCAATTGGAACACTCTAACTATGATTCAGCTCAAGTAGAAGCAAATGAAATGTTGGCGCTAGATACATTAAAAGGTGAAGGGTATTATTTACAGGGGAGNTTAAGTAAAGGCTATGCAGAGGAACAACTTAATGCCTATCAAAAAGCTATAAATAAAGGNTTTGACACAGTAGGACTTTCGTATGAATATGGAAAATTAGCCTANGAGTTGACTTATTATGATAGAGCGGAAGAAGCGCTGAAAANCGCATTGAAAAAAAAGGAGGAGGAAACTGCCTCGTTGAAATTACTNGNGGAGTTACTGTATAGAAAGAGAGAGTATGCAAGTGCAGATAATTACTTAAACCAATTGTTTTANNANACTCCTAAATCAGTTGATAAAGAGGTTTATATGTTGAGTGGNGGAGTGAAATCTGCTCTGGGAGAATACGTACAATCTGCAACAATGTATGGAAAAGCATTAGCGTTAGATTCNTCTGATTTTGACCCGGCTTATCAAAGAGCAATGGCATTGAAAAAAGCAGGNCAATTTCAAAATGCTTTAACCGAATTACTATGGGTTTCGAATCAGTTTCCAGAACAAGGTTTGAGCGANTTGGCATTGGCTGAAATCTACCTNGATCAGGAAAATGGGGAAGAAGCGTTAAAGGNATTACTGGNAGCAGATCAGAAGTTGGATACTTATCCTAGCGAAACGTATTATTATGGTAAAGCGTTTTTATACANTGAAAACTACACTGATGCTTTGGAAAAGTTCAATGCGCTTCAAGAAAGTCANCCTTTAGATTATCCGATTGTTGTAGCACGTTGTTATGTGGGATTAAATGAANCTCAAAAAGCATTAGAAGTGCTAAATGAAGCCATAAAAAAAGGCACGGTATACGCGCCTATTTATGCTTATGCTGCAAGTTTAAANAAANNCCAACAGCAAGATTATCAAGAAGAATGGAAGAAAGCCCAACAATACGGTTGGAGAAAAGAACTTCCTGTTTTACCTTAATCAATTACCCCTGATCCCAGTAATTCTTCGCCATCGTACCAAGCAGCAAATTGTCCGGCAGCAATTCCTCGTTGAGGAGTCTCAAATAGCACNTATAAAGCTTCTTCTGTTTGCGTTAATGTGGCTTTGAACAATTCCTGACGGTAACGGAATCTGAAATCGTATTCGCGCGACTCTCCGGTTTGCATTTTCAAATCTTCACGAATCCAATGCACATCGTTGTTCAAGATTTTTAATCCTTTACGGTACAATCCCGGGTGATTTTCTCCCTGACCTGTATAAATGGTATTGGTCTTAGTGTCTGTTTCCAGTACAAATAAAGGTTCTGGAGTTCCGCCAATTCCTAACCCTTTACGTTGACCAACGGTATAATAATGTGCCCCTTTATGTTCTCCAATTACAGCTCCTGCTTCTGGTACATAATGAAACTTTTGGGTAATTGACTCTAAGTCNTCTTTAGCAAAACCATTTTTGAACACTTCACTTTCNGCAGGAACTTCAACCACATTACCCGTTTTGGGTTTTAATTGTTGTTGTAAGAAATCTGGCAATTTTACTTTACCGATGAAGCACAATCCTTGAGAATCTTTTTTCTCAGCGGTTATGAGATCTTGCTCTTTAGCAATTTCACGTACTTGTGGCTTTTGCAAATGTCCGATAGGGAAGAGCGCTTTNCTCAATTGTTCNTGNGTNAANTGGCANAANAANTANCTCTGATCTTTATTCGGNTCAGCACCAGCTAACAAACGGTGAACGGTTTCTCCNTTTTCCAATTCAATCGTTTCTTTTTGGCAATAATGGCCGGTNGCCACATAGTCNGCATCAAGCTGCATAGCTGCTTTTAAGAAAATATCAAATTTGATTTCTCGATTGCATAACACATCGGGATTAGGAGTTCTGCCACGTTCATATTCGTCAAACATGTAATCTACAATGCGNTCTTTATACTCTTCACTCAAATCGATGGTCTGAAAAGGAATTCCTAATTTCTGNGCNACCTGAAGTGCATCATTGCTNTCATCAACCCACGGACACTCATCAGAAATGGTAACTGAAGTATCGTGCCAGTTTTTCATAAACATCCCAATAACTTCATAGCCTTGCTCAATCAACAAATGAGCNGCTACACTGGAATCAACACCTCCTGAAAGGCCTACAACTACACGTTTTTTCATGGTGCAAAATTACACTTATTTAAAAAGAAAAAGGCTGCAATTGAACATTGCAGCCTTTCAGTTTTGTTATAGTGTTATAAGCTTACATACACTCTTTGGTAACTGTTGAAGTGATTTCAATTTTTACATCAGGCCATAATTTGCTTACGCCATCAGCTCCTTTGTGTAAATCATAACATTGTTCGTTNAATGCTTCAACACCAGGTTCTGCTTGCCATTCAGAAACATCAATCACACCAGAAAGAGTAACAGTTTCACCTTCTACGGTGTAATCTAGTTCCGTATCTTTTTCAACATCATTGAATTTGATGGCAACAATACCTTTTCCATCTTCTCCAAGAGATTTAAGACTACCTGTAATGTTTTCTGTATTGGTTAATTGACCAAAGAAATATGTTTTGATTTTTTCATCACGGTCAGGATTCTCAGTGTTTACTGAGCTTACAGGAATGGTGAAAGTTGCTCCACTAAATACTCCTGCAACATCTTCAGCATCTTGAGTTCCTTCAATAGTGATTTCATCAAATTTACCGCCAACACCTACTTTTTCAGTTGTTTTAAACGCTGTCCACGANACAGTAGTTGAAGCTGCATCATAAGCATAAGTACANGTTTCTGCCGTTGTTTCCTTTGTTTCNGTTTNTGAAGAATGTTCTCCTTCTTTTGAGCTAGGGTTGCTACAGCTTACCATTGCAATTACGGCCAATGATAGAAGTCCTTTAGATGCTAATTTCATGTCAAAAATTTTTGGTTGGTTCAAATTTAAAGAGTTGTTTGGAATAGAAAAGATTCCGCTCTTGGCATTATTAACAATATACGNTTAAAATGGTTTTACATNCGTTCAAATAAAAAAAGCAACCTTTTTCTGGCTGCTTTTNCNTTTTACTAAANTNTAAGAACGATATTATTTTAAACCGATTTCGCGCAAACGCTCGTCTAAATATTCACCGGCAGTAATGTCTTCATAGTGTTTAGGGTGGCTGTNGTCAATACAGCTTTCCAAACAATNTAAGCGCATATCACTTCTAGGGTGTAAGAAAAAAGGAATGCTNTAACGCGATGTNTGCCANAATTCTTTGGGTGGGTTAATTACGCGGTGCGTTGTAGAGCGCAGTTTGTTGTTTGTAAGTCTTTGTAACATGTCTCCTACATTCACAACAATGTGGTCAGGCAAAGCTGTTACACTAATCCATTCTCCTTGTTTGTTTAAAACCTGTAAACCATCNGCAGAAGCTCCTATTAATAAAGTAATAANNNNAATGTCTTCATGCTCTCCGGCACGAACTGCATCTTTGGGTTCGGCCTCAATAGGAGGGTAGTGTATTGGGCGAAGAATGCTNTTACCATTGTGTACTTTGTCGTCAAAATAGTTTTCTTCNAGGTCTAAAAACAATGCTAGAGATGCTAAAATTGATTTCCCTGTTTTTTCCAGTTCCTGATAAGCCTTTTTACCTGTAACATTAAACTCANGTAGTTCATCAACCAATACNTTTGCAGGATATTCTTCACCTATAGGGTCATTATCATCTACGTATTGACCAAAGTGCCAAAACTCTTTTAAATCACCTGCATTTCTTCCTTTAGCATGTTCTTTACCAAAAGACACATAGCCTCGTTGTCCACCAATACCAGGTACTTCATACTTCATTTTCTGGTCTTCTGGCAAGTTGAAAAACGCTTTCACATTAGAGTAAAGCTCTTCAATAAGTTGNTCTCCTATGCCNTGGTTTTTAACAGCAACAAATCCAATTTGCTGATATGCTTCNCCAATTGCTTTTACAAAAGCCGCTTTTTGTTGCTCGTTGCCCGATAAAAAGTCAGATAAATCTACGCTGGGGATGCCAGCATCAAAATGTTTTTCCATGTTGAAAAGAAAATTTCGCCAAAAATGGTACAAATCTTATAAGTATACAATGACTATGTAGCCATATTTTGAATTGTAAAATTCACGTAATCAGAAGGAAAGGAGATGTTCTTANTGGGAGATGACACTAAAGTTTAATTAATGCTCGAAAAAAGCTAATTATGTAGTTGTTATATAAACAATTTTATTTTCTTTAGGTTTGCCTAAATAAGAGCAAACTATACCAATTTATTAAACATTCAAGAATTAATGTCATTACAGCGAAAAGAAATTATTTCAAATTTAATTGAAACATACGAGAAGAAAGGATTTGTAAACCCCAAGTCAGACATTAACGGATATGAAGATCCTTTAAAGTTGGAGTTTAGCTGGTCGAGGAGAGGATATACTCCTGATTTTACAATTGATGATAAAGACGGGAAGCGTTATTACTTTGTGATTGAAGAGAAATACAACAAAGAGATACTTTCTGAATTGATTCAAAAGTGGATTCTATTTAGCTCTGAAACCAATAAGCATGGTGGGAAGTTCTACATNGTAATNCCTAAAGAGAAATTGGTTGAGAAAATTCAGACCATTCTAAAAGACAAGAAAATCGGAGCTGAGATTATCACTCCGGAAGAACTAGCGTAATTCAATCAAATGAAAAAGGGTGATTGCTCATGAGCGATCACCCTTTTTTTATGTCTAAAAATTAGGATTAAATTCTCCCCAATTGTTGTTTCATCATTTTGATCTGATCACTCAACATCTTCTTATCGTCTAGCTTTTTAGCTTCATTTAACCAGTTTAAAGCTTCGCGTTTTCTTCTACGTGTAGCAGCAATGCCTGCCAAACTTAACTTAGCCATTGCTTGATCATGCTTGAACCTTAATCCTTTAGAAAGTGCTTTTTTGAAGAAAGACTCAGCTTTTCCTGGTGAAACAATATGACTGATAATTGTTCCTTTTAAGAAGTAGTAATAAGCCTCTTGAGAGCCTAGCATTAATTCAGGCTTTTTAATCTTGTTTAAATAACCGTCTGCCTTTTCAAAATTACTTTTACGCATTTGTAAAAATGCTAAAAGCATCATCTCATTCATAAAAATGGTAGCAGATACAACCATCGCTAATAGGATGATAAAAATTCCGTTTCCAATGTTTCCTTCAATAAACTGCCAAACCGATAATCCGACTACTGCCGCTGTTAGTGCTATTCTTGTATAGAGTGCAAACCACATATGCTTGTTCGTTTTAAGGCTGCAAAATTAGTATTCTCAATCTTAATAAAAGGGTTTGCATCTTTTTTTTCAAAAGTAGAGCAACCGTTCGTCACAAAAATGTCGATCACCGTATGGTAAAAAACTATTTTCGCAATGAATAAAAACACATGATAAACAAGATGAGCAGTTCATTGAAAAACAAAAACGTAGTCCGCTCGCTTACTGTAGCAACAGCCATTGCTGGATTAACAGCTTGTGGCGGCTCACATGAGTCTAAAGACATGGAAAAAGAAAAACGCAATGTTGTTCCCGCATTTGATGTGGCCAGTTTAGATACAACAATTGCTCCCTGTGAAAATTTCTTTCATTTTTCTTCAAACGGCTGGATCGCTGAAAACCCTATTCCAGAATCTGAGCCAAGATGGGGACGTTTCAACGAATTAATTGAAGCCAATAACGAAAAAATCAAAGGCATATTAGAAGAGTTTTCAGATAAGGAAAACTTGAAAAAAGGTACAGACGAACAACTTATTGGCGATTTGTACCACAGTGGTATGGATTCTACAACCATTGAGAACAATGGGTTAAAAGTAGTAGAACCTATTTTTGAGAAAATTGCCGCAGTTGATAGCAGAGAAGCTTATGTTGATTTAATGGCTGAGCTAGACATGGGGATTGCTTCCAATCCATTTGGAATGTATGTTGGCCCGGATAGCAAAAACTCAACAGTAAATGCACTTCATCTTTCGCAAAGCGGATTAAGTCTTCCTGACAAAGATTATTACTTAAAAGACGATTCTGCATCTGTTTTGATACAACAACAATACCAACAACACATTGCCAAAATGTTTGTGTTGAAAGGTGATGATGAGGCAACAGCTCAAGCTAAAGCAGAAACCATTTACAATGTGGAAAAAGCAATGGCAGGAAACATGATGAGTCGTGTTGAGCGCAGAAATCCTGAAAACACATACAACAAAATGAGTTTTGCCGATGCAGATGCTTTGATGCCAAACATTAGCTTGGTTCAATATACACAGTTAAGTGGTGTAAAGGCAGATTCTGTAATTGTTGGTCAGCCAGATTACTTAAGAGCATTGGATCAGTTGTTTGCTCAGTTCCCGTTAGAAGACTGGAAAACCTATTCTAGTTGGAAGGTATTTACAAGTGCTGCAGGTTATTTACCAACGGCTTTTGTAGAAGAGAACTTTGATTTCTACGGTCGCACATTGGGTGGCTCTAAAGAAATGAAACCTCGTTGGAAACGTGTTTTGGGTACAACAAATGGATTAAGTGAGCAACTAGGACATTTGTTTGTAGATAAATATTTCTCTGAAGATTCTAAGAAAGCAGTTGAAAGCATGGTTGAGGACTTAAGAAGTGCTTACCGTGAGAGAATTAAGCAATTGAACTGGATGGGAGATGCAACCAAACAAAAAGCAATGGAAAAGCTGGATGCATTTACCTACAAAATTGGTTATCCTAACAAATGGAAAGATTATAGCGATTTGGAAATCGTTAGAGATAGTTATTTGCAAAACGTATACAACTTAGGTGCGTACAAGACCAAAGAAAATTATGCGAAATTGGGTAAGCCAGTAGACAAAGACGATTGGTTTATGGGAGCTCATATTGTGAATGCATACTATAATCCACAAAACAATGAAGTTGTTTTCCCTGCGGGAATTCTTCAACCTCCGTTTTACAACCCAGATGCTGATGATGCGATTAATTATGGAGCAATAGGTGGTGTTATCGGTCATGAATTTACACATGGTTTTGATGATCAAGGAAGCAAATATGGTCCTGATGGAAACCTTGAACAATGGTGGACAGCAGATGATCGTGCTCGTTTTGATACATTGGCCAATCGATTAATTCGTCAGTATGATGCTTATGAACCGATTGAAGGTGTTCACGTTAACGGTAGCTTAACCATTGGAGAGAACATTGCAGATTTAGGTGGCTTAACCTTAGGTTATTATGCTTACCTTAAATCAAGAGAAGGAAAAGATCCTGTAGAACCTATTGATGGATTTACAGATAAACAACGTGTGTTTTTAGGATGGGCGCAAGTATGGCAAATGCATGCTACAGATTCTTACACGCGCAAGCAAGTAATGACTGACCCGCATTCTCCAGCAGAATTTCGTGTAGTTGGACCAATGTCTAACATGCCTGAATTTAAAGAAGCATGGGGATGTGACAATACGGGAAGTGCTATGGTGAAATCAGGTGAAGAAGAACAAATCATCATCTGGTAATCTTTTTTGAATTACAAACTTCCAGAAGGCCTGTACAATGAATTTTGTACAGGTTTTTTTTGTTTAGAATAGTTAGGATCAAATTATTCGAAAAAACCGACAAGAGCAGTTTTTAGCTTTGCAAAGCATGTACTGGCAATATTGCTTCTGTTACAAAAAAGGAAAAAAGAAAATGAAGATCCCATTAATCCCAAGGCTTAAGGTACCTATATTGGCGAACCTGTTAACACTATTAATGCTGTTTCAGGTAATGGTATTACACTCAGAAGAAGTTGAGTCACCAGTTACCACTATGGCTTATAGTACATTATCATCAGGAGTAAGTACAACTTATAATGTAAGTACCCTGTCGTGTGGAAGTAGTGATCAGCAGTATAGCTATGAAGAGCGTTCCATTATCTTCCGCTTAGGATTTGATGAAGTATATATGTTGGGCGGCAATGATTGGGATGCGAGTGTTCAGGTCGATATTTTCATTAACGGGAGTTCCAGTGCGTATACCACCTTAACCTTAGATGTATACGAAAACACTACGAGCAAGAAACCAGAAGCCGTAGGGAAGTTTGACTATACGAATATCTCAGGGGTAACCAGCATAGGCATATCCGGAGCAATAACATCTCAGAGCAATGCAATTACAACAGTTACAGCAGCACAAAATGCCTTTAACCTAAAGATAGTAGCTTATGACAAGATCAATAGAGGGATAGAAACCTGTACAGGGAGTACGCCCATCGTTCCTACCGGTTTAGCAGTAACAGGAATAGAAATTCCAACGCAAACAGGCGTCTATAACCAGTTGATCTTTGACTGGGATTTATCCTCGTCCAATTACCATTACGATCACTATGATTTAGAGATTTTAAAAGTAGAACCAACAGATAACGGCACCGTAGAATTAGAATGGGAGTATGCCACAAAAGTTGAGTTAGACAATGGCGAGACCAGTTATGCATACACTCCAGTAGGCGGAACCGGCTATTACGTATGGCGCGTACGCGGAATAGGAGACTATTACAGCGGAGGCCGATCGAACCGTAAGAACTATGGCGATTGGAACACCCTTTCTTCAACGTTAAACGTGAGTTCATCTGCATTGTTCAGTTCTTTAGGCTTTAACCTTTCCTCATCCGATGTAAGTTTAGGGAGTGCAACCAATACCATCAGCACCAGTACATTAAGCAGTGATGTTTTCTACTATACCCAGTTTGATGAAAATGTAAACTGGATCTATACCCGTACCTATACCGAAGGCGGTAAGCACAAAGAAGTAATGACCTATGCCACCCCTTTACAACAAAAATCACAAGTACAAACCCGGATAAATAGCACCGGAGTCGTATTAGGTACCCATACAGTATATGATTTTAGTGGTCGTCCGGCCTTGAACTCTTTGCTCAGTCCAACAGGAGCTTCGAGTATTTATTACCAAGATGAATTTATGGACATGAGTGGAGGCTCCATGATGGGNCCAGCGCATTTTGACGATGACGGGAGCCTNTACANNCCGNACCTTCCGGTTAACTCAGCGCCTACTGATTATTATAGTAGTTCCACNCATTCAGAGATGAGTGACTTTGGCGTGCCAGAAAGCGATGACTATGTTTTCAGCCGCACGCAATACATGCCTGATGCAACGGGAAGAGTATGGCGAGAGTCCGGAGCGACATCAACCTTTTCATTGAGTTCTAGCCAAGATCCAAATGACAACCACACTACCCAATATGCTTACAGTAGCGTTAGTCAAGATGAATTGGATCGTATTTTCGGAAACGAATCTCCCTCCAGTGAAACCACTTATAAATCAGAAACTACAGATCCGAATGGAGTTAAAACCGTCCAATATTTGGCCAAATCAGGCGAAGTGATTGCCACGATGGTTAACAATGCGATACCATTGGATAANNTAACAGCCGTTGGGGATTCTCCGTTTACCGTTACCGAAGCCCTTCCTAAGGGGAGTACGGGAGGGACCCAAGACGTAAGTCAAAGTTCCCGGAGTTTAATTGTNACGGGAACCACCAGTTACAGCGGATCCTTAGTTTCAGATGTGAGCATTGATTATGAATTCACCCCAGCCACCTTTGGCGTAGATTGTCCGGACGACTTTTGTTTAGAGTGCGATTATTATGTTGAAATATCGATACAATGTCCAACAGATCCTACCAATGCCGATAAAAACATCACCTTAAGCTTTAATTACACTCCAGATCCGAATTACGATTGTCAAAGTCCTCCAGCATCATTTGATTTAAGCACTTTGCAAAGCAATTCCCAAGTGACCAATATCCAGTTGTTGGACAATGCAGGGAATGATAATTCAGGCAATGCCTTTATGGGAGATCTCTTAAGTGGAGTAGTACACCTTCAAACCGGCACCTATGTTATTAGTCGTCACGTTTACACCCATACACCAATTGTAGCAGGATCCAATTACACCTATTTAGATTCAGCATTGCAGCAATTGCGTTTGTTAGCAGCGGGTTGGACAGCAGACAGTAACTGTTGTGGCCCTATAGAAGTAGACAGCTTTTCATGTGATACCGTAGCGAACATAGATTGTGGAGGAGACTACTTTGGCGATGAATTGTCAGCTTTAGCCCAACAGTTACACGATGCATTAACTTTAGAGCAAGAAGCGACCATCAGCAATCAGTCTCTTTATAGCAATTACCTATCCATATCAGCGAGTTCGCTGTCTGGATATGATTATTACAATGACATCGGCCTATTGGAAGATGAGTTGGAAACCATGATTTGCGAGGAGGGGATTCTTAGCAATGACATTATCCTGTGTTACCAAGTTTACCTGTCCGCCTTAGAGGCCAACATAGACAATGCTGATTTAGTGGCAACAGGTCAATCGAGTAGCTATACGGGGAATAATGGACCTGTAACCATGGATGAAGAGTTTGACTTCTGGGATCAGTTGGCCAGTTGTGTAGGCTATAACTATAGTGGTGTACTCACTTGTGATGATTACGCCATAGCAGTAGAAATTGGCACCCAAGCGGCAGATGATGCTGCAACCCTGGCAGCCAGTGATCCATCTTATTATTACATTGTGTATTATGACCCTACATACTTAGCCAATCAAGGGCTGGCTTTTCCATTAGATGCGGGTAACTGCCCGCCACCCCATGATCAGGCACCTTCGCAGGTTATGTTTTTACCGATGATGTCTACCGGTGGAATTCCTGCAGGTTATCCGAGTAATTATGAAGAAGATGAAGAGTTGAATGCTATTGATGTTTGTGTTCAAAATTTTATAGCACCAACAAGCCTTACGGTAGGGATGAGCCAATCAGAAGCAGATGCTTTTTTAGCCAGTAATATGTGTGATTGTGTGAGCAATCAAAATCCTGAAAGTTTAGATGAAGAAGGTTCTGATGAACTTTATAATGACATTAGTTTTGAGGTAGTAGAAAGCTGCATGGACAATTGTTATTCAAAGCAAGCAGCCTTTGAAGTCTCTATCGAAAACTACTTGCTAGAAGAAAACAGCATTAACGGCATTTACAGCCCCGATACAGATGATAATGGCATTAGTATTTGGGATGAAACCGGTACTTATTCATGGAACGATCCGTTCAGTGAAGACGATCGCGCGTGTTATACCGATTTAATGTTAAAGCAGTGTATTTCACAATGCGAGTTATCGCTGACGATGGAAACCGAGCTTATTATGAACAATGATTGTAATGATTGCTCAACATCAACCGGATGTTTTAGTGGATCTTGGTATATTCCAGGTTCTCCGAATACATACGATTGCTATCAGGATTTCTTGAGCAGTGAAGAATACCGTACAGCAGTTTTTGAAGAGCAGTATGAATTTGAACAAGCCTTTTTGTATGGAAATAAGTTTGCCCCCCAGCGTCCTAATAGCTTCGGAACCGGTTACTCAAACATCGGAACCTTAGCCGATGTACAAGAAGACGTGATTCGTTTCATCAATAGAAGTATTGAGCGCCAAATGCTTATCCGTATAGCAGACGGCACAGTAGGATCACCTGCTGCAAGTACCTATCCTTTGGATTTACACAGCACCTATAATTATACAGCCATTAGCAGCTATTCATATAGTCAGGAGACATTTAAAGAAAACTTTCCAGTAGATGCATCTACAGCCAAAGAAGTAGAATTTGTAGTAAGCATCATCTGGGACGATGGAGGAACCGCTGTAGATATTTCCGATGATTTAATCGAAAATGTGCACTTGGCCATGTACTGCGATGACGGAGATGAGCAAAACAATAACTCAGCTACACCTTTGTTACAATGGTCTTACCTTCCAGGATTGGATGATGACGGAAATCCTTGTCCATTAATGGTAGGGTTACACAACATCGGTTACAAACCAGAACTCACCTTGGCCAATTTCTATTTTGATGCCGCCAATGTATTGCATGCTGTTCCGGCTACAGATGGAGTTTATTGCGATGCCGGTAATCCGGATGCGATAGAAGTTATTAACGTATGTACCGAAGAGTACATCGCTTCTGTATCCTTTGATGTACTGTCGAGTAATACCGGAGGAGAAGACATTTTAATTGAAGCCGGAGAAGATATTTCCAATACTGAATACCTGTTTAATCAGGCTATAAGTTATGACAATTACGATCCGCTACTAAGCGATGAAGAGTCTACAGCCCAAGCGATAGTAGATGCGATCAACTCAACCTTGACCGACCCTGTTTACAAAGCAGAGCGTTCGAGCAATACAGTGATCATTTACTTAAGCGATAACGTAGAGACCTATGATGGTTACGAGTTGTTCATCAGCGGTTCCATGGGAACCTCATTGACTACTGCTAACTTTAACCTGTGTGCTTTGGATATGGGAGATGTCGCAGCAGGGTGTAACACAGCAACGGAGACCTTTACCGAAGCATGTCCTTATGGGTACATGGCTTTGAGTGAAGACCTGTATACCCAAACCGGGTATAACTCCATTAATGATCCTAACTATAATACACATTACCAAGTCATGAATGATTTGGCAGATTTTTACGATGAATCATTGACGGAGATTTTAAAATACCGTCAGGTGAATTCAAGTCCTATTTATACGGATCCGAATTATACTGCTTTAGCAGCAAATCCATCGAGTTTGGCCAACCCAAGTTATCCGAATGATTTTGAATTGGAGGTGTACGAAATCTCACAACCCGTTATGATTAACGGAAGCATGTATCAAGCCGTGGTACAAGTCATAGGGGGAGTAGGTACGAATAACTCCGGGGTAACAATGAAAGACATCCGTCAGATTACCTTCCTTTTTTACTGTGAGTACGATACAGATAACACCATTGAATTTAAAATCGGTTGTATTGATCCGGGATCTTTGTGGTTATACGATGACATGTTCTCTTACTTTAGAGTGTTGAGTGATGGTTCAGGGTTTATTCCATCCAGCATAGGAAGTTCTACCATCGGTAATATTTTTAATGATATCTATCCCATCGTACTTTCTCCGTATATTACGTACGACATATGGTTAGCATTTGATTTGAATTGGGATTGGATTTTGAACAACAACATAGGCGATGGTTGTTTGGGAGGATCATTTGATTTAGCTGATTTTGCATTAACAGGCTCAGTTTGTTATAACTACACCTCTTCAGGTAGTACGTATACCAATGATTATAGCACACCCTTCTATACCCCAAATTATCTGGCCGGAGGAGATTTGAAGAGTCTTATGGGGATTCTTTTGGACGTAGGTGATATGGGGTATCAATGTACGCCTCAACTTTCGTGTGACATCTGTATGAAATGGGTAAAACCGGTGTCGAACGCATCATTGACTGAGGTTGAAGAAATCACCTGTGAAGAAGAGTTAGAAGCCTATGTCGAAAACCAGATAGCTTTAGCTTTAGCCAACTGTTTGGAAGAAACTGAAGCCGAGTTGACCGAGAACTATTACACCAGTTGTTTGGAAAACTACAGTGATTCGTTGACGTACAGTTATGATTTGAACTATGGGCAGTATACCCTGTATTACTATGACCGTGCGGGCAATTTGATTCAGACCGTACCACCAGAAGGAGTGGCTACCCTGAGCGCTGCAGAAATAGCCGATGTAGCGGCTTACCGTAGCAGCGGAACCGGATCAGTAGTATTTCCTACGCATACACTCATGACCCAATACCGCTACAACTCATCGAAACAGTTGGTATGGCAGTCTACACCAGACGGAGGTGTTTCAGAGTTTGCCTACAATGCCATAGGACAATTGGTGTTCAGCCAAAGCGCTCAGCAAGTTATAGACAACGTATATAACTACTCGCGTTACGATGCTTTGGGTAGGCTGATAGAAGGGGGAGAATTGGTTCCGACAGGTGGGATTACTTGGTCTGATTTACAGGATGCCGCCTGGGATAACATGGACTTCCCGTATCAATCGGGAACCACTACCATGGTGGCCGAAGTATCCGGGTTTAATGAACAGAATTTCACCACTTACGGAGAGTACCTTTCTACTACGTATACCATTCCGGGAACTTCTATTCAATTGGAACAGAACAACCTGCGTAACCGCATTGAGAAAGTGGAAACTGAAGACGGGTATGCCACTTACTATAGCTATGACCCGCATGGCAATGTAAATGCCCTTTACCATGAGATTCCCGAGATCGGGGTGAAAGTAGTGGAGTATGACTATGACTTGGTGAGCGGCAACGTCAAAGAAGTACGTTACAACAGTTTC
>PAJI01000021.1:26580-59188 GCA_002705995.1 Crocinitomicaceae bacterium | reverse complement strand
CTGTTCCCCCTCCATCTGAAAAGCCACTACATGTAATGGTTGAATCTACTTGTGAGGCTTCTACCAATGCAGCGGGTTCTGTTACCGTTGATGAGCTCGTTGATGTACAACCGTTCGCATCCGTTACAGTTACCGTATATGTACCTGCCGCTACTCCGGTAATCGAAGCAGTAGTTGCACTATTTGACCATGCATAGCTATAAGGCATTGTTCCTCCGGTTACTGATACAGTTGCGCCACCATCAGAAAGGCTATTACAAGTTACGTTGGAATCTACCTGAGAAGCTGCTACCAATACTGTTGGTTCAGTCACCGTTGATGAGCTCGTTGATGTGCAACCATTCGCGTCTGTTACAGTTACGGTATACGTTTCTGCCATCACTCCTGTAATCGAAGCTGTAGTTGAACTGTTTGACCATGTATATGTGTATGGTGATGTTCCGCCTGTTGCTGATGCGGTTGCGCCACCGTCAGACAACCCATTACATGTCACATTGGAATCTACTTGTGAGGATGTTACCAATACTGTTGGTTCAGTCACCGTTGATGAACTGGTTGAGGCACAACCATTCGCATCCGTTACAGTTACCGTATATGTTCCTGCCGTCACACCTGTAATAGAAGCAGTAGTTGCACTGTTTGACCATGCATACACGTAAGGTGTTGTACCTCCTAACGCTGATGCGGTTGCGCCACCGTTTAGTAATCCGTTACATGTTACGTTAGAATCAACTTGCGAGGCTGCTACCAATGCAGCAGGTTCTGTTACCGTTGATGAGCTCGTTGATGTACAACCATTCGCATCCGTTACAGTTACGGTATACGTTCCTGCCATCACTCCCGTAACCGAAGCAGTAGTCGCACTGTTTGACCATGCATACGTGTATGGTGATGTTCCGCCTGTTGCACTTGCTGTTGCACCTCCATCAGATAAGCCATTACATGTCACATTGGAATCTACTTGTGAGGCTGCTACCATAACTGTAGGTTCTATGATCATCACGGAAGCAGTATCTGTTAAACCTCCATTATCTGTAATCGTTACCGTATACATGCCTGAAGTTACTCCTGTAATTGAGGCTGTTGCTGCTCCATTACTCCACAAGTAGCTGTATGGAGATGTTCCGCCTGTTACATTAGCTGTAGTTCCTCCATCTGATAAACCGTTACACGTAACGTTAGAATCTACTACTGCCGAAACTTGATAATTAGGAGGCTGATTAATTACAACTGATGATGTATCCATACATCCATTACTATCTGTAATTGTAACAGAGTAAGTTCCTGCTATTACCCCTGTAAACGAAGCTGTTGTTGCTCCATTACTCCATGAATAAGCATATGGCATTGTTCCGCCTGTAGCTGAGGCTGTTGCTCCTCCATCATTAAACCCATATGCAGAAACATTGGAATCTACTATTGAACTGGCTACTAATGCAGCGGGTTCAGTAACCGTTGATGAGCTCGTTGATGTGCAACCATTCGCATCTGTTACAGTTACCGTATATGCGCCTGCAACTACTCCTGTAATCAATGCAGTAGTTGCACTGTTTGACCATGCATACGTGTAAGGTGATGTTCCTCCGGTTGCTGATACAGTTGCTCCACCATCTGACAAGCCATTACATGTTACGCTGGAATCTACCTGAGAAACTGCTACCATAACTGTAGGTTCTATGATCATCACAGAAGCAGTATCTGTTAAACCTCCATTATCTGTAACCGTTACCGTATACATGCCTGAAGTTACTCCTGTAATTGAGGCTGTTGTTGCTCCATTACTCCACAAGTAGCTGTATGGAGATGTTCCACCTGTAGCTGAGGCTGTAGCTCCTCCATCTGATAAACCATTACACGTTACGTTAGAATCTACTACCGCTGCTGCAACTGGCCCAGAACATGCTGGTGATAGCGTTACCATCCAACTATCTGAAACATTGAAATAGTCTAGGTTTAAGTCTAAACCGTATGTTCCCCCTTGAAGAACACCTGTTAATTCTAACGAATCTGTAGTAGCTACTTGAGTTCCGTTTCTAGTCCATGATTTAGTATATAGTGGAGCTGCGTTATGACCTGATATCTCTGCAAGAGAATCGGTAGTTACAATATCATTTGCTGAGGCTGTTCCATCGTATCCATTTGAACTAAAATCTTCTACAGTAAGGCCATCATCACCACAATTGTTTACCATGGGATAATATGCTTTTAGATTTGCATATTTTGGATGCGTAGATTGAACCGAAGATTGCATCAATAAAGCAATATCTGTAGAATCTAATACTTCATTCCAGAAGGTTACCTCTGCCATATCTCCATCAAAAAAATTGCTTGGCGTAGAACCATCAAACTCTTGTCCTAATGAAATACGGTCTGTTGCACTAATGGATTGCCCGTTAGTATAGGAATCTACTTCTACACCATCTATATAGGTTATCGTATTGTTAGTTGTTTCATCGTAGGTATAGCCTACAAAGTGCCACACTCCATCTGTAACAACAGTATTCGTTGTTTGGTAGTTTGATCCATCGTATAAATCTAATTCCTCATCAGATCTAATCATCATATTTGTGATGGTTGACGTACCGGATGAATTTATTCCAACAAGCACTTGGTTATCGCCTGTTACTTGTCCTGCAGCTTTCATCCATAAAAAGATTGAACGGTTGGTATTTACTAGGTCTCCAACTACTCCACTAACATCCATCCAATTTTCATCCGATTTTTCAAATGTCGCAAATGGGGTATATTCTGTTTGTGCAGCTGCTTTTATTGTATCGCACACAGTGGTATCGGTGATTCGGTTTTGTGTGACTTGGTAATATTTAATTGAGAGATCTGTATATACAATGCTATCTCCTCCTGTGCTACTTGTTAATGTATCGGTATATACTCCAGAAGATGTATAGGTACTTCCACTTGTTACCGTATAAGAAGTCGCATCACACACTGTAATTGAAACTGAATTACAGTTAACACCTACATTGGTTGCTGCAATAAAGTTTGATGTTGATCCTGTTAAAGCAAAGTTGGTTAACGTTCCGTTATTTCCATACGATGAAAAATCTGTCGTCTCTGTAATACTTGTATTTGTACCACCAGACACTCCTTGATTTAAGGTGTAATAACCTACCAAATCTGAATTGGCTGCCGGAGACTGCACTTCACAATATCTGTCATCTGATATCTCTTGAGCTGTTTTAACGGTCTTCCAAATGCGTACTTCATTCAGTGCCCCTTTGAAATAATCACCTGCTGAGCTTCCGTCATATTCTTGACCCAAACTCCATCGGTTACTCGCACCAAAAGTGACAGTTCCAACAGAAAACAAACCTTGAAGTGCTCCATCAACATACAATGCTAATTGTCCGTTATCGTAAGATGCTGCAACATGGTGCCAAGTATCATCTCTTAAATCGGTTCCTGCTACATGACTGTCAGAACCATCGTAGAAACTTAGAATACCATCATCTAATCTGAATAACATTGTATTACCAGACCCTGTTGTGTTTACAGCGATGATATGATCATTACCTGATTGTGAGGTCGATGCTTTAATCCATGACTCAACTGTCCATCCGGTAACACCGGCCATATCATCTGCCACGGCATTAATCGTAACATAGTCGTTTGATCCATCAAAGTGTAAACCATTACGTTCTGCTCCTGTTGCTTGTATTCTAAACGTAAATAAAGACTCATCTATATCGTTGTTTACAATAGAAATATCTGTGGTAACTGTTCCATCAGTTGTAGGAGTAAAAGTAATTTCAAAAGATGTGGTGTCTCCGGGCAAAACTACCGAAGATGGTTGATTGCTTACGACAAACTGAGGATCTCCATTGAGTGTAACTATTGGGTTGTTTGTTAATTCCAAGGTGTCCGAACCGGTATTAACAATTTGATAGGAATGGGTAATCGAACCGGTATTGGTAATTACCGCACCCATATTGGTTAAGTTATTGGTTGCAGGAGTTAAATCGTTATTCGTAATACTTATGCTGTTTCCTATTACGACTATTTCTGCTTCTGCCCCTGCTCCTTGAAGTGTTACACTTGATGAAGTAGAGCAATTGGTATCGTAAAATGCTATTTTGTAAGTAGAATTTCTAGCTCCGCCAGCAGATGGTGCAAATTGAATTTGCACCAATGCTGAATCACCCACAGCAATTGTAGAAGAAGGATTTGTAATTACCGTGAAATCAGTTGAATCTCCACCTGTTATCGATGTATTCGTAAAATCTACGGTAACGTCTAAGGTGCGTTCATTTTTTACATAAAAACTAACCGTGTCTAAACCCGTATTGGGTTCTAATGTATCGAATTGAGCTGTTGTTGGAACCGTTAAAGGTGCACAAGCTTCGGCAAACTCAAAGGTTATATCAGTAGAACTGCCAACACCTAGGCTAGATTGTTGATTTTCATTAAAAACCAGAATATAATAGTCCCCGGCCGGCATAAAGCCAGCAATGCTACTTGGGGCATTGAAATCATAAACTGTTGTATAGTTATTATTGATTGTTGGAGTNCCTCCCAGAGGAATCTGACGCCAGTTTGTATACCCCGCTCCTAATTGCATTGAATCTCTGTATCCACAAAAATTCCCAAAAGTTGTAACGTATCCTATATCAGAGTAAGATGTGGGGTTACTGACCAATGGCCTGTAGCCTATCATAGTACCTGCAAGTGGAGTAAAGTTGGTCATTTCCATCCGTAACACNCCATTGGCAGGTAGTGTAACTTTATAGACTATTACAGAACAGCAAGCCAATGATGAACACGAACCACCCATTCCACTGGCAGACTCGCCTCCAGACGAATTAAAATTTGAGAATGTTGTTGGAAAATTATCAATAACATACGGGTCAGTGATTATACCCGAACCCGTTATCTGAGCTTGTAGNTGATGGACTGAGAATACCCCCATCATCATTAGTAAAATAANAAGCAACTGTTTTCGAACCATGGCTCTATTTTGATTTATAGAATTAGTGATGCGAAAATCTATTTTTAGATTCCTTATTATATGGTAAATGTTCTAAAGGGGCTTGTTTTTGTTCTGGGTAAAAGTCTAAGAGCTAAAATTTCAATCATAAAAAAAAAGAGACTGTCATATGACAGTCTCTTTTTACATTATCTAGGTAAGAATGNAACTTGTTTATTTTTCAACAATTANAAATTCCGTTCTTCTGTTTTTAGCATGATCAGCACCTGAACAATCTTGNCANGCACAATCGGTTAACGGTTGTGTTTCACCAAATCCTTTTCCTGTAATTCGGCTTGGATTTGAAATTTTCGATGCGATATAGTTGGCACAAGCCTCGGCACGTTTGTTTGATAAAGTCTGATTTCCAGAAGCTGAACCTGTACAATCCGTATGTGCATTCACCTCAATTTTCATGGTTGGATTTGCATTCATTAAGGCTACAACTTGATCTAATTCTTTGTAAGATTCTGCTGTGATTTTTGCACTACTNACTTCAAAGTAAATCGGCTTCATTTCAATTTTATCATCCACTACTACTGGTTGATNTTCNANNACTTCAACTTTTTCACGCATCATTGCNTGCACACTNATGGCTGCATAANTATCCGGCTGAATCGTATAGGNNANAGTTGTATCGTGATAACCGGNTTTTGATAATGTGGCTTTTTGCTCTANAGCCTCAGTTAAGGTNGTTTTACTTGCTACATTTTCAAACTCTCCAGCTTTATTCGTTGNNCTANAGGCACCATTGGGCAATGTTACTGTAACTCCTTCTAATGGTGTTTGGCCAGCTTTTGCTAATACCACTCCATTTAAAGTTACGCTTTGGTGCTCTAATGCGATACTCTTCGCATTTTCACTCAATGTAGCATCGCTGGTTACTTTTCCNTGATANTCTTCATAGTCNGGATGAGTTGCTGTAATGGCATATGTTCTTCCAGGAGCAACTTCTGTACGGTATTTACCTGTACTATCGGTTACTACAGTCGTCTCCATTCCAGTTAACTCATCTTTTAATACCACTTGAGCATCTGCTATTGGCTCTCCGTCAGCAGCAGTAAGTTCACCTCCCAGGTAATAGTGCTGCTCTTCTTCTACTTCCTCATCTTTAGAGGCTTTACAGAACTTAATACCTAGCAATATTTCATGTGATCCAGAGCTAATTCCAGCCAACTGCTGCATTCCTGCATCATAAGCATACCCAATGGTCACTATGTTTTTTACTTCAATATTAGCAGAAGCTAATAAACCACTATTGGTACGGTATCCTATTGCTACTCCAACGGTATTTTTATAATCAACAGCTGCTACAGCATCTAGCATATCTCCATTACTAGGAATGGTTCTGTACACTAACATTGGTTTAATGTCCCACGCATCGTTTAATGCATAATCGTATGCTGCATGAGCCTTGAAGTAGCTTTCTACATTGTATGTTGGATCTACATCGGCTATATCAAACGAATTGTCAGTATTCAATAGTTTAGGAAGTGATATCCCAACTTCTAACCTTTTGTAAGTTGCCAATAATCCAAAATCTGCATAAAAGCTATTGCTTGCTGTTCTNCCTTGGTTCAGGTACGAATCTGAATCAAATGCTACTACATCATCTGCATTAAAGCTAAACCTCGAGTAGCCCACATTAAACGATGGACTCAACACGAAGTTTTTACTCAGTGAAAAATGTTTCGCTACAGCAATAGCTGCATCAAACTCACTTAATAATCCGGCTGACCAGTTGTTGACACTTAACCCTAAACCAAAGTGTTTAGGAAGTTGTGTATGTGCTTGTAANGACAAGTTAGTNGGTGCGTCTTCTACGCCAACCCATTGATTTTTATGTTGTAAAAATATCTGAGAACATGCGTCTTTTCCTGCATAGGATTTGTTGANATTAAATCCATTGAGGTAGTTGAAACTGCTTTGTGTTTGTTGCTGTGCTAAACCTGCTACAGATAACAAAAGCAACGTATATAATAATACTATCTTTTTCATGATTGCTACTTGATCTTTAATCGGTTTACACATTATCTTAAAAGGGTTAAGGTTCCTTTTTTACTGTATCCATCATTCCCCTGGATATAGTAATAGTAGTCTCCATCCGGAACNGCTTCACCATTGTAAGTNCCATCCCAATCGTTTTGATAGTTATCTGTATTGAGTAACTCTCTACCAAAACCGTCATAGAGTTTNACCGTNCAAGTAGACAAAGTTGATCTGGGATAGATTTTCCAAGTATCATTTTCGCCATTTCCATCTGGAGTGATAAGGTTACTGATCACTAGATTTGATTTGACCGTAAACTCCAACTCATCGGTATTGGTACATCCGTTTTCGTCTTCTACAAANACAGTATAATTGGTCGATTGAATTGCCGTGTAACCTGTTTCCAAGTCATANGGATTATCCAAGTTCACTTCTGGTGACCATGTAGCNACAACNGGAACATTAGTGGTTGCAACCAACTCACCTCGTTTTCCGGCTTCAACAGTTACATCTTCTCCCGCATCAAGCTCCGGTAAAGCATACACTTCTACNGTAGCTTCTACCCCTTNGCTGTAACAGCCATTTTCAAATGATGTGGCCCAGTANGTTGTTACCCCAACTGTAGAGTTCATCAGAGGTAATTCAGATTGCTCTTCATACAATTCTGTTAGTGCTTCATCTTCGTACCAGATAATTCTACCATCAGTTGTAGAGGCGATCACCTCTCCGTCAAAAGCAACATTTAAACAGGTAGCTATACTGTTTTGGTTGAGGGTTGGTTCACTCGGAACTTCACTCACCAAAACAATTAATTGTGACGTGTTGGTACACCCATTNGCTCCTGTTCCTTCAACTTCAAAAACATTTGTTCCTGAAGTTGTTGGTGTATAATATGAGCCGTTGCTAATGCTTGGTGTAATCCAATTGTAGCTCGCTGCATTGTTAGCTTCCAATAAAACAGAATCGCCTAGACAGATGCTATAACTACTTGAATTTGCTACTACATCCGGCAAGGTTAGTACTTCAATATATACCGATGCTGAATCTACACATCCGTTGGTATCGGTTACGGTAACTTGATACGTTTCGGAAGCTGATGGGGTAAAAGCAATAGCATTGCTTACCCCATTGTTCCAATTGTAAATTACTCCTCCACTTGCCTGAAGAACGATTTCTTCTCCAGAACAAGGTGTTGTATCTGATGCCTGAATGGTTATCATGGGAAGACTATCGCATGGCGACTGAGCCCATAATAACTTTGACATTAACAGGACAAATCCTGTAAGCATTAAGTTTTTCATTCTTGTTAGGTTATAATTCTTTATGGGTTGGNTTAATACACCATGAATTGAATGAACTCATAAATTCCATCTCCGGTTATTCGCATCATGTACAAGCCTTCTGCTTGATTTTCGAATGTAACTTCTTCTTGTTTTTGATTTACTGTGAANGCTTTCACGAGTTTACCATCTGAAGAATAGATTGTACAATCCAACAATTGTGAACTGTTGTGTTTNAAGGTAAATCTACCGCGGTTTGGATTCGGATAAACTACAAACTCAAATCCACCATTTGCATTCAATCCTTTNATACCCACTCCGTCTAAACACTGTACAATGTTCGCCAANGTTGAATCGCTACTTGTACATCCGTACTGATCGGTATAAGTGTAGGTAATGTAATGCTGCCCTACTCCTGCATCTGCAGTGTACAACACAATACTATCAATACCTGCTCCACTGTATACGCCACCTGATGGTGTTCCCACCGGACAGGCTACCACAGTTTCTTCCAAACAAATNGTGTCTTCGAAACTACCCATATAAACATCAGGATTCATGCGTACTTGTACATAACTAACCGTACTGTAAGTACANCCTTCTGTTGTTGTGTAAGTGTATGTAATCATATTGGCTCCGGCTGAAACAGCTGTTGGATCAAAAGTGCTTCCTGAAACACCTCCACCACTNAAAGTTCCTCCTACAGGTGTAGCTGATAATGCTACNGGATCATCTGTTTCACACATAAGATCAAGACTATCGATTACCAGTACAGGGAAATCATACACTTCTACTAAAAAGCTATCGNTTGTAGTATTTCCGCTTGCATCAGTAATTTCAAACACATTCATGGTTGTTCCAATTGGGAATGTACTTCCTGATGGTAATCCACTGGTT
Organism: Crocinitomicaceae bacterium; assembly: GCA_002705995.1. Lineage (GTDB taxonomy): Bacteria > Bacteroidota > Bacteroidia > Flavobacteriales_G > Salibacteraceae. The sequence continues at coordinate 50,041 of PAJI01000021.1, read as the reverse complement.
TGAATAACTCCACCTGTGCTACAATTGTCTGATCCTGAAACCATATATGTATGCATTGCCCCTGAAGTACCTGTTGCACAAATTGATGCATCCACATCTAGCATTAATACAGGGTAAATTGTATCCATTACGGTTACAGTAGCATTCGCAGAACTTACATTTCCGTTAACATCCGTAACGGTTAAAGTCACGGTGTTAGCTCCTACTTCTGAGCAATCAAACATTGTGCTGTCTAGTGCATAAGATTGGATCGTACAATTATCCGATGAACCATTGTCTATAGTAGCCGTTGTAATGCTGGCTTGACCATTAGCATCTAAGTAAACTGTAACGTTTTGCGTTACTACTATTGGCGATATTGTATCCATTACGGTTACAGTAGCATTCGCAGAACTTACATTTCCGTTAACATCTGTTACAGTTAAAGTCACTGTATTTGCACCTACTTCTCCACAGTCAAAATTAGTACTGTCTAAAGCGTAAGATTGGATGCTACAGTTATCAGACGAACCGTTGTTGATAGTAGCCGTTGTAATGCTGGCTTGACCATTAGCATCTAAGTAAACTGTAACGTTTTGCGTCATCACTATTGGCGATATTGTATCCATTACGGTTACAGTAGCATTCGCAGAACTTACATTTCCGTTGACATCTGTTACAGTTAAAGTCACTGTATTCGCTCCAACTTCTCCACAGTCAAAATTAGTACTGTCTAAAGCGTAAGATTGGATGCTACAGTTGTCCACTGAGCCATTATCAATCGTTGCTGTTGTGATACTCGCTTGACCGTTAGCATCGAGGTAAATCGTAACGTTTTGCGCAACTACTGTTGGACTCATCGTATCCATTACGGTTACTGTTGCTGTTGACGCACTTGCATTACCGTTAACATCTGTCACAGTTAAAGTCACTGTGTTAGCTCCTACTTCTGAGCAATCAAACATTGTGCTGTCCAAAGCATAAGTCTGAATGCTACAGTTATCAGATGAACCGTTGTCGATATTAGCCGTTGTGATGCTCGCTTGACCATTAGCATCTAAGTAAACTGTAACGTTTTGCGTCATCACTGTTGGTGATATTGTATCCATTACGGTTACAGTAGCATTTGCTGAACTTACATTTCCGTTAACATCGGTTACGGTTAAAGTCACGGTGTTAGTTCCCACTTCGCTACAATCAAAATCCGTACTATCTAATGCATAAGATTGAATGTTACAGTTATCGCTTGAGCCATTATCAACAGTAGCTGTTGTGATGCTCGCTTGACCATTGGCATCCAGATAAATTGTAACATTTTGCGCCANTACCGTTGGAGATACTGTATCCATTACGGTAACAGTAGCAGTAGCCATGTCTGTATTTCCATTAACATCNGTAACATACAGTGTTACTGTATTTGAACCGACNTCNCTACAAGTNAAATCATAGTTATCCAAATACATCGTGTCAATTCCACAAGCATCATAAGATCCATTATCTATTGTTGCCGGTGTAATACTGGCTTCTCCATTAGCATTCAGGTACGCAATAGTGTTTTGTGTAACCACTGTTGGAGCTGTTACGTCTTCCAACTTGATTGTATCAAAGTCTGTTGTTGTACATCCTTTGGCATCAGTTATTGTTACTGAATACACNCCTGCCGATAGGTTTGCATTTGAAGCAGTTGTTGCAGCGTTGCTCCATACATAGTTATAAGCTGCCGTACCTCCGGTTACTTGAGCAGTAAGACCTCCATTTGCCGTACCTGTACAGCTTTCNTTACTGTCAACATTCACAGTTACAGTTANTACAGCTGGNTCTAAAACAGTTGATGAACTAGTATCAGCACACCCGCTGGCATCTGTAATGGTTACAGTATATGTACCTGCTACTACTCCTGTAATNGAGGCTGTNGTTGCACTGTTAGACCATACATAAGTATAAGGCATCGTTCCACCAGATGCACTTCCAGTAGCTCCTCCATCTACCAAACCATTACAGGTTACGTTAGAATCTACTACTGTTGCTACCAGCAATGCTGCTGGCTCAGTAACAGTTGATGAGCTGGTTGAAGTACAACCATTGGCATCTGTAATGGTTACCGTATAGGTTCCNGCTGTTACACCAGTAATTGANGCTGTTGTNGCACTATTTGACCATAAGTAAGCATAAGGTTGTGTTCCGCCACTTGCTGCTGAAGTTGCTCCTCCATCTGCCAATCCGTTACAGGTAATATTAGAGTCTACTACTGATAACGCTTGTAATGCTGCTGGTTCAGTAATCACTACCGATGCAGAATCATAACAACCTGCNNCATCTGATATTGTTACNGAATANGTNCCTGCNGTTACACCAGTAATTGANGCTGTNGTTGCACCATTTGACCANAAGTAAGCATAAGGTTGTGTTCCGCCACTTGCTGCTGAAGTAGCACCTCCGTCTGACAAACCATTACAAGTAATATTAGAATCTAANTGTGCAGCTGCTACNAATAATGCCGGCTCTGTTACAGTTGCCGAGGTAGAATCATAACAACCATTATTATCGGTAATGGTTACNGAATAGGTTCCGGCTGACACACCNGTAATTGANGCTGTTGTTGCTGCATTTGACCACAAGTAAGTATAAGGTGTTGTNCCACCTGATCCGCTTGCAGTAGCTCCACCATCTAGNAAACCATTACAGGTTACGTTAGAATCTACTACTACTGCTGCAGCTACAAGATCGTCTTCTGTCATAACTGCTTGGGCAACCTCTCTACAACCATTGGCATCGGTTACNACAACAAAATAGGTCCCAACTACAGCAATGTCAGTAACTGATGCTCCTGAACTAAAGTTTGACCAGAAATAGGTAAAAGGCGAGTTATCACCTGTTGCTGAAGCTGTAAAACCACCTGAATGGGTACAGCTAATAGCCGAATCAAGAACTGTTGAAACCATGATCTGATTCGGGCCTGAAATGGATACAGAGCTAGTATCTGTACAACCATTGGCATCGGTTACGGTTACGCCATAANTTCCGTTAGTAACGTTAATNGTATCCTGCATATCNCCATTTGACCAGCTGTAAGCATANGCTTCAGTACCTCCGGTAACGCCAACACCTACAACACCATCTGCATAACCGTAGCATGTTTCGTCTATACCACCTGCAGTAGCAATCAATGTATCTGGTTCGGTAATCGCAATTGATGTACTGTCCCAACATCCATTGGCATCTGTAATAGTTACCGAATAGGTTCCAACATCTAAGCCTCCTATTGAGTCTATTGTTGCACCTGTTGACCAGTTAAAAGAGTAAGGTGTTGTTCCACCTCCTCCAATTGCAAGAGCTGTTCCGTCTGCAAAGCCATAACATGAAACATTTTCAATTTCTACCGGAGCTGCTTCCTGNACCTCAACACGCATGGTTTGGGTTACAGCGCCACATGTTGTAGAACCTAAACCACCCCAGTTGGTATTTCCGATACATGGTCTNAAGATTGGACCCGGGCTACANGCACAATCGTTTGTTCCTGAAATGGCATTCAATTCAATNGCATCGCTACCATTGTTACAATAGGCAGCATTACACCCATATCCAATTGTCCAGTCGAGTCCATTNTCTGTTTCCGTATGATCATATCCGTTTTTCCACGCATGAATCAACGCCTGAACTTTAACAGGATCTGTAATTTCTACTCCTGTAGCATCTAATGTTCCCGATATTTTAATGCGCACATATTCTTGGTTATCCGGATCTAGTGCGGCACGAAGTGCTACCCAANTATCNTATTGGGGNTCNCCCGGACAATAGGTTACATTTTGTGTAAATGTTTCTTCAAATACAAGCGTTGGCCCTTCTGTAACACTCAGTGGGTTCGGCTCAGTAATNACTGCNGTACTNACTGACTGACATCCGTTATTATCGGTAACTGTTACCGTATAGTCGTTTGAAATTACTCCGGTAATTGAAGCCGTAGTTGCTNCATTAGACCATAAATANGTATAAGGAGCTACCCCGTTTGAAGGTACTACAGTGGCTCCACCATCTGAAAGCGAGTGACAAGTTACTGTTGAATCAATGTTTANNGTTCCTGTTACGACTGTATTAACCGGAAGGACAATACTGTCTGACAAAGAACAGTTATTGGTATCTGTTACGGTTACAAAATACGTATTGGCCTCAAGCCCTGAAGCCGTAGCTGTTAAAGCGCCATTTGACCATAGATATGTAAATGCTCCATTTCCTCCGCTAGCACTTACAGCAACTTCACCATCGTTAAAAGGAGCACAACTTTGATTTAAAACTACCGAAGTTGATGTTGTTATTTGATTGGGCTGATTGATGGTTACAGAAGTTGTTCCGGTACATCCGCTGGCATCTGTTACAGTAACACTGTAAGTTCCGGCTCCNGCTGTAATAATTTCTGTTGAATCNCCATTTGACCATGCATATTGATATGCAGGAGTACCTCCTGTGATTGATGCAGTAGCACTTCCATTTTCTTGTCCGTAACATGCTGCTCCGGCAATTAAAGAATCTGAAACTGATAATAGAGCAGGTTCAAAAACCGTGTCGGTCAATGTTGCCGAACATCCATTGGCATCGGTTACCGTAAGGCTATAAACGCCTGCTGCCAAGTTACTGATTGAACTTGCTGTTCCTCCGGTTGACCATGAATAAGAGAATGGTGCTGTTCCTCCAAGCGGAAAAGCTTCCATACTACCATCCGTAAGTCCATTACANGAAATATCAGAAACGACTACCGGATCTTCNAGGATAAATTCTACTCGTATCGATTGGTTGCCTCCATAACATCTGAAGCCTCCTAAACCTCCCCAAAAAGGACTACCNGCAGCAGGNCGAATTACAAAACCATCATTACAATAGCACCCTGTTGAAGAAACATTTACCTGAAGTTCTACCGCATCACTTGCATCAACACATCCAGACTGGTANCAGCCGGTTAACACTTCCCACTTGACACCATTGCCATCGTATAAAGTTAGGTTGTACCCACTGTTNAATGCGTCTGCCAACTGATTGGCTATAGCCGCATCCCAAAGTTGAATGGAATCATTTGTTCCTGAAATGCGGATACCCTGATAGCTCGTATTGTTAGGATCAAGGNTATTTCTAAATGATTTCCANTTATCGTANTGAGGAGTTCCCTGGCAATATGTTGTACTCGATTNAAAAAACTCTTCGTAAGCGATAACTTCCGGTGTGGTGATGTTCAGTTCTCCCGGCCCGTATACATCTACCGAATCAATTAATTCACATCCGTTGTTATCTGTAACCGTAAGTGAATACGTATCATCTGAAAGACCGGTTAATGCTGTAGTTGTTGCTCCGGTTGACCACTGATAACTGTAAGGTGTATTTCCGTTATTCACTACTACCGACACTGCGTTATTGGATTGCCCGTAACACATGTTTGTAGCATCTATACTAAATGTAGCTGTTAAGTTTTGAGTATTGTTAACGATAACTGAATCAACAGTTGAACANCCNTTATTATCGGTTACTGAAACATAATACTTATTNGCTACTCCTGTAATAGAATCTGTTGTAGCACCATTAGACCATAAATAGGTATANGGAGCAGTACCTCCGGTTACAGCAACATGTGCTGCTCCATCTNTATATCCGTTACANGTNGCACTTGCATCCTCANATGCTAACGTCCCCAGNATATCNGGNTGAGAAATTGTAGTATCTACAATGTCTACAATTCCATTTGCATCTGTTACNGTCACCGTATATGTTCCGGCTCCCATGTTGTACTTGAAGTTGTTAGAAGAAGTTGTATTCACTGTATCTCCTGTACTCCAGATATACTGNTATGGAGATGTCATGTTTTGCGTATACACGCCAACTGTAGCATTGGTATTGCCGTAGCACGACAAAGTCGAAGGGCTAACATATCCAAANTATGCTCTTGGNCCGTAATAGGCATTGCCAAACTTGAACTCATCAAACATAGCTGNAAAACCATTNGCTCCNCTATTGTCTGTGATTCTCACACTATCAACATATGAAAAGTCTCCGCTCAGTGTAACCAATTCATAAAACCCTGAAAGATTCGCATTGGACACTTGTGCAGCGCCAACCGAACTCCCATTGTCATACCCTTGAATGGTTAGGCCACTAGCTCCTGAGCCATAGAATACTCTAAACGACTCAAAGCTAAAATCGCCACCTCCAACTTTGGTGANGGTTAACACTGAAGATTGATTACTTGAGGGATAAATTGCCCCTCCCGAATAGCCATTATTGGCCAAGTATGTTACTCCTGTATTTTGAACGGATCCGTTAACAAAATACCTAAACGCATAACCATCAACTGACGGTAGTGCGCTAGTAATATCACTTTGGTTACTCCATCCTTGGTTATCAAACGTAACCGTTGTTTGAGCCTCCAAGAAAGAATTTGTACACAGAAAAACTAACGCAAAAAGCAGTTTCCCGATAAAAGTTTTCTTCATAGCAGAATTGTAGAATTTAGGTTATAAAAATTTAAATAGGTTTCTGGTGGGCTGTATATGAATATTTATTAAATACTATATCAAGCAATGAGGTGTACAGTTATGGAGCCGTATTGGATAATACTTTCAACACTTTTATCTAAAAAACGCGCAATGATACATCTATTTAAATCACTTATAACTACAAATGAAACTTTTCCTTACGCTCCCTCTCTATATCCACACGAAAATATACCCCCTAATTTATCGCTAAGTCATTCAAACATTAAATGTTTCTTACTATGATTACACATTAACAACCTAACTAGATCTCTTATAATTTAGGTATTTTTCCTATAACAAAATTAAAACATGCAAGTAAAAGGATTATTATTTTACGTTAAAAACAGGTATAAACACCTGTTTTGGTCTTCGTACTTATAAAACTATTGTATTTCTATCTCTTTATTTTATGTCATTTTTGTAGCTCATTCAATAGATGATTTAGTGAAAAAGCACCCAACAAAAAAAGGGCTTCATGCTCGCAACAAGCACAATGACAAATATGACTTTGAATTATTGATTCAGCACTATCCTAAGCTGAAAGACTTTGTTCAAGTCAATCCATATGGTAATGAGAGCATTGATTTCTTTAACGATAAAGCGGTTAAGGCGCTAAACAAAGCCCTCTTGATTACACATTATGGGGTTAAAGAATGGGATATCCCTGAGGGATTTCTTTGTCCTCCAATTCCGGGTAGAGCTGAATACATTCACCATGCAGCAGATTTATTAGGTAGATACAATAACAAAATAGTTCCCACAGGAAATCGAGTAAAATGTCTTGACATTGGAGTTGGGGCCAATTGCATTTATCCACTCATTGGAAACAGTGAATATGGTTGGTCTTTTGTTGGTACTGAAATCAACGCTAAGTCAATTGAAAATGCTCAACACATTGTTGACCAAAATCCGCATTTAAAAGAAGCTATTGAATTTAGGCTGCAGAAGAANCTGCCCAATGTTTTTACTGGAATTATCCAAGACAACGAGTTCTTTGATCTCGCTATCTGCAATCCTCCTTTTCATGCTTCTGCAGAANAAGCCATGGCCGGATCGCTAAGAAAACTGCGTAATTTAAAGAAGAAAAAAGCGGTTAAACCTCAACTCAACTTTGGNGGGCAAGCTGCTGAACTTTGGACAGACGGAGGAGAAAAAGCATTCATTACNTCAATGGTNAACGAGAGCAAACAATTCGGCAAACAAGTATTTTGGTTCACGTCTTTGGTATCAAAAGAAGATCACCTTTCAGCCATATATACTGCGATCAGAAAAGCCGGTGCAACTGTTTATGACACNATTAAGTTATCTCATGGAAATAAAACAAGTAGAATTGTTACTTGGACATTTTTAACTCCGCACGAGCGCAGCAAGTGGNCNAAAAGGTATTCTTAAACCTCTAATNCCTNCCACCTTTAATCCACTTTTACGAATTACCGAAAGTCCTATCCTACCGATGGCTATATGATAATGGGGCAAAATTCTTCAAACGCCCTNCACACACCCCCTCTTTAATTCGTCTGACACACTTCTCATATCCACACATGTGTGTATACCAATAGCCACATTTATATGGTTGTAACGTTCCTTACGGCCAACCACTTTTGAGCTGTTATTCTAAATCATATTTACCTCATAATTTAAAAACTATGAAAAAACTTTTACTTGTTATTACTGCTCTTACCTGCTTTACTTTTTCTTTAACTGCTCAAAAGGCCAAAGAACTTCCTGCACTGGGTGTTACTCCATTTTACAGCAATGGTCAAGATGACCTGGAGTTATCGCAAGAACTTTATGAAGCTGTTACCCGAAGACTGATTCAAAGCAAACGTTTCAAGGTGATTGATATTCCTAAGCGCGAAAATGCTCAAACCGAACTCCAAAACATGAAACACAGGGAGTTTATTGAACGTGAAATTTTAGAAGTGGGAAAAAGTACTCCTGCTGAGTACCTTATGGTAGGCTTCATTCGCAACTCTGAACAGGCTAATGCTAATAGCGGAGCAGAAGCACGCATTGATGTTGAAGTTAAATACATTGATGTACAAACCGGAGAGGCCATTGCTGCTGAAAGTTTTAAAGGAACCAGTTTACCAAAAATTGAAGCTGCTGCCGAAACCGGAAAACAAATTCTAAAAGCTACCATTAAGAAAAAAAATCAGAATGTAGCAGAAGTAGCTGATGCTGCAAGCAATGCACCTCAAATACTCAATGTCTCGTCTACCAAAGGGAAAGTAATTGATGCCATAGACGATATGGCAGATCAATTGTTCAAGTGGGTGCTTCAAACCTCAGAGTCTAACCTTTATTTTATAAAGGTTGAAGGTGATGATACTGCCGAAAATGTTGACTATATTCTTATTGAAGGTGGCCAAGACATAGGACTTGAAGAAGGGCTGAAATTGAGAATGGTTTTAGATGAAAAGGTCATCAGTTCTAGCGGAAATACTGTTCTAAATGAAGATCCTATTGCAAATTTAAAGATCACAGATGTTCGCTCACACACTTCTGTTTGTAAGGTTACCAAAAAGCAAATTGATAACTTGAAACAACATTTGAGTGATAGCAATTTAAGAATCATGCTTAAATGGGAATAGCTGTGCACAAACTGCTTTTATGCTTCTTCGCATTTTTTGCACTGCATGCAATACATGCACAAGAGATTAACCGTTCTTTTTTAAGTGTTATGGTTATTCCTTATAGCCGCACAGGCGAAGATGTGTTAACGCGTTACGAAGAAGACATTCACTACCGCGCTGCTGTTGCTGAAATCAACAATGCTTTGATTAATCGTGGGTATACCTTTACGCAAGATTTAAGAACTCAAAAAGCGCTGGTTGAAAAGGTTCGGAAATACAACCTAGATGGCAATCAGCGCGATGCTTTGAAAGAATTGATTGAAGAGCTACCGGCCGACATCATCATTGAAGCTGAAATCATCTGGACAGATCCGGAAGGGCATCCTGAAGATCGTGAAGTTCAATTGATTTTGAATGCCATAGACAAGCACACTGCCAGTCTTTATGCTAGTTCGCCCTCCATNAANTCATATCAACGGGCATTTAACAACATACAAGAAGCAGTAAGTATTGCCTTGCAAAGNGATGGCAAAACAGCATTTGATGCGTTTATTCTACAAATGGAAAGCACCTTAAAAAAGGGAAGACAATTGCCTTTTCGCTTTGAATTATCGGCTACCAGCCCAATCAATTACCTTGATACTGTAAATAGTATAAGGGTNCAAGAGCTTGTTCATGAAGCNTTAAAAAAATATGCATTGGGAGGTTATAGCCGGGTTTCGGGAGAAAGCAAAACATTTATCCAAGGTTTTAGCCTTGAGCCTGTTATTGACAACAANGGATATTATGTACAACCCTGCGGTAGTTTATGCCAAGGAGTGGAACAATTTCTCCTTGAAAAAGGATTGGTTATACACTACCAACGTGCCGGCCAACAGGTGTTTTTTCAGCTTGAAGGACTTAACCGCTAATGACTACTTTTTAATTTCGTTAAATCCACATNAAAGCCCTCTTTACGAGGGCTTTTTTATNNNCTNNNNTTCANCTNNAACNGCTTATAACNTCNTTACAATTAGGGAGTGTAATAACCCAATTTATACGGTTGCTCCCTNACATCTATGCTGGCACTTTTGATTAATTATTCAGACTTAGTATTAAACGCTCAAATCTAGAACTATGAAAAAGTCTTTACTTGTTTTTACCTTATTGATCCATTTTGCCTTTTTAGCAAAAACACAAACANNTCAAGAGCTTCCGGCATTGGGNATCACTCCTTTTTACAACACCGGACAAGACTCTCTNAACCTNTCGCAAGANCTNTATGAAGCTGTTACNCGNAGACTNATTCAAAGNAAACGNTTTANGGTNATTGANATTCCNAANCGNGAAAANGCNCNNACNGAACTNCAAANCATGANACNNAGNGAGTTNATTGAACGTGAAATTNTNGAANNNGGAAAAAGNACTCCNGCNNAGTACCTNATGGNNGGNTTNATNCGNAACTCNGAANNNNCTANTCGNTNATAGACNNANCCAGAGAAGNNCGNNTTGATGTTGAAGTTAAATACATTGATGTTAAAACCGGTGAGGCCATTAGTGCCGAAAATTTCACGGGAGTTAGTCAATCAAAAAACAAATCAGCTAANAGCAAGACGGGGGGNTCTTCTTTAAATGCGAAAATTGACCCCAACACATTTAACGCACTAAAAAAAGTAGGAGGAAACATGACCAAAGATTTGGTCTTCAAAANCATAAACATCCCAACAGAATTTAGTGGCTACATAGATGATTACACTTCTNAGGTAAACAAAATGGTTGGTACATCTGATAAAGTTAAAATTCTNAATGCCATTGATGATGCCGCAGACCAATTGTTCAAATGGGTACTAAACACATCGGGGTCCAACCTCTATTTCTTGAAAATTGATGACAAAAAAGTCAAAAAAGCCAAGAATTCGAAACACCTATTGATTGAGGGTGGGCATGATGTTGGACTTAAAGAAGGACTCAATTTGGCAATTGTCTCTAACGAAAAGTTAATTAGCCCAAAAGGCGCTACAATTATTAATGAAGAACCTGTAGCACAGCTAAGAATCATTGATGTGCGCACTCAAACTTCTTCTTGTCTAACATCAAAAAGAGACATGAAGCATATTAGAAAATTCCTCAATGANGGCAGAGAACTACGAATTATTTTCGAACTTGATTAAGTNCCTTTTTTGTATAAAAGCTCTCTGAATACGAGAGCTTTTATACTTTTTCACCCCATTTACACTTAAAATGGATCTTTCAGCTCGTAAGCTATTTTGTTTATCAACCCTTCAAGAGCTAATTCTTTTGCTTCGTCTTCATCTGTATGAATGGCTTCAGGACTTGTGACCTTAAAAGATGTTGAAGCCGATGATGTTTTTAAATCTATGACTGACAGCTCCAAAATTGCTTTGCTTGTATACGTTTTATACTTATTTATTCCAGCTTTTAAGTNCACTTTNCCNAACATTAGGTAATCTAGTTTTTGCTCTGGATGATAAGNCGTAATACTTTGCNNNTTATNCANCATCANNGCATCNAAANCNTCTTNNGTTACNACTTTAGGATTNAATNCNCCTNTNTANANNTTGGCNTTTTNACTATANANTTNCCCTANNGNTNNAGTCAACNNGNNNTCNGTTCTNCCNTCTTNATTAACNATCCATAATGCAACATCAGGCTGACTACTTGCTGCTATGGTATAATTNAANAGNGNCAATTGTTNTTTTTTGACAATAACCGGAGNTTCTTCTTTTTTCTCCTTAACAGTTCTANNTNNNTCAACTAANTTNCCATATCNCGNATTCGTCTTCCCTTCACTAAAAGCCATATTGATANACCAAAGCGATGCCGCTGTTATAAAAANCAAAGACGATACAANGGCAATANGTNTTCTNNTTNCCACATNATTNNGCTCNTCNAATATTTTCNGCANCANCTCNACAAACTGTTCNGGTTCATGGTTCCATTGGCGNTAAACAAAACCTTCNGGNANTCCAATAGCTTCAANNGGAGTATCGTCTTTTCGAATAACAAAAACATAGCGTTCTTCTTGCAGCGCTCTTCTCTTCTTAATGGCTTCCAANTCAATTTGACAATACTTTTTCAGTAANTAGTTTTTAGACAAAATAATCAGGGCANATTCTGCTTCCCACCCGTATATTTTTGGAAGTAATACATCCAGGTTTTCACCAATTANTTCTTTCTCATATTTCGGATAATAAAACGGTTTGATGCGCTTCAACCTTCCGGATTGAAAAACCCTATCGAGCAACGTAGCAATATCGCGGTCTTCTTCTGCAAANGAAATGGCTATGTCGTATTTGTACTTCTTCATGTAAGAAACAATCTGCCACAAATATGACAAGCTCTCATTAGCCATACATCCTNACTNNTANGGATTTATAGAATNCTTATTCCTATGGACAAACNCCCNCATTTATGCGGTAGTATACCCCATNAGCCTAACACAACTTTGTATCAGTTTCAAAACTAAAACGATGCCAACAGGATATTCTCTACACATAGGACTGAACAAAGTAGATGACCGTAATTACGGCAAACGNGTAAAAATGTTGAGNACTTGCCGCAACGATGCNNTGAGTTATTGCCAAATCGCAATGGANAANGGTTTCCGTTCCTCTAAATTATTATTGGATGAATGCGCTACTTCTAACAACTTTTACCACGAGATAGAACTCATTTGTAACCAAATGCAAGCCGGAGATTTTTTCTTACTGACTTTTTCAGGGCACGGAGGTAGCATACCTGCCACAGACAACACAGAAAAGAATGGTAAAGACGAAACATGGTGCTTTTACGATGGGCATTTTTTAGACAACCAACTGTACTTATTGTGGCAACAATTCAGGGCGAACACGCGCATATTGGTCATTTCAGACAGTTGCCACAGCGGCACTATATTGCGCGACATCTTTAATCATGATCCTTTTTCAACTGTTAGCCAATCTTCCTATAGCCTGCAAACTTCAAGAGGCTTGGAACACGATCCGTTTGTTTCTCCTGTAAAAGCGAGTGTGAAATTACTTGCTGCTGCCGAAGAAGATAACCTAGCCTGGAATGATGATAAACACGGCATGTTTACCAATGCCCTGCTTAACATATGGAACAATGGCCTTTTTGCTGGGAATTACATTGATTTCTACACTGCCATAAGAAAAAGACTCCCTGAAAAATACCCGCCTGCTCAAATGGATTTGGGCGCTCCCAATGCTGCATTCAACCAGCAAAAACCTTTTCAAATAATTGTTTAACTAAATAAATATCTCGAAACATGGAATTATTCGAACCTAACGCTGTTTTAATTAAAGAGTTAATTTCCGAATCTCCGGAAGAATGGAAGTACATGATCTATTCCGAAACCCTTACAGATCATAGCCAGTATGTAGCAGAGGCATATACTCAAACAACTTATGCACTGAATACAGACGGACATTACGAAGTAACGCTTAATGTAACCAAAGACACTACTATTCCTGTAGACATGGACTACGTTAAGCCTATTGTGCACATTGTTGAATTGACTGGCCTAACGCTTACTGACACTAACCCTACAGTTGAAGTAAGTGTTTATGAAGGGGACCAACGAAAAGGCAAAAAAAGAGTTCTTCATAAATCTGTTGCTAGCGAAAATGCTCGTCCTGCATAAATTCATCGTAAGCCTTAAACTTAAATTAAAGCCTGGTGCCACTGTTGCCAGGCTTTTTATGCTTTATTTTATCATGAACTAAACCAAAACTAAATGCATGCTCGCTTCTTATATCTGTGCTGCTATACCGTAGCTTGGATTGGCTTTGGCATTTCGCATAGCAATGCCAATTCATCCAATCATCCTCCTCCAAAACAACCTACTTCAGCCAAAAACCCTTTTACCGTTGAAGAACTCAATGACTTGGCTTGGAATTATTTGGATATCAACTTAGACTCTGCCAAACATTTTGCATTACAGGCCATCGATTTATTACCGAAAGATACTTATCCCAAAACCGTTACCTATAATGCTTTAGGGACTTACTACCAACGCAAGGGGCTATACGATTCTGCTTCTTTTTATTTTAACCAAAGTCTTAACATCCGTAAAACACTTAAAGACACTTTAGGCTCGATTAATTCTCTTTTAAACCTTGGAAGTTCATTGTATGACCAAGGTAATTACAACCTAAGTATCAACACATTAAACACAGCTTTAACTTACCTTTCATATTTTCCTCATAATGGAGACTCTATTCCAATCAAAGGCTCTATTCTAAACTCATTAGGAGTAAGTTACATTGAACTTGGAGAGTTATCACAAGCTTTTAAAACACTCAACCAATCTTATGAATTAAGAACGAAGCAAAATGACAGCATAGCTACTGCAAGAACAATAACTAACATGGGACACCTATACATGTTTATCAATGATTATAAAACAGCCGAAAAGTTATTTTTAGATGCTATATCCATATTCAAAACCAATAACATTTCATTAGAAGAAGCAAAAAACTATAAGAATTTAGCCGATGTTTATCTTCAACAACAGCAATACGAATTAGCTACAAAATATTATAATCAGGCTAAGAATATTTTTCTATTAGGAGGATACCAAGACGAATTGGCTGCTACGTATTCCAGCCTTGGACACTTGAAAGAGCTTCTTAAGAATTTAGAAGACGCTATTCAAGATCAAACAACAGCTTTAACCCTTTACAAGCAAATTAATGATCTGGATGGAATAGCCACAACATACAATCATCTAGGGCAAATCAGTTTAAAACAAGAGCGCTATTACAAGGCTATTTCCTACTTTGAAAAAGCGGAAGAAATAGCAGACTCTCTCAATATCACATCTTTATTCATTAACATTTACAATGGGCTATCAAGAGCATATAGTCAATTAAACGACTATGAAAAAGCTTTTAAATACGGTGCATTAACCGATAACCTCTACACCCAACAAAACAAGGTCGTCAACCAACTCATCAAAGAAACCTACAGACTTAAAGTGGCTGAGCAAGAAAAAATGGTATTGGAAGAACGCCTAGCCAAAGAGCAAGCAGAACAAAAAAGATTAAAGGTTACCAACTATTTCATTTATGGCATTGGCGGAGCTTTACTGTTATTATTTTTTACACTCACGCTCAATTACCAGCAAAAACTCAAACTCAAAAAAGCCGAAGAAAAAGAGCGTCAACGCGTGCTTGAAATCAATGAGATTATTCAAGATCAGAAAATTCACAAGCTAGATGCTGTTATTGAAGGCCAGCAAAGCGAACGCATCAGAATTTCTCAGCAACTACACGATAGAATGGGTGCGCTACTTTCTATATTGAAGATCCACTTCTCTGAGGTTAGCGACAGCATAAATACCCTGCAATCTAATACTGAAAAACGCATGACCGAAGTTAACTCGTTGATTGATGAAGCGACCCAAACTGTTCGGGAAATCTCTAACGATTTGCGCAAAGGAGTACTAGACGAAATGGGGTTAAAAACGGCCATTGAAGACCTTTGTTTGCGGGTAAAAGAAACCGGAAAAATCGAAGTAGAAACCCATACTGAAAGTATTAAAGACCCCTTACCTCCTGCCCTCGAATGGGCCATTTACCGCAATGTGGAAGATAACGGAAAAGGGTTCGATCCGCAGAGTATTCCCGAAAGCGAATCAAAAAGTTTAGGACTAAAGGGCATGAGGGTGCGTACACGCAAACACAAAGGAATGTTTAGCATTGACAGTAAAACGCAACGGGGAACAATTATTCTAATGGATTTCAAAATTGACACTCCTGAAACTGATGGGGAAGAATATCGATAGAAATAGGGATAGAAGTGTTTTTTAAGCCACTTACTTTTAATCCGAATTTTTAAATCCGAATTTTTTCAAACAATGAAAGAAGAAAACAATCTCATCCGAATTTTAATGGTTGATGACCATCGCATCCTACTTGACGGCTTAAAAACACTCATCGAAAAAGAGCAAAACATTGAGCTCATTGGTAGCTTTGATAACGACAAAGATGCTATGAATGCTTTAAACGAAGTTAACGGAAACATAGACGTAGCCGTGCTTGATGTGAGTATGCACGATGACAATTTAGCCGGACTAAAACTCTGCGAAAAGATCAAGAAACTATATCCTAACATTAAGGTATTGATCCTTACTATGCATGATCAGCAACGTTACATTACTCCTTTGGTAAAAGCCGGTGCAGACGGGTATATTTTAAAAGGAAAAGGAGCCGATGAACTTCTTGAGGCCATTGAAGCACTAGCCGTAGGCGAAAATTATTATGGCAAAGCCATCGTAAAAACAGTGATGGACACACTAGCCAACCGGGTTGAAACCGAATTTGGGAAAGTGAAACTTACCAGTCGTGAAATTGATGTTTTAAAATTATTGGGAATGGGCTACTCTTCACGCGAAGTAGCTGAACGGCTATTTATTGAGAAATCTTAGAAACGCACAAAAACCACATTAGGGAGAAACTCGACTTGAAGAATGTGAAAGAAATCATCATCTATGCCCGGGAAAACGGCTATACTGATGAACATTAAAAACAGTTTATTACCAAATTGTAACATATCATTTGAAACCTGCCATTAATCCTCATTTATAAGGATACTATATCACTAAAAATGTGTTCAACCGTGTAAGTACATCCTGCGATTTTTGATCAAAACAATCGCTAATGAAACGTGCACTAATTGTAGGTATAGACCATTATCCTTTTGCACATTTAAACGGGTGTGTGGCCGATGCTAAAAGAATGAAGGAGGTATTAACTTTCAATGGTGATGCTGACCAAACCGGAAATTTCTCCTGTGAATTACTGACCTCATCCCCTGATGAGCAAATCACTCAAAAATTATTATTCAGCAAAATTGAGGAATACCTCAACGATGACAACGGCTTTATTAAAACAGTTGTTTTCTATTTTGCCGGACACGGGTTTGTAAATGACCTAGATGGTTACCTCGTAACACAAGATGCGCAGAAATATACTGAAGGAGTTCGGATGAGAGACATCTTATCTGTTTGTGCTCGTTCTAAAGTACACGAAATTGTTATTCTGCTAGACTGTTGTTATTCCGGACAATTTGGTACCCTCAAAGAATATTCAGATGAGTCAGCTCTTCTTCCGCTAGGTGTATCTGTACTTACCTCAAGTGGTGCACAACAACGCTCTTTAGAACAAAACGGAGAAGGATTGTTTACCGCTTTACTTTGTGATGCATTACAGGGAGAAGCTGCTGATTTATTGGGGAACATTACCATTGCATCGGCCTACAATTACATAGACAATATGCTGGGGGCTTTTGATCAACGTCCGATTTTTAAATCAAACGTTTCTCATATGACGCTTTTGCGCAAAACTACCCCTGAGATTAAGGTGAATGAACTCTACCGTTTAATTGAGCTATTCCCCAATCCGGAGTACCATATTCAGCTAAACAAATCATACGAACCAACAAGAAAACCACACAACCCCGAACTTGAAGCCAATTTTGTTTTACTACAACAAATGGTTCAGTTGGGATTGGTTTACCCTATTGATGAACAACACATGTACTACGCAGCTATTAACAACAAAGCCTGCGCACTCACCCGCTTGGGAAAAGCATATTGGAAACTCATCAAAACCGGTCACCTTATTTACCGCAACTAACATGCAAAACGAACTGCTTGAACAATATAAGCTCTATGTAGAAATGGCCGACCGGATTATTCAACGGAGGCATGCCACCAACCGTTTTTATATTTCATTGCTCACAGGGTTGGGCGGGCTATACTTGCTACTCTATAAAACAAGAGATTATCCGAATGCTCTGCTTTGGGTTATCATAACAGCTGTTATTTCACTCTTGTGGTGGATCAACATCTACTATTACAGGCAACTCAATTCTGGTAAATTCAAAGTTATTTTTGAAATGGAGCAACATTTGCCCTTTGCCTGTTATGACCGTGAATGGGAAATACTTGGCCGCGGAAAACACAATCGACTTTACTTAAACCTCAGTAAGGTAGAAAGCTACATTCCTTTTACCCTAATTATTCTCTGCCTCACCTATATCGGTTACCGCATGTGGTTCATTTAAACTTATCTGTCATGAAAAAAACGATACTGTTCTTAATATATACGATCAAAAACAGAATTGGAGTATATACCTTATAAACTATTAGAAACACCTATTCCAGGGCATTTTGATTGACCCACACCAAAGCAGTAGTGTCATACCCTAAAGAATCTGCCAAAGAGAGGTAATTTTGGCGCACTGTGTTGGGTATTGTTTTTTCGCGAGATAAAATCCACAAGTAACTGCGTTCATCTCCTGAGACCAGAGCGTAGCGATAATCATTATCCAGTGCAATTACATTATATCCGCCATAAAACGGCCCGAAAAAAGACACTTTTAACATCGCTACAGAATCTGCCCCCACAAACTTTGCTTTTCCTTCAGCTTCTCTCCATTCTCCCGAAAGAGTATCATATCCTTTGTTCAGCACTTTAATGGTACCGTCTTCATTCAGCGAATAATTGGCCGTAGTGTTGATCATGTTTTTTTCAAACCGAAAATCCATTCGGGCAATTTCATACCATTTTCCCAAATAATTGGCCTTATCAAAACCGCTTACTGCTTCTACTCCACTCGGAATGGTTTCACATGCAGACACAATGGCTACAACCAATAATGTGACAATAACTTTTAAGAATTTTTCCATGCTTCACAGCTTTTCAAACGTCTTTATTTTTTAACGTTCTGAATACTGTAAAGTTTAAGTCCTACAGAAAGGTTTACAATGGTCAATGAATTCGTCATGGTATAGTTCTCAGTAAAATACCAGTCGGTAGTATTATTAATTCCCAGACTGGCAAAAAACTTCTCGCGGTTATACACCAAAGCCATACGTAATTTATGCCCCAAATCCAGTCGTCCATCGCTTTGAACATCCTCATCATTGTCGCTTTCGTAAAACTTAATCCCAACAGATGGAATGCCCGTAAAATTCAACAACCATTGTTTGGCAAACACAAAGCTGTAGCCATAGCCTGCACTTAGACTAACGGTATTGTACCTTACATTAAGTTCTTGGGCATTTCCTACCGTATCTAAATCCGTTTCGGTAGAAAGGCGCGCAATATCTAAAAATGTATACTGGTGCGCATAAGAAAGCCCAACGATAAAAGACCCGGCACTTTTAATTTGTTTGTTGCGGTAACTAACCGAATAGGCCGCAGCATTAGAATATTTCTTTTTATTGAAATAATAGTAGAGATCTGCCCCATAAGTTGTAGTGCGCAATCCGTCAAACTTTTGATCAAGGCTTTCTTCATCATCTTCATTGCGGTAAGACACAACATTCACCTCACCATCACTTTTCATGTAGTTAAACTCACCTACTATGCTATTGGTGTTTAGTAATACGTTCAACTGGCGGTTACGCAACCCTTTGCCACTTCCAAAATTAGCCACGTTAAAGTTGTAGTTAAAAGAGAGTATTCTGTACCCTAGAGATAACCCTACATTGTATTCCAAATCTGATTGTAAAGCAATGGCTTCGTTATCTTCAAACTCTAGGTTATAAGCATCTAGCCAGTTAGAACTGCGCGTTCCTACCATGTATTTGAAGGGCAATTTCTGCACGTATGTAGAATCATACGTATTAAAGGTATTGTTGAACCATTGATAGGACCTGTCCAACCAACTTTCGTTTTGTGACTGAGCATCAGTATTTAAAGGTGCTATTGCCAGCATAAACAACAACACATAAATGCAACATTTCATGAACAATGAAATAAGGTAAGTTTCGCTATCCTGTTTCATAACTTGTAAGTGCGCAAAATATTTTATTCGTCACCTACAAATCAGCCTCCAAAGAAAGTACAAATCCATATAGCCTTTTACGGTTTAGGTGAAATAAACGTACAAGGCATTAAATTCAGATTGTCTGAAAAAGAACAAAAGCACCCCAAATTCTACCGCACATTAAGACACCCATTGGACAAAAGAAGATAAACAACACTTAAACAACTGATTTAAAACACTTTGAGATGTCCGTTTTTTGTCGGTTGCCATCTTAATAAAAACTTAACCTCAATCGATAAATTAGCCAAACTGATCGGCAACAGGTATTTGTTGTTCTTTAAATTCAGACTGACTTATGATAAAAAACTTTACAAGAAAAACACTTTTCCACCTCGGAACCTCATCCCTTATTATGGTGTTGAGTTTACTGATTTTCAGTCCTTCTCAAGGTCAAAGCACATTGACTGTTGGCACAGGAACTTCCACTACTTACAGCATGCCTTTTTACTCTTATTACTACTACAGTTATTCGCAACAAATTTATCTGCAGTCAGAAATCAATGCTGCCGGAGGAGCTCCCGGGTCAATTAGTAAAATCAGGTTTTACTACAGTTCAGGATCTAACACCAGTGGTAACAACTGGGACGTATACATTGGTCACACCAATAAAACATCGTTTTCAAATTCGAGCGACTGGATAGACTACAACGATTTAACACAGGTATACTCAGGATCAATCAATTACCCTGGAGGTGGAAACTGGGTAGAAATTAACCTTACAACCCCTTTCTCTTATAATGGTAGTGACAACCTTGTTATTGCTGTTGATGAAAACTCATCAGGAGGATGGCAATATACTTATTGGCAGTACACTTCAACTTCTAACACAAGAGCAATTTATTACGGAGGATTCAGTAATCCTGATCCTGCCAACCCTCCAACCAACACTTCATACAACCATACCTTTAACGGGTACAACAACCTTCAGTTTGATATTTCTTTTTATCCGGCCTGTACAGGAACTCCAACAGCGGGCAATACAACAGCTGCTTCAGATACAATCTGTATGGGAGAAACTGCTTGGCTCGGCATTCAAAACCAAAGTAGTTTTGACACAATTACTGGTATTTCTTACCAATGGCAAACCAATGCTAGCGGAACATGGGCTGACTTAGCAGGAGACACACTTTCTGAATATGAAACAGATGCTTTGTTCTCAAATACAGACTATCGCTGTGTTGTAACATGTGATAGCAGTGGACAAAGCGATACGTCTACAGCCATTACAATTCATACGATTACACCTGATTCTGTAACCGTTACACCCGGTTCTTATGCTTTTTGTTCGGGTTCGTCTGTAAACTTAACAGCTACTACAAATGGTGGAAATGCATCGTTTAGCTGGAGTCCTTCTAATGGTTTAAATACAACTTCAGGTGCTACCGTTACTGCCAACCCTTCTGAAACTACGGCATATACAGTAATGGCTACCGACTCAAACGGTTGTGTAACATCTGCAGAAGCTGCTGTCGCACCAATCACTGCNGTANNNGNANACATTATTACNGTACCNGANAACATTTGTTCAAGCGGAAGCTCTGTAGTTCTTGGTGTAGATGGTTANCCAACTGCGCTATCGGGTTCAGGAAACTGGGAATTCCAATGGAGCGATACGGCAGGCAATGTTTTAATGCCTTGGAGTAGCTTTGGTTATTATTACACCATCAATCCAACAGTAGACGGAGAATACAACTACTTGGTAAACATGAGAAGTACCTCTTGTCCTTCNGACAGTTTAAGCCAACCTTTAAAAGCTAAGATTACGGTAGGTTTTGGTGCTGATGTAGACACTACACAAGTAAACTGTTTAAGTCCACTAGGAGCTTTTGACCTTTACAACGTATTTGGACAAACACAAACAGATACAGCTTTTGAAGTTGANTTTGGAGCAGGAACCAACAGTGCCGTAACTTATTTCGGAAGTGCTGTATTAGATGGNAACAAAGCTGCATGTACACCTTCTGCAACCGGTATTAGTGGCGGGGTAATCCTTGATCCTCCTTCAACTCCNGCATTGGGCAACGGTTTTACTGTTCATTTTGATTTAACGGTTGATCAACCTATTAACAACTACGGAACTGGCGGAGCAGATGGTNTTACCTATTCTTTTGCCGATGACGTTAGCACAACAAGCTCTAGCTACCACAATGGTACAGGAAGCAAATTGAGAGTTTCTTTTGANGCTGCAGGTAATTCTAGCAGCAACGGAAATGCTGTAGGTATTTACCTTGTTTACGGATGGAACTCAACAACTGCTTTTGGTCCAACGTCAAGCGAAGTTTTGGCCTATTCAACCAACTCATCNTTGTGGAAAGGGCAAGTAGAAGCTCCTGTTACCCTTGAAATTACGAATGCTGGTGAAGCTACACTTTCTGTAAACGGAGTTATTGTTTTTGACCATGTACAACTTCCGGCTTCGTACTTAAATGAAGATATTTCAAACTGGAAACACGCTTTTACAGCTGCAACAGGTGGCGATGCTGAAAGACATGCCGTAAGCGATGTGGTGATCACAAAAGAAAAACTACAATACGGTATTACAGCAGGTGCAAACACAACCAGCNCACCAACAACTTGGCAAGCTTCAACACATTTCTCTGGCTTAACTCCNGGCTTTTACCATTTGTGGATCAGCAACCCATCTGATGCAACGTGTAACAAAGACTTAGGCGTTTTTGAAATCAAGAACACTTATCCGGTTGTAGACCTAGGAAACGACACAACTATTTGCGAGGGCGATAGCCTTACACTTGATGCAGGAAGCGGCTTAACAGCTTATTTATGGAGTCCTTCTAACTGGACACTTCAAACACTTACAGTAGATGAAGCAGGAACTTATGCNGTTTCGGTTACAGACTCTGTAGGGTGCTCTGCAATGGCTTCTATTGATGTTGAAATTGCTGAAGATCCTGTTGCCGATNACATTTTTGCTTCAGGTAACGATTATGTATATTCGTTCTTTGTGGTTAANCCNGAAAATGTTGGTAGCTACTACTGGGATTTTGGAGACGGAAACACACAAGCCAACGGAAGCTCTTTCACAACACACACGTATAACGATACCGGAAGCTACACCGTAATGGTTGTTTTAAACAGCGANTTTGGTTGTGGTACCGATACCATTTATACAGACATTTACATTGCAAGACCTTTGGGGGTTGAAAATGCAGAGGAAGGTACTTTCCAGTTCTTCCCTAA
Organism: Crocinitomicaceae bacterium; assembly: GCA_002705995.1. GTDB lineage: Bacteria > Bacteroidota > Bacteroidia > Flavobacteriales_G > Salibacteraceae. The sequence continues at coordinate 26,937 of PAJI01000021.1, read as the reverse complement.
TCCGGCTAACGAAACGGTAACGTTTAACCTTGGAACCGGAAATAATTACAACAACTTACAAGTTTACAATGTAAGCGGACAATTGATTTTCCAAAACAACGTTTTAGGGCAGAATCAATTTCAATTGAATGTATCTGAGTGGAATAACGGAGTATATTTCATTCACCTGCATAGCGATCACAAAGACAACACNATTAAGCGACTTGTGATCAATCATTAAATATCTCCCCCGGAACAGCNCTANTGCTGTTCCGGATTTTGTAACATTTTTAAGCCTGTAATCTTTAAACAGATTNCGGGCTTTTTTTATNNNNANNATNAACANCCNATTNNTNTTNCTGTTTTGANNNNTTCCNA
>PAJI01000021.1:0-26575 GCA_002705995.1 Crocinitomicaceae bacterium | reverse complement strand
TTCNANTNCTTATTTATTGAAAATCANNCCNTAACAGTTTCAAAACANTAGCTTTATTCAGATTCCANNATTTTTTCTTCTNTANAAACGTCAAATCACGTATAATTACGTCTTACTCTTAGAGAAGAAGNAATTTTGAATTCATTTTCCTGCCATAAAATNAGCCAAGCNGNNNGNTTGGTNTGCCTGTTGTTTTTTGTGNTTATTCCNNGAATACANTTNGGGCAAAAGGCNACAANACCTACNTATTACAAAANCACNTTGANAGACAGTTTGCATCAGCTNTANCATGCTAAGGTGAAACACATGCAGCAANAAGAAGCCATGCAAACTTTTGACNAATGGATTNCCCCTTCGACTCAAAATGGCAATTACGATCCTTTGTACTCCACTGTTATCCAATTAAAAGCATTGTATTATTTCCGCCTAGATCAACAAGAAAATGCCGTTGATTTAATTACGCGNGAAATTGAAAANAGNAACCAAACCGATAACCTTCGCCTNAAATGCGATNTATTGCTTTGGCTNAGCAAACACTANCTTTTTNTTTACGATTANCCCAAAGCCTTTGAAAANTTANTGCGGTTAGACAAAGCNTTAAAGAAACTGNGNTATGCTAATTTNCCCAACATCAACGATTTTTTCGAAGCNTTTACCAGTGCACTTTACCATTTCAGAGATGTGGAAAAAGCACAACATTATATCGATACGGCCATGTATTANCCCTTTACCTCTTACCGTAACGAAATCAACATTTACAACAATGCNGCNCTGTTTTGTGTNCTTCAAAAAAAGGAATGTGCNANNGCTTATTTTGAACACGCNTTAAGAATAGCACGCCTCAANAACGANACNGCATGGACAGGAATTCTATCNGGAAACTTAGGGTATGAATATTTAAANATCAANNAATTANCNACNGCAGAATCNCTTTTAATTACCGATTATACNTANAGNCAAGTCACCTCTNAATTCAGTAGTGCTGCCAATGCCGGNTTGCTNCTTGCCAGNGTAAAACTNCAGCAAAANCTTCCTAAAAAAGCGCTTGAATACATTCANGGTGTATACNCCCTTCCGNTTATGCACGAAGACAACAACTTCGACCTCCTCAATACTTATTATGATGTTTACGGNCATTATTACCGCTCAATAGGAGATTACCAAAAGGCCATCANCAGNTACGANAGCGCAGTNTTNTACAAGCGNAAATTNGANACCNTTAACGACATTAATGCCGCNAAAAGNCTAGAAGAGAAAATNAATACAGAGCGTCACCTTGCCCAATTGNAATTACTCGATCAAGAATACCNNCANGNTGTTTTTATTCGNAACACNCTCATCTTTATTGCNTGCATTATTATCTTNCTGTTGGGNGTTATCTATTACCAATACCGCATGAAGCAACACAANGCCAGACANGTATTGTTGCTGAAACAAGAAAACACTGAAGAAAAACTGGTCAATGCACAAGAGCGCTTGCAGAAATACGTGCAAAACATCAAAGAGAAAAACCGTCTGATTGAGAAATTTGGGGAAGAAATNGAAGCNTTAAAAANCATTCAGCACGACATTGACGAAACCAAAAAGGCNGAACTNAAAAACCAGCTNTACGAGCAAACCTTGTTGACCAACGAAGACTGGTACGAATTCAAAAAGCTGTTTGACAATGTGCACCCCGGTTATTTTGAACGACTGGAAAATCGTTATCCACAGCTCACCTTTGCAGAAAAACGTTTGTTTTTGTTGCACAAATTGGGCTTATCGCCCGATGAAATGGCCGGTATGTTGGGNATCTCTCCNAATTCTGTTCGNAGAACNTCATTGCGCNTGCGCAAAAAACTNGANCTCGCNGGCAATGCNGATTTNATTAANGTAGTGCACGAGATTTAGCANCNANNTANAANTGCATATTTCGCAANACCAAAATCCNTNCNCATCAATAAAAATGCNTTTTTCACACCTGNAATTNTGCAAATATTTCACACCACAAAAAACTCCCCACTCGTTAAAGCAGGGAGTTTATCATTAGAATTGAATTAATTGATCAATTCAAACTCTTCATATCAATTACAAAGCGGTAACGCACATCGCTTTTCAGCATNCGTTCATACGCTTCGTTGATTTCTTGAATGTTGATGATTTCGATTTCAGATGTGATGTTGTGCTNNGCACAGAAATCTAACATTTCTTGNGTTTCAGCAATTCCACCAATGATTGAACCAGCCACGGATTTACGTCCGCGAATCAATGGAACGGTGTGCAACATATCTTCTANNTTNCCTAAGTAGCCTACCAACACCAATGTTCCGTTCACATTTAACGTATTGATGTACGGATTCAAATCGTGGTTGTAAGGAACGGTGTCGATAATCACATCNTATTCGTTTTTCACAGACTTCATTGCTTCCTCATCNGTTGAGATTACCACATGATCTGCTCCCAAATCAAAAGCNTCTTGTTTTTTNTTNGGAGAACGTGAGAACAGNGTCACCTCAGCACCTAAACCTTTGGCNAACTTGATAGCCATGTGGCCTAATCCACCTAGGCCAACAACNGCTACNTTGCTCTCNGGACCNACATTCCAGTANCGCAATGGCGACCAAGTNGTGATTCCAGCACACAACAATGGTGCTGCACCTGCCAAGTCTAAATTCTCAGGCATGCGCAATACAAAATGCTCTGCAACAACTACGCTTTGTGAATACCCCCCATAAGTATGTCCACCTAAAACAAGGTCTTTTCCGTTGTAAGTTCCCACAAATCCGGTTTCGCAGAATTGTTCCATATCGGCTTTNCAGCTNGGGCATTCCATGCACGAATCTACCATNCANCCCACNGCAGCTAAATCACCCACTTTGAAGTTGGTTACTTCATCACCNACCTGAACAACTTTNCCTACAATTTCGTGACCTGGAACTACGGGGTATTTACTTCCTCCCCAATCGTTGCGAGCAGTATGTAAATCGGAGTGACAAACGCCACAATAAACAATTTCTATTTCAACGTCTTTGGCTCCTACTGTTCTACGCTCAATGGTCAATTGTTCCAATGGCGCATCGTTGGCTTGTGTGCCATAAGCCTGTACATTTTTCATCTGCTAAGTTTCTTGATTTGACTGGATTTCTGTTGATTGAACAACACACTTCAAAATTAGTTGTTCTGCCCTGCCAGAAAAAGCGTTAACAGAAAGAAAACAAATCCATGAGTTTGAAGTAGAAATGGATGAATCTATATATGTGTTTTCCAATTCTAACGCACTTTGAAGTAATTGTCTAGTTTTATAACCTCAAGAACTTCACTATTGATTCATCTGTAAGAAATGCCATTATATCAAAGCTCAGTACTCAAAAACTACCTGAAACAACACAACCAAGAAGCTGTTTCAAAAGCCTTTAAAAAATTCACGAAGTATTTTCACGATGCTAAAATCCAAGAAAATATACGTGCCAGTAAAGAAGAAGAATATCAAGGTATTTTTCTAACCGAATTGTTTGCCAATGTTTTGGGTTATACCATGAAGCCAAATGCAAATTTCAATTTGGTAGCAGAATTAAAAAATGAAAAGAACAGCAAAAAAGCAGATGGCGCAATTATAAAAAACGATGAAGCTTTAGCTGTAATTGAACTTAAAGGCACCAACACAAAAGACTTAGAAAAAGTTAGGCAACAGGCATTTGATTATAAAGCCAATCAATCTGGTTGTGTGTATGTTATTACTTCAAATTTTGAAAAAATTCGTTTCTACATCAACAATGCTGTAGAATTTGAAGAATTTGATTTATTCAATTTAAGTTCAGATAGATTTGAGTTGCTTTACCTCTGCTTAGCAAAAGAAAACCTACTCAACAACATTCCTCTTCGCATTAAAGAAGACTCTATTCAAGAGGAAGAAGCCATTACCAAAAAATTCTATTCCGATTACTCCCTTTTTAAACGCGAATTATACCGCAATTTGGTTAAGCTCAACATGAAAAACGATGTGTTTAGAGCAGAGCTAAATAATGAAGACAGTGAACGCGGAAAGAAGAACATTAAACACACATTATTTAAGAAATCTCAAAAATTAATTGATCGTTTTTTATTCATCTTCTTTGCAGAAGATAGAGGACTTTTACCTCCCAATTCTACTTTAAAAATTCTGGATCAATGGAAGAAATTAGTCAGTGAATACGATGAAGAAGTTTCTCTTTATGCCCGCTATAAAAAGTATTTCAACTATTTAGACCAAGGACGAAAAGGAACAGATAAAACTGCTGAAATTTTTGCTTACAACGGTGGTTTATTTAAACCAGATCCTATTTTAGATAGCCTCTTAATTAGCGATGAATTGCTGTATGAACACACCAAAGAGTTATCGCATTACGATTTTGAGAGCCAAGTTGACGTCAACATTTTAGGGCACATTTTTGAAAATTCTTTAAATGAAATTGAAAGTATAAATGCCGAAATTGAAGGCACTTCTTTTGACAAACAAAAAACCAAACGCAAAAAAGACGGTGTATTTTACACTCCAAAATACATTACTAAATACATAGTTGACAATACCGTAGGAAAACTGTGTACTGAGAAGAAAGCTGAACTTAAAATTGTTGACGAAGACTACACCCCAAACCGCCAAAAAGAAACTAAAAAGAAGCTTTTAGCTGCTCTTGATAAATACAGAGAATGGTTGTTGCAACTCACCATTCTTGATCCTGCCTGTGGTTCAGGAGCTTTTTTAAACCAAGCACTCGATTTCTTAATAAAAGAACACCATTACATAGATGAACTACAAACCAAATTGCTGGGTGGTAGTTTGGTGTTTCCTAACATTGAAACCACTGTATTAGAAAACAACATTTATGGGGTTGACCTCAATGAAGAATCTGTTGAAATTGCCAAACTCTCTTTGTGGTTACGCACAGCACAACCCCGAAGAAAACTGAACGATTTAAGCAGCAACATTAAATGTGGTAATTCTTTAATTGATAGCAAGGCAGTTGCTGGTGACAAAGCCTTTAAATGGGAAGCCGAGTTTCCTGAAATTTTCAACAATGGTGGCTTTGATATTGTAATTGGGAATCCGCCTTATGTTGTTTATATAAAGTCATTATTTGGTGATAACACCTTAGAATATGTCAATAAAAAGTATTCATACTCAGAATATAACCCTAATACATATGCCTTATTTACAGAACTAGCATTAGACAAATTGATTAAACAAAGTGGTTATTTGGGATTTATAATACCTAACTCTTGGCTAGATGGTATTTATTTTTCAAAAATGAGATCAGGAGTATATTCTAAAAAAGTAGATGAAATAGTTTATTTAAAAGACTCTGTTTTTTCTGAAATTGTCGAAACAGTAATACTAATTTCAAGAAATGAAATTGGACATAATGAATTAATAAAACTATCCAATAATGTACTGGAGTCAAGTATTAGCCTTGAACCTTTCAATGCAACAAAATTTATAAATGGCTACAACCCATTTATATACAACAATAATGACTTATTAATCAACTTAGAATCAAATTTCGACACATTAGGCAATAATGCAATCATATACCGTGGACTTGAAACTAGGGATAATAAAAAATGGTTATCAAATAAAAAGATAGATGAAAACCATATACCCATTCTGTTAGGAAAGGATGTTAATAGATACTATCACGAATTGAGTGGCACTTATGTCAATTTCATTAAAAAAGAAATGAAGAGCAACGCAAATGAAATAATGTATTTGCAACCAAAAATATTAATGCGAAGAACTGGCTCAACAATTATTGCCGATATTGACAGCGAAAATCTATTTGCCTTAAAAAACCTGTATTTAATAATTCCTAAAAATCATGATGAATTATACTCTATGTTAGCTCAGTTAAATTCCAAACTTATGCTTTTCTATCACAGCTCTAAAAGTAGTTCTGAAAATAAAGCATTTGCCCAATTTAAAGGTATTTACATTGAAAGCTTTCCATATGTGCAGAATAAAAATCCCGAGTTCAAACTCTGTATTGAGAATATTTCACAATTAAAATCAACCCTCCAAAATAAATCTAAATCTTTTCAAGATTACCTTGGTAATACTCAATATGGTGTTACAATTTCAAATAAACTTCAAAATTGGCACGAATTATCATTCGCAGATTTTATCAAAGAACTCAACAAAGCCATAAAAAAAGCAGGCGGTGAAAAACTAAGCAAGCTAGATGAAATGGAGTGGATGGAAGTTTTTGAAACCAAAAAGGCAGAAGCACAAGAAATTAAAGCTGAAATTGACAAAACCGATAGAGAAATAGATCAATTGGTTTATAAACTCTATGGCCTTACAGATGATGAAATTGCCATTGTAGAAAACTCCTATCAATAAATGGTATTTTAAATCCCCCGAGGCTCAAGATTAAACCCGAGCCTAGAGGTGAAAAACACCCTTTTTGACTGTATATTTATTTTCTACCACAATAAAGATTAAACCTATATTCGCTACCCATTCGTTGATTTACCAAGACTTGTTTTTGTTTTGAAACAAAATTTTTTCACCAACTATTTGGGTCCACTTGTAATTGGTTGTGCATTACTGGTCTTTATTTTTATAAAAGCAGACATCTCTTCTTTTACGCACGATGAAAGCTATACCTACCTCCACTTTCCCGGTCAGCCTTTTATGGATTTAATTTCATTCAAAGACTCGTATACCAACAACCACATTCTGAATTCTATCCTGATGAAATTGATGGATACCTTTTTGGGAAATTCCGAGTTCCTTTTGCGATTGCCCAACCTATTGCTTTTTGCTGTTTACCTGTTTTATTGCTATCGGTTGTATAAGGGTAAGAACCCTATTGTTGCGGTTGTTGCATTTGCCTTGTTAAGTGCCAACATTATGGTGGTTGACTTATTTGGACTTGCTCGCGGATATGGTCTCTCCATTGGTTTTGGCATGATGAGTTTGTATTACCTCATTGCTTTTGTAAAAAATGAAAACACCAAAGACCTTCTTGTCTTTCACCTCACTGCTCTATTGGCAGCTTTAAGCAACTTTACGCTCATTATCGTTTATGTTGCATTAATTGCAGTTTACACATTGGTTATCCTCATCAAGCACTTCCTATTTGAAAAAAATACAGTGGCTATCATTCGCCAATTCAAATTGCATTTGCTTCCTTTTTTAACGGTTTGCCTTGTTCTTTACGAACCGGTTAGAAGGTTGTTAACAGAAAGTGATTTGGGGTTTGGAGGTAAATCCGGCTTTTTTAAAAGTACCGTTCGGCACCACATTATGAATACATTCAACACCGAAACCACCCCCGATTACCTTGTCTTCTTTCAAATTTTATTTACCGCTGCAGTACTTGTTCCTACGTTAATTATCATCAAAAATTTAATCCGTCAACAAAGAGCATTTTTAGATCAACACATGGAGTTGATTGTCTCTAATTTTTTATTACTCACCATTTGCGGCATTATTATCAGTCAACATTTTATACTCGGTTCAGATTACCCGATTAATCGTTTTTCGGTGTTTTTATTTCCCATTTATATGCTGCAATTAGGGTACTTTCTAAATTACCTTACTACCACTCCATGGAAAAAGCCAACTCTTGTTATTAGCTCAGNTTTAGGAGTCTTGTCCATCATTGGTTTTGTTTCCAATGCCAATTTGTACGAATACACAGAATGGGAATACGAATCTGGCACACGAAAAATGATCTCTGTTTTACGTCAAGATGTAGAGGACAATCAACTTCACAACATCCAACTGGGCATTGATTGGNTATTTGAACCCAGCATCAACTATTACATTGTAAAAGATCAGTTAACTTGGTTAAGTGCGGTAGACCGGAAGGGAATTAGTCCTTCAGATCACTATTTTTACATTGAAGAAAAACACCTCGATCAGTTGTCAAACATCAAATACAGCGTTGTTAAACGGTTTGAGCAATCNAACACAATTTTATTGAGGAATACTACAATAATTCATTAGTGATCCAACACGTCAAAAACATCGTCCAATCCATTTTTCCCATTAGCNAACAAGCTTTTGGTGAATTAGCGTCTTTGTTAGAATTTGAGAGCTACAAAAAGGGNANGATTTTCATTCAGCAAAATAAGCGTAACGGGAAAGANTATTTTGTGTTAAGCGGTGTTTGTAAAAGCTATGTTTTCAACCCGGAGCAAGAAGAAGTTACGCTTTCGTTTTTTACAGCTGATTCTATTTTATCGCCACATTCTACCCGTATTTCAAATGGAGTTTCNACTCATTATTTCAAAGCCTTAACTGATTTAAAAGTGGCCTCTATCAATGCCAAAGCTTTTGAGCAATTGATGATTGAAAATCTGGAAATTCGAACTTTTGGAAACCGTGTGCTTCAGTTGGAATTACAANCTAAAGTGGAAAAAGAAATAGGNATGGCTTCTTTGGCTGCTAAAGACCGTTTACTTGCTTTTCGTCAGAAATACAAAGGACTAGAGAATAAAATTCCACATACGGATATCGCCTCATACTTGGGNATCACCAACATTTCGTTGAGCCGTTTACGNNACGAATTAACACAACAATAGTAGGTTTTATCATTTGTTAATGGAATCCATTTTCGGGCANTATAGCTTTGCCTTATGAAATATTGGATTTTCATTCTCTTACTGATGGNTAATACAACATTTGCACAAGAAAATAGACGGGTTAACAATGGCACTTCTATCCNATCTACAACGGTTTACGCTCCTGAAAAATCAGAAACAGTACTTCTGTTACACGGTGGCCCAGGAGTTCCTGATCCNATGTTAGAGGTGGTTAACATCCTAAAAGCAAATTACCGCGTCATCACTTTTGANCAANGAGGCGTAGGTGCTTCTNTNTGCAAAAAATGCAGCTATACAATNGCTGATTACANCTCTGATATNGATGCCATTTTGAACGCATTCCAAATCGAAAAAGTGCANTTGTTCGGCCATTCNTGGGGTGGATTGTATGCGCAGATTTATGCCAATGAAAGACCCGAAAAAATGGAAAGCTTGTTTTTNTGCAGTCCAAGTTCCGGAACCAACTCATTGTGGAANCAAACCGAAAAAGANGTGATGCAATTCAATAAACNGCANACCACAAATGGTGANTGGTTATCTATGGGGTGGAATTCTTTGTTGGGCNTGTTGGGTAGCGATAAAGCCTACACCAAAGTCTTTCAACAAGTCTTNAAGAANTACCACAAACCGTTTGGAGAAATTCAAATTGATACAGCGTTGCTGAATAGAATTCATGCTAGACCGATTAACAAAACCCGCAAAGAAATTGTGCAANATCCTCCATTACCTGAATTTACGCAGCCTNAATATCCAGTACAAATCACTTATGGAGANCACGACATTTANGGTGAGCGTAAAAATCAACTGATTCAACGTTTTCCAACTGCTCAAATTCAAATCATTTCTAATTGCGGACATATTCCCTGGAAGCATAATCCAACTGCTNTTGAAGATATCTTGAATGCATTTTATTTGTAAAAAATAGCCCCTTGACACAGTTACCAATATTTGGTAACTTCGTTTAAAAAGTTTCAATGGGTAAAAACACATCCATATCATTAGGAAGTTATTTTGAAGCATTTATAAAAGCTGAAGTAGAATCAGGAAAATATGGCTCAGCCAGTGAAGTAGTTCGCTCTGCTTTAAGGCTNCTAGAGAAAGAAGAGAAAAAAGAGGCTGCTCTCATTAAAGCTNTGGAACAAGGAGAGAATAGTGGTTTTAACGATGATTTTGACCCCGAAGAAAATCTGAACAAACTTCACGAAAAACATTTATGATCAATTATCGGCTTAGTAAAGCTGCTATTAATGACTTAAATGAAATTTGGAGCTACACTTACCATAAATGGTCNAAAGAACAAGCCGACAAATACTACAANGGAATTATTGTAGCTATTGAATTTATTGCTAAAANTTTCCATTCCGGAAAATCANTAGAGGANATTAAAAAAGGCTATCGTTATTCTAAAGTAAAGTCACACCTTATCTTCTACCGAAAGTCAGATCAAGGTCATGTTGAAATTGTNCGTATTCTACATCAACGTATGGACATTCAAAGNCATATNGAGTAAATCNNCNTTAGAANCTTACCTTTATCCCATGAACCCGGAAGACAATTACATTCAAATCAACCGTGANTCGTGGAACAACAAAACCGAAGCACACGTTAATTCTGATTTTTACAACCTTGATGGATTTCTAAAAGGTGAAACNTCTTTGAATTCCATTGAATTGNATTTATTGGGAGATATCAGTGGAAAATCAGTTTTGCATTTGCAATGTCACTTTGGGCAAGATTCCATTTCATTGGCCAGACTTGGAGCANAAGTTACCGGAGTNGATTTATCNGATAAGGCCATAGAAACAGCACAAAAATTAGCNANACAAACCCAAGCNGATTGCACNTTTATTTGTTGTGACCTTTACGATTTACCNAATCATTTAGACCAACAATTNGACCTTGTNTTTACCAGTTACGGAACTATTGGTTGGTTGCCTGATTTNGACAAATGGGCTCAACTNATTTNGAACTTCTTAAAACCCAATGGAANGTTTCTATTTGTTGATTTTCATCCAGTGGTTTGGATGTTNGATGACCATTTTAACCACATCGAATACCGTTATTTTAAGTCAGACCCGATTGTAGAAACAGAAACCGGAACATATGCCGATAGAGAGGCCAATATTACCCAAACTACGGTTTCGTGGAACCACGGAATNAGTGANGTGNTCAACAGTNTAATTCAAAATGGGTTGCACATTCAANCGTTAGATGAATTTGACTACTCGCCTTACAANTGNTTTAACAACACGGTTGAAGTTGAACCCCAAAAATTCCGAATCNAACATTTGGACAATAAGATTCCGATGGTTTACGCNATTCTTGCTGAAAAGTGATGGAAGAATGACGATTGCAGAACAGTTTTCACTGGAAGAAATTCAAGGTTTTCGATTTGGCTCAACGCTTTTTGGCCGCCCNAAAATGGTCTCGCACATCTATTACATTGATGGTTTGTTGATTGATACAGGNCACAGCAAAATGAGAAAACAAATTGTTCAATCGTTAAGTCATTTAGCGGTAGAACAACTGTTTATCACCCATCATCACGAAGATCATTCGGGCAACTTGGCCGAACTTAAAAACAAATTTAACAGTCCGGCTTATGCTTCAAGTCTTTGTGCTAAGATGATGAAGGCTCCACCCAAGCTATCTTTCGCACAGCAATTAACGTGGGGCAACAGACCTCCGCAACACGACATTATCCCCAAAGACAACTTCATTGCAACCAACAAATACCGGTTTGAAATTATTCCCATTCCCGGTCATGCTCCAGACATGGTGGCCTTGTATGAACCTGAGAGAAAATGGCTTTTCTCTGCCGATTTGTACCTCAATTCATACATCAGCTACTTTATTTACGATGAAAGTATGCTCACCCAAATCAACTCCATCAAGTGCATCTTAACCCTCGACTTTGACGCCCTCATTTGTAGTCACAATCCGCAGTTGACGAACGGAAAGGAAAAACTTAAAGAGAAACTTCAATTTTTAGAGCAATTCTTTGATCGGGTAAAGCAACTTCATCAAAAGGGATATGATGAACAATCGATTTTCAAAACGCTTGATCTGAATGAGAAAACAAAGATTAAAATCCTCTCACAGGGGCAGCTCTCTAAAATGAACATGGTGAGATCTGTTATCAGAGACTTGCAACAATAATTCAACTTACCTTCAAACTGTTAAAATTGTATAAGTACACCTTCGCTTTTGCAAATCTTAACAGGTGAATAGNTACGCTCANATANAAGCTGCCTACTTTAGCAATCACACTGAAAACAAAACTGTGCATGAAACCCTATTTTCAACTNCAATTTCGGATGNTAAGCAGAAAAATNACTGCATTTGGAATTCCCCCNGTGCTGGGCTTCGGCATTATTCCNGTGCTCTTTTTTGCAATGTCTGAACTCCTGTTTCGTAAAACAGAATACGCTNCGTACCTCTATGTTTTTCTTGCCATTAGTTTTGTGACTCAACTTAGCGAAGCCAAGCGCAATGCTTTTCTAAAGTCTATTTTCAACCAACCCAACTACCTCAAATTAAGAGCAATGGAGAACGGCATTTTAGNCNCACCTTTTCTNTTGTTCCTNGCTTACAAAGNNCAGTTNTTATTGATGCTCATTGCTAGTTTAGGTGCAATGGCAATGGCTTTACTCCATTTCANTGCTTCANTNAACACNACNCTTCCTACACCTTTTGGCAAAAAACCGTTTGAATTTACCGTNGGGTTTAGAAGAACATTTTNACTNTTTCCGGCTGCTTATTTCTTGACNTTCATGGCCATCNTNGCAGACAATTTCAACCTGGGTATTTTTTCATTGCTCACNATTGGAATCACCTGCTTATCGTACTACGCCAAACCAGAAAACGAATACTTTGTGTGGAATTACAACTTNACNCCACAACAGTTTTTAGTAGAAAAAGTAAAAACNGGATTTCTACAGTTTACACTTTTAAGTTTACCTGTTTTGGTNGCGCTTNGCATTTTCTTTCCAGNCNATGCACTTGTGCTAATGGCCTTTTTTGCATTGTGCCTCGTTTACCTTGCCACACTCATTTTTGTAAAGTATGCTGCTTTNCCACATGAGATCAATGTATTTCAAGCNATAGCCGTTGGTNTTAGTTTTATCGTTCCGCCCATCTTACTGGTGATTACTCCTCTTTTTTACATTCAAGCTGTTAAAGCACTCAACACCATTTTGAAATGATTACAATTNAAAACCTATCGAAAGCTTACGGCAAAAAAGAAGTGTTNAAANCGATTAACCTCTCCTTTGAAAAAGGAAAAGTGTACGGCATTGTTGGCGAAAACGGAGCCGGAAAAACAACATTATTCAGGTGCATAGCAGGNCTGGAATCGTTTGANGGAAACATNTCTTCTGATTATGCTCAACTCAAAAACCACTTGGGACTTTTACTTACCGANCCTTTCTTTTTTTCTAAAATTACNGGTAAAGAATATTTGCAATTGCTGGCCAATGCAAGGCAGGTAAAATTGACNAACCTTGANGAGAANAACATTTTTGATTTGCCCTTGCAGCAATANGCNTCTACGTATTCTACGGGNATGAAAAAGAAATTGGCTTTTACCGCTATTTTACTGCAAGANAACGATGTNTTTATTTTAGANGAACCGTTTAACGGTGTTGACATTCACAGCAATTTAATCATCACCGAAATCATCAAAAAGCTCAAAGCACTGGGCAAAACCATCATTATTTCTTCGCACATCTTTTCTACGCTGCAAGAAACTTGCGATAAAATTTACCTATTGAAAGATGGAGAGGTACTTAAATCGGTAGAGCAAAATGCGTTTAAGCAACTGGAAACNGAAATGAAGGCTTTTACCATNGGNAATCAAATCGATCGTCTTGAGCTTAAATAGACTAAATGGCTTTTGAATGAAAGCATTGAAATACATTTGGTAGATTAATGGAATAACCAAAGTGCAAATGCTGCATGTTACCCATGAAAGCAATCTTTAAGAAAATAGTGCCCACTCTATTGCTAGATTACAGGAATAAAATCNGGTATTCCAAGCAAAAATCGCGCTTTCTGAAAAAGACGCCTCAAGAGGTTTTTGATCAAATTTACACACAAAACGTATGGGGAAGTTCAGAGAGTATCTCTGGCCAAGGCTCTACACTTNCCTTGAGTTCAAAAGCCATTTTGATGGTGAACCAAANCCTAAAAAACNACTCCATTACTTCTATNTTGGATGTGCCGTGTGGCGATTTNAACTGGATGCAACACGTTGATTTANCTGGCATTAATTATTTGGGAGGTGATTTGGTGAANGAGNTGATTCTCAACAACACCAAAAAATACGGNGCNGAACANATTCGCTTTCAGTTGCTCAACATCATTAATGATAACTTACCTACTGCCGATTTGCTGGTGGTNCGCGATTGTTTCGTTCATTTCTCTTACGATCATATTTTTCAAGCANTGGAAAACATCAAACAATCCAAGTGCAAATACATCCTCTTAACCACTTTTACGCAACAGCACCTCAATTACGACATTGTAACCGGAGATTGGCGTCCGGTGAACTTTTTCAAAAAGCCNTTTAATTTTCCAAAGCCCCTTGCCATTATGGAAGAATATTGTCCTCCGGAATACACCATTGAAAACCGTGGAAAAGCATTGGCTTTGTGGAANGTGGAAGATCTTTTTACTTCAACTCCAAAACCTTAAAGAATACTCAGTAAATCAAATTCTATTCTTGTACTTGAAAAATCAGCAAATGAAAACTCTACTAACAGCTCTTATTGGTTTGGTATCTATACCTNTTTATAGTCAAAAATTAACGCTATCTACTGTGCTTCCTACTAATCGGTTTATAATAAACGAAGAGGTTGAATTGGTTTTAACGGTAGAAGAAATTCCAGAAAACATTATCACGAAAGAAGATAATTTCGAAGTCAACACTAAAAATGAATTCACCTATNCCTTTAGCATCATTCCTAGTGAAACCGGAAAAATTATTCTTGGTCCTTATTCCATTAATCTTAATGGTAAAACATTAGAATCTAATACGCTAAAGCTTGCTATACGCGAAGAGTTAAAACAAAATGAAATTCGAATATCTTGCCCAAATAAAGTAATGATTGGAGAAGGATTTACAATTGAACTCACCAGCACACAAACACATCTTGCCGGAATAAAACTGAAAGCATCTAACCATTATTTAGGAAAGAATTTGGGATCAAGCTCTACAGCTGTTTATAAAAACGGNAAAAGTTCATCTGAATATACAATTCGATTTAAAGTACTTTTCGACACCTCTGGAGAGTATACAATTAATNAAAGTTGGTTTGAAAACATACCCACCAATTTGATTTTAAGACCCGAAAAAATCAAAGTGATTGAATAAATAAACAACGCTCTCCATCCTTATATTTGTAATGCACTATGGATGGATTAATTAAAATCTTTGAGGTACTTCCGGAAGAGGCTGAGAAAATCACCTTAGAACCTGGTCATCCGCACCAACACGATTTTGAAGAATTNTTGATTGGTACNGAAGGCATATTGGAGCACTTTATCGATTTTAAATCGCAACAGATTGAAGCGCCCTTCATTAGCTTTGTAACCAAAGGAAANTTACACCGCGTAATTCCTAAAACCAAAGACGGCAAATGCCATGTTTGGGGCATCCGGTTCAAAAGTGAGTTCATTCCCGAAACAGCTTTTCACCTNTATTCTTTCTTTAACAATGAGGCCAACATTGCGCTAAACGGTGGTGCATGTTTTAACCGATTGGTACAGACTTGCGAAATGATGCACGATGAAATGCAACAGCAAGAGCCCGATTTAAGTGTGGTAAAACACTTGTTGAGTGCCTTGTTCATTATGATTGAATCTGACCGGAGCAAGAACCACGCAATCGACATTAATGAAGCTTCGCAAAACCAAACCTTTACCCAGTTCTTAAAACTNCTGGAAGAGAACTACAAGNACAACGACCGTGTGGANTTTTATGCCGAGCAATTGCACATGACCTCGCGCAACCTCAACCAGATTACGCACAAATTGCTGCATCAAAGTGTTTCTGAAATCATTGAAACCCGAAAATTGATGGAAGCCAAAAGGTTGATGACNTCTACTGATAAAACCATTTCTGAAATTGCTTTTGAAATTGGTTACAACGAAAAATCGTACTTCTCAAANGTCTTCAAAAAGAANTCNGGACAAACNCCNACAGAGTTCCGCGAAGCAATGAAAAAGTTGCTCTAACAGTCGTTTTNTTNCTCCATTTCCGATTTTTACCACACCTCTTCTGATTTGTATTACCCCTTGCCCTGTTGGGCTACGGATCTTTGTCTCATCAAAAAATTATAAAATAACTACAACGATGGAGACATTNATAAACACAACACTAGAAGCACGTATCAACNACTTGAACAACATGATTCTTCAAGGTCANATTATGGAGGCTTTTGAAAAGTATTATGCCGAAGAAGTTACCATGCAAGAAAACGAAGANGAAGTTCGTGTAGGTAAAGCTGCNAACCGTGTGCACGAAGAAGCTTTTGCCGGAAANATCACCGAATTCAGAAAAGCAGACATCAAAAACGTCATTGTAAGTGATAACATCACAGTGGTAGAGTGGGATTTTNATTTCACGCACAAAGACTGGGGNGTTAGAAACTACACGCAAGTAGCGGTTCAAAGATGGAACGCANACGGACAAATCATCAACGAAAAATTTTACTACAACAATTAATACACACACATTATGAAAACTTTCTCAAACATNATTAAAGTAGCGTTGGTTCTAGGAATCATAATNGCTATCCCTGCCCTTACTCAAGCACAGAAAAAAGCCAAAGAATACGAAGCCGAAATCAGCACACTTAAAGCTGAATTGGCAAAAATTGCAGCCAGTAATGCCGNTGTTGCTGAAAACTTAGCAAAATTTGACACCCTTGATTTTGTAGTGTTTACCCAACAAGAGTGGACAAGATTGCACGAGAGTCATGCNGAAGACATTTTNGTGCACTGGCCTGACGGACACACTACCAAAGGCATTGAAAAACACATTGAAGACCTGAGCAACATGTTTGTTTATGCCCCTGATACCCGCATTGAAGAACATCCCATTAGAATTGCTTCAGGAAATTTCACAGCTGTTTTAGGGGTGATTGAAGGAACCTTTACAGAGCCCATGCCTATTGGAAACGGACAGTTCATTGACCCTACCGGAAAAGCTTACAAGCTAAACATGGTAACCATTGGATTGTGGAACGATGAAGGTGTGATGTACGAAGAATACTTGTTCTGGGATAACCTTGCATTTATGAAACAATTGGGATTAGCCGATTAATTGCAACACATGCTAAAACTTTTTCAAAGCCGGTGACATTCGTCATCGGCTTTTTTATTTTTCACACCTTTCTGATTATCAATATTTCTTCTTTATGCTCTTATCAAAAATCAACTTCCCACTCCATTCTCCCGCCTAAATTCAATACTTTTAGGCCACGAAAAAACAGATACACACTGTACTTTTAGCCATCTGTGATTCAACCCAAACTTGTAAAAAACACACAATGAACGTATTTCGATTAATTCCCTTTTTTGCCCTTCTTTTATTGGCATCTTGTCAAAACACTAAAAATTCTAGTTCCGCTTCTGCCCGTCAAATCAAAGCCGATTTAAACTACCTGGACAACTACATTGCCGAACATTCATCCTATGCCGGCCTTAACGGATTTGATTATCAGAAAGCATTTTCTCAATTCTTGCAAGAGCACGAAGGACAAACCGTTACACAAGAAGAATTTGGACTTTTCCTCACAACCACCATTGGAAAAATGGGTGATAGACATGCCAATGTTCGCGGTTATCGGTTTCCAAGTAACCTGTGCTTTCCTACGGCATTTGCGCCTTATGGAGATGCTGTTGTATACCTCAACAGTATCACTACAACACAACAATACGAATTTGCACACCCTGCCTTTCCGGTAGTAAAAGCCATTGACAACATGCCCATCAACGAACTGTTGGCTAAAGCAACTCCTGAAGATTTTTCTGCTCCGAAAACAGCCTATTTGACCAAGGCCGTAAGAGAATTGAGAGACATTGATGAGCTTTATGCACAATGGGGAAAAACATTGCCCAATCCGATTTTAATGACCCTTTCAAACCTGGAAAAAACAAAAGACACCACCATTCAAGTTGAGCTTGTAGATCGCTCTCAAAGAAGGTGGAAATGGGACGAACAATTTTACCGTCAGTTTTTTATGCTCGATGATGAAGATTACAACAAAGATTCCATCATTCAACAGCTTTTTAGTATAGACGAAGGCATTGGTTACGTTAGAATTCCGAGTATGGTAGAGCAAGATGAAGCGCCACAATTATATGCCCGTTTCAATCAGTTTATGCACGAAATAGAACCGGAAAGCAAAGCCCTGATTATTGATGTAAGAAGCAATGGCGGTGGCGTTCGGGATTTGATTTACGAAATGGCCGGTTACTTTGTACACCCCGATAGTGTATATGTGGTGAACGTAGCGCAACAACGCGGAGAACAGCCACTCAACGAAGACCTGAAAGATGATTTACACCACAGGTACCTTTACGCTAAAGATGAATTAGACGAGCGTGAAAAAGAGGCCGTGCAGACCTTTCTTACCACCTTCACCCCCATGTATGATTTAGATCCAACTAAATTTAGTCCGTTTCATTACATGCTGTTTAACGGGCAAAAATTAGCTCAAGGCAAATTTCATTACAACAAGCCCGTTTACATCTTGTGCAACGAAAGAACATTTAGTGCTGCTTCGGTATTGGTAGCCGTGTTTAAAGGATTGCCCAACATTACCATTGCAGGGGTAAACACAGATGGTTCAAGCGGCAACAGCGAACGGTTTCGCTTGCCCAAAACGCAACTCCGAGGAAAAATCAGCACCATGGTTTCTTTCCAAAAAGACGGAAAAACATTAGACGGTTACGGTACAGCTCCAGACCTTGAACTCAAACGCGATGTAGACCAGATTTTATGGAAAAGAGATGCTCAACTGGAAGACTTAAAAGCGTTGATCAAGGGGGATAAGGGTGAGAATTAAACCAAAAGGGGGATTTTTATTTTCAGAGAAAGATATTTTCCTATTGTCTGATTTTAACCACAAGACTTGAAAAACATAAATTTCACAGAAGTAGACAAAGGCTCATACTTTGAGTATCACCTCCCTTGTAGAGATGGACTTCTTGATAATTCATTATTCTACAACGAATTCAAATTGAACAATGAAGTTCTTTTACTTTGGAATCAATATTTATGGGATTCCGGAATCACTTATTTAGGCTCAAATGAAAACTCATTACTCTATGCCCAAATCATCAAGATCTTATCGAGCACTAATTACGTTGACATTGTCAGCTTTGGTAATTTCGAATCTGATCATAAATATTTGAGTCCATTAAAATCAACTAAAATTGAATGGAAGAACTCAATAGAGTTTACCTCTAACGACAAACAATTTTGTAGGCATTATGGTTATCAAACCCCTGTTGAATTTTTAAATGAAATGGATTACTTCAATAAAGATTTGACTAACCGAGGATTCAGTATTTCAAGAGTTAATCTATATAACTTGAATGCTTATATAAAAACATACCATTCAGACGTAACAAGTTGGTCTTTCTATATCAATTCTGATTGGGATGGATTAACAAGCATTCTTCAAAATTCAAGTAAAAGACCTTCAATCAATCAAATGCTGAATTTTTCTGAATGTATTATTGATATACAAATTGGTGAAGATGAAGGATATTCAGACTACGTCTTAATTCGTAGTAAAAGTAGATTACATGAAAAAATTCCAGTGATCCAGAAAGCATTACTCCAGTTTGGAAAAGCATACGAAAACCTAATCTCAGAACTAGGAATAATTGATAACAAGTGGAAAATAGAGTTTTTCAAGACGCAATTAAATGAAATTAGTGCCCCCATTGATTTGCTGTGAGAGTTAACTTGTAAACATTTTAAGTAAATAACACCTCGCTTGCAAAAATTCATCAACACAGTAACAGGTTTTCTATTTGGTTTAGCTCCAATGGTAGTTGCAGCCATTATTGGCCTTGCTTTTTATGTTTCCTTCCCTAATTTCATTGGGATAACAATACTTGTTGTGTTAGAAACTTTGGCTTTTTGGGTTGGATTTAAAATCTTCAAACGCGTTCAAATTCTTGGTCCTTCAGAATGGCTAACCTTCATCCATGCCTCCCCTGATCTTGACAACCTAGAACCCACAAAAGACAGTGCTACCAAACGGAAAAGCACTGAAGAATTGATCAACCAGATTAACCTGAAAGAAAATACGTGTAAAGGCGGAATCATTCGAATTTTCGGAGATTGGCTAGGTAGACCGTATGACAATTACCACGAAATTGACACGGCTCAATTTGATCCGGCATTAAACCTTCTCACGCTGCATTTTACAAAAGGTGAACAACTTGAAATCTACAATCCGGAGTACATTTTTGAGGCTTCAACATTTTTGAAAATCGTTAAGGCAGACAACATTAAATTGACTTTTTTTGATCCTAATAAAACACAAACGAAAGAAAACCAATACTTGCGTGACTATCGTTTAAACGATAAAAAAATCACAACGAAAGCAAGTCCTAACTGGTACAAACCTACTTTTGATGTCTCACTAGGAGAACCCGCACTCATGATTTACGGATAGGATAGATCTAATTACACAACAATGCTCCAACAAGAAGAACCAACCCTAAGACTATTAACCGCTGACGATATTCCGCTGATTGCAGATTATTGGCTCCTTTCAGACAGCGATTTTTTAATCGGTATGGGCGTTGATTTGGACAAACTTCCTTCTAGAGAAGGATTAACCAACATGTTGACTCAACAATTGAATTTACCGGATGCGGAAAAGGCTTCCTTGGCCATGATTTTGGAAGTAGATGGAAAACCAGTCGGACATTGCAATGTCAACCAAATCACCTTTGGAAAAGAAGCCACTATGCACCTGCACTTGTGGAATACTCAACACCGCCAAAAAGGACTTGGAACGACAATGGTGTTGAAAGCTTTGCCAGAATTCTTTAATCGTTTGCAACTGCAAACCCTCTGGTGTGAGCCTTATGCACACAACCCCGCGCCCAATAAAACATTGCTAAAAATCGGGTTTGAATTCATCAAAACCTATGTGACCATTCCCGGTTCGTTGAACTTTGAACAGGAAGTAAACCGTTACCAATTGACCCGTGAACGGTTTGAGGAAATTGCTTTGTAAGATGTAGAAATAGATTTAGACAATTAAAAATTTGAGAAAATTAAAACATGTCTACATTTGCTATACACTGGCAAGTTAAAAATTAGCAAGTACCTTAAATGGAAACTTTTCGAGAGTTTTTGAGAACTGAAAGAACAAAGAGAGGCTTAAATCAGAGTGAGTTTGGGCAAGTATTTGGGATTATTATGACCGATATTTCCAAAATTGAAACGGGAAAAAAGAAATTTCCATTTCCAAGTTTAGAAGATTTAGCCAGTTTTTTAGAAACAGACTATTTGGAACTAAAAAACTTATATGTAGCTGAAATGTTAGTAGAAGAGGCGCACAAATACGAGTGTACAGATGCTGTTTTTGCAGTTGCTAAAAATCAATCTAAATACGTAAGAAACAAGAATGTGAAACAAGGAAAAATCAAATTCTAATGAAATACAAAAACTTCATAATTGCATTAGGATTTACTCCCAAAGAAAACGCTTTAGGTATTTTTCATAAGAGGTATAATGATTATTCCATAGAAGTTGATTTTGAAAATTCCGTTTTCAACTACGGTAATAAAATTATTGCTGAGAGCAAAACCACACAAAATTTTTCGCAGGCTGAAAATTGGGTAGTCTTTGAGTGCATTGATAGACTTCTTGAAAAAGGTTACCAACCTCAAAATATTGTTCTAGAAAAAACTTACCCTTCAGGAAGAAATACAAGTGGCAGATTAGACATCTTGGTTACACGCAACAATGGCACTGCTTATATGATGATTGAGTGCAAAACTTGGGGAAAAGAATTTGAAAAAGAAAATAAGAACTTAGAAAAAAATGGTGGGCAACTTTTCACCTATTTCCAACAAGATAAAGATGCTGATATCATTGTTCTTTATACATCCCAATTCCAAGAAAACACTCTTGAATACAAAAATGTCATTGTAAAAATTGAGGATGATTATCGTCAAGCAGGAAATGTAAAAGATTTTTATGAGCGTTGGAATAAACTGCCTAAAACCAATGGGATTTTTGAAAATTGGGTTACTCCTTATGAATTTCAAAGTAAGGCACTCACTAAAAATGATTTAAAGGTATTAAAGCAAGAAGATAGCAGTTTTATTTTCAATCGCTTTTTAGAAATACTCAGACACAATGTTGTTTCTGACAAACCAAACGCCTTTAATAAAATATTTACACTTTTCCTTTGCAAAATTGTTGATGAATATTCTAAAGATGAAGAAGATGAATTAGAATTTCAATGGCTTGAAGGTAAAGACAATCACATATCATTTCAAAAAAGACTTACAGACCTTTATGGTAAAGGAATGCGAGAGCTTTTAGAAAAAAATGTAACAGATGTAAGTGATGACCAACTGGATAAACGATTTGCGTCTATAGACACGAAATATCAAGAAGAATTCAAGCAAATTTTAACTGAGATACGTCTCAAAAAGAACAATGAATTTGCCATTAAAGAAGTCTTTGACGATGATTCTTTTGAAGAAAACGCCAAAGTTGTTAAAGAAGTTGTTCAACTACTACAGGAATATCAGTTACGCTACAACTATCGTCAGCAGTTTCTAAGTGATTTCTTTGAATTACTCTTAACAACAGGCTTAAAACAAGAATCTGGACAGTTTTTCACACCAGTCCCTATTGCTCGTTTTGTTATTAAGTCTTTGCCCTTGCTTGAAATTACGGCCAAAAAAATTGATTCAGGTAATAAACATGATTTACTACCTAATATAATTGATTATGCCGCTGGAAGTGGTCATTTTTTAACGGAATCAATGGAGGTTATACAACAATACCTCGATAAACTAGAGCTCTCAAAATTTAAACCCGAAACAAGAAAACAAATTGATGGCTTTCAAAGAGTGCAATTCGATTGGGCTGAGAAATATGTTTATGGTATTGAAAAAGATTACCGCTTGGTAAAAACCGCAAAAGTAAGTTGCTACTTGCATGGAGATGGCTTAGCTAAAGTTATACACGGTGATGGTTTAGGAGATTTTGAAACAGCAAAAGAGTACAAGGATTTATTGAAAGAAGTGGATAAAACCTATCCGCAAGATAACAAGCAATTTGATGTTATTATTTCTAACCCACCTTATTCGGTTTCGGCCTTCAAAGGTTTAATGGATGAAGAAAAAGCCAAAGTAGGTTTTGATTTGTATAACCGATTGACCGACCAAAGCTCTGAAATAGAATGTTTGTTTATTGAGCGAACCAAGCAATTATTAAAAGATGGGGGTGTTGCTGGTATCATTTTGCCAAGTAGCATTCTGAGCAATACAGGTATTTACACCCAAACAAGAGAAATACTTCTAAAACATTTCGAAATTTTAGGCATTGCTGAATTTGGTTCAAATACATTTATGGCCACTGGAACCAACACAGTTACATTATTCTTAAGACGTAGAAATAATGCTGATGCTTACAATATAGAAGAAGCCATTAAAAAATGTTTTGTTTCACTACAAGACTTAACAATAAATGGTGTTGAAACCCCAATAGCAAAATATGTTGCTCATGTTTGGGATACCATTTCATTTGAAGACTATAAAACGCTGTTGCAAAAGTCACCCAACACCAATATTGAGCAACACGAAATTTATAAGGAATACACTAAGAAAATAAAAGCCAAAAACGAAACCGAACTTTGGAACAACATATTAGCCATTGAGCAAAATAAGCTGCTGTATTTCATTTTAGCTTACCCTCAAAAATTGGTTTTAGTAAAAACGGGTGAGAAAAACGAAGAGAAGCGTTTTTTGGGTTATGAATTCAGTAACCGTAGAGGGAGCGAAGGAATACATCCAATACAACGAAGCAAAAGCATTGATGAATGCACCCAATTGTATGATGCCGAAAGCTTTACCAATCCTGAAAAAACAAGCACATACATATACAAAGCCTTTTTAGGAGAGTACGATTTAGACCTTCCTGAAAACCTGCACAAAAATGTAAGCTACCAGAACTTGGTTGATATGCTCACTTTTGACCGTGTAGATTTTGAAAAAAACATCTCACTAACAGCAAAAAAAAAAGTAACAATTGAGAGTAAGTGGGAAATCACAACCCTAGATAAGACTTGTATAATATATCAACCCAAAACAATCACTTCACAAGAAATTCAAGGCGAAGGGGATTACAAGGTTTTTGGTGCAAATGGTGTTATTGGCTACTATTCAGAGTATAATCATGAAGAACCTGAAATAGCTATAGCTTGTAGAGGAGCAACTTGTGGTACTGTCAATTTTACAGAACCTAAATCTTGGATTACAGGAAACGCTATGGTTGTTAAGCCAAAATCCGAAAACTTATTAAAGGGTTTCTTGAAAAATTATATAACATATACGGATTTAAAAAGTGTTATTACGGGAACCGCACAGCCTCAAATAACTAGAACTAATTTAGCTCCTTATCCAATTCCTCTCCCTCCTCTCGATATTCAGCAAAAAATAGTTTCTGAAATTGAAGCATTGGAAAAACAAGAGCTAAAAGCTGTTGAGGAAATTGAAAATCTGAGAGTTAAAATTGAATCTGAATTCAAAAACTCCAATGGTACCCCAAAAAGATTAGATGAAATCTGTGAATTAAAAGCAGGAAGTTTTGTAAAAGCAGGTGATATAAGTAAATCTTTTAGCCCAGAACTTTACCCTTGCTATGGAGGAAACGGTTTAAGAGGTTACACCAAAACATTCACAAATGAAGGACAGTTTTCATTAGTTGGACGACAAGGAGCTTTATGTGGCAATGTACATTTAGTTTCAGGAAAATTTCACGCTACTGAGCACGCATTAGTTGCGTATCCTAAAGATGATATAAATACAATCTGGTTGCATTATAAACTATTGTTTATGAATTTGAACCAATATGCAACCGGTACAGCTCAACCAGGACTTTCTGTTAAAAATTTAATTTCAATTGAAACCTATCTTCCAACTATTGAAGAACAAAAAAAGATAGTTGCTGAAATAGAAAAAATAGAATCCAAAATAGTTGAATTGGAAACACGAATAACAGATATACCCAGCCAAAAAGAAGCTATCTTGAATAAATATTTAAAGTAACCGCAACCATTTAGTTTTTACCTATGTATGCAAGAAGCAATTCTAAACCTCAGTCAAATTGTACACGAGTTTAAAAGAAACATTAAACTTTTACGGTGTAGACTGTAACCACTCATATTACATTTCTACAGGTAAAGCCCTCTTTAAATTTCCCGAAAAACCATTTAGAATGGATTTTTACGCATTTTGTGTATGCACCACTGGTAGTATTACGCTGGAAATTGACAATAATACTTATTTGATTAGTGAAAACAGCTTCCTCATATCTGCTCCATCAACCATTGTACATTTCAAAAAAAGCAGCTCTAATTTCAAAATGAAGCTACTATTTTTCGAAAAAAACTTTCTGTTAAAAAACATCTCCAACCCTTTTATCATTGAAAAAACAGGACTTTTTTACAATGGAATTTATTCAATAGTAAAAGCACCCAAAGAGGCTGTAAATAATCTATTAAAATTACTACACTACCTAGAACTTAAATCCAATGCAGAAGGTATATTTACAGATGAAATTATACGAAGCATCATTTTCAATATTTTGCTTGAAATAGCTGAAATTACTCATCAAAACACAAGTGACATCACAGATCCCCTCAATGCCATTTCAACCCTTTACTTAAAGTTTAGGAAACTGGTTCAGGAACATATTTTAGAACAAAAATCAATTCAATTCTACGCAAACCTATTGCATGTATCTAACAAATATTTGATCGAAATAGTAAAAAAATCAAGTGGTAAAACACCCCATCAAATTATTGACGAGATGCTCTTAAAAGAAGCTTTTGTTTTTTTAGGCGATACTGAACTCACCATTTCGCAAATAGCCACACGACTGCATTTTAATTCAACATCAGCATTTGGAAGATTCTTCAAAAAACATGCTTCTAATTCCCCTTCAGAATATCGAAGAAAACAAAACCTAACTCGGTAAAATTCAGGGATACATATACCGAATTTCGGGACATAAAAGAATTTCGGCACATTCATAAATTTGTTATTGAATCTAAAAAAACAATAATATGAAAGAAATAACTGCCAAATTCAACAACATATTATCCACTTCAAAAGAATATGGAAATGTAGTGCATGAGCCTGATTCTAGCAAAGAAGTTCAGTTAAATACGAATAAGAAAACAATGCCTTTTTCTGATCAAATAGGCAATTATCAAAGAAACATTGGTATTCCTCCAAGGTCATACAACAACAGCAAAGTTTACATTGTTGGAAGTGGTATTGCCGGTATGTCTGCGGCATATTATTTTATGCGTGATGGAAAAATTCCTGGCAAAAACATCATTTTTTTAGACCAATTACACGTTGATGGCGGCTCTTTGGATGGTGCTGGAAATGCCGAAGACGGATATATTATCCGAGGAGGAAGGGAAATGGATATGACCTATGAGAATCTTTGGGATATGTTTCAGGATATTCCAGCC
This sequence comes from Crocinitomicaceae bacterium, assembly GCA_002705995.1. GTDB lineage: Bacteria > Bacteroidota > Bacteroidia > Flavobacteriales_G > Salibacteraceae. Next base: position 251 of record PAJI01000021.1, on the reverse strand, counting down.
GAAGAACTTCCTGAACCGTACAGCGTATTAGACGAATACCGATTGGTAAACGACAATGACCCCAACTATTCCAAAGCCCGTTTGATACACAACCAAGGTGAAATTCAGGATTTCAGCAAATTCGGACTGGAGCGAAAAGACCAATTAGCCATTGTGAAATTATTGTTGAAGAAAAAAGAAGATTTAGACGATTTAACGATTGAAGATTATTTTAGCCAAGAATTTTTAGAAAGTAATTTTTGGTTCTTTTG
>PAJI01000020.1 GCA_002705995.1 Crocinitomicaceae bacterium | reverse complement strand
AATTTATCACCCTCAACACAAGGTATTTTTAATGCAGCGGCTTTTCAGAAAATGAAACCGACAGCTATTTTTATCAATACCGCTAGAGGAGGAGTGCACAATCAAGAAGATTTAACCCAAGCATTAACGCAAGGTGAAATATGGGGTGCAGGACTAGACGTAACCAGTCCGGAGCCAATGGACGCTAACGATCCTTTGTTGCAAATGCAACGAGTGTGCATATTGCCACACATAGGTTCAGCCACTTATACAGCACGTTTTGCCATGGCACGTTTAGCAGTCCAAAATGCAATTGCTGCACTCAACGGAGAGCAAATGCCACATGAGGTTTAATTTCGGCTAGTGTACCAATTTGAATTTTACTTATTGGAAATTTTGAATTGCTTTTTAGGTAACTTAAAAAAGAATGTGGTTCCTTTACCATATTGAGATTCAACACCAATTTCTCCACCGTGAAGGCTAACTATTTTTTTACAATGAGCTAAACCAATACCAGAACCTTCATATTCATTTCTGCCATGCAGACGTTGAAACATCTCAAAGATTTTACCTTTGTCAGTAGATTTTATTCCTATGCCATTATCCTTGACTTCAAATCTCCAGAAATTAGTTTCTTCTTTAGCGGTAATTGCAACTACAGGGAACTCTTCAGGCTTTTTGAATTTAAAGGCATTACTGATAAGATTTTGAAACAATAATCGAATTTCAAGTGGATAAACTTCTAATTGAGGCAGTTTATTAACTTTAAGGGTAGCGTTTTCTTCTCTTTGACGTTCAGCAAGATCAAGTTGAACTTCTTTTAAGAGAATGTTAAGGTCGGTCAGTTCAAATTCTTTTTCTCTGCCTAATCTCGAATAATCTAAAAGGCCATGAATCAAAGCCGTCATACGGTTCGCTGAGCTTTCGATATATTCAATAAGTTGTTCTGTGCTATCAGTAAGTTGATCAGATAATTCAAGTTTTAAAAGAGTTATGATGCTTTTCATAGACTTCAAGGGTTCTTGTAAATCATGAGAAACTGTATAGCCAAATTGTTCAAGTTCTTGTTTTTTCTGCTCTAAGACTTTTATAAATTGCGAAGTACGCAATTGCTCAATTTCTTTTCTGGCAGAAACATCGTATTGGAGTACTAAAAGTTGAGTAGTAGCATTACTCATAGAATTTGAAGGAATAGTACATATTGCCGTATGTGTCCAGAAAGTTTCACCATTTTTTTTTAGACATTCGATTTCTCCTTCCCAAAAATCCTTTTCCTTAAAGGAAGTTTGAATGTCTTTTAATTCTTTTTGGTTTTCTACAATAGACTCAATATTAAGACCAGCAATTGTAGCAGTGTTGTATTTTGCTAAATCTAGAAAAGAAGCATTAGCATCTATAATTTGCCAATTATGATTTAAAATTAAAACCATAGAAGTAGCATCAATAGCTTGTTGAAATGCAGAGAGTGTATTGTTGCTTAGAATAAGATTAGATTGTAGTTGATTTTGTTTTTTTGCCGATTTATTTAAACCAATTGCCAATACACTTATGTAGAGAACACTTAACAAAGTAAGGGTGATAGTGTTAATAATAACCCAAAAACTACTAGTAGCATCGACCCTTAAATGAATAGAAAGAAAGAAAAATAGGTAGCTTAAAGCAATTGGTAATATAATAGTAAATGGAAGCAACCTTCTAGTAATTTTACTTCCAGGTAATGGTCCGGTCAGAAGTGCGGCAAAACCTGTATCTGATGTCTGAAAGAATAGGCCAGAGGCAACAAGAAAAAATAATGCTGAGGTATGAATCGCCATGGAACTAAACATTTCAGTTTTTTCTTCTGCAGGAATGTTTAGTATATATGTAACAATTGAAATAAATGCAATTACCATTACTAATAACCACTGATATTGGACAAATAAGCGGTTTGCTTTATGCTTTGGTGTGAGGTACATAACTCCTAGGGAAATCAGCAAAAAACAGATGGCTGTTGCAGGAGACATGCGGTTTTTAACAATTTCTGAGTGTGTGTCTTCTATAATTATTGTATCTATTCCAATAGATTGATTTGTAACGTATTGGAACAGTGTAATTGAAGAAATAAGTATTACTATACCAGCAACTAACTTTATAATGAGCTGTTTAGATTCTGGGTGGTACACAAGTCCAATAATTCCTAATAATAAAAAACATAATGCAGTATTAGCCTTCATTGTGGCTGCACCAGGAATAACACTTAGTAAAGAAGGAATTTCAAATAGCCATCCTACTGTCACCAACACAGAAACTATAATGGTAATTATTGATACAAGCTTAAGAAATAACGTGTGTTGACTGAAATGGGGTTGACTCATTGAGATGAGAGTTGATATTAATTGTAACGATTTATAAACCAATTTAGGTTAAAAAAAAGAACGGGAGTGATTGTGGGGCATTTTTTTCATAAAAATAGGTTATTGCTTGAATAATTCTGATGTTATAGTGTAAGCTATGTTGGTATTTTTAGACATAAACTGGTTGAGTAATTACTTATTAATAGTGAATTTTAGAGATAATGTATTTTCTTGTTCGGTAGCTTTACTGCTTAAAATTCCGATTTGTCCTTTTGAATTTACAGCAACATTTATTGTTAGTTCATTTAAATTCAAGGTAGAGTGGGGCTTTTTTGATCCTTCGGCTAATCTTGGACAAGAGCTAACGGGAAAAACACTTGGTATTTTCGGGTTGGGCAAAATTGGATTCGAAATGGCACGCAAAGCCAAAGCAGCATTCGGAATACCAATCATTTACCACAACCGTTCAAAAAATGCACAGGCAGAAAAAGAGCTGGCAACACAACATGTCGATTTTGAAACCCTTTTGCAACAAAGTGATGTGCTTTCAGTGCACGCGAATTTATCACCCTCAACACAAGGTATTTTTAATGCAGCGGCTTTTCAGAAAATGAAACCGACAGCTATTTTTATCAATACCGCCAGAGGAGGAGTGCACAATCAAGAAGGTTTAATCCAAGCATTAACACAAGGTGAAATATGGGGTGCAGGACTAGACGTAACCAGTCCGGAGCCAATGGACGCTAACGATCCTTTGTTGCAAATGCAGCGCGTGTGCATATTGCCGCACATAGGTTCAGCCACTTACACAGCACGTTTTGCTATGGCACGTTTAGCAGTCCAAAATGCAATTGCTGCACTCAATGGAGAGCAAATGCCACATGAAGTGATTTAACCTCTGCATTGATAAAGCAACCTTTTAATGAATCGTTGGGTATCTTTTGCTGCTGAGTCTAGGTTGTATTTAATGTAATAGGTAAAGACGATGAATGCTATAGGTATGGTAATTAAGCCCAATAAATGCTCAGTGGCATAGTTATCTGAAATTGCAAAGAAGGTAATCGCACCTGCAAAAACAACTGCACCAATTACAATCAAAATAGCTGTAAAATCAAACTCATAATCAGTGGTAAGTTGGATGGTTAATGATTGATCATTTTGAATGTAGACCCCTTTGGTTATAGTGGGCATGTTATCGTGATGATTGTCGTTATTAACTAAAATCGAAAAGCCATATTGGTCACACTTTATATGAAACTGATCAAATTTTATAGAGGGCTTTTGGGATTTCTTTCGTTGGCCGTACTGTTGCAAACATTGTTGTACTTCTTCTAAAGATCTTTTTGTCGTAAAGCTGTGTTGTACAGTAAACATAATTCGTTGATAGAGTCAAATGAAAATCAAATTTAACCTTTGATTTTATACGTCTAAAGATAGATTTTCCACAATCTTTTTTCTACGGTAAAATTGAAGCCTTGTGTGATCCGGTAACAAAATCACTATTTATAACGGTTGTAAAGCTTTTCTTGATGTTTACTTTTTCGAATGAGCAAATAACCGCTGAAAATAATTCCCCATGGTAAGAAAATGAAGGCATAGCCAAAATAAGAAGCCGATAGAAGTGAAAAGCCACAGCATACCAGTCCTGAAACAACTAAAACAACACCAATTGTACTTGTCTTTTTGAAATTTATGGTGGTATTGTTGGCTTGTCCACCGGTTAAAACATCAATTTTTTCTTGTTTGGTAGCTATGCGTTCCTCATCCATAGAATAGTTTGAACAAGTTTCTTCAAAAGCGGCTCTTTGCATAGTAAGCCTACAGATTAATCCCTGTTCAATATCCAGTTTGCGGTGGATGCATTTTTCACAAAGCAGAAGTTGTTTTTGGCGGTTCATGTCTACAAGTATAGAAATTTTGCCAAGGAGTTAACCTTGACTTTAATTGAAGTTAATGAAGGAGGAGATTTAGGTGTCTTTCAATTTTTTAGTGCTGGGTTTTATCTTTCTGTGTATTAGTTTTTTATGTGGTTTTGTTAAGCCAGGATTAATCTCGTTTAAAGCGAGAATTACATTTTTTTGAGTGTGATGAATAACGGATTGTTTCCTAAAAAAAGAAGTGAGCCCTCTCTAGTTTCGTGCCGTTAAGATCATACAGTAAAAGAGAACAAACAACCACGATTGAAATATTGATAATAAACACGCAAGGGGATGTGTTTTTCAAAGTGGAAATTGTGCAAGTCAGGCAGGTTTGAGATGTTCAGCCCACAATTGCATGCGCTAATGTAAAAAAAGCAAGAACAGATCGAACCTGCAGGACATTGAGCTTGATAATTACCTGACTTTTTTGAGAAAGGTCTACTCCGCGAATTTGCTTTTTTAATTAAACTGAATTTATGAAATAAGGAAATGGATTTGTGCTGTCTTCACATGCAGTTCTGCATAGCGCAATTGAATGAAAAAGTACCTCATGCTTACAACAATTGTTGCCTCAACCTATTGAGCAACAACTGCTAATATACCTAGTTTAAATTCAGAAAAAACAAACCAGTCAAATAACAATTAAACCTAAAAATTATGAAACAAAAGATACTTGTAAGAAGTATTTCAAAGTCATTTTCAGGCTTTAAAATACCTCGAAATGTACTTTTTCTTTTGCTGAATACAATAGTCGCTTCCGTGCAGGCGCAGTGGCCAATCACTACACTAGATTCTTCTTTTGTCTTAACCTTTGATGAAACTTATACAGGAGTGGTTCATCCTAAGCTTACCGGAATTTACCGCCTCCTTGACTATGGCTTTTACAATGCGACTCCCCCCAGTGGTGCAGGAACTCTACACAGTAGTTGCTGGGCACAACAAGGAGCAGCAGAAGGTTCGTTGGCTTTTGGAGGAACTGATACATCTCCAGGAGGAGGTAGATGGGTAGGAGTAAACGCGAATTCAACACTTTTAACTACCGGAGGATTATATGGTTATCAAACGGCTCCTTATGCATCGTTTAATCAGGCGATAGGGTTTCAACCGGATAGCAATAATTTTACCCCGGGGTGGTTGGCACTTAGAATGACCAATACCACCGGAGAGCAAATTAATACACTCGAAATCAGTTATGACATTTATTATGTTAATGATCAGGATAGGGCAAGCTCTATAAACCTAGAGTATTCTTACGATCACGTTACTTATTATTCGATCTCAGAATTAGAGTTTACAACTCCTGAAGCAGCTACGGTTACTACCGGTTCAACCAGTGCAGATCAGGTTTTTGAAGTGTCAGATATGGTATCATTATCTGCAAAAATACCTGTTACATGGACTTCCGGAAACAACCTATACATTCGTTGGTATACAGATGATGCAGGTTCAGTAACTACAGGAGATCGAGATGAGTTTGGGTTTGATAATGTAACAGTAACCGGTTCTTACGGATATGTTTATGATGGTGCTAACTGGTCTCCGGCTGATCCGCAAAATGGTGTGGCAGATTCTGTAGACTATGTTGAAGTACAGTCAGGAAGTGTTAGCTTTTCTCAAGCAACCAACTGCCATACATTAGTAACGCAATCAGGAGCAAGTTTAACCGTAAGTTCAGGAACAGTACTTACCGTTTATNATGACCTCGAAAACAACGGAACTATAACGGTAGAAAACACCGCTAGCCTTGTTCAAACNGNTAGTTCAGACAACAACAGCGGGTCAGGAACCTATAACATCGTGCGCAACTCAGGTACCGTNATCGATAGTACCCGTTACAACTANTGGGCATCGCCNTTGAGTGATGAAGCCATTGGAGATGTTTTCTCAAGCTCTAACACCAGTGACTTCTATACCTATACCACNGGAGCNTGGGCAGCTGCCTCAGGAACCATGACACCCGGAATAGGATACATCACCACCAGTGACCTTGGTGTTTCATACCCTACTTCATTTGACAGAACATTCTCAGGAAGTAGCCTGAACAACAGNACAGTTACAGNNAGTTNATTGTCAGGATCATACGTTTTAATCGGAAACCCTTACCCCAGTGGATTAAGCNCTACCGAATTTGCAACAGCAAACTCCAATGTAGGAACATTCTACTTTTGGGATCACAACACNGCTGCAGTAAACGACACCAATACCTCAAACGATTATGCCTCTTACACCNTAGGAGCAGGAGGTGTAGCCGCCAACAGCGGTTCAACAGCACCAACAGGAAACATTGCCTCTTGCCAAGGATTCTTCGTTGAGTTGTTGTCAGGTTCATCCGTTACCTTCGAAAACGATCAGCGTGTAAGCNCCAACGATCAGTTCTTTACACCCGGAGTAGAAGAAAGAGCCCGTTTTTGGTTNAACCTTACCAATGCCNATGACTTTAACCAATTGATGGTNTGTTTCTCAGACAATGCTACAGACGGAGTAGATCGTTTGTTTGATGGTAAAAAACTAAAAGGAAACCCAAGCATTGCNTTCTACTCAAAACTAAATGGAGAAGATTATGCCATTCAAGGTATGAGCAAACCAGCAGTAAACAATGNGAAAGTAATTCCATTAGGCGTAGATGCAGGTACAGCAGGACAATACACCATAAGCCTGGATTCATTGAACAACTGGCCGGAAGANTACAGCCTTGTTTTAGTAGATGAAGCCAANAANACAACCACCAACCTGTTGCAAGCAACCTACACCTTTGAAGTTACCCAAACAGGAGNCCTCAACAACCGTTTCTACATCAACGTACGCAAAGGCATTGCAACAACAGGCGATGATGNCACCACAGCTGGTAACGAAACAGAAGGAACCACAGGAGTAGCAGAAGTNGCCAACAACTGGGAAGAAGTGAAAGTATACCAAGCACAAAATCAACTGTGGATAGATGCTACAAACAGCAACATTAACCTTGAAAAAGCAGAATTGGTAACCATCAANGGACAAGTGATCTACACTGCTTCTGTAAANAGCAANCGTGAGAGCATTGCAACAGACAACCTTGCAAGTGGCGTGTACTTTGTAAGAATGCACACNACAGAAGGAGCAACAAACAACAAAAAGGTATTTATCAAATAATCAATACNGGATAATGAAAATAGTCAAACACGTTTTAGTAGCCGCNGCACTGTTAACAACAACAAGTGTTTTTGCTCAAACACCTACTCCTCCTACTTCAGGAAATGCTTCACCCATTGATGGTGGTATAGCTATCCTAGCCATTGCAGGAGCCGGATACGGAGTTTACAAAAAGCTTAAAAAGTAGATCCCAATTAAGACAAACCTAACCCTCTTTTTAAAGGCAGCCTTTGCAAAGGCTGCCTTTTTTGATATAAAAAGAATGAATGTTACTCGGTTGTTTCCTTGTTTTCCAACATCAAGAGTAAAAGTACAATGCCAATTCCTATTAATATTGGACCAGAAATTAAGCCTTTAGCAATGTCTTCTGGGTAGTGTAATAGCTTGACAGCGAGTCCTAAGAAGAGCAAAGCTGCACCAACTAAAATGAATGCCAAAGAAAATGTTTTTAGCTTTTCCATATTACCTACAATTTAAGCAATTATAACCAGCTAGCATTGTCAATAAAGCTCGGTTAATTATAATAAATACGTAATTGAGGGAGCTCTAGCTGGCAGAGGTATGAAGTGAAAACGTATATTTTTGATGTTATTATTAAATGTTTTGACCGAATATTTAAAACTGTGAGAGATCAAGTATGAATCAACCATAAATAACTGGAGGTAGAGAGAAATATTTACATAGTTTTCGGGAAGAACAAACTAAACCACTTGAAAATTCATTCTGATACATCCTTATTTACACTGTAAGGGTCAGGCTGCTTTTTCAAGTCAGTAAATATTCTACTCTATTATTAACGAACAAGTTAACATACTGTTATGAGAAAAACGTATTTAAAGCTAGCGCTTTTATTTACCTGTTTTGCAGGTGCTGTACAGGGACAAACCTGGATAGAAAATGATAAACTCGTATCAGCGAATCGAGAGGCAAATGCCTATTTTTCAGCTGAAGGAAATGGTGTAAGTGTCAGTGGAGATTATGCTGTTGTAGGTGCACCAAGAGAAGATTATTCAGGTTACTCTGAAGCAGGTAGAGCCTATGTTTATAAAAAAGATGCCAATTGTAATTGGGTGCTGAGTCAAGTTATTAATCCTCCTTATCCAGGAGCAGGAGATTATTTTGGACATGCCGTTGCTGTTTACTATGATTTTATGGTTATTTCGGCAAGAAATGACGATGAAGATGAGAATGAAACAAATACAATGAATTCAGCTGGTGCAGCCTACATCTATGAAAACATTTCAGGTACATGGACTTTTACCCAAAAGATAGTTGCTTCGGATAGAGAAGTTTCAGGTGTATTTGGACACGATGTTGACATTTCTAGTAGCAGAATAATTGTGGGAGCACCTCTAGATGATCAAGGAGGCGGAGCTTCTTATTTAGCCAATGCCGGAGCAGCTTACATTTTTGATTATAATGGGACTTCATGGTCAGAGACTCAGAAGTTAGTGCCAACAGACAGGGGGGCACAAGACTGGTTTGGTGTAAGTGTATCTGTTTTTGGAGATAATGCAGTAGTTGGGGCTTATCAGGAAGATGAAGATTCTAGTGGATCAAATTCATTAACAAATAGTGGGTCTGCTTATTTCTTTGAAAATACAAGTGGTAGTTGGTCTCAATTGCAAAAAGTAACATCCACAGATCGTGAAAACTACGAATACTTTGGGATGCATTTAGACATGGAGGGAACCTATGCTATTATTGGTTGTCACTCAGACGATCATGATGAGAATGGAACCAATGCTTTAACAGCTGCAGGTTCTGCATATGTGTTTCGTAAAAGCTCAGGGGTATGGAGTGTAGATCAAAAGCTAGATGCCAGTGACCGTACGGCAGGAGATCGTTTTGGATACTCTGTAGCCATCGGAAAAGAATTTGCAGTTGTTGGTGCATATATTGAAAACCATGATGCTGCAGGTGCTAATTATCTATCTGCTGCAGGTTCAGCATACATATACCAGTTAAGTAGTTCAGGATGGAGTCAATTGCAAAAAATTGTACCATCAGATAGAGAAGCGGAAGATCGTTTTGGCTCTTCAGCTGCGATTTGGGATGATGATATCATCGTAGGGGCAATATATGAAGACGAAGATGATGGAAATCCACCGTCAAACACTTTATCATCAGCGGGTTCTGCATACATGTTTGGAGTAGGAACACCTCCATCAACTCCAACAGTAACAGCTTCTTCAACTTCAGTATGTAGCGGAGGGTCAACTACGCTTTATGCTAGTGGTAGTTTAGGCGATGCCAGCAATTGGCAGTGGTACGAAGGTTCTTGTAACAGTACGCCAATTGGAACAGGTAGTTCAATTACTGTTTCTCCTACATCAACAACAACGTATTATGTAAATGGTGTCGGTGGTTGTGTTACAGCCGGAACTTGCGGTTCAATTACTATTTCAATAGCGGCCTCTTCATGGCACCAAACAACTGAAAATACTTTGGTAGGAGATACAACTTATGATGTAGCAATTGACGGAGCTCAAAATGTATACGTAGCAGGTTCTTTCTCAAATGAAACTACATTGAACGGAGGGAATAACCCTGACATTTCAATCGCTACGGGAGTAGGTCCTCAAACAGCATCATATGTGGCCAAATACAATGCATGTGGCGATCTTCTTTGGGAAGCGCATGCTGAAGAAAGTAAGCACAATCGAGCAAGAGACATTGTAGTAGATGAGGCTAACGGAGTAGTATACATAGTAGGAGAATACTATAGCAATGTTATGTTTGTTACGTCAAGCGGATGTACATCAGCAATGATTACTTCAACAGGAGCAGCAAGAGGTTATGTAGCTGCTTTTGATATGAATACAGGCTGCGCCATTTCTATAGATCCTGTGATCGCGAATACATGGACTACAGTTTCATCAATTGCATTAAATGAAGCTACAGGAGACATTTATGTAGGAGGAAATGAATCGTCAAGTGTGGCAGGTACACCATACACTTCATATGTTGTAAAATATTCGCCAACTTCTTCAGGTATAGGAAGTGTTGTTGCTTCAATTGTTTCAAACAATGCAAATCTCTATAACAATGAAGTAAATGATCTTGATTTTGATGAGCAACATCATTTGCTGTGGATCATTGGTGATTTTGAAGAGAAAGTAGCTTTCTCTCCTGGAGCAGGAACTTTAATAGCCCTTTCCGGAATTGTACAAGATGCTTACCTGTTAGCTTATGAAGATGCAGGAAGTAGTTTTGGTACGGTATTTAACCAATTAGGAAATTCTACTTACTATATGAGTGGAGAAGGTATTGCTGTAGACCCAAGCTCAGGTATTCCTTTTATGACAGGAACATACCGTGGTGGAATTGGAGATCCTTTTGATTTTGGAGTGTTGAATAGCCTTCCAACTATGAGCGGCTTTAGCGGTTATTGTGCAAGCTATGATTTAGGAAGTACCGGTTGGACAAGGTATTTTAACTCACCGGGAAGTTATGCAGAAGGAACAGCTGTAACTCACGATGGTGACTATGCTTACTTTGCAGGTACTTTTAGCTATGAAGATGTAGACGTTCAGACATTGGGAACATACCCTTATTCAGTAATAGGGTCGCCATTGAATTACAACCACACTATTGTAACGTGCTTCAAAAACGATGGTAACGGAGTGTGGGCAAACGTAACAGAAGATCCGGGATCAAATACAGCTATTCACGAATCAAAAGGAATAGCAGCCAGTGATGATGACCATGTATTTGTTACAGGTGTGTATACCGAAAAAATGGATTACTGGTACACTTCAGGAGCAGCTCCGCTAGCTTCTACGGGTAGTGGTTCAAACGGTTACATTTTAAGAGTTGAAAAAGGAAGCGGAGACCTTTTCAAAACCGGAGATCGTGAAGATGANCAACTTACTGAAGCAACATCTACACANTTATCCGTTTATCCCAATCCAACAAGCAGTTCCTTAACCTTGCAAATAGATGACTACGATTCAGAAGCAACTTACAAAGGGTTGTTAATGAATGCGATGGGGCAGGTGGTTCGTTCACAAACGATAACAACTCCTACCACAGTATTGGATTTGTCAGATTACCCAGCGGGAATTTATTTCCTTGTGATCAATGACGGAACACAATCGCAAACCGTACGCATTTCAAAAAATAACTAGAAAGTTGTTTTGGATCTGAAAAGCAAAAAGCCGGGCATTTAATGTTCGGCTTTTTTAATTCAATAAAATGAAGCAATAGTGAAATAANACTGAAAAAACTGATTTGAAAGNTATTGACCTTTACCAGAATTGCAGGGTGTTGCTTTAATTTTCTGAGAACAAATAACATCGCTTGAGCAGTTTCTGTTATGCCTCTTTCCGAAGGGAAGTGTAATCGTCTATCAAGTAAATATTCTACTCACTTATCAAAAGAACAAATTAACGGTATTATGAGAAAAAACTATCTAAAACTAGCAGTATTGCTATTGACTTGCCTATCCGGAATGGTTCAGGCACAAACCTGGGGAGAAACAGATAAAGTTGTTTCAACTGATCGTCAATCAACAGGNTATTTTTCAGGGTATCCAATTGGCTCTGGAGTAAGTATTTGTAATGATTATGCAGCAGTTGCTGCTGAATCAGAAGATTATTTAGGGTACACTGCTCCTGGAAGGGTCTACATTTTTAAAAAAGCTGGTAATTGTAATTGGGAGCTTCAGCAAGTGATNCAGAACCCGGAACNNAATANNCANGATNTTTTTGGNAAATCGGTAGCATTATCCTATGATTATTTAGCTATTGGGGCNCCGAATGAAAATTATGATGCAAGNGGGGCAAATGGNATGACCCAAGCAGGAGCCGTTTACATTTATAGAAATGTTTCTGGCGTGTGGACATTNGANGAAAAAATAGTGGCTTCTGATCGTGAAGTTGGCGCTTTTTTTGGGTCTGATGTATCAACAATAGGAGGTTATTTAGTTGTTGGGGCTCCAGGAGAAGATGGAGGGCCGGGTGTTCCAACAATTACCGATGCCGGAGCTGCTTATGTGTTTCAACCAACAGCTTCTGGTTGGACTGAGTGGGATAAATTAGTGGCTTCTGACCGAGCTGAATATGATGGCTTTGGAGGAAGTGTAAGTATTTATCGAACACATGTTATTGTTGGAGCCAGAAATGAAGATGAAGATGTTAATGGGAATAATACAATTTCACTAAGTGGTTCTGCCTACTTTTTTGAATGGGATGGAATTAGTTGGCCAGAAATACAAAAAGTAACATCGACAGATCGAGGATTTTCCGAATATTTTGGGAATGATGTATCAGTATACATGGATTATGCTGTTGTAGGCTGTTATGCAGATGATCAGGATGAAAATGGAACAAATTATTTATCCGGAGCAGGTTCTGCATTTGTTTATAAGTGGAATTATTCAACCCAATCGTGGGATTTTAACCAAAAAATAGTTCGAGAAAATAGAGAAGAAGGTGATCTTTTTGGAGCTTCTGTATCCGTTTATGATTCTAGAATTTTAGTTGGAGCCTATTTGGCAGATGGAGTAGATGCACAGGGAAATTCAATTCCTAATACCGGTGCTGCCTATCTATTTGAAACTAATGGTTCAACATGGACACAAGAACAAGAAATAGTTCCGGCAATACGAGACTATGGTGATTGGTTTGGACGCTCTGTGGCAATCTGGAATGATGACGTTATTGTAGGGGCTATGAATGAAGACCATGACGATGCAACTCCTCCTGGAAATTACGTTAACAATGCCGGAGCTGCTTATTTCTTTGAGCCCGATATTGTAGCGGCTCCACCAACGGTAACAGCATCATCTACCACGGTATGTTCGGGAGGGCAAGTTGTCCTAACTGCTAGCGGAAACCTTGGGAATTCTAGTGATTGGCAATGGTATGAGGGTGCGTGTAACAGTGTGCCAATTGGAACAGGAGCTTCAGTTACGGTATCACCTACAACAACAACAACTTACTACGTAAATGCCATAGGAGGTTGCAATGCTTTGTCTACAGGTGTTTGTAGCTCTATCACTATCACCACAACAGGTTCTTCTTGGCAGCAAACAACAGAAGATGCCAGTGGAGGAGATGTTACCTATGATGTAATTACAGATGCTGAAAACAATGTTTATGTAACAGGCAGCTTTATTGGACAAACGATCATTAATGGAGGAGGAGCCTCAGATTATGTGGCATCAACCGTTGCTGGCGAATCAGGTTCTTATGTAGCGAAATACAATTCTTGTGGTGATTTGGAATGGGTTGCTCACGCTACAAGTTCACAAGATAATTACGGAAGAAGTATCGTCTTAGATGAAGAAAATGATGTCGTCTACACTGCTGGAGAATATACCGGAGATTTTATGTTAATGAGTTCAGGAGGATGCTCGTCAGGAGCGCTTGGAACATCAGGTGTATCAAGAGGTTATGTAGCAGCATTTGACATGAGCACGGGATGCATTATTTCGTTAGATCAGGTCGTTTCAAATACATACACAACGCTTGAGGCAATAACCGTTAACGAGTCTAGCGGAGATATCTTTGTTGGTGGAAAAACTTCACCCAATTCAAGTGGCGCAATTTATACTTCTTTCATTTACAAATATTCACCTACAACATCGGGTATAGGAAGTTTGGTAGCGAGCATCACATCAAACAACTACAATCATTATGAAAACGAAGTGCGTGATATGGATTTTGATGAGTCCAATCATCGACTTTGGGCCATCGGAAATTTTGAAGGCGAAATGTACTTTTCTCCGGGTGTTGGATCCATTAGTGTAATGTCTGGTTCAGTTGTTCAAGATGCTTATTTATTGGCCTATGAAGATGCAGGAAGCAGTTTTAGCCCAGTATATAATCAGGCAGGAAAGGCAACGTATTACATGACAGGAGAAGGTATAGCCGTAGACCCAAATACAGGTGAACCCTATATGACCGGAACTTTCTTTGAAGAAGTAGACACTCCATTTGGGTTCTCAACCATAAATAGTTTACCATCACTTACCGGAAATGCGGCCTATTGTGCGACTTATGATTTGTCATCAGGAGGCTGGGCAAATTATTACAACGTTGAAGATAGTGATGCCAATGGTATGAGTGTAGCACATGATGGTACCTATTCTTACTTTGCCGGAACATTTAACCGCGGAGACGTATATGTACAAACACTAGGGTATTATCCATACGCGGTGTCTGGAACAGCGCAGCAAAACAACCATACTATTATCGTTTCCTTTGATGAAAATGGTAGTGGAATATGGGCCAATGTAACAACAGATCCTTATTCTAATTCTTCAGTGCATGATGCGAAAAGCATTACTACTAATGACTATGGAAATGTATTTGTAGTTGGAGCATACCTAGAGTATATGGACTACTACTTTACATATGGTACAGCACCGTTAGCTTCAACCGGTAGTGGAACCAATGGTTATATTTTAAGAGGTGTTAAAAATGACGGAAGTATGTATAAAACCGGAGACCGTGAAGATACTCCGGTAGAAATAGCCAAAACGTCAACTCAATATACTGTATATCCTAACCCAACCAATAGTGCATTAACACTTCAAATTGACAACTACAATTCTGAAGCAACCTATAAAGGAATGTTGATGAATGCAATGGGGCAAGTGGTTCGTTCAGAAACAATAACAGCGTCAACCACAGTCTTGGATCTTTCAGGTTTCCCGGCAGGAATTTATTTCCTGGTGATCAATGACGGAACACAATCGCAAACCGTACGCATTTCAAAAACCAATTAAGATTATAGAAATAGAAAACAAAAGCCAGACAATTTTA
>PAJI01000019.1 GCA_002705995.1 Crocinitomicaceae bacterium | reverse complement strand
GTGCTGCTTTGGAGTTGGATGAAAGTGCAAAAATCATCTCCTACGAAGAATATCATCCGTTTGGTACAACTTCCTACTTCATGCACACCAACGATACAGACGTTTCTCAAAAACGCTACAAATATGTCCACAAAGAACGGGACGATGAAACGGGGCTCTATTATTATGGGGCAAGGTATTATGCGGCCTGGCTGTGCAGGTTTGTGAGTGTGGATCCGTTGAAGGATAAGTATCCGTTTTATACTACTTATCAGTATGCGGGGAATAGACCTATAAACTTTATCGACCTTGATGGCTTAGAACCGGCAGAGAACAACACATTAGGAGTAGGTATTCATACTCAAGTTGACTACCCTGATCACCAAGGAAGCAATCCTCCCAAAACAGATATCATAGAAGGATCTTATCGATCCCCATCCTCCACCTCTGGGATGAAATACTGGCATAATGGAAGTGAGGGAAATGACGCTGGTTGGTATAGTGCTGAAGATTACCTCAATATCCCATTAGTACATCAAGCTGTATTAGATTTTGCAGAGGCTATGGGTATTTTACTACTCCCAGGTGGACATCTATCAAGCACTTATTTTATTACTGGTGGTATTCAAAGTGAAAGTCTTGAGCAACTCTCATATTTAAATGGAATAGATGTAGAAGGTTTCATGCATCTATTTCAAGAAAGTTCTGTTAATGAGGAAATTTCTAAACTAAATCTTCATCGATCCGGATCTGGTATGGCAGAGCCTGTCTATGTTGAATTTGATGCTATTATACTAATTCAAGGTGGAGCTGGTCTTCTTCGAGGAATGTTGACTAGATTTGCAGCACGAGAGTCTTTGGCAATGACCGAAGGTATTTTTCAGCAGCTCGAAAAAGAAATGATTGAAGAGTTTTCGAAAAAAGTGACCTTCGATGATTTTGCTGAAGTTCCACAATTATTTTTTTCTCAGGGTAGTGACGATTTAGCAGAACTATTGACGGGTGAAGGATTTGAAATTGCTACCAATAGCTATAAAGGATCTTCGACTGTAAATGTATATACTAAGCAAGTTAAAGGTGGCAAATGGACAGTTACTGAAAACTTTGGAGGAGGAATACACTCCGGAGCAGGAAGAAATATTTATGAGACTCCATACTATTATAAAGTAACAGGACCTAACTATACAAGAACAAAAATCATTGATCCCAGTAGATACCCAACTAGCGAATGGATAAAACAAACCTCTTGGAGAATCATAGATGGAAATACAGGAAATATATTAAAGGCTGCTGGCCAATAGTTTATTGTTTAATTTTAGCTATATGAAATTTCAAAATTTAAAATATTGTAATTTATCACCAACAGGATTCGATTATATTAAATTAGGAGAATCTATAGACAAAACTCCCATTAAACACATTAGTGAAAATAACCTTAAAACTGTGCAATATGACAACTATACTGGATATATTATAGATGACTGCATAAAAATATGGGTTAACAAATCATCTTTAAAGATAGAAATAATTAGTATTTTAAAAGGGTTTGAAGGGACATTCGATAATTTTATAAAATTAGGCGATAATACCGAATTAATTTACAAAAAATACACTCCACACATGACAGATGATGACGAAATACTAATCAATAGCCCATTTTATTCCATATTATTCACCCTTGATGAAGATATATCCTTAATGCAAAATCAAAATCAAATAAATAAAACTCATATTATACAAATTAGCATCTCAATAAATGAAAAATAACGCAGGTCTTCCACAAATATTCTGTACAAACTACCTCGTTGTAGCGAAGTGATTTACTAAACAAGTTATTATTTACCCCGAAGCAAAATTTTGCTTCGGGGTTTGTTTTTTATAGCCATATGCGAAACCACGTATTATGTTTTTCCTGATGGCAACAACCTCCCAAATGGCACGCCACTGGAAATAAGAAAACAAAAGGGACATATTCACACAGAACCGAGATAAAATGAAAAATTTAGAAAAGAAATTGAAAGGAGCTTTTTTACATAGCTTTAGGAACACTCAACAAATTTTAGAAATAGAATTATCAAATGATGCATATGAAGAGATCATATTCTTTATTGATTGTACACTTTCATGCTCTAGCAAAGAAATTGATACCATTGTTGATACATTAAACAAAATGGATTCTGATGTTGCGGGCATTGTATACTTCATACCAGCCAATAACAAAAGCATATCTAAAGTAATTTATAAATCACAAACTTTAGAATTAATTTTTGACAATGGATATGTCATTTACTTTCATCTAGAAGATAATATATATGGTGAACCATTATCTATTTCATTTAGGCAAAATATGAATGATAATAATATTGAATCAGTTGACATCACCCCCAGCTAACTCCAGCTCCCGTAGCAACGGCATCTTCCACAAAGATTCCGTAGAAACTACTTTCCAGTTACCTCACGAACTGATAGGCAGCGAAGCTTAACAAAAAACCAAAACACAGTTGTAACCAACTGTAGTTTACATACCATACTTTTTAGAAGCCCTTACAAATTGCAAGGGCTTTTTTGTGGGCAACTACTTCTTTTTTACTCTACGTTTCTTACGGGTAAATCTCCCGTAAACCGTAACTCTCTGTGCTAAACACATACTTTCTGCGCCCTGAACCGTTAATTTTGAAAGCACAAAGACAACTACAGTTTAAAATACTGTAAAACGGACAGTTACAATAAAACCATAGATTCATTTTGCGAACGTAAATAGATTATGGTCAGCTTCGGCACCTTTGTTGCATACAAAGAATGAACGCTGAAAAACACAGCACATGTTTAACCTAAAAACCCAACGGATATGATGAAAAATGAAAAACGCTGATGCCCCCCACACCATTACCAATACACACCACACACTTTATCAACCGAACGAATAAACGCTAAAAAAACACCAAAACTGTAAACGCATGATGAACACTAACACACCATCTTTTGATTTACTCATTGCCGACACACAACCCATCTTTAGATTGGGCATCAAAAGCCTGCTTTCGAAGAAACATTACATTTCGCGCATCCATGAGGCAGATACGCCTAAAAAATGCATTTCGATGGCTGAATTGTACCACCCCAACTTGGTAATTTTAGACGAAACCATGGAGAAGGCAGAAAAAGAAGGTTGCATTTATGCCATTCAACAGTTGAAACACACACCAGAAATCATCTTGTTGCAAAGAGACGTTCACACACTTACGAACCCCAAACAACCCCGTTGCATCAACAAATCGCTCAAAGCCAATGATTTTATTGCCCGGCTAGAAGAAATCATGAACATTAGAGATGCTTCTATGTTGACTCATTCCGGTTCTAAAAACCCTTTTAAACTGGGCAAAAGAGAGCTGGAAGTCATTAACCTGTTGTGTAAATCAATGAGTTCAAAAGAAATTGCCGATCAGTTGTGCATCAGTAAATCTACAGTAGACAATCACCGCAAAAACATTCTGCGCAAAACCGGTTTTTACAACACGGCCGGAGTGGTACAATGGGCGGTAAAATATGGTTTGCCTTCCGGATAGGTTCGCCTTTTCGGAAGGCCGTTTATTCTTAGCCTATTTACACAGAAAAGTAGTCTTTCGGATTGAGGTAAAACATCTTTTTCCATCCTTGCCTACTATCGTCTATCCTCCAGAAATAAGGAATGAGCGTTACCACAGAATAATGCAAGTGATAAGGCTTTCCTTGTGCATTTCCCGTATTTCCCACTCCTCCTATCGTTTCCCCCGCACCAACCCACTCCAATGTTTCTACCCCACTCTGGTTCAAATGAGCGTAATAGTGCAACCTCCATTTGGGACCTAACACCAATACCACCTTCCCTCCTCTACTCATTGTGCCAGAATACACTACAAGGCCATTGGTAACAGAAGTTACGCCAGTGTTCAATCCTGCAAAAATGTCAATACCTTTATGTGTTACCGATTTTCCCCAAGGGTAATACCAAAAAGAATCCGGGTGAAAACTACTCTGTTTCATCCCTTTAACAGGATTGGTATACATTGCCGGCCACACAAGTCCTACGCAGAAAACAAACGTGCAGCAATAAAAAGTGTATTTGCGGTATTTCTTCATCGGGAAAAAAGTTTGTGAAAAATTCTCGATCATCTGGCTTTTCTCTTCAACGTATTGATAGAAAATTAAATTGTCTTTTAAGAAATTACTAACGCAATTCTACTTTCCTGTTAAGGGATTGTGATGAACGGTCATATTACTTCATAGTGGTTTTGTTACATTTGCTCCACTCAAAAAAATCAAGTTTAAACACACAGATATGATAAAAAAGAAGGTAATTGCACTGGCTCTACTCATGCTGGGAGCGCACACCTGGTTGAAAGCAGACGAAGGAATGTGGCTTCCGATGTTTATTAAGCGCCTGAATTATGAAGACATGCAGCAAAAAGGGCTTCAGCTCACTGCAGATGAAATTTACAGCGTAAACCACTCCTCTTTAAAAGATGCGATTGTAATGCTAAGTGGCGGTAGCTGTACTGCCGAAATTATTTCAAAAGAAGGTTTGGCATTAACCAACCATCACTGTGCTTTTGGCGCTATTCAACAAAATTCAACTACAGACCACGATTACCTTTTAGATGGCTTTTGGGCCATGAACCGCGAACAGGAATTGCCTGCTGAAGGAATGACGGCTAGCTTTTTGGTTCGCATGGAAAATGTTACTGAAGCAATTAACAGCCAGTTGAACGATGACCTTTCTGAAATGGAGCGTTACCAGATCATTGCTAAAGTAAGTGACTCTATCGAAAATGCGGCTATTGCAGATACACATTACGAAGCAAATGTTAAATCGTTTTTTGAAGGCAATGAATTTTACCTTTTTGTTTATGAAACATTTACAGATGTTCGCTTGGTAGGTGCTCCTCCATCGTCTATTGGTAAATACGGTGGTGATACCGATAACTGGATGTGGCCTCGCCATACTGGTGATTTCTCACTCTTGAGAGTGTATACCGGACCTGACGGTAAGCCTGCTCCTTACTCAGAAAATAACATTCCGTTACAACCCAAGCATCACTTGCCTGTTTCTATGGAAGGTGTAGCGAAAGAAGATTTTGCAATGGTAATGGGCTATCCGGGTTCTACCGATCGTTACTTAACTTCTTTTGGTGTAAAACAAGAATTAGACATTCACCAGCCAAGTGTGGTAAAGATCAGAACTAAACGTTTGGAATTAATGAAAGAAGATATGGATGCCAGCCAAGCTGTACGCATTAAATATGCTTCTAAATATGCCAGCGTTGCCAACTATTGGAAATACTTCATTGGTCAGTCTGAACAACTGCGCAACAACAAAGTATATGAGCGCAAATTAGCGGAAGAAAAAATGTTCTCAGATTGGTTAAACGAAAACCCTGATAAGAAAGCAAAATACGGTGATGCTTTACCATTGATCTCTTCGGCTTACCAAGAATTAGACAAATACAACAAAGCACAAACGTACTTGATTGAATCTGCTTTGGTTGGTTCTGAAATTTCATTATTTGCTTACCGTTTTTCAGGATTGGAAAGAGTGCTTTCTGCTGAAGAACCTAATGCAGAACGTCTGGCTGCTACCATCAGTGGTCTGGAAGGAACAACTGCCAATCATTTTAAAGATTACAACCTTCCAACCGATAAGAAAGTGACAGCAGCTTTGTTCCAGTTATTTTCTGAGGATGTAAAAGAAGAATACCAACCGGAAGTATTCAAAGAAATGGTCAAGAAAAACAAAGGCGATTTCAGTAAATTGGCTGAAAAGCTATTTGACAAGTCCATTTTTGCAACAAAAGAAAGCGTTACTGAATTCTTGAAAGATCCTGATTTGAAAACACTTCAAAAAGATCCGGCTTACCAATTAGCTCAAGGATTTATATCTACTTACCGCACTGGTTTTGGCGATGGTATGCAAACAGCACAAATTGACTTAGCCAAAGGAAACCGTTTGTTTGTTGCCGGACTTCGCGAGATGCAACAAGATCGTAAATTCTATCCCAATGCAAACTCTACCATGCGTTTAACTTACGGTACGGTTGAAGATTATTACCCAAGAGATGCTGTACATTACAACTATTACACAACGCTTGAAGGTGTAATGCAGAAAAAAGACAACGATGATCCTGAGTTTGTTGTTCCTGACAAACTGGTTGAGCTCTACATGCAAAAAGATTACGGTAAATATGCCGATAAGGACGGAACAATGCATGTTTGTTTCTTAACCAATAACGACATTACAGGTGGTAACTCTGGTTCTCCGGTAATTAATGCCAAAGGCGAATTAATTGGTGCTGCATTTGACGGCAACTGGGAAGCCATGAGTGGAGATATTGCTTTTGAAACCGAAAAGCAACGCACCATTGTGGTAGACATTCGCTATGTATTGTTCATTATTGACAAATATGCAGGTGCAAAACACTTGGTTGATGAAATGACATTGGCTTACAACAAACCTGAAGTAAAAAAAGCAGCTCCTGCCGGAGTTGAAACCAACGATAAAGCAGTTCCTGCTTCAAAATAATTGGAAGTTCAGATAAACTTTTCAAGCCCATTGCTTCCTAAGCAGTGGGCTTTTTTTATGGTTTAAAACTCATTTCGGTGAATAACTTCAACACTGTTTCAACCAAAGCCCAATCTGGGTTGTTATTTTTGCAATTGCATTAAAATTGAATCTATGCCCTCAAAAACAGTTGTTATTACCGGAGCTTCAAGCGGAATTGGAAAATCAATCAGTAAAGCATTACTCAACAAAGGTTACCATGTAATAGGAATGGCAAGGCGTAAAGAACGCATGGAAGAACTCTCCAATGCCTTTCCAGATCAGTTTACAGCGCTTGAAGCAGACATTACCGATGCTGATGCTGTTTTACAAGCCAGAGAACTTATCCTTTCCAAATACGATGAAATTAACGGCTTGATCAACAATGCCGGAATTGGTTTTTTGGGTCCACTCGAAGATGCACCTCTATCGCAATGGCACACAATGGTTGATGTTAACCTCAAAGGATTACTTACTGTTACCCACACTTTTCTTCCCTCTTTATTAGCTGCCAAAGGGCATATCATTAATATTGATTCTGTAGCTGGGCATGAAGTCTATCCCGAATCGGTGGTGTATTGTTCTACAAAATGGGCGGTAAAAGCATTATCGATGGGCATTGAAAAAGAATTACGCGGAAGAGTTAAAATGACCAACATTTCTCCGGGACCGGTTGAAACTGAATTTTCTACCCACACCACACACGAGCGCAAAGCTGAGCAAATGAAAGATTATTTTAAAAATGTACTTAAAGCAGAAGACATTTCTAACGCTGTAGTCTTTGCTCTTGAAAGCCCCCAACATGTTGCCATAAATGAATTAACCTTAAGACCTTTCAAATGATACTACGTACATTCATTGTTCTTTTACTTGGAGTTGCTGTTATGCAATGCACCGAGCCAGTCACTAAAAAAATAGCCTTTGACAAAGAGGTTGCCGCAGACTCTATAAATACCTTGCTAGACAACTGGCACTTATTGGCAGCAAAAGCCGACACCAATTATTTTAATAAAATGGCAGCTGATGGTGTTTATTTGGGTACTGATGCCTCAGAACGATGGGCAGTGAGTGATTTTAAAACATGGGCCGCTCCTTATTTTGAACGCGGCAATGCATGGGATTTTAAAGCTACCGAACGTCACATTGAGTTTGGAGCGCAAGGAAAATATGCTTGGTTTGACGAGTTATTAGAAACCTGGATGGGTACCTGTAGAGGCTCTGGTGTGTTGTTCTACAACAACGGAAAGTGGGAAATTAAACAATACAACCTTTCGTTAATGGTTCCTAATCCTGCTATTCATGAAGTAATGGATGTAATCGCCACGCAACAAGATTCTACAGCTGCCACATCAGAGGAAAAGCAATAAGCTCACAGCCATCACCATCATACCTGCCAAAAGACCATAAATAGAAATGTGATGTGCTCCGTATTGTTCGGCAGCCGGCAACAGCTGGTCAAAAGAAATAAAAACCATAATTCCAGCTATAGCGCCAAAAACAACGCCCATTACTGCTTCGGTAAAAAAACTGTGAAGCAAAAAATAGCCAATCAATGCACCTAAAGGCTCTGCTAAGCCCGATAAAAAAGAATATAAAAATGCTTTTTTGCGGTCTCCGGTAGAATAATAAATAGGAACAGATACAGCCAAGCCTTCCGGAATGTTGTGTATGGCAATTGCGATTGCAATCGGAATTCCCAGCTTTATATCTTGCATTGCACCTGCGAAAGTGGCCATCCCTTCGGGAAAATTGTGAATGGCTATAGCCAATGCCGTTACCAATCCTGTGCGTAACAATTTGCTAGGATGCTGTTTTTGCATCGTTTTTTCGGCAATCTTTAAATCCTCCGTATGATCAAATTCATGAGGGTTTTCTTCATGGGGCACCAGCTTATCAATAACAGCAATGAGTGCTATTCCAGCAAAAAAGCTACCTACTACAGTCCAGTTACCCAGTTTTGTACCCAAAGCATGTACAAGACTCTCTCTTCCGGTCATAAAAAGTTCTACAAAAGAGATATAAATCATTACTCCTGCTGAAAAGCCCATAGCCAAAGACAAAACCTTGTAATTGGTCTTTTTACTAAACAAACCAATGGCACTTCCAATACCGGTTGAAAGTCCTGCGAATAAGGTTAAAGCAAATGCATAAAGTACACTTTGATCCATAGTTCTACGAAAGGCAATTCAACCAAATGTAAAATTAATTTTAGTCTGCGTTAACCTTCTTTATATTCTGAATAAATACAACCAAAGCAATAAAATTAATACCCGAATAACGCGAAATAATCGTTCAACCTTTTTCAGGAAACATTAAACATTTAGCTTTGTTACATCAATATAGAAAACAACAATTATTAACCTTAAATCATACAAAAATGGCTTTTGAATTACCAAAGTTACCATACGATTACAACGCACTAGAACCAAACATTGATGCTCAAACAATGGAAATCCACCATTCTAAGCACCATGCAGGATATACCTCTAAATTAAACGCTGCTATTGAAGGCACTGATTTAGCTGATCTTTCAATCGAAGAAATTCTAGTAAAAGGTTTTGAAAATAATGCAGTTCGTAACAATGGTGGTGGATATTACAATCACTGTCTGTTTTGGGAAGTAATGTCTCCAAACGGTGGTGGTGAGCCTACTGGTGAAATTGCTGATGCAATTAACGCAGCTTACGGTTCATTCGAAAAATTCAAAGAAGAATTTTCAAATGCTGCTGCAACTCGTTTCGGTTCAGGTTGGGCATGGCTTTGTGTTCACCCAGGTGGAAAAGTAGAAGTTTGTTCTTCTGCAAACCAAGACAACCCATTAATGCCAGGAATTGGTTGTGGTGGAACTCCAGTTTTAGGACTTGATGTTTGGGAACATGCTTACTACTTAAAGTACCAAAACAAGCGTCCTGATTACATTTCTGCATTCTTTAATGTAATCAACTGGGATAAAGTAAATAAAAAATACAGCGCTGCGAAGTAATTCGTTTACTGTTATAAAAGACAAAAGCCCGTTCATGTTTGAACGGGCTTTTCTTTTTCTAAAAAATGCGAGACACATCAATCGCTCGAACAATTTTTAGAAGGCTCGAAATTTTCGTTAATTTTGAAAAAACTGAGTTCCCATGCTTTCTTTTACTGAAGAGAATTATCTAAAGGCCATTTATTCCCTTACCAAAAGAGGTGATAAAGGCGCATCAACCAACGACATAGCCGACAAAATGCATACGCGTGCATCTTCTGTAACGGATATGTTGAAAAAGCTCTCTAAAAAAGGGCTGATCGAATACAAACCGTACAATCCTGTTGAACTTTCTGAAGATGGCAGAGATTGGGCTGTAAAAACCATTCGTAAGCACCGCCTTTGGGAAGTGTTTTTGGTTGAAAAACTCAACTTTAAATGGGATGAGGTGCATGAACTGGCAGAAGAACTGGAGCACATTCAAAGCGACCAGCTGATTGACCGTTTAGAGGAATTTTTAGGGCACCCTACTCACGACCCACATGGAGACCCTATTCCAGATAAAGATGGACATGTGGATTTACACAAAGATTTTACCATTGCAGATTTAATGGAAAACCAATACGGTATGATTATCGGATTAAAAGATACTTCTGCTGATTTTTTAAAATTTTTAGAAAATGCTAACCTCACTTTAGGAAAAACCGTGCGTGTAAAGAATGTAACCGGCTACGATCAATCTATGCTAATTAGCATTAACATGACGGAAGAGAAAACCATCAGCCATCAGGTTGCTAAAAACCTCTACATCAAAAAATTATCACGTTAATTGATTCAACTTGGAAAACAATAAAGTCAACATAAAGAATAAAAAAGCTTCGTTCAATTATGAATTTATTGATACGTATGAAGCTGGTATGCAATTACTGGGCACTGAAATAAAATCCATCAGAAATGGAAAAGCCAGTATTGCCGAAGCATACTGTACCTTCATAAAAGACGAACTGTTCATTTTAAACATGCACATCACCGAGTATGATCGCGGTGGATTTGTAAATCATGAGCCTTTGAGAAAAAGGAAGTTACTGTTGCACAAACATGAACTGGAGAAACTACAGAAAAAGCTTAAAGATCAAGGGTTAACAATTATCCCTATTCGATTATATATTTCGAAAAGCGGTTATGCCAAATTGCAAATTGCATTGGCCAAAGGGAAAAAGACTTATGACAAGCGCGAAGACTTGAAAGAGAAAGATGCCAAACGAAACATCGATCGCTTAATGAAATACTAGCTTCCACCTGAATTAGAAGCTTTTCATTTTTCATGAAATTTTCCTATT
The DNA here is from genome assembly GCA_002705995.1 of Crocinitomicaceae bacterium. GTDB lineage: Bacteria > Bacteroidota > Bacteroidia > Flavobacteriales_G > Salibacteraceae. The sequence continues at coordinate 518,573 of PAJI01000019.1, read as the reverse complement.
TTTTAAGTCATGAATTTCAAAATTCCCCAACAACTGAATGGATTAACTCTATTTAGCGTTACTTCTCTCCCTCTTTTCAGCTGGTTTGCTCTACCCATCCAAAAGTTATTTTGCAACGTAAATTTTAGAAATTACCCGTTGCTGCTGAACCAAAACAAAATTTTTCTCGTTAAAAATAAATAGCCTGAGGAATTTATTTAATCATTTTCAAAACACATCACGTGAAGTATCGAAGATTAACCAACGAAGAACTACAACAGGTAGAGAAAGAATTCATCACCTTCCTTGCTGCTAATAGTGTTACTGCTGACGATTGGAAAAAACTGAATAAACAAGAACCTTCGAAAGCTGAAATGCTGGTAGAGATTTTCAGTGACATTGTTATTGAAAAGGCTTTGAACAAATGCGATTGTTTGGAAAAAGTTTCGCCTTTTGAATTTAGAGCATACAAGTTTTTCGAAAACTTCGTAAAGCTTATTGTTGTTAAGATTGAGCCGAATGAAAAAATCAACCTTACTCAAGGAGAATTGGGTAAAAACATTCAGTTGGCACTCACACAAACACCAGATAATGTTGAGTTCTTTCACGCTAAAAAAGAGTATAAAAAATTGCGCGAGCAAGAAATGTTTGAAGTTTTACAATCTGGTGCATACATGACGAACGACAGCCTATTTTCACAATTGAACAGGTTGATTGCATAACAGCATAAAAAAAGCCGCTATCCTTTCTCAAGAATAACGGCTTACAGCTAGGCAATAACCTCTTTCAATCTAAACCAACAACTCTTTATCAATCACTTCTTTTAATGCTTCTTTAGGAAGCGCTCCTGCCTGCATCATCGGTTGCCCGCTATTTTTTGGTACGAATAATAAACTGGGAATAGATCTGATACCAAACACGGCTGATAACTCCTGCTCCACTTCCGTATTCACCTTATAAATCTTCACCTTTTCACCATACTCCTCTGACAATTCTTCCAGAATAGGTGCTACCATTTTACAAGGCGCACACCAATCTGCATAAAAATCGATCAAAGCCGGGGTATCATGATCGTATTTCCAATCCGTACTTTTATTGTAATCAAAGAATTGTTCTTTGAATGCTTCCGTTGTTAAATTTACTGTTGCCATTTTTTGTGTGTTTTGGGTTTGTTATTATGATACAAAGTTAAACCGAGGTTATGGGCTATACTGTAACCTATGTTACATTTGCGTGAATCATAAGAAAGAAAAAGAAAGAACCCTATGACCTGGTTTAAGGAGTATACGATAGAAGATTTACACGCCATGGCCAATGGCACCATACTGGAAGTTACAGGAATCGAAATTACTGCAATGGGAGAAAATACGCTCTCAGGTAAAATGCCTGTTGACGAGCGTACCAAACAACCTGCCGGAATATTACACGGAGGTGCTTCTGTAGTTTTAGCAGAAACACTAGGCAGTGTAGCATCTTACATGTTGATTGACCCTGAAAAATATATTGCTGTTGGGCAAAGCATTAATGCAAACCATATACGCCCGGGAATTTCCGGCTACGTATATGGAAAATGTGAACCTGTTCATTTAGGAAGTAAGTCTCACGTTTGGAACATCGAGATTGTTAACGAAGAACAAAAACTCGTGTGTGTTAGCAGACTTACAATGGCCATTATTGAAAAAAAATAAGGCACTAGAACTGAGCAGTAATTATTCCTGCTCAGCTTTTTTTCTCATCTTATTGAATGCATTAGCCGCTTCGATAGCCATTTCCTTTTCAATGGTACCGTATGAATTTTGATAATCCATGCGAGCTCTTGAAATTACTTCTATGGCATCTTCTTTTCCATAGATATCTGTAATCTCAACTTTACGTTTTGATTCGTCTTCTGTAATTCCTTTATAAGTTAAAAAGTAGTGATGCAAACGATCTATTACTCCTTGAGGCACTTCAGAAATGTCATTCATGTTTCCGTAAACACTATCTCCTTTTAAGACTGCTAAGATTTTATCATCAGCTTCTCCTTTGTCAATCATACGGAAACCACCAATTGGAATAGCTTCTACAAGAATATCACCATGTGTTACTTCTTTTTCCGTTAACACACAGATATCCAAAGGATCTTCATCACCGACAATTCCTTCTTTTTTGCTTCTGCTCATACAAAACTGAGCAATGTTGTCTGCACAATACGTTCTTGGAACAAATCCGTATAACGCAGGCATAATGTTCGAAAACTTCTGAGGACGATCTATTGTTAAATATCCGGTTTCTTTATCTACTTCATACTTTACGGTATCGCTTGGTACAACCTCAATAAAGGCTGTAACAATTTGAGGGGCATTATCACCTATACTTACACCGTGCCATGGATGCGATTTGTAACGCATTCCAATCTTTTTCCACAAATCTTGTAACTCTTTGTGCATTTTCTTTAATCTATTGTTTATTAAGCAAAAATAGTGCTGCATCTATAAAAATGCAGTACTAATCCTTACCTAATTATTAAATAATCTTTCTAAATTACTGTGCTCCATTAACAATTTCATCAACCACATCAGGGTCTAACAGTGTTGATGTATCACCTAATTTGTCTGGCTCACCTTCGGCAATCTTACGCAAAATTCTTCGCATAATCTTACCAGAGCGCGTTTTTGGAAGCCCTGAAACAAACTGAATTTTCTCAGGTTTAGCAATTCTTCCAATTTCTTCCACCACTGTTTCTATGATTTCAGCACGGGCAGTTTCCAAATCTTCCGGCATTTTTTCAAACACCACATAAGCATATATACCCTGGCCTTTTAAAGCATGCGGGTAACCTACCACTGCTGACTCTACTACGGCAGCATTAGAATTAATGGCTTCTTCAATTTCAGCTGTTCCAAAACGATGACCAGAAACGTTTATCACATCATCTACGCGTCCAATAATCCGGTACATGCCATTTTCATCGCGCTTAGCCCCATCTCCAGTAAAATAATGGCCTTTGTAATGCGAAAAATACGTTACTCTGCAGCGTTCATGATCTCTGTATGTTGTGCGCAACATAGAAGGCCAAGGAAATTTCACACAAAGGTAGCCTTCAACTCCATTTTCGGTAATTTCTTTTCCTTCCTGATCTAACAATACCGGTTGAATTCCGGGCAACGGATACCCAGCATGAGAAGGCCGCATGGGAGAAATATCGCCTAAACCTGAAATCATAATCCCTCCGGTTTCGGTCTGCCACCATGAATCTACCACAGGACATCTTTCTTTCCCTACGTGAATATGATACCATCTCCAGGCTTCTTCGTTTATTGGCTCTCCTACCGAACCTAAGACTTTTAAAGAATCTAAACTGTAAGAAAGTACATGATCTTCTCCGTGTGCCATTAACGCTCGAATAGCTGTTGGCGCTGTATAAAATTGATTGACTCCATGTTTATCGATAACCTGCCAAAATCTACCCGGATCAGGATAAGTTGGGACTCCCTCAAACATCATTGTGGTAGCTCCGGACACCAATGGTCCGTAGATAATGTAAGTATGTCCGGTAATCCACCCTATATCAGCTGTGCACCAGTATATATCACTTTCTTCGTATTGAAATACATTTTGAAACGAATAGGCTGAATAGACCATGTATCCGCCACAGGTGTGAACAACTCCTTTTGGTTTTCCTGTTGAACCTGATGTATAGAGGATAAACAGTATATCTTCAGCATCCATTGGTTCTGCCGGACACTCTTTAGCCATTGTTTGAACCACATCATGCCACCAGTGATCTCTACCTTCTTTCATGTTAGGAGACCAGCCCAAGCAATCGTATACAATTACACTTTCAACACAATTGCAATTTTCTATAGCTTCGTCTACTACACGTTTTAACGGAATTTGCTTTGCTCCACGGTTCAAACCATCTGCTGTGATGACCATTTTGGCTTTGGCATCGTTCACACGATCGGCCACTGCATGGGCAGAAAAACCTGCAAAAACTACAGAATGAACTGCTCCGATTCTTGCACATGCTAAAACAGCTATCGTCAATTCAGGTATCATAGGCATGTAGATACAAACTACATCTCCTTTTTCGATTCCCTGTGCCTTTAAAGCATTTGCAAATTCGCAGACTTTCTCATACAATTCACGATAAGTATAGCGTATAGGTCTTTCTTTGGGATCATTCGGTTCCCAAATTAAGGCCAGCTTGTTGCCCCTTTTTTCAAGGTGACGATCTAAAGCGTTTTCGGTAATGTTTAATTTCCCGTTTAAAAACCACTTAACATCTGGCCCATCAAAGTCCCATTCTAATACCTTATCGTAAGGCTCTTTCCAAGAAAAGGTTTTCGCAATCTCATCCCAGAACCCCTCGGGGTTCTTTACACTTTGACGGTACTTTTCTTTGTACTCGTCAAATGATTTAATGCGTAAATCCATCTGTTTATTTTTTAGACACTATTAAAGTCTCAACTTCTGTTAAAATTGCAGGATCGTCTATTGTTGAAGGGACTTTATACTCATCTCCGTTAACGATTGCACGAAGTGTTTTTCGAAGTGTTTTTCCCGAACGTGTTTTTGGCAATCGTTGTGCCACTAACACCTCTTTCAAATAAGCAATAGCTCCTACTTCGTCTCTTACTTCTTGTATAACTTCTTTAATTACTTTTTCTTCATCAGAACCGGTTTTCACAACAATAAAAGCCATAGGAACCTGTCCTCTTAACTCATCGTTTTTTCCAATTACGGCACATTCTGCTACCTCTGGATGAGAAGCTACAACTTCTTCAATTTCAGCTGTAGACAAACGGTGTCCTGAAACGTTAATCACATCATCTATACGTCCGGTAATAAATACATAACCGTCCTCGTCTTTATAACCACCATCGCCACTAAAGTAATAGCCTTTAAAGTGATCTAGATACCCTGCTACAAAGCGCTCGTCATTTTGCCAAACCGTAGCTAAACAAGATGGAGGCAATGGCAATTTAATGGTAACATAGCCTTCTTTACCTGCGGGTAATTCATGCCCTTCTTCATCTAAAACTTGAAGGTTATAACCACATACCGGTAATGTTGCCGAACCTGGTTTTGTTGGATTCACTCCATAACCAACCATATTAGCTACCATGGCCCAGCCACTTTCTGTTTGCCACCAGTGATCAATTACAGGAATACCTAGCTTTTCTTGCAACCATTGATACGTAGCTACATCACAACGTTCACCAGCTAAATATTGATAACGCAATGAGCTCAGGTCATATTTTTTCATCAACTCACCATCCGGATCTTCTTTACGAATTGCACGAATTGCAGTTGGTGCAGTAAACATTGCTGTTACTTTATACTCTTCTATTACACGCCAAAATGTTCCCGCATCTGGAGTTTTAATTGGCTTACCTTCAAACATTATGGTTGTTGCACCATATAGCAATGGCGCGTATACAATGTAAGAGTGTCCTACAACCCAACCAACGTCTGAAGCTGCCCAGAATACCTCTCCGGGTTTAATCCCATAGACATACTCCATACTGTAATGTAGAGCTACGGCATGTCCACCATTTTGACGAACAATTCCTTTAGGCTTACCGGTTGTTCCTGAAGTATACAATACATACAAAGGATCAGTTGCTTCAACTTCTACATATGAAGTTGGTTCTCCTGATTCTAGCACTTCGTTAAAATCCAAATCAAAGCCTTCTTTAAGCTCTGCTTTTACCTCTGGACGTTGGAAAATGATTGTGTTTTGAATTTTATGTTCCGCTAAATGAATAGCCTCATCTAATAGAGGTTTGTAAGGAATCACTTTTTGTACTTCGATACCACAACTTGCACTGATAATAACCTTTGGTTTAGCATCATCAATTCGCATGGCTAATTCTTTTGGTGCAAACCCACCAAAAACAACAGAGTGAATGGCTCCAATTCTTGCACATGCAAGCATAGCCATTACAGCTTGAGGAACTGCCGGCATATACACGACAACCGTATCACCTTTTTTAACACCTAATTTTTGCAATGATCCAGCTAATTTTGAAACCTTCTCAAGCAACTCGGCATAGGTGAATGTCAATTTCGTATTCGATACCGGTGAATCATAGATCAAGGCAGTTTGATCTGCTCTACCATTCTCTACATGAGCATCTAAGGCCATGTAACAGGTATTCATCTTACCTCCTTTGAACCAATCATAATGTCCATTGGGCAAAGGAGAAAGAATTGTAGAAGGAAATTCAAACCAAGGAAGTCTTTGTGCTATTTCGCCCCAAAATTCTTCTGGATTTGAAATACTTTTTTCATAGTTTTCTTTATACAAATCTGAAACAGTAGTACTCATCTTTGGATAATAGATTTAGTCGTTTATAATTGCGTTGATTTCTTTCATTAAAAATTTAGTAGAAAATGGTTTTGTGATGTATTTATCTGCACCTAAATGAAGCCCTTTTTGAACATCACTTTGCTTTGATTTAGCACTTAAAAAAACAATCTTTATATGTGCAGTTTTTTCATTATTTTTTATCTGTCTACATACCTCATATCCGTCAATATCTGGCATCATAATATCGAGGATTATTAAATCGGGCAAATGCTTTTCAACTTGCTCCATTGCCTCTGCTCCATTCCGAGCCATAAACAGCTCATAGCCCTCCTTACGGATTAAAAAATCCAGAGACATAATGATGTTTGGTTCATCATCCACAATCAACACTTTTTTCTCTCGCTTCATCGATTCGTTAATATTTCGATTTTATCGGTATAGTAAACGAAAACTTGGCTCCACCTTCAGGAACATTCTCTACCCAAATATTCCCTTCATGCAACTGTATTATATTCTTTGATATAGCTAACCCGAGGCCACTTCCTTTGGGTTTTCTTATGGTTTGGTTTCGAGCCTGAAAAAACTTTTCGAAAATAATCTTATGGAGCTCTTCAGGGATACCTTTACCATTATCTTTTACGTTAAATTTTATCTTATTTTCTATCTGATATGCAGTGATTGTAATCTCTCCGTTATTCTGATCACAGTATTTTACTGCATTCGAGAGCAAATTAAGAATTACTTGCGTTATACGGTCAAAATCTATCAAAACTTGTGGCATATTTTTTTGCATTTCTACCTTAAGTTTAATCGATTTCTGTTTTATCACTTCAGACATGGACTCTACACATGCTTCAATTAGCTCTACCATGTTTACATAATCGAGCTGTAACTTGTGCTTACCAGACTCAAAATTCTCAAGATCCAGCACTTGTGAAATCAAGCGACTCATGCGGTTTGTTTCTTTCAAAATTGTGCTGATGTACTTCTCTTTCTGTTCTTCATCCAACTCATCTCCATGATCTGAAAGTATTTCACTCAAGGCTCTGATACTGGTCAATGGTGTACGCATTTCATGGGTTACGGTATACAGGAACTCATCTTTTAACTCATCGTTATCTTTTAACTTCTGATTAGCCCTTTTAAGTGCTTCCGTAGCCCTTCTTAGCTCCTCAGACTTACGCATTAACTCTTTATTCAACCGAATCAGCTCCTGCGACTCTTTCAGGATATCGACTACATCCTGCATCCCAATTCGCTCCTCTTTCACTACAGTGGCCACCATAATTCGGGCTGAAGACGCCCCAATAACTCCTGTTAACAATTTCTCGGCATGGGTCACCAAACGCCCGTCTGCCAAGCTGTTTTGATCCCACTTTAAGTTGTGTTTATTTGAAAAAGCAGTAAGCGCTTCCTCAGTTCGATAAGTCCCAATAAATTTTTCTAACAAGGATTTAATATCCGGAAAGTAAGCGGTTCCTTTCCACACTACACTCGACTCATATGCATGTGAATATTTAAACACATCTACAAATATTTCAGCCTGATTACGCTCTAATACAGATTGACGAGAGTAAATGGAAACCAGCACGTAAGCAAACAAGTTCCCGAACAAACTCCAAAACAGTGTTGAGGTAATTGCTGAGGTTTGAGATGCTGTATTTTCAAGTATAGTCCATTGCGTTAAAAACTCAGGTAAAACACCTATTTCAACAATGCTGGGATAAACCAAGTGAAAGAACCAAAGCACAAAACCTACCAACAATCCGGAAAGTGCCCCCTTGAGACTCCCTCCTTTCCAAAACATCCCTAATAATATTGTGGGTGCGAGTTGTGCTATAGCCACAAAGGACATTAACCCAATAGAAACCAATGGCATTTTACTTGAGGTAACGACATAATAACCATAAGCCAACAGCAGCACCAATAACACACTAATGCGTCTGAAAAAACCAGGAATTTTATGGGTTTTATCTCCAAACCAAACAGAAACAAACCCCTTATCTATTACCATGGGCATAATGATAGAGTTACTCAGCATTTTACTAATGGCATGCGTTGAAACCATTACCATTCCGCTTGCTGCTGAAAAGCCACCAATCAACGCCACCCCGGCTATGACATTCTTACCCGCCTGAAGCGGCAGCCCTAACACATACATATCAGGGTTAATTGCTCCTGCTTCAAAAAGATGATTCCCTGCTATTGCTATCGGGAAAACAAAAAGGTTGATCAACATCAAATACAATGGAAAAACCCACATTGCTTTATTGATTTGGCGCTCGTTTACGTTTTCGACTACCGCCATTTCAAATTGTCGAGGCAGCAACAAAACGGCTATTCCCGAAAGAAAAAGCATCCCAAACCACTCTGTATAACTATTGTTTTGGTTTAACTGAATGGGAGTATCTGCTACTTTTTGAAACAAATCCTGCACACCGCCATTAAGGAAGTAAACGATATAAACTCCCACCAATAAAAAAGCGATCAGCTTGACTACAGATTCAAACACCAATGCGCCAACCAACCCCCCATTGTTATTTTTCGACTCTAAGCCTCTTGTTGTAAATAAAAGGATAAACACCCCCATTATCAACACGAAATAGAACCCAACATCTGACAAGAAGGAATCTCCGGACACCTTTTCTTCAACTCCCCAAGACAAGAAAGTATCAATAGAGAGGTCTACCGCTTTTATCTGCAAGGCCACATAAGGAATTACACCCAAAGCGATACAAATTGACGCTACCCTACCCAATAAGATACTCTTCCCATAGCGGGCAGAAATAAAATCTGTTAAGGTGTTAATGCTTTGAATCTTAGAAATACGAATCATTTTACGCAGCACGATGTAAAACAAAGGCGCCATGATTGTAGGACCTAAGTATATCGTGATGTATTCCAAGACATTTTGAGAAGCCATCCCCACACTGCCGAAAAATGTCCACGCAGAACAATAAACTGCCAGTGACAAACTATAGACATATGGATTGGAAAGCACTTTTTTCTGAAGCGACTGACTTTTTTCAATCCTGAAAGCGACATAGAATAAAATCGCCAAGTAGAAAAGAATAAGCAATATGACAACAACACTACTCATCTTTATTCAATCTTGATTTTGGGCTTGAAAAATAAACGTATTGAACAACAGCCAAAACAACAATGGCTAACAACCAAACCCCTACTACATATATATAGAGACGATCGATTTCTAACCAACTCCCCTCACCCACAAACTTGTTAACAACGGGATAGTTAAGCACGACAAGGAGCAATAATGCAATGGCCGTTAAAAGTTGTTGTTTACGTTTTCTATCCATGCTTCGAAAATTAAGTTATTTCAAACTCAATTAAACCAAAAAAGCGGGAAAAGGCTTTAACCTTTTCCCGCCTTACGTGTTAAAAACGAGAGCTTATTCTTAATGCTGTGATGCTTCACCCGCTCCTCTTGGGATACGAATTTCTTCTACCAACTCCTGAACATCTTCAGGTGGGGCTGGGAAAAATTTCGATACGATTAAAGAAAGAGCAAAGTTGAAAAGCATACCGATAAAACCGAATCCTTCAGGTGAAATTCCAAACCACCAGTCTTCTTTTCCTCCTCCGCCAAGCAAATCAAACTTGAACTTAAGGATATAGAAAATTGTAATGGCAAGACCACCTATCATTCCTGCAATAGCACCTTCTTTGTTCATCTTCTTACTAAAGATTCCAAGAATAATTGCCGGGAAGAAAGATGCTGCAGCCAACCCAAATGCTAATGCTACTACCGCAGCCACATAATCAGGTGGGTAGATTCCGAACAAACCTGCAACAACTACAGCTACTGCAGCCGAAAGACGTGCGGCTACTAATTCTCCTTTTTCAGATATATTGGGCATCAACTGTTTTTTCAGTAAGTCATGAGAAACNGANGCNGAGATNACAAGCANTAGTCCNGCTGCTGTTGAAAGTGCNGCNGCTAANCCACCGGCAGCTACNAATGCAATTACCCAGTTTGGNAGACCTGCAATTTCAGGATTTGCCAANACCATNATATCTNTATCNACNGTCAACTCATTNTGTTCNGCATCTGCTANATACTGCACTTTACCGTCTCCATTTTTATCTTCAAACTTGATNAAGCCTGTTAACTCCCANTTTGAAAACCACTCTGGTAANGCAGAATATTCTGTATTACTAACTGTTTGNATNAGGTTTGTTCTTGCAAAAGCAGNAACTGCTGGNGCTGTNGTNTAAAGAATTGCAATCAAGATCAAAGCATAACCAGCTGANTTACGNGCATCTTTTACTTTAGGNACTGTAAAGAANCGTACAATTACGTGAGGAAGTCCTGCCGTACCAATCATNAATGCAGCAGTNATNGCAAACATGTCAAACATTTCACGTTTTCCTGAAGTATACTGNGCAAAACCNAACTCNTCATGCAAACCATCCAATTTATCCAACAATGATGTACCATCTTCAAGNTATCCACCAAAACCAANTTGNGGAATAGGNTTACCTGTCATTTGGAATGANATNAANATTGCAGGNACCATAAANGCNAAGATTANCACACAATATTGAGCNACCTGTGTATATGTAATCCCTTTCATTCCACCCAATACNGCGTAGAAGAATACGATTANCATACCAATAACAACACCTACNTTNACNTCAACTTCAAGGAAACGCGAGAANACAACCCCCACACCACGCATCTGACCTGCCACATATGTAAATGACACAAACAGAGCACAGATAACTGCAACAGTACGCGCTACATTTGAGTAATAACGATCACCAATAAAATCAGGAACTGTAAATTTCCCAAATTTTCTAAGGTAAGGCGCCAAGAGCAATGCCAAGAGTACGTAACCTCCGGTCCACCCCATCAGGTAAACCGAACCATCGTAACCACTGAACGANATTAGCCCCGCCATCGAGATAAATGATGCTGCNGACATCCAGTCAGCNGCAGTAGCCATCCCGTTAGCCAACGGAGAAACACCNCCNCCAGCTACGTAGAAATCTTTTGTAGAACCTGCTCTAGACCAAATCGCGATACCGATGTACAGAGCAAATGTTAATCCTACGATTATATATGTTAAAGTTTGAATATCCATTTTTAATTCTTTAAGCGATTAATACTGTTTTTATTGGTATTTATTCGTGTACATCAAATTCTTGATCTAACTTATTCATCAAGTACACGTAGACGAAGATTAACACTACGAATATGTAGATCGAACCTTGCTGTGCAAACCAGAAGCCTAGTTTGAATCCCCCAACNTGTATTTCATTCAATGGGTCTACTAAAAAGATCCCCAACCCGTAACTTGACACAAACCAAATTGCCAAGAGAATAACGAGATATGACAAATTCTTTTTCCAGTACTGTGCTCTACTTTTCTGATCCATAAGNCTTTATTTTTATAGGTAAATCATTGCTTGAAGTGTGATTTCACTTCTACGTTGTACATCATCCGGGTTTGTNAAATCTGGACGTGGACGATAATTCAATGTTATTTTTGAGTGATGTCCTTCTAAGTAAAAATTAGCTCCAAAGTCCATGTTATGCACACCAACTTTATCGCCATTACTATCAACTACACCTTCGAAGTCTCCATAAGAATATGCTCCATAAGGCTGGATACGTACTTTCTCTGAGAATTTAGGAAACAAGTAACCCACCTGTCCATAAACCACACTCCCCGTACCAACAACCGGCAAAGCATTTCCTCTAAGCGCTCCACCTCCATCAGAAGGGTTTAGTATCCCAATATTTCTAATGTTGTTTGGNCCAAAATCAAAATTGTAATAAGCTGCGTATGCTGTAATTGCATCTCCTTTTTCAGCATTAAGCGGAATATCAAGGTTCACATCTGCCGAGAACAACATTATATCNGTAGTAGTTGTATCTCCGTTAGTCTCAGCATACCACATNCCGTCNTTGTTGTAATGGAANCCAGCACCAATATTGAACACCTTTTTAGTACCTAAATATGTTCCGACTGCATATGGCANCAGGTTAGATTCCTGATCAAGGAACTGATACATGAAATACCCCGTAAAGATTTTAGAATTGTTACGTGGATTGTAATTGGCNACATCAACAGCAATCGCTTCTGAAGTATTTGTAGCAAANGGCTCATCTACCGCTACNCGGTAATCTAACTTCCCTAATTTACCTTTTGCAAAAATACCAATATGACGTGCAAACTGGTCNGTAGCTTCAATAGTAGCCCAGTTAAAAATAGGAGCATCNATTGTCAACAAGTTCAAAGTTGATGCATTNGAAAGACGTGATAATCCATTCCAGTAGTGTAGTCCCGCNCCAACGTGTAAGTATTTTTTGAAAATTGTGAAGTCTACCCACGCGTCATGCATGTACAATTGAGGCTTTTTACCATCAGTTCCTAAGTAACCTCCGCTAACTGCATTCTGGTTATTAATACCAAAGTGAGTAAGCACTAACATTCTTTCATTTAACTGAGCATACATTAAAAGACGAGAACGTCTTAAACCGATATCAAACGTTTCAGACTGACTCTCGTTATTGCGCATGCTACCCGTATTATTTTCATTGTAGCGCGTCCAAACCTGATGCCAGGTAATTAATCTAAAATACTTTGAACCACTCTCATTTAGAGTAACTTTAAGACCTCCTCCATACTCTGAGGAGCCTTGCGCGTTTGAACCTTGGTAACCGAAAACTCCGGCCAAGATTCCAGCAGCGATAAAATAATTTTTCATTCTCATAGCAATATGTATTTGTCCGTTCTTTTAAGTTTCGTTTTGAACGGTTCAAAAAGAATGAAAAATTAAAACGCCAAAAAAAAAAGCGTATACTTACGTTAATAGTATAGTTATCGATCTCTAAAACGATCCCATTTGATCACCATAAACTTATCTCCAACCTCAGTAATTAAAAATCCTTTACCGTGAGTATTTTCTTTATTTGATAAATAACCACCTAATTCAGAATGACTTAATATCTTATANGTTGGATGATAATCAAAGTTCTCNGGACGTTTCACCCTGTATTGTCTTATCCAGTTCATTACCGTCACATGACTCACCCCAAGTAGGCGCTCAATTTCTCGATAACTAACTCCCTCCAGGTATAGNTGTAGTGCTTTTACCACAAAATAGTCATCAATCTTCTTACCGAGTTTCTGAACTGTAAAATGATAGTTACACGACTTACATTTGTAACGCTGTCGCTGTTTTACGATTCCACTCTTAACAACTTCAGTAGAAAAACATTTAGGACACTGGGAAACTTTCAAGGCTATATCTATTTTATTTTAGCAAAGATATACTATTTTAGCAACATAACTNTTTTAACAACAGCATAAAAAGAAGGATACATTCAAATTCACACCAANATCGGGTTGGTATGATTCCTATTTATTAAATTGCACTTCTTTATTTTTTTATGGAGTTAAAAATACGTCTTTACCCTGTCTTAATCTTATTTATTGTGCTCACAAACAGTGTGATTGCTCAATACACACTCAATGGTGATGCTACAGCCATGGGTACAAGTTGCTATCAACTTACTCCCGGTAACATGAATAAATCGGGGAANTTCTTTTCAACTCAGCAAATCAACCTAAATGAACCTTTTGATTTGTACGCATCGCTAAATTTTGGATTCATAGATGCAGCAGGCGGAGATGGTATTGCTTTTTCTTTTCAGCAGTTTAACGCGAATATTAATCCCTCTGCCGCTGGCGGACTGGGTATAGTTGGTATATCTCCTTCTTTAATTGTAGAGTTTGATACCGATTCCAATTCTGCATATAATGATCTGGCTAGCGATCACATTGCTTTAATGAAAAACGGAATTTTAAACCATAGCAGTGCNGGTAATATTGTAGGGCCGTTTGATCTACTTCCCGGGGGNACNAATGTAGAAGACGGAAACGACCACAATGTTCACATCAAATGGGATCCGAATACAGACTTGTTAAATGTTTGGGTAGATTGTAACTTGAGAATTACATATTCTGGCAANATAGTCAATGATTTTTTCTTTGGAGATCCTATGGTTTTCTGGGGNTTCTCTGCCAGCACAAGCACACAGTCGAATATACAACAGGTATGTATAGAGTACCTTAACATCTACGATACTATTCCAAGCACTACACTTTGTGAAGGCANTGCGTATGCNGTAGATGCTGGGTTTGGATCTACTTATAGCTGGTCTCCGGTTGCTGGATTGAGTGCTTCAAANGTACAAACACCAACAGCTACTCCNTCAGCAACAACTACATACCTTGTAACTGTCACAGATAGCTGNNGTGTAACTCGTCANGATTCTTTCACTTATCATGTTAATGATAGNATTAGNGCNACNATTTCTNGCGACACTTATTCATGTGTAGGAACAACAGTTCCTTTGAACATTGATATTATTTCGGGGAGTGAATATTANATCACCCAAATTTTTGACGGAACAAACCTTTACAATTACGTATTGGACTCTAACGGAAACGATACTTTAACAGGNCTTCCTCCTGAGTTTACTGTAACTNCTAATACAACAACGTATACTATTTTCAGCATCACAAATGATATTGGGTGTGGTGGTATCGGATATGGATCTGCATTACTCTCTCCTGACATTACAACAGGAATGCAAGTCAATACAACTTCTACANCTTGTAACGGTTACTGCGATGGAAGTGCTGAAATAATTATCCCTCATGATAATGGTTCTTACACTTATACATGGCCNAGCGGTAACAATGGAGCCACNCAAACAGGATTATGTGCAGGAGCTTATGTGGTTACTATTACCAATGGAGGTGGATGTCAGACAACTACTAATGTATCAATTAGTGAACCTTTACCCATTAGCCTTACTCCTTTAAGTAATCAATCTATATGTGAAGGAGATACTGCTACGCTTACCACAAATGTATCCGGAGGTACTCCTCCTTATAATTATAGTTGGTCAAACTCTGGCTCTACTGCATCTATTGATGTGGCACCGANAAGTAATACAACATATGGAGTTACAGTATCTGATGCCAATAATTGCCCGGTNGTAGTTTCAAATGCTACTGTAAGCGTATACGCCCCCTTCAATGCATATAGCGACCCAAACACAGGACTNTGTATTGGTTCTAGTTTAACNATTTCGGCCTATGCATCTGGTGGAGATGGAAACTACTCCTACAACTGGAGCAATGGTTCTAATAATGCTTCTCAGTTTTTAACGCCAGACTCTACAACAACTTACTTTGTAACCATCAGTGATGGTTGTAGCGATCCTATTGTAGATTCACTCACAATACAAGTAGATACTTTTCCTACACATACTTACACTGTAAACACTCCTATCTGTGAAGGATCTCCTACTATTTTCGAATTAGACAGTTACGATCCTAATGCTTATTACCTCTACAACTTTGGGGACGGATCTTTAGGTTTTTCAGAAGGAATTTCTGTTGCTCACACCTATGACGACACTGGTGTTTACGACATTACATTAAGGGTGAAAACCGATTATTGTGACAGCATTAGAACTGATACAGGTTTTGTCACTGTTGCCCCAAGTCCTGTAGCCAATTTCACAGCTACTCCCGAAGAATTTTACACCATCACCTCTCCTTATGGCACTTTTACCTCTACCACAGATAGTATTGTTGAATGGATGTGGTTTATTGATGGTATTAGAGTAGACGATGGCCCTTCTTTTACATTTGACTTTTTAGACTCTGGCACGTATGAAATTGGTTTACTTGTCATCAACAATTATGGTTGTGAAGACATTATATACAAAGAGTTTAAAGTTGGATACGAATTCCCCGGATTCTATATTCCAAATGCATTTTCTCCGAATGGGGATGGAGTAAACGATGCTTTTGGCCCTGTAATTAATGAACGTCACATAGAAGATTACGAGTTCTTTATCTATAACCGATTGGGTGATTTGGTTTTTTCTACCAACGATCCTTTGGAATATTGGAATGGTCAACGTGAAAATTCTGGTGCAAATTCTGGTCAGGACTACTTTTGGTGGAAAATTGTATTTACTGACATCAGCGGAGAAGTTCAGGAGCATAGCGGAAAACTCATTCTTATTAAATAAAATTCTCGTCTCCTCTTTCCTTTGTTTATTGCTTCTTATTCGTTTTCTTAGTAAGGAAAACTTCCAAAGCATTTAATATGAAGCATTTTGACGTTTGCGTTATCGGAGCAGGTCCTTCCGGATTTGCGGCAGCAATGCGTGCTATTGATCTCGGCAAAAGTGTTGCAATAATTGAGCGCGGTAATATAGGTGGGGCTGGAATTTACAACGGTGCCCTATCTTCAAAAACTCTTTGGGAACTCAGTCAGAAATATCAAATCACACAAGATACAAACGCGGGTTATACCATTTTTGACAGTGAAGTAAGTTTCACTTCCGTTATGCGAGAAGTCAACAAGGCAGTTCATTGCAGACATGCTCAGCTCAAAGCCCAATTAGATTATTTTATCCGTAGAGACAAAATTACTTACATCAAAGGAAGTGCGCATTTGTTGTCTGAAACACAAATTGAAATCTCTGCCCCTGACCATTCAATCAGCACTATTTCTGCTGAAAAAATAGCATTGGCAGTTGGTTCTCGTCCAAGATACCTTGCAGATATTCCTATTGATGAAAAAACGATTGTTACCAGTGATGGTATTTCATCATTCCAAGATTTCCCCGAAAGCATTGTCATTTTAGGAGCTGGGGTTATTGGCTGTGAGTTTGCTACAATCTTCTCCAACTTTGGTCAAACCAAAGTATACCTTATTGATAAAGCTCCTCGTATTTTACCTTTTGAAGACGAAGACATCTCAAGACGTGTTGCACAAAATCTTGAGCAAAACGGAGTACACATTCACAGAGGAGCTGCATTAAAATCCATGCAAATTGTCAACAATAAAGTAGAATACACACTTTGTTTTGATGATGGCCACGAAGAAACCAGAACGGTAGAAAAAGCATTAGTATCTGTTGGTAGAGTGCCCAATATTGAACAACTCGGGCTGGATAAGATCGGGCTAGAACTATCTCCCAGAGGACATGCTTTGGATAGCGACACACAAACATCTATCTCCAACATATATGCTGTTGGAGATTTTACAGCAGATATAGCCTTAGTAAACATTGCTGAACTGGAAGGAAGACATGCTATTGAAAAAATGTTTAATCTTTCAGACCACCCGTTACAATACAGCAACATTAGCACAATTATGTTCCTAAACCCAGAGGTTGGGAGTGTAGGAATGAATGAAATTGAAGCACGTAAAAAAGGTATTTCCTATAAAATGGCCTGTCTTTCATATCAATATATAAGCAGAGCAATAGCGATGTGTGACACCAACGGTTACATTAAATTATTGGTAAGTAATGATGATGAAATGCGTGTTTTAGGATTAAGAGTTATTGGCAACCATGCATCCAGTACGTTAGAAGCATTAGCATTAATGATTCAATTGAAAATTAGCGTTAAAGAGCTAGCTGAACTCATTCACCCGCATCCTAGTATTACAGAGGGTATTCAAGAATGTGCCCGTATGTTACTTGGCAAATCAATCATTAAGCCCGATGTGTTTAACAAAGACTTAAAATGTTATAGTGTCTCTAAAGATGGTCGTATTGAAGATCTTCGTTTTAATTTGGTCGAGATTTAACAACCCCAACATTTTTCATTTTATATGAGTGAATTCCTACTCCGCGCATTAATGCAACTCTTTGCTCTCGCCTCATCTCGTGACGATTTGAACGAAAATAGCAGAAAGGTTGTTGAAGCCTCTCTTAGCACTGAACTTAGCGCTGAGCTTGTGAAAACTTACCTCGACCTTTACGACCAATACATTGCCGACTTTATTGCCCGAAGACAAAAATCAACTCCAGGAACAATTGACCGTCAACTGATCGAAAATGTATGTAAAGATCTTACCCAAGATCTTGAAAGCAGGCAAAAAACCGTTGTCATTCTCAGGCTTCTCGAATACATTTTTGCCGATGGAAATGTTTCTAAACACGAGATTTCATTTCTTCAAGTTGTTTCCAAAACACTTCACGTAAGAAAAGAAACCTATGATAAGTGTTTTGCTTTTGCTACAGCAGAAACAGAACAACTTCCCGACTTGAATGAATTCTTGGTTTTGAGTCCGAAAGAGGCTTCTTATGAACATTCAAAATTTGAACTGAATCAGGATCTCGATGCTCCTTGTATTTTTGTTTACCTCAAACACGTTAACCTATTTGCTGTAAGGTACTTTGGAAAACAAAANCTAAATATTAATGGACGTATAATTCGCTCAGGGCGTATTTATATCCTATCACAAGGAGCCAGCATTCGTAGCACTAAGCTTTCTCCGATTTATTATAGCGATCTGATTGCTCGTTTTTTGGAAGATGAGCACCGCTCNAAGCTGATTTTAAAAGTTGAAAATGTCACCTATCAATTCAACGAACGCAATGTTGCCATCCATCCCATAACATTTGCCGAAAGACACGGTAGATTAATGGGAATAATGGGAAGCTCAGGNGCTGGAAAATCTACCTTGTTAAACATTCTTAATGGTAACATTACCCCTACTAGTGGGAAAGTAACATTGAATGGGTTTGATGTACATCAAGAAAAATCGCGCATTAAAGGACTTATTGGTTACGTTTCACAAGATGATCTTTTAATTGAAGAACTTACCGTTTTNCAGAATCTTTATTACAATGCACAACTCTGCTTTGGGCATCTGAATAATAATGAAATTGAAACACTTACGAATGACCTACTATTAACCATCGGTTTATCCGACATCAAAGATCTTCAAGTAGGAAATCCNCTGAACAAAAAGATCTCCGGTGGGCAACGAAAACGATTAAACATTGCATTAGAACTTATTCGGGAACCTTCTATTTTATTCATTGANGAACCTACATCCGGTTTGTCATCTCGNGATTCTGAAAATGTAATNGATTTGCTAAAACAGCTAACGCTCCGTGGCAAAATAGTAGTTGCTGTTATTCACCAGCCTTCATCNGATGTTTTCAAAATGCTTGACCGCTTATTAATTATNGATCAGGGAGGCTACCCCATTTACTATGGCTANCCTATTGACGCNCTCCCCTATTTNAGNGCAATTGTACAACACGCTAACCTACAAGAAAGTGAGTGTCACACATGCGGAAATGTAAATACCGAGCAGATTTTTAACATNATTGAAGCCAATGTTTTAGATGAATTCGGACGCCCGACNGGACACCGAAAAACACAACCTGACGAATGGTACAATAAATACTTAGAGAACGGNGGAAATGTTATTCCCGCGAAGCGGAAAGTTGAAGTTACTACGATCCCTCACAGTAACTTAGACCCTCCCAATGTTTTTGAACAATTCTACATTTTCTTAAAACGCGATGTTTTTTCTAAAATAACCGATCGTCAATATTTACTCATCACATTATTAGAAGCCCCTGTATTGGCTATTTTACTGAGTTACTTCATTAAATATTCAGCCCTAACACCAGAAGGCATTTCGGATTATTCTTTTGCCTCTAACGAAAANATACCTGCTTTTTTATTCATGAATGTGGTCGTTGCTCTTTTTATAGGGTTAATTATAAGTGCCGAAGAAATTATTAAAGACAAAAAACAACGNAAGAGAGAAACCTTTCTTAACCTCAGCAAAGGTGCTTATCTAAACTCAAAGTTGNTAACCTTATTCTCTATNTCAGCCATTCAAATGCTTTCGTTTGTATTGATATCACAGTCAATNATTGAGATTAAAGGCATGTTTTGGAGTTATTTTGCCGTACTATTCTCTATAGCTTGTTTTGCAAATGTACTGGGGCTAAACATTTCATCNGCATTTAGATCTATTGTTTCCGTTTACATTTTAATCCCCTTCCTCATCATTCCTCAACTCATTTTTAGCGGAGCTATTGTAAAATTTGATAAGCTTAACCCTAAAATAAGCTCACANGCACACGTTCCATTCATTGGNGAAATAATGGCTTCNAGATGGGCGTTTGAAGCTCTTACCACACATCAATTTAAAAGCAATGAGTGGAGTACAATTTTCTATCCCATTGATCAAAAAATCAGTCAAATTGGTTTCGAAAAAAATGAGCTTATNCCTGAATTACAGTTGTTATCAGCCGATACNAGTAAAGAAGCTAAAACTCTTTTAGAAAAAGAAGTTAGCAACATGCTAGGAACTGATTATAAGGTCACAAATAAAGAACAAGTACTCAGCGANCTTACGGTTTACAAAAACGGATTGAATAAAGAATATATTCAGTTGCTTAACCTTAGAGATCAATTGCTAGATAGTTTAGAAGAAAGTGGTGNTGACTTAGCAAAAATGAAAGCTCAGAACGTTAATCAACAATTAAGNTCTCTTGTAAAGAACAGTGATGGTTTGACAAAAATTATTCGAATTGATGGTGATTTTATTCGCTATACTGACCCTATTTACAATCCTGCAAAAGTTTTCAGAGCTCATTTTTACGCTCCTAAAAAACAAATTCTTGGCTTTTCGGTAGATACACTTTGGTATAACCTTGGAGTCATTGGGNTAATGACCATTNTTCTTATGGTTGCTCTGTATTATGACTTACTTCAAAAACTGGTTCTGTTTTTGGAACAACTTCGCAAGTTTAGAAGCTAACCTCTATTCTTCTTCTTCTCTGAAAGGTATCAAAATGGTAAATGTGGTGCCAATCCCTACCTCAGAGCNAAGAGTAATCGTTCCCTTTAACCTACTGGCTGTTTCTCTACAAACGTACAAGCCAATACCTGAACCATTACTAATTTCAGAACCTCTGTAAAACATGTTAAAAACATGATCAAACTGGTCTTCTTTTATTCCTACTCCATTGTCTTGAACTTCTATTTTCAACGAGTCAACATTGTTGTAGAAGCTCAATTTCACAAAGCTTTTTCTCTCTTTGCTTCTAAAGCGAATAGCATTTGAAATGAGGTTTTGAATTACAATTTTTAACCGNTCCTTGTCTGTACTAAATGAAGTATCTCCTTCAAATGCAGTTTGAATTTCAACCTCTTTGCTTTCTGACTCAGTAAACATTACCGAAGCCTGAACTTCATTCATAAACTTTTTGAGGTCTATCAAATCTATGCGTTCTTCGAGTCTTGAGTTTCTCGAATAATCAACCATGTTGCGCATAAACAAATCNAGTTGATGTACGCTTTTATCAATTAGATCAAGGTATTCATGAACAGAATCTATGGAACCTTCTAATCGTGCTAAACCAGTTAATCCGAGCACACTCATCAGCGGACCTCTNATATCGTGAGAAGCTCTGTAAACAAAATTATCAAGCTCTTCGTAAGCCTTTTTTAATTCTGCATTTTTAGTTTCCAACAACAAACGATTGCAGTACGTTTCGTAGGCATTATCGATGTTGTTTTTCANTTCATGTTCATCCCAAGGCTTTGAAATATACTTNTAAATNGCACCTCTATTCAGCGCTTCAATTGCCGGTTCAAAATCATCAAAACCAGTTAGCAACATTCGCATTGTACTTGGATATTTAGCAACTACTAATTCCAAGAATTCAACCCCAGTCATTTTCGGCATTCGCTGATCGGACAATAAAACATGAATTTCTTCAGCTTCAAGAATATCCATTGCTTCATCTACATTCTCAGCTGTAAATATAGTGTAGTGTCTTCTAAACGCAGATTTAAAAGAGATGAGGTTGTTTTTCTCATCGTCTACAATCAATACTTTGGGTTTTACATTTTTTTCTGCCATCAGTATACTAGCTTACCTAAAATTAGACTAATCATGTNTTTGTATTTTAGGTAGAGTGATAATAAAACGTGTTCCTTTTCCTTCTTCAGATTCACATTCTATATGACCATGGTGCTTTTCAATAATGCTAAAGGTTATAGACATNCCCAGNCCNGTTCCTTCTCCTACTTTTTTAGTTGTAAAGAAAGGTTCAAATATTCTTTGCTTCACATCTGGAGACATGCCAATACCGTTATCTTCTATTTCAATAGTTACGTTTTCTCCTGCGTCTCTTACTGCNACTCTCAGCANCCCTTTTTCAATTCCTTCTTTAGACAACATNGCNTGAATACTATTACTCATAATATTCATAAACACCTGATTAAGTTTTCCGGCATAGCACTCTACATTGCCTATGCTTTGGAAATCTGTTTCCACATCAATTCTACCATGCATGCTACTCCGTAGCAAGGTTAATGTTGACGATATTCCTTCACTAATGTCTACACGTTTAAGGTCTTGTTCATCCATTCTGGAGAACACCTTAAGTCCTCTTACTATTTCTGCTGTTCTGGATGCCCCTTCGGCAATTCCTTTGAGCAATGAAGTAATTTCATCACGCACAAATTCAAGGTCGATCTCTTCTATAAATTCTTCAATGTCTTCCTTCTCACGCAGAAAATCTTCGGGTGTTTCAAGTTCTTGGTATTTATCCAATAGTTCAAAAACATCCTCTACATCTCTGCGTAACGGGTTAACATTACTTGTCACAAAATTGATCGGATTATTGATCTCATGCGCAATTCCAGCGGTTAGCTGCCCTAAACTAGCCATTTTTTCCTGATCAACCAATTGGGTTTGAGCATTTTTAAGCTCAGTGAGTGTAGTTCCTAACTCTGTATTTGACTTCTCCAGTTCTTTTGTACGCTCACTTACCTTGGCTTCAAGGATAATGTTTTGCTCTCTTACAATTCTTTCATTCTCTTTAGAAACCTGTAGCGCTTGTCTTTGAGACTCTTCTTTTTCTTTTTTAAGAATGTTGATTTTATCGGCCAAACCAAACGAAAGCAAAACAACTTCAGCTCCGGAACCTAACTGTAATACAGATGATGTTAACGTATTGTAAGGCAGCAAACCTGTGTCTTTTAACACAAAAACAATAACTGCCATTAAGAAAGACGACCATGCTATCAAAAAGAACAAAGCAGGCCTTGATCCTTTTTTAACAGCTATACCAGCAACAATTAACATGTATAGTGCCAGGAATAAAGCCGTGGCATTCATTAAATTATACGCTAAGTTGTAGCTTCCCACTAATGCGAGTGTAAGGCAAATCAAATACGACAACAAAAAGAGATTTCCCGCTTTATCTAGCTTAGGAACAAGGTTTTTAGTTCTAATGAAAGAACGCATGAACATTACCGAAAGAAATGCGGTAAGTGTATTGAAGAAGTAAATACTATTGGAAGCTAGCCAAGGGCTCTCTGGCCATAAAAACACATAAGTGTACCCTTGAACAGCAGCCTGAACCAAACCAACAGCCAATACATAAAACACATAGATAAGGTAAGACCCATCTTTAGTGGTAAAAAAGACAAACAGGTTATAGAAAAACATAGAAAGGATAATTCCTATGTATAATCCCATGATTACATCCTTCAGCAAAATGCCTTGATAAATTGCTGAAGATGAACCAGCCTTAATGGGTAAAATAGCCTGCTCTCCACTTTTTATTTTCAAAAAATAAGTCTGGCTTCCTCCTACGGGAATATCTAGGTTAAATAAAAAGTTTTGGCTTTTAAATAACCGTTCTGAAATAGGAGTATTCTCTCCTGTTCGAATGTTTTTGATTCCCTCAGGTGACACTTCATAAAAAACCACTTCATCAATAATAGGGTTACCTATTTCAAGCAATAAGCCTTCATCATTTGTTTGGTTCACTATAGTGAACTTCAACCAATGCTCAAGGTTTGAAATACCAAGATTTGGAACAGCCTGAGAGGAGGGTTTAAAATCATGGCTATGAATTATGTCTGTAATTTTTAACGGATCTGCAGACGATAGAATTCCTATATTTTCTCCACCAATTGTTTGTTGTTCATTTGGGGTTACAATAACTGGTTCTGCTGAGAAAAGTGTTGCTGCATTTATAAATAGAAAAAATAGAGTTACTAGGTATTTAATCTTCATTGTGGTTTGTTATCGCTTATCAATCAAATAGATTTACTCTCCTGATTTTCAGTATAGACCTGATTTTCGATGTTTTCAATGTAAAGGTCATACTCAATAATAATTTCTCCTTTGGGACCTTTTTCCATTTTACTCTGACGTGGGGTTAAACGCAAATCAAAAATCTGGTCTCGCTCTGATGGATCCGCACTGTTTAGTGTTTCTGTATCTCGCAAAGACAAAACCGTTGCCAACCAATCTGGCTTGGGATAAGGAAATGTACCTTTATCGCCCAAATCATCTTCAATTTTAAACCCGGCACGCTGAACCATTTCAACGGTATAAGGTGCACACAACACCCACAATGTATTTATATTTAATAGATTGGCAATTTTAGCTCCGGCTTTGGCAACACTGGCTTTTGTAAGTAGCACGCTCACACCTGAGCCTCTCACTTCTTTTGCATTCCACAAGCCACACATTTCTGCCACACCGTGCTCAAGATCTTGTTCAATTTTCTTTTTTATTCCCTCATCCATTTCTCCTACGGCATCTTCAACCGGGAGCGGTGTTTTACCATCTGCAATATGGATTCTGGCTCCACCGAACACTTTTGTTCCGTCTTCGTTTTCTACAAGGATTACATATACATTAGGATTGTAGATCCAATCCATATTTGAAGAGGTCACTTTCATTACACCAAAATCGCGCAGCACTTGTTCGTGCCCCTGTGCAAAAAGTTTACTCGAAGGGATGTCGTTAATTGATTTAAATGCTCTTATTCGAATCATTTCCTGCTTATTGGTCTTTTATAGCATCGTCCATATCAATGTAAAATCTACCACTTGCTGATAGTTGATTTAAAAAGATTCTACGTACAACATTTGCCGTTGCAGCTCCTCCTAAAGCAACTCCAGAAGCTAATTGAGGCCAGGAAGTTATCGTTTTACCAATTTCAGGCATTGAAATTTTTAGCCGTTCTGACACTTTTTCTAGGTCAATGACCTGTGAAAGAAACCGACCTCTCTCCTGATCATCTAAATTATCAATATTTTCCAGATCAAAGTCATCTATTTTACCATGTAGTATTGAGCGATGAGGTTCAAGGTCAAATCGTTCTACGTCAATCATTCCCTTATCATTGGTATCCATAATCACAGGAATGCATAACTCCTTAGCTTTCAACCTACTTTTCACCTTTAAGCTCAAACCATCACAAACTTCTACTAACAAATCCAGGTTACCTCCATCTGTGAAAAATGCATCCATGTTTTGAGAGGTAAGTCCTTCATTAAAAACTTTCACCTTGATAAAAGGATCAATTTCTGCTATTTGGCGGGCAGCTATTACTGTTTTAGGAAGTTGTAAATCCAGTAATCCAGCTCTAATTCGGTTAAGATTAGTCACTTCCAAATCATCAAAGTCGGCTAAATGAAGTTCTCCACACAAACGCTCCATCGCTACAGTTAATGCCACGGCATTGCCTACTGATAAGCCTACCACACCTATTTTCTTTCTACGGAGCAATTCGCGCTCTTCAGCTGTAATTTTATATTGATTACGATTTGTTCTAAGCTCAATAAACTCATCCTCATCAACAATATGAACCAACGTATTTCTCCAAGGATAATACACCCACACACCATAATCAAAGGGTTTATTTCCTAATAAGGTATCAGCTTTTTGACTTAAATCTTCATCCGAAAATCGCTCGCTGGCATTTCTGAGTTTGATTAACTCTTTAGCCTGAGCATGAATTGTATCAATAATTGTTGGGCAGTTAAGATCGTTCAGTTGTTTTAGCTGTTCGAGTTCAGAAGGTTGTTTAGGATGGTATATTTCTGGTTTGAAAGTATGTAAATCTCGCTCGATTTGCTTTTCAACAAATGATATCATTGGGGTTAACATTTAAAACATGTAAATCACACCAATTTTTTTGGCGCACCGAAAAATATGTAAATTTTCTAACTGCTATTTAAAGCATTCCATCATTCTTTTTAATTAAACTTTTAAGTAAACATCGCTTAATCATCGTATCTATTATTCATATATTAGTAGCGGATTTAACGAAATTAAACTAATGCCAGCATCAAAGATCTCCATTCTTTATATTGATGACGAGGAAAACAACCTAACCTCTTTCAAAGCTACTTTTAGGAGAGATTACAAAATTCACACCGCTATTTCGGCTGATGAAGGAAGGAAAATCTTAGAAGATAATCCTGTTGATATTATCATTACTGATCAACGTATGCCAGATGAAACTGGTGTGGAGTTTCTTTCTTCGATTTTAGAAAAATACCCTGAACCTATCCGCATTCTACTTACCGGCTACACAGATATTGAAGCTGTTATTGACGCGATCAACAAAGGACAAGTTTATCGCTACATTACCAAGCCTTGGAATGAGCAAGAGTTACGCATGAATATTGAAAATGCGTATGAGGTTTATCGCTTGAGAAAAGAGAATAAAGAATTATTGGAAAAGTTGAAAAAAGCCAATCAGCAGTTAGAATTCTTGCTTCGTCAAAAGTTACTTGATTGATTAAATTACTCCGGCTTCAATTTGCCGAACAATAAACTCAANTTCNTTGTCTTCTCCATCCGGATCGTAAGGTGCTTTTANGTCTTGCCCNAAAACTCGTGCNAGTCCTTGCCATAGNAAAGCAGACAAATTACCTCTNAGNTCTTGTACCAGTTCNTAGCTGGTGTTACCGGTTTCTCTATCNATTAATTTTATGAGGATTCNACCTTCTGATACTGTCAACTTTCTAAGTTGACCTTCATATTCTTCTTTTAGCTNTTCTTCTACTTGNTTGTAGTATTTTTTCTTCTTCCTTTCGGATGAAATCTGGTCAATTTCAGCAGCATATGCCTCTAATTTCTGCCCAGCTAAGGCCGCATAGGGNTATACTTTCTTCACCTTTTTCACAAGTTTAGTATACTTCACATAAGTCCTNCGGTCTTTCCATGTACGCTTNTTAACAAACTTGTATTCTCCTAACGACATCACTGCTATGGTATCTCCTTTATACACAGAACCGGGATAAACACGGTTTCCATAATTAGAGGCTAATTGTGACCACGCAGTACTGCTATAAATCAAGAACAAGATGATGAATACATGTTTCACTTCGATGGCTTTTCTGCTTTAATAACGTTGGTTATCAACTTCTATTACTCCCAAATTTAAGGATAATCATTCATTGTTGTTAATAATTAAACAATGCCAANAGCTTTTCTTCAAATTGCTTTTGAGGCAAGAAACCATTTTCTAAATGGCTTGAAAAAGGCACTGCCGTATTCATACTTCCCACACGCATTACGGGAGCNTCTAACTGTTCAAAGCATTGTTCATTAATGCTTGCAGCAATTTCCCCGCCAATTCCTCCAAANAANGTGTCTTCGTGTAGTACNATTGCTTTTCCTGTTNTTTTAACAGACTCCATTACTGTAGTTTCATCCAATGGAACCAATGTTCTCAAATCAATTAGATCNGCACTGATTTCAGGATGTTTTTCCAATATTTCCAATGCCCAATGCACGCCCATTCCATAGGTAATAATACTAATCNNATCTCCCTCTTTAACCTTTGCAGCCTGTCCAAAAGGAATGGTNTAATATCCGTCAGGAACTTCTTCTGTATAGCTACGATACAATGCTTTATGCTCAAAAAACATNACTGGATTAGGGTCTTCAAAAGCTGTAAGTAGCAATCCTTTTGCATCGGTTGGAAATGCCGGATAAACAACTTTTAGTCCCGGAACATGTGTAAACCATGCTTCATTTGATTGTGAATGNAAAGGNCCTGCCCCTACTCCAGCTCCNGTAGGCATACGCACTACAACATCNGCATTTTGCCCCCAACGCCAGTGTATTTTAGCCAGGTTATTGCAAATTTGNGTTATCCCTTCAGACACAAAATCAGCAAATTGCATTTCCATCATAGCTTTGTAGCCCTTTACCGAAAGTCCTAAAGCTGTTCCTAAAATGGCCGATTCACACAGCGGGGTATTTCGAACGCGTTCTTTCCCAAATTTTTGNACAAACTGATCGGTTATTTTGAAAACGCCTCCATACTCTGCGATATCTTGCCCCATCAGTATCAATTTATCGTGCCGAAGCATGGCTTGCTCTAANCCTTCTGAAATGGCATCTATCAATCGCTTGTTTGATTTTTGNGTTGATGGAGTAGTGTATATATGCTGGTATNGTGCATACACATCTTCTAATTCTACCTGAGCGTCAAATTCAATTAAAGGTTCTTCGTCTGCTTGTTTAAGTCCATCATTAATCTCTTTCTTAATGGTTTCTTTTATCAACTCAATTGCAGCTTCATCCAAAATCTTTTCTTCCACCAGAAAATGCTCAAAATTGGCTACAGGNTCCTTTACCTTCCACTCTTCTTGAATTCCTTCTGGGTAATATTTCGTTCCTGAAGCTTCTTCATGACCACGCATTCTAAACGTCATCATTTCAACTAAAACAGGTTTAGGATCTTTACGCATTTNTGAAGCTACTTGCTTAATCGCTTTTTGTACTTCCAAAATGTTATTCCCGTTNACNTGNANNCCTTCTATTCCATAACCAACGGCCTTGTCTATAAAATGATTGTGGTTGAACTGTTCGTTACTTGGAGTACTTAATCCCCAACAGTTATTTTCTACTAAAAAGATAACCGGNAAATCCCACACCGCAGCAACATTTAGTGCTTCGTGAAAATCGCCTTCACTGGCTCCTCCNTCTCCTGTTACAACCAGCGTAACTTTTTCTTCTTTCGATAATTTTGACGCCAAGGCTATACCATCTGCAACGCCCATTTGAGGTCCTAAGTGAGAGATCATACCCACCAAGTGGTGCTCATTACTTCCAAAATGAAACGAACGGTCTCTTCCTTTTGTAAACCCTGAAGCTTTTCCTTGAAATTGTGCAAATAACCTATTTAGCGGAACATTCCGTGTTGTAAATATTCCAAGGTTTCTGTGCATTGGTAAGATGTACTCATCTGCTTCAAGGGCTAAAGTAGCTCCAACGGATATNGCTTCTTGTCCGTAGCCCGAAAACCATTTTGAAATTTTTCCCTGACGCAATAAAATGAGCATTTTCTCCTCGATTAAACGAGGTTTGAGTAGTGCTTTATAACAATGCTCTAACTCCTGATCGGTAAATCCTGTACGATCAAATTTTATCATAAACATAGCTTTAGTGGCTCAAATCTAGCATTAAAATTCATCTCTAAATACAGGAATTCAAAATGAAGATGAACAGTTTAATTGTGCATAAAACGTTCCTTTAATAATCAATTAATGATGTTTGATTTTTTACNCCCTATTAAGTTGTGTTAACTTCGCAGACATGTCAAAAAAGAATAAGAAAAACCGCGATGGGGTTGTCTTTTCTACCAACCCTGATTTCGAATATGAATCTGAAGAAAGCTTTGAAAATGAAACGCTTCCTCCTCAGCAGCAAAACCTAAAAGTTTGGCTAGACCGTAAAGGCGGAGGTAAAATTGTTTCTGTTGTAAAAGGGTTTATTGGTGATGAAGATGATTTGAAAGATTTGGGAAAAGCGCTAAAAACAAAGTGTGGAGTTGGCGGAAGCACCAAGAATCAGGAAATCCTGATTCAGGGAGATCACCGCGATAAAATTGTTGATTATCTTAAAACTGAAGGATATCAGGTAAAAAAAGCCGGAGGATGATTTTGCATNAAGAGCAAGAATANCCGTCTGCTTCTTTGTCGTCTACTTCGTCTTTGTTGGCAGTACAAACTTCTTCGCTCTGCTCTTCAGTATCAATTACGTTTCCGTTAGCATCTGTAATCTCAACAGTTGTTGTACAATCGTAGCACTTAGAGCAACTTGCAAAAGATCCAGCGATTACCGCTATTATTAAGGCCAATTTCTTCATTGTAATAGGTTTTAATGTTTTCCATTCAATTAACGTACCACAAATTTAAAAGAATATATGCGAAACTTATTAGTGCTGATTTTGACTTCAACCGTGTTGTTTTCCTGTTCACCCGAGACGCCTCAAAAAATGGAGTGGTTAAGCGGGAAATGGCAACGTATTTTCAACGAAACAACACAATATGAAGTNTGGGAAATGCAAGAAGAAAAACTTGTTGGNAGCTTCTTTTACGTGTACGAAGGCGATACTTTTATCACTGAGGAAAAAGAGATTAAAGTAGTCAATGATCGATTAACACTTATGGTTAAAATGGCTGAAAATGAACTCTTCCAATCTTTCCCTTTGGAAAAGCACAATGGCGATTTGTTTGTTTTCAAAAACCCAAAACACGAATACCCTGAAGAAATCATTTATGAATTAACTTCCTCAGGGCATTTAGTTGTAAAATCAAGTGCTGTGGTAAATGGCTTTCAAAAAGGTGTTGAATATGAATTCTCACGCCTCCATTGAGTAGGTTTTATTCAACACTTCTTCATATAAGTTTTCGTAATGAGGTAAAACATGGCTGATAGAGAATTGCTCTGCTCTTTTTCTNGCATTCTCACGAAAACGCTCCAACGTTTCATCTGATTCCAGAATNGTAAGGGCATTTTTAGCCATGTCATCAATATCTCCAACATTGCTTAAAAAGCCGGTTTCTCCATGAACATTAACTTCAGGAAGTCCACCTGTGTTTGTAGATATAACCGGAACCATACTTGCCATTGCNTCTAGTGCNGCNAANCCAAAACTCTCTGAAAGCGATGGCANCATAAATAAATCTGCACCTGAAAGAATGGCTTCTGTGTTTTTAAGCTTNCCTAAAAATTTCACTTCTTTACAGGTACCCAATTCACGACAAAGTGTTTCCATGTTNTGACGCTCTGGCCCATCTCCAATAAGTAATAAGCGTGCAGGAGTTTTGTCTAAAATCTTTTTGAAGGTATACATTACATCTTGCACACGCTTTACCTTTCTAAAATTAGAAACGTGCATAATGATGCGTTCTCCGTTAGGCGCATANCGCTCTTGAACTAGTTTTCTGTTTTCTAGTGTATGCCTTGCCGGACAAATGAAGTTTGGTATAACTTCAATTTTTCGGGTTACTCCAAAATGGGTTTGTGTTTCTTTTTTAAGGTCTTCGGAAACAGCTGTAACAGCATCGCTTTTATTGATTGCGAATGTAATTACCGGCTCAAAAGAGGAATCTTTTCCTACCAATGTAATGTCTGTTCCGTGTAGTGTTGTTATAAATGGAATTGAGATCCCTTGAGAAGACAATATTTTCTTGGCCATGTATGCGGCAGAAGCATGAGGAATAGCATAATGCACATGCAACAAATCTAAATTCTCGTACTTTACAACATCTACTAGTTTCGAAGTCAACACCAATTCATACGGAGGATAGTCAAATAAGGGGTAATTCGAAACCGATACTTCATGATAATATAAATTCGGATTGGTTAAATCTAATCTCACCGGCTGGTTATAGGTAATAAAATGTACCTGATGCCCTTTATGTGCCAATGCTTTTCCTAGCTCTGTTGCTACTACTCCACTCCCCCCGAATGTGGGGTAACAAACGATTCCTATTTTCATCTTTATTCAATCACTTCAGCTTCTGAAACAGCATCATAAATCACCTGCATGATATCTGTCCGGATGCCCATCTTTATTAATTTTTTATTACTTGCGCTTGGATACACCCTATTAGAAAGGAATACAAACACAATTTGTTCTTCAGGGTCTGCCCAAGCAATGGTTCCGGTAAACCCAGTGTGTCCAAAGCTAGTGTAAGATACACAATTACATGTTGGCCCAGATCCACCATCTCTTACGGGTTTATCAAACCCAGCCCCTCTTCGGTTGTCGTATTGTTCGTCTGCACAAAACTGACACTTGGTATATTCTTTTACGGTCTCTTCTTTTAGAAATCGCTCTCCTCCATATGTACCATATTGCATGAACATTTGCATCAATTTTGCAAAATCATTTGCTGTAGAAAACAATCCGGCATGCCCTGCTACACCTCCCATCATTGCTGCTCCGGGATCATGCACATCTCCTTGAATTTGCTGTTTTCTAAACACAACATCGTATTCTGTTGGCACAATCTCTTCCAGCTCAAATTTTTCTCTTGGAAGATAACTTGTTCGGTTCATACCAAGGGGTTGATAAAATGTTTTCTGTACATATTGGTCTAGTGGCATTCCGGTTTTTTGCTCAATAATTTGTTGTAAAAAATAATAGCCTAAATCGCTGTACAGGTAATGTCCACTTTCATTTAAAGGGGTATCAGTAATACGTTTTAAAATAGAATCAGGATAATTCTTATTAATGTATAACCCATCTGCTACTCTGTATGGGTAAGTTTCGTTTTGTGCCAACGAATAGACATCATAACGCGGAACTCCATTTACCAATGTTGCCGTATAAAAAGGAATCCACGATTTTAACCCAGCCTGATGAGCNAGCATTTGTCGCAATTGAATGTTGGCATATTCCGTATTTCCAACAATATCAGGAATCAAGTCTCCCAATGTTTGGTCAAGGTTTACCTCTCCCAAATCTTGCAAGTGCATTAAAGACACAATAGAGGCNCCTATTTTGGTAATTGATGCCAAATCATAAATATCAGAAGACTGAACGGCTCGTTTTTCTTCATATGTAAAGTGNCCAAAACTTTTGTTGTAAATCACTTTTCCGGCTTTCGCTACAAAAATTTCACATCCNGGATAAGCTTGTTCATCAATACCATGCTGTGCAATTGAATCTATTTTGGTTAATGAATTAGCNCTAATACCAAACTCTTCGGGAATTCCATAGGTAAACCGNATGGCTTCGCGATAGGTTAATCCATATCCTTGNGGCCATTCTTCTTTGACCTCAACTGATAATTTTGCCGTAGGTACTCTACCTCCAAAAAGCAATTGTGCGGCTATCTCTTCGGTTTGTGCATTATCTGCCCACGCTAAAAGTGTTGCTGCTGCATTTTCTGTTCCGTCAAATTGTGTCAAAAGCNTTTCTTCGGCCAACCATACTAAAACGGTTTTGTGTTTTCGTTGTACAGTTCTTATAAAGTCTGCAACTTCATTAAACTCCTTCTCCAATTTTTCGTCTTGCCCTACGGTAATAATTACAGTATTACTTTCTGCAATCGAATCCATAATGGCATTACGTTCATAAGCTGTTGGAGCATAACCTACTTTATAGTTTGCCACATTAGCATACAATGTTGCGGTAGCATTGAATTGGTTAGAAACATTTCCAATGGACAAATGGGCTAACTGAAGCGTGTCCAAACGTTCAAAGGGTAAAAGCTCATTTTCATTATTCAGCAATACCACAGAATGCTCTGTTAACGCTCTGGANAACACTTGNAAGTTGAGGTATAATTCCTCTGNATTTACTTCTTCACTTACCGCTTTTGACCAATATTTAGCCAACAGTACTTTTCTNCAATGCTCATCAACTATGGTCGTATCAATTAAGCTATCAGAGAAAGCTTTTTCTAACGCTTCTATGATTTTATCGGGTTGCTGATTAATTCTAAATACATCTGTTCCATTTNTTAGGGCGTTAGAATAAATCGTGATTTCACTTTCTGTGAAGTTGTTTTTTAAATCAATGGCATTAGCNAAAACCAATCCTCTGTAATGCCACTTATTNCGCAGTATAGTAGGCGTCAATGCAGATGAAGCATATATGGGATATGTGATGTTACTATCAAGNGCGGGAATAGTTACAGCTGGAATTTCAACACCACCGATTCCTTCTTCCAGTATTGATTGGTAAATAAAAAATGGCTCTGATTGCAATGTGTTGTAGCTCGCCATAATACNATTTTGAGCATCAGCATCATACCCCGGAAANCCNGTTAAAACAGTAATTACCCCNGCATTTTCAACACCTTGTCTTAACAATGAAACAGCACGCTGCACCACTGCTTTATCACTTCCAAAATAATTNGCACGTTCACTTTTTTCTGCCAAAATTTTTCCGTTTAGACCATACAGCAAATGAAACCCGTTAGCACGCATCCATTGACCTGAAAGAAAACCAAATGCCNGTATCAATGAATCTTTTTGGACACTTCCTAAAGCTGTAGGNTTCGGAAAAAACANCCCANTAGCNTGAAGNGTATCCAGTAATTGTTCNAATGTTANACTACGAAAGGGGAATATCTCGTATGCAGACTCATCAATTAAACCGGAATCTACTGATTGAGCAAAATAGTTTCCCGGCAAGGTACTTTCCAATGCCTTTTTTTCTTTTTTGAAATCACCCTGANTTTGACCTCCTTCATAAACAATAAGCTGTTGAAGCTTTTGAGTTGTAGATAAGGTGGCCATAACAGANTCTACCCACTGACTGGCANCCGCTTCATTCTCCTGAAATTTAGTCGGTTGAGGATTTGGATCCCAGGCATTAAAAGACGTTAATCCAACAATTATAAAAATGGCGAAGAGAAGGTATTTACCCATAAAATGCAATTGCTTAGTACAACAAACGAAATTATCAATATCATCTGTTTGTTTTTGNCTGGCTTTAATGAATTATTAACAGCCCATAATGACAAAGTTGCGCTAAAAAAGTTGTGGCCTTNTTTTTGCACTGATAATCGTACCTTTGAATTCACGCTTATGAAAGTCACGTTAATCAAAACCAGAAAACCGAAGAAATTTAGCTTTAAGGCNCGTTATTACGATGCTGACAAAGAAGATTTTGAGGCACGCAANCAAACCTCTATCCGCGAATATAANCTGGAGCAAAAAACAGGCATGAAAGCAGATGATATACGTGCTCGTTTTCAGCAAGAATGGGGATCGAGACGTAGTCAAACGGCTGAATCAAGAAGATCTACCATCACCATTGCACTAATAGCTTCTGTGCTGTTTTTAGCACTTTACATCTACTTGTTTACAGATATTCTGGNATAATATAATGTGTTGTTGATTTTAGGAAGGAATGAGTGATATTATCCAACTGTTACCCGATTCTATAGCCAATCANATTGCGGCAGGAGAAGTAATTCAACGCCCTGCTTCTGTGGTAAAAGAGTTATTGGAAAACAGCATTGATGCTAAAGCTACTGAGGTAAATTTAATTGTAAAAGATGCCGGGAAGACCCTTATTCAAGTCATTGATAATGGCTTGGGAATGAGCGAAACGGATGCCCGTATGAGTTTAGAAAGACATGCNACTTCTAAAATTCGTTCTGCCGANGATCTTTTCTCTATTCGTACAATGGGCTTTCGNGGTGAAGCATTGGCTTCTATTGCTTCTATTGCACANTTGGAAATGCGTACGAAAAAAGAAGACCTTGAAGTAGGATCTTTATTAAGCGTTGAAGGGTCTGTGGTAAAATGTCAGGAACCTGTTCAAACTAAAACAGGAACCAATATTCAGGTTAAAAACCTCTTCTTTAATGTTCCTGCTCGCAGAAAATTTCTGAAATCACACAACGTTGAAACGCGCCATATTATTGATGAATTTGAAAGAGTGGCTTTGGTTCATCCCGAAATTAAATTCACCTTTCACCATAACGATAATGAGCTTTTTGTTCTCGAAAAAGGGAATTTCAGAAAGCGCATTGTNAGCATCTTTGGCAAAAAATACAACCAACAGCTTGTACCTGTTGAAGAAGCTACTAACCTTGTTAAGATTTCTGGCTTTATTGTAAAGCCGGAAGCTGCCCGAAAAACACGTGGCGAACAGTTTTTCTTTGTGAATAATCGCTTTATTAANTCNCANTATTTNCACCACTCTATTCANGAGGCTATGGATGAATTAATTCCGAAAGGCTATCATCCNGGCTACTTTCTCAACCTTGAAGTTCCTTCTGATTTTATTGATATCAACATACACCCTACTAAAACAGAGATAAAGTTTGAAGACGAGCGCGCGATTTATGCCATTTTAAATAGNGCTGTTAAGCAGGCGATTGGCAAGTTTAATGTTGCTCCTTCTTTANATTTTGAACAAGAAACNAGCTTTAACACTCCGGTTTACAATGGNGATAGGCCTTTGAAAATGCCTGAAGTTAAGGTAAACCCTAACTTCAATCCTTTTGATGAGGAGAAAAAGAAAAGTTTTTCTGGTGGAAGACCTGTTGAGTCGCCTCAACAAAAGTCGAACAGAGAAAATTGGGAAAAGCTGTATCGCTCAAATGCTTCTTTGAATCAGTTCAATTTAGAGAACCAATTACCAACTTTACCCACTGAAGAAAAAGAAGATACAACACTTCAACAACGAGAAGAACAACGTATTTCTAGTGGTTTCGACCAACAGGAAGAACACACCGGAACCAACGAATCAAAAACCATTCAACTTCATAAGAAATACATCATGGCACAAATTCGTTCTGGTTTTGTGATTATTCACCAATCCAGAGCACATGAACGTATTTTGTACGAAGAATACATTAAAGCAATGGCCATGAATTCAGGATGGAGTCAACAGCAACTCTTTCCGCAGACNGTAACTTTTAATGTTGGCGATGCAGATATGATTACCGAACTGATGAGCGAATTGCAATCTATTGGTTTTGATATCAGTGCNTTTGGTAAAAATACTTTTGTTATTCAAGGTCTCCCCGCTTATGCTACTGAATATGACCCCAAGGAGTTGTTAGAAAGTGTAATTGAACACTATAAATCGAGCATGCAATCGCTAAAGNTGGACAAAAAAGAAGCTTTTGCCCGTTCTTTAGCACGCAAAACGGCCATTAAAAGCGGAAAAATNCTTGCTCCCGAAGAAATGACCAAGTTAATTGACGAGCTTTTTGCATGTGAAAATCCATATACTACACCTTCAGGGAAAACCATTGTATCCACAATTACGTTAGATGAATTGAATAAACGATTTCAGTAAATGCAACAATACCGACCAAGCGGATTTAAACTACTTCCTGATGTAGTCAAGAACTTACTCATCATCAACATATTGGCATTTTTAGCCACCTATGTATTGGCGGGTACATTTGGGNTTAACCTTATCGATTTTTTTGGGCTACATTGGATAGGGGCNGAAAAGTTTGAACCNTACCAGTTAGTCACTTATATGTTTATGCATGGTGGCNNNAGTCACATTTTNTTCAACATGTTTGCTGTTTGGATGTTCGGCTCTGCCTTAGAAAATTATTGGGGACCAAAACGCTTTTTAACTTATTACCTTATTACTGGTTTTGGTGCTGCTTTTATCCATTACGCCATTGCTTATTTCCTAGACTTACAACCGGTGATCGAACTTTTGAATGGTTTTATTAANGCNCCATCTGCTGAGACATTAGATCATATTCGTGCTAACCATAGTTTTGAATGGGGATCACAACAAATTGTCGATTTATACAANNAAAATGTTTCGAANATAANTGCTGTTNTCANTGGATCGGCCACTCCTGTTCAATTAGATGCCGTAAGGGATTTTATGATTGCTTATAAAGCAGATTTTCTTAACCAACCCAACGTTGTTGGTGCTTCTGGTTCACTATTTGGTCTNTTGTTGGCCTTTGGTATGTTGTTTCCAAATGCCCGTCTGTTTATGATTTTTATTCCCTTCCCTATTAAGGCTAAATATTTTGTATTGGGATACGGATTATTAGAATTGGTACAGGGAATTTCAAGAAATCCGAATGACAATGTTGCGCATTTTGCCCATTTAGGTGGAATGCTTTTTGGCTACATTTTAATTAAACTTTGGTCTAAAAATCAATATCGACAGTTTTAACCATGGCTAATTTTATTGTTGAAGATATCAAGCNCATTTTTAGAGGAGACAATTCACTTTCTAAAGTATTACTCATCAATGTTTTGGTATTTATAACCTTGAACTTGGTACTTATTTTCGGTAACGGTACTGTAGACGAATGGGCTTATGAAGCCTTGGTTTTACCTTCAAATTGGTANGAAGCNTTAACACATGTATGGACCTTACTTACTTATCANTTTACNCATCAAGGATTAATGCATCTCATTTCCAATATGCTATGGCTTTACTGGATAGGACGCATCTTTATGGAATTTCAAGGTGGAAAGCGTTTCTTAACCGTTTATCTTTTAGGAGGTTTNGCTGGTGGATTGCTCTATATTATAATGGGACTTATTCCNGGAGTTTATTCCTCTTCAGGNTATTTACTAGGAGCTTCCGGAGCTGTCTTAGCCATAGTTGTTGCTACAGCAACTTTACTCCCTGATTACACCATTAGACTACTCCTTATTGGGCCTGTTCGACTGAAATATATAGCTGTAGGNGCAATTGTACTTACTGTNCTTGTTGACTCTGGAGTAAATACAGGGGGAATGATCGCCCACTTTGGGGGAGCCATCTTTGGATACATTTACATCAAACAACTTCGACAGGGCAATAACCTAGGGACTTCATTTGAAAAATTGGGCGAATGGATCAAAGGACTTTTCGCTAGAAAACCAAAAATGAACGTTTACAGGGCTCAAAATGCAAATGGTTCAAGAAAAAGAAATGGCAACACCTCCTCAGAAGGGGGAATGAGTACCACTGAAAAACAAGCCCGAGTAGATGCTATTTTGGATAAAATTCACAAATCGGGTTACGAAAGTTTGTCAAAAGAGGAAAAAGATTTTTTGTTTCGTATGAGTAAAAACTAAAAACTTGAAATCACTGTTACGCTGGTTTAGTAAATCTCTTTTTCTCTTCAACTTTGGAGCAGCTTTCATACTAGGGCTCAGCTACCTTGCCCCTGTTGTCTCTCCCAATAAGGTGTGGTGGATTGCTTTGTTTGGTTTCATCTATCCCTACATGTTAGGCATCAACCTTCTTTTCATGTTTTACTACATCTTCCGCAAAAAGTGGAAGTTCTTACTCTCTTTGGCCATATTGCTTCCGTATACCAATCGCCATTTGAACCTTTATCAGTTAAGTAGCGGACAATCCGAAGAAAAACAAACTTTTAAAGTATTGAGCTACAATGTTCGCCTGCTCAACAAATATGGCTGGAAACCCAACACCAATACGGCCAATGATATTTTAAACTTTATTGAACAAGAAGATGCAGATATTCTGCTCTTTCAGGAATTTTATCACATTGATGACAAGCCACAGTTCAGGTACATCGATCATATTGTGAAGAAAACCACTGCCGACAATTACTTCTTTGAGTTTCTGAAGCCCACACAAGAGAATCGCTTCTTTGGATTGGTTATTTTTTCCAAGTTTCCAATTGTAGATAAAGGAGTGGTTTATGCCGATGAGTCACAGGCTAACAAAGCGCGCGCTATTTATGTTGATTTAAACATTGATGGCGAAACAGTAAGGGTATACAACCTTCACCTCGCTTCTATTCGTTTGATGAACTCCGATCACGATTTTCTTCAAGATCCAAATCAAGGCAACAACGAGGCAAAAGTGGCCAAATCAAAAGAGATTGTCCGTAAGCTCAAAGTTGCTTTTGAAAAGAGAGCTCAGGAAAGTGATATCATTTTCGCACATGTTAAAAATTCTCCGCATCCGGTTATTCTTGGAGGCGATTTTAACGATCCTGCCTATTCCTATGCTTATTATCGTTTTTACCCTTATTTAAACGATGCTTTTAAAGAAAAAGGAAAAGGCTTTGGTTTCACGTATGAAGGCTCTGGTTTTCTACCTCCTTATCGCATTGATTATTTGATGCACAGTAATGATTTTGAAGTAGAATCATTTCAAACCTACAACGACTTGGAACTTTCCGATCATTATCCTGTGGCTATGCAACTTAGCCGTGTAACAGAAAAGTAATATTTCGTACTTTTGCAGGCTTATGCATCCGTACAACAAAGTAGCTTTTTACACCCTAGGTTGTAAGTTGAATTTTTCAGAAACCTCAACCATTGCACGCAGTTTTCAATCTGCTGGGTATGCCCGTGTAGATTACACCGAGTTTGCCAATGTTTATGTTATTAACACATGTTCTGTTACCGATATGGCCGACAAGAAATGCCGTAACATTGTTAACAGAGCCATGCGCATTAACCCGGAAGCTAAAGTGGTTGTAATAGGATGTTATGCTCAGCTAAAACCCGAAGAGATTGTATCAATTCCTGGGGTTGATTTAGTATTGGGTGCCAATGAGAAATTCAATGTTATTGAACACATTGAAGGCATTGACAAAGCCGATAATGGGAAGGTTATTCACGGTAAAATTGGTCGTGTAAAAGAATTTCACCCTTCATTCTCTGCCGGAGATAGAACGCGTACTTTCTTCAAGGTTCAAGATGGATGTGATTACTACTGTACGTTCTGCACCATTCCATTAGCAAGAGGTAAAAGCAGAAGCAATACTGTTGCGCAAACCATTGAAAAAGCCAAAGAGATTGAAGCTACAGATGTTAAAGAAGTGGTTTTAACGGGAGTTAATACAGGTGATTTTGGTTCTGGAACTGATGAGAATTTTTACGACTTGGTAGTGGCCTTGGATCAATTNAACATTGATCGTTTTAGAATTTCATCNATTGAGCCCAACTTGTTAACCGATGACATNATTGCATTTTCAGCACAGAGTAAAAAGTTTGTTCCGCACTTCCACATTCCACTTCAATCTGGTTCAGACCGGATTTTGAAAAACATGAAGCGTAAATATTTAAGTGCGNTNTATGCCGATCGTGTTTCAAAAATTAAAACATTAATGCCAGATGCTTGCATTGGTGTTGATGTGATAGTTGGTTTCCCCGGAGAAACAGATGAAGATTTTATGGAAACCTATAATTTTTTGCGCGANTTAGATGTTTCTTACTTTCATGTTTTCACTTACAGCGAACGCCCNAATACGTTGGCCGACAAGATGGAAGAAATTGTGCNTGTGCCAGTTAGACANGAACGCAACAAAATGCTCCGCATTCTTTCTGAAAAGAAAAAACGTGCATTTTATGCCTCACAACTCAATAAGGTAAAAACCGTATTGTGGGAAGGGGAAAATCACGAAGGTTATTTACAGGGTTTTACCGAAAATTATGTTCGTGTTAAAACGCCTTATGATGCGGCTAAAATCAATACTTTTGAGCAAGTTTGCTTAANTCACCCTGATAGCGAAAATGTTGTTGAGGTGGAAAGCGTAAAAGACCATGCTCATGCCCAATCCGAACTATGAACAACTTACGATTAGCGTAGTACAAATTGCCAAAGTTGTAGGACGCTTTATCCAAACTAAACGCGAAAATTTCAGCACTGTAACNATTGANGAAAAAGGAAAACACGACCTTGTTACTGCTGTTGACAAAGCTGCTGAAGAACAACTGGTTGAAAAACTTTCGGAATTACTTCCCGAAGCCGGATTTATTGCCGAAGAAGGTACTTCTTCAAAAGTTGGAGACGTATATAATTGGGTAGTTGANCCCATTGATGGAACAACCAATTTTATTCATGCACTCCCCTGNTATTCCATTAGCATTGCACTTAAAGAAAATGACCANGTTGTGTTGGGGGTTGTTTATGAAATTACCCGAATGGAATGTTTTTATGCNTGGAAAGACAGCGATGCTTTTTTAAATGGTCATAAAATCTCTGTTTCTCAAAATGCCATTTTAGACAATGCACTNATTGCAACCGGNTTTCCTTATAACGATTATGCACAACTNAAAGAATACCTTAGGCTCTTTGAAGACTTGCTAACCTCTAGCAGAGGCGTGCGTAGATTAGGAAGTGCTGCGGTTGACTTAGCCTATGTAGCTTGCGGAAGGTTTGACGCTTTCTACGAATACAGTCTTAAACCGTGGGATGTTTCTGCNGGTGCATTTTTGGTTGAAAGAGCCGGAGGTGAGCTTTCTGACTTCCAGGGAAGTAATGAACATTACAGCGGTAAAAGCATTGTTGCTACCAACTCTAAATTACACGATGTAATTACAACCAAAATTTCTACCTATTTTTAGTACCATTACGTTTAACCGTACACGTACAATGAACTATTTCTTTTCTTTTTTGCTTGCNTTTTTTACACTGGCACAGGCTTTTTCTGCCGATACCATCAGGATTTATCAGTTTGATTTAAAAGCCGAAATAGCTCCGCCTGCATTGCGAACAGTTCAGGAAGCTATGGANGAAGCCAANAATTGGAAAGCCGACTATTTATTGGTCGACCTTGATACATATGGTGGTCGTGTAGACATAGCTGACAGTATTCGGACACGTTTTTTGCGNGCTCCTATTCCCGTAATTGTNCTGGTCAATAACAATGCAGCATCTGCAGGAGCATTGATTTCTATTGCCTGTGACAGCATCTACATGATGCCGGGCTCTACCATTGGTGCTGCTACAGTAGTTGATCAATCNGGACAACCGGTNCCTGATAAGTATCAAAGTTATATGCGCCAGAAAATGCGTGCCACTGCCGAAGAGACNAACAGAAACCCAGACATTGCAGAAGCAATGGTAGACCCTGACAAATATGTTCCCTCTATTTCTGATAGTGGTAAAGTATTAACCTTCACAACCAAAGANGCCATTCAACACCNCTTTTGCCAAGGNGAAGCCAAAACCATTCAAGAAGTAATTGAAATAGCTCATCTTCAACCATATGTTATAAAATCATACGAACCATCAACCATTGATGCTATTATTGGGTGGCTAATCAATCCGGCTATTAGTGGTNTACTTATTTTAGTCATTATCGGTGGCATTTATTTCGAATTGCAATCACCTGGCATTGGATTTCCTCTAGNCGCTTCAATAATCGCTGCAGTTTTGTTNTTTGCACCTTACTTTCTNGAAGGNTTAGCCGAAGAATGGGAATTGATTATCTTTTTTGTAGGACTGGTTTTAGTTGCGCTTGAAGTATTTGTTATTCCCGGATTTGGNGTTGCAGGAATTTCAGGAATTGTCTTCATTATAGTGGGGCTAACATTGAGCATGATTGGCAATGTTGGTTTTAATTTTGATTTTGTAGATGGTGAAAAGGCGCTTCAGGCATTAATTACAGTCATGTTGTCCATTATCATTGGTATTGTTTCCAGCATTGCGATTGCTTCACGGTTAATNGACTCTAAGCTTTTAAGCCATGTAGCTCTAAATACTGTTCAAGCTAAAACAGATGGCTATGTAAGTACTGACACTTCGGAATTTCAATTGGTTGGAAAAACCGGTGTATGTACAACTGTAATGCGTCCATCCGGAACGGTAGAAATTGATGGCGAATTATATGATGCCAGAGCCCAAGAAGGTTATTTGGAAAAAGGGACTTCCGTTGAAGTGCTTTCCTATCAAGCTGCTCAATTATTAGTTCGGAAAATCAACTAAAAAAAGACAATTTATTTATTATATGATATTAACTAAAAAAGGCTCCGAATCGGAGCCTTTTTTAGTGTCTTTATGAACTGTGTTTATTATTGAATATTCAAAGCATCTCTGTAACCGGGAAGAGCTTCGTACCAATCTGTATACTGAGTTCCGTTGCTGTTTACCCAATCTTCAAACTTAAGGTAAGCATTTTCGATTCTGACTTTCTCAACGGGAGCCTCATAATCGTGGCTAATGTTAATTGCCCAAGGCTTGTTCGCTGATGTTTTGTAGTATCGCTCAATTGAAGGATCACTATCATCGGCACCTGTACCTAAAAGCGCTGTATTCATCAAGTCTGTTGGAGCAGCATTTGGTAAATGTACTTCATGCGACCTTACGCCATCTACAAAGATGAAAGGGTTCCAACCTGACTGGTTAAAAGAGCTAAAGCTATATGGAGAAGCCAACGTAATTGTCATGTTTATTGTGTCATATTCGTT
The DNA here is from genome assembly GCA_002705995.1 of Crocinitomicaceae bacterium. Classification (GTDB taxonomy): domain Bacteria; phylum Bacteroidota; class Bacteroidia; order Flavobacteriales_G; family Salibacteraceae. The sequence goes on along the minus strand of PAJI01000019.1, from coordinate 474,727 downwards.
GTCAAAAGCATCGTCAAACACCATAATTACCGCTTTACTTTGGTTAGCTTCTGTTCCGTTTCCGTTTAAGGTTACAATGTTCTCTGTAAAGTTATATCCTGTTACAGATGCAACTTGAGAAGGTGCAAATGGCAATTCAATACCAAAACCATTGTGGAAAGAAGCTCCAATGTGCTTCACTACAAATTGCCACTCTAACTCTACCAATTCGTTAGTTCCGTTTGTAATGTGGTTAAAGTTATAATTCACAATCAAATCGTTGAAGTCATAATCTCCTTCAGATGGCCAAAGGTCTTCAAAAGCATTTGAGCTGTAACCGTTTTCAAAAGGTGTGTAGTTGTTAAATGCTTTATCCGGATCGTTAGGGTATTCATCCTGACTGTTGGGTACACCATCTCCGTCATCATCATTTCCACCTTGTGTAATAGGAGGAATTTGTCCGGTATTAATTGCTGTAATCGGATTGGCAGTTGCATAGAACACACAATCGTTAAAATCCTGATCTGAACTTGTTCTGATTTGATCTTCAAATCCAACTAAGATTAAATCGCGTTGGCTATCGTATAAAGCCACTGTATGCTGTCTTAAACTAGCACTAGATTCAGGATTCCATTCATTGGTAGAATATAGATGTGTCTTATTCAAATTAACTGAATTGTTACTTGAATTATATGCATTTTGTAACAACACCCAACCAATTCCTGTATTTGCTGAGAAAGCTCCCAAGTAAACCTTATCTCCCGCATAAAGCCCACCGCCAGAATTGTAAAAAGAAGCATTGGGGAAGATAAAATGAATGGTATCGATATCGTTCTTTGTTGCCGGAGGGTTATTCAAATCATAACTGTAATAGGCCAAAACATTTTTATAACCAGCTCCTTCACTTACAAACGTTACCCAAACATCCGCACTATCATTTAATATGATGTTCGTTTCATTACTTGAAGCTAAATAATGAGGATTATAGGTTGGAACAGGTTGATTCTCTGGCAAAGAGGCGTCAACCATATCTACAAATGTTTGATCTAAAACGTCTCCCGGATTTTCTAGGTAATAAGGTACACCTGAACTGTTGTAATTCCCCATAAAGTTATACACTACACTGTTCCATGTTGATGGCTCAGGGCTATAACCTCCGCTTGTTCCGGCCAAACGTTGCTGACGACTTCCTTCAAACTGGTATGTAACCAATCCGTTTGATACTGGGATTTCAAAACCTCCGGGTAGACCTACATATGTAGATTTAAAGTATACCGACTCCAAACTTGAAGGCAATACGTATGTTGATTCAAAAGTTGTTGCATTAAACTTTCCTTCTGCCAACAATTTACCTCCGTCTTCAGGATCTGCTGTGTAGATCTCAAATGAAGCATTGGATAAATAATCCGGTACCTGAAAGTAAAATCCAGATTTTACAGATGTTTCGTAATTAAAGTCCGATGAAATTACATTGGATGAACCTGAAGAAGATGAATCCTCATCTTTCTTACAAGAAGATAATACTGCCACTGATGCCAGTGCGATTATCGACAACTTATTTGTGAGTAAATTTAAGTTCATAATTAGACAGTTTTTCTTTTACCACATTATCACAAGCCTACAGCCAAAAACACAAATACCTGAAAAACAACACATTAAAACAAAACCAATCAAATCAAATCATCCCATAATTGGAATAGTTCCAATTATGGAGCACTTTAAATATCTAAAGCTTCATGCCCATGATTATTGTTAGAAATAGACCATAACCCTGCAAACATAATAAGTCCGTTTATCAGAATCAACTCAAAACCAGTTTGATACCCTGTAATTAATTGCGGAGCATAAACTGCAAAAGCATAGGTTAACAAGGGGGCAACTATCGCAATAGGAATAATGTATTGATCTTTAATCTTGCGTTTCGTCATCATTCCAAAGGCAAACATGCCTAACAATGGCCCATAAGTATAACCCGCTGCTTTGAACAGGTCTGAAATAATGCTTGAATTATCCAACGATTTAAAAATCAGTATAACTCCCACTAAAACAGCTGATAATGAAAGATGTACTCTTTTTCGAATCTTTATTTGATCTTGTTCTGGTTTGTGCTGAATATCAATAAAATCTACACAAACGCTGGTGGTTAATGCCGCTAGTGCAGAATCTGCACTAGAATAAGCAGCTGCTATTAATCCTAAAATGAAAAGGATACCTACAACTATTCCCAAACCTCCGTCTAACGCAATCATTGGATAAAGTTCATCTGCTTTTTCGGGTAGTGTCATTCCAGTTTCTGCAGCATATTTATAAAGCAATACCCCCAACGATAAGAACATGAGGTTTACAATTACCAAGGTAAAGCTCAAACCAAACATGTTTTTCTGTGCTTCACCAATGTTTCTGCACGAAAGGTTTTTTTGCATCATATCTTGGTCCATCCCTGTCATCACAATTGTAATGAACATACCTCCTAAAAAGTTTTTCCAGAAAAAACGTGCATCTTTTATATCTTCAAAAAACCAGACTTTGCTGTATTCTGATGCCTGTACTTGGTCTATAATTTCACTGAGAGACCAACCAAAATAACTCCCAATCAAGTATACAGTAACTCCAACAGCAGTAAGCATAAATGCTGTCTGAAGCGTGTCTGTCCAAATAATGGTCTTAATTCCTCCTTTGGCTGTATACAAAAAGATCAAAACAATGGTAATAATCACAGTAAGCGGAAAACGAAGGTCAATTCCGTACTCTTCTAATAACTGAATGTTACTAGGCCAAAAGCGTTCTACAACAGCATAATTTAAGACCACGGCAACCAAATACAACCTAAAAGCTGCTCCTACTATTCTAGAAAGTAGAAAACAAGCTGCTGCTGTCTTGTAAGACAAGTTTCCAAAACGATCTTGAAAATAACTGTAAATGGATGTGAGCTGTAAACGGTAATACATGGGCATAAGTACCAAGGCGATTACTGCATAGCCCAACAAATAGCCCAACACCATTTGCATATAAGAAAACTGACTATTGGCCACCCATCCGGGAACGGAAATAAATGTAACCCCCGATAACGAGGTTCCAATCATACCAAAAGCAACCACATACCAGGGCGATTGACGGTTTCCGAGAAAGAATTCATCATTCCCTCCACTTTTTGCAGTAAACTTTGAAATTAGGATTAACACCCCGAAATACAGAGCGATAAGCGATAAAACGAGCCATGGTGACATGGCACAAAGAAAATGAAAGTTCTGAATTGTTGATTCTCGAATTGCAAGAGTTTACATTTGGCACATGGATTTGCCTTCAAAATTATTGGAAAGAGCTGTTGAGCAATTTGCTTCACTTCCCGGAGTAGGAAGAAAAACGGCATTGCGCCTTACGCTCCACTTGCTCAACCGATCTGAAGAAGAAGTCAACCAGTTTGCAGAAGCCTTTTCGCAAATGCGGCAGGACGTAAAGTTTTGCAAAAAATGCCACAACATTAGTGATGCTGAAATTTGTAGCATTTGTAAAAACCCTAAGCGAGATGCCAAATTGATTTGTGTAGTGGAAGATTTGCGCGATATTATTGCACTTGAAAACACAGGGCAATTCAATGGACTTTATCACGTTTTGGGAGGACACATTTCACCAATGGATGGAATTGGACCTAACGATTTAAACATTGCTTCGCTTATTGACCGTGTGCGTGATGAAGCCACCAATGAAGTGATTTTGGCACTTAGCACTACCATGGAAGGAGATACTACCAATTTTTACCTTTATAAAAAACTTGCTCCTTTGGGAGTTAGCATTTCTACCATTGCACGTGGAGTTGCTGTTGGAGATGTCCTCGAATATACAGATGAAATTACGCTGGGCAGATCAATTGTAAACAGAACTCCATACGAATCAACACTTTCCAAATAGTTTGAAACTTACCATTGTCATAGTAAACTACAATGTGAGGTACTTTTTGGAACAGTGCCTGCTCTCTGTACAAAAGGCCATTGACAAGGTTGACTGTGAAGTTTTTGTGGTAGACAACCGTTCAAGCGATGGCAGTTGCGACATGGTACGCCAAAAGTTTCAGTGGGTCAAACTTATTGAGAATAAAGACAATGTTGGTTTTTCGAAAGCCAACAATCAGGCAATGCGTATAGCCAAGGGTGAGTACATTTTATTGTTAAATCCTGATACGATTGTTGAAGAAGACACCTTTGAAAAATGCGTAAACTTTATGGACAACCATCCGAAAGCGGGTGGCTTGGGTGTAAGAATGATTGACGGGAAAGGAAATTTCTTACCGGAATCGAAACGTGGTTTGCCCACACCAGAAGTCGCGTTTTACAAAATATTCGGACTTTCTTCTCTCTTTCCAAACTCTAAACGGTTTGGACAGTATCACCTTTCTTACCTAGATGAACACCAAACACACAAAGTAGATATTCTGGCCGGTGCATACATGCTTATGCGTAAAACAGTCTTGGATAAAGTTGGTTTGTTGGATGAGGATTTCTTCATGTATGGTGAAGACATTGACCTCTCTTGGAGAATTCGTTTGGGAGGTTATGACAATTATTATTACCCCGAAACGCGTATTATTCACTACAAAGGTGAAAGCACTAAAAAAAGTAGCATCAATTATGTGTTTGTGTTTTACAACGCGATGATCATTTTCGCTAAAAAACACTTTTCAAAATCGCGTGCAGGACTGTTTACATTCCTGATTCAAATGGCGATTTACTTTAGAGCTTCACTGGCTATTTTGCGCAGGTTTTTGGTCAATATTTGGTGTCCTGCAGTAGACTTCACCGTTATTTTAGGATCGCTTTATGCCATTCAAGCTATCTACAGTCAGCAAACGGGCATTCAACATCCCGAATCGCTGCTAAGTACCTCATTCCCCACCATTGCATTGATCTTTAACTTTGTGATGTACTATGCCGGAAGTTATGACCTTCCGCAACGTTTATCCCGAATTTTCAGAGGCATTCTATTTGCCTCAGTGCTTGTACTCACACTTTATGCGCTACTTCCAGAGAGTATGCGTTTTAGTCGTGCCATTGTTTTACTGGGTGCTGGCTCTGCATTTGTTACACTTCCGTTTTTGCGTGTGCTTTATCACATTATTGGTATCAAAGACTATCACCTTCACCGCGATTTAAGTAAACGGGTAGCTATTGTAGGATTTCAAGATGAAATAGAGCGCGTTAAAAAGCTAATGACTTCTACACTTGAAGCTCCCGAAATGATTATTGAAGTGGTACCTACTAATGATTTTGAAAATACAAGCGATCATTTTATTGCAACCATTGGTCAACTGAAAGAAGTGACCGAAACCTTTAAGATCAATGAAGTTATTTTCTGTGGAGATAGCCTTTCAAGCCAAGACATTATTCATGAAATGTCTTATTTGGGAGACCCCAGTATTGAGTATAAAATAGCGCCTCGCGAAAGTGAATTTATTATTGGTAGTAATTCAATTCATACCTCTGCCACTTTGTATGCTATTGAAAATTTAAATGCCATTCTTATTCCGGCTAACCAGAGAATGAAACGCACAGTGGATGTTGTAACAACTCTTTTATTTTTGGTGCTTTCTCCTGTCCTCATCCCGCTTCAAAGGAAACCTTTAAAAGCACTCGCTAATCTTTTTAAAGTACTGTTTGGACAGAAAACTTGGGTAGGCTTTTCGCCCAACAAAGAACAAAAGTATGTTTTACCAAAATTAAGACCTGCTATATTAGAAATTGGCAATTTATCACTTTCACAAAACAATCGTCCAAACTCTAACGATATAGCAAATTTTAATTACGCCAAACACTATAGTTGGTTAACCGACCTTCGTTTTATTTTCCAAAACCTCAACCGTTTGGGCGGTTAAAATGGCGCAAACGCCCGTAAAATCAGAAGGTCAGGTCATCACCCCTCTCTTGCCAAACCCAATTTTTCAGTTAATTTTGCAGTGCTCAAAATAGAATAATCACGATATGGCATTAGTAGAAGTTTTACTTCCTAAGATGGGAGAAAGTGTTGCAGAAGCAACAATCACCACATGGCTAAAAGCTGTAGGAGACAGCATTGAGGCAGAAGAATCTTTGGTTGAAATTGCAACTGACAAGGTAGATTCTGAAGTTCCTGCTCCAGCAGACGGAATCGTTAAAGAAATTTTGGTTAATGAAGGTGATGTTGCCAATGTTGGTGATGTTATCGCTATTATCTCAACAGATGGTGAAGCTCCTGCTACCAACAACGGAAGTGATGTTACTGAAAAAGTAGCAGAAGTAGCAGTCGCTAATGAAGAAGGTGTTTCAACACCTCCATTTGTGCCCGAAGCATCTGCTCAAAAAGCAGAGCCTGTAGATTTTTCTTCTTCTAACCGTTTTTACTCTCCATTGGTAAAGAATATTGCCAAAGAAGAAGGCGTTGGATTAGAAGAATTAGAAAACCTTGAGGGAACAGGTCAAAACGGAAGAGTAACTAAACACGATATTTTAGCTTACGTTAACAACGGTAGAGCAAACGGACAAGCCGCTAAACCTGCAACTGCGAAAGCAGAACAGCCGAAAGCAGCAGCTCCGGCTCCGGCAGCTCAACAAGTTGCTCCGGCAAAATCATACGGTGGCGATGTAGAAATCATCGAAATGGACCGTATGCGCAAGATCATTGCGAAAAACATGCTAGAGTCGAAGAAGATTTCTCCACACGTAACTTCATTTGTTGAAGCTGATGTTACAAACATTGTGAATTGGAGAAACCGTGTTAAAAAATCATTCGAACAACGCGAAGGCGAAAAAATAACATTCACTCCAATATTCATTGAAGCAATTGTTAAAGCCATTAAAGATTTCCCAATGATTAATGTTTCTGTAGATGGTGACAATATCATTCGCAAGAAAAACATCAACATTGGTATGGCTACTGCTCTTCCTTCTGGCAACTTGATCTTACCGGTAATTAAAAATGCCGATCAGTTAAACTTAACAGGGTTGAGTAAGCAAGTCAACAGCTTGGCTAAAAAAGCACGCGAGAATAAATTAACTCCTGATGAAATTCAAGGAGCTACATACAGTATTTCAAATGTTGGTTCTTTCGGAAACGTAATGGGAACACCTATTATTCCTCAACCTCAGGTAGCGATTATGGCTGTGGGAGCTATTCAAAAGAAACCAGCAGTAATTGAAACGCCTCAGGGAGATACGTTAGGCATTCGCCATATGATGTACTTATCGCACTCTTACGACCATAGAGTTGTTGATGGTGCTTTAGGCGGAATGTTTGTACGCAAAGTTGCCGATTACCTAGAAAACTTTGACGTAAATCGCGAGATCTAAAACTTAGTTTATCCTTTATAACTTGAGAGCCGGTAAGTATATACTTCACCGGCTTTTTTGTTTTAGTCTGCTTCCTGTTTGCAGCACGTAACAATTGTCACAGCAGAAAATAAGGCAATCTTTCACATTTGTGGAAACACATTAAATTATGAGATTTCAAAAATTGATTTACACCCTTCTTATTGCTTTTTTCGGAAGTATTGCAATGCCTTCATTACAGGCTCAAACTATTGACGAAACTGTTGTTAAAGATTTAAAGGCTGTTCAACATTATGCACTTGGAGCACAATCTACCCGTGAGATTAAAGGAGCAATTATGACCATGAAACAAATGCAGGAAGCCGGTATTACTGTAGAACATTTTGAAGTTGTTATTTGGGGAAAGGTTATTAAGGAATTAGGTTCTGATAGTGAAATGGCTGAATTTATCCGCAAAAATGCTTCAGAGGAAATGTCTTTTTCAGTTTGTGCTATGGCCATGAAAAAGTTAGAGGTTTCTCGCGATGAAATCATGCCTGAGATTGGTGTAGTTCCCAATGCTTATGTACGCTTGTTTCAACTACAAGCAAAAGGATACAATACGATACTGCCTTAGTTTTTTACTATTTCTTACTTTATTTCCACTCTGTGAATACATTGCGTTGTATTTCATAGAGTGGTTTGTTTTGCGGCTTTTATTCTCTTAGAAAGTAATACCTCGTTATAATTTAGTCATTACTTTTCTTCTACTTCACCAGACTCTCTCCATTATTTTCTTTTGCCTTCTTTCATAGTTCTTAATTTTGCGGCTCGATTTAGAAATGAACTGGGCACTTGTCCCTATACATAGAACAACATTTTCATGAAATTAAAATTAGAACGTCCGCTGGCATTTTTCGATTTGGAAACAACTGGTGTAAATGTAGGTACCGATAGAATTGTGGAAATTTCCATTTTGAAAATTATGCCTGATGGCAAAAAAGAAACCAGAACCCACCGTGTAAATCCTGAAATGCCTATACCTCCAGCTGTTTCTGAAGTACATGGCATTAAAGACGAAGACATTAAAGACGAGCCTACATTTAAAGAACTGGCACCCGTTTTATACCTTTTTCTTAACGATTGTGACTTGGCGGGATACAACTCAAACAAATTTGACATTCCTGTATTGATTGAAGAATTTGCACGTGCAGATTTTGAATTTGACATTGCGGATCGGAATCTTATCGATGTTCAAAACATTTTCCATAAAATGGAACAACGCACATTAGCTGCTGCTTATCAATTCTACTGTGATAAATCGCTTGAAAATGCACACAGTGCAGAAGCCGATACATTAGCTACCTATGAAGTGCTATTGTCTCAGTTAGACAAATACGACACGCTGAAAAACGATATGGCTTTTCTTGATCAGTTTTCAAGACGTTCTAAACATGTTGACCTTATGGGTCGCTTTGCTTATGGGGAGAAGAAAGAGGTACTTTTCAACTTTGGAAAACATAAAGGAAAAGCGGTTACTGCCGTATTAACTGAAGAACCCGGTTATTTTTCGTGGATGATGCGCGGTGATTTTCCTGCAGATACCAAACGCGTATTGAAATCTATCAAACAAAAAATGGACGCCAAAAAGTAACGGAATGAAAATCATTTGTATCGGTAGAAACTATGCAGATCATGCCAAGGAATTGAACAATGACGTTCCTGATGAACCGGTTATTTTTTGCAAACCGGACTCGGCTTTACTGCAAAAAAACAAACCGTTTTTTATTCCTGAGTTTTCCAATGAAATTCACCATGAGGTTGAATTAGTTATTCGTATTAATCGTATTGGGAAACACATACAAGCCAAGTTTGCCCACAAGTATTACGATGAAATAGGTATTGGTATTGACTTTACAGCTCGTGATTTGCAAAGCCAATTAAAGGCCAAAGGATTACCTTGGGAAAAGGCCAAAGGGTTTGACGGATCTGCTCCATTGGGCGAATTCAAACCTGTAACNGCATTTTCAGACCTCAACAACATNAACTTTAGACTAGAAAAAAACGGAGAGGTCATTCAGGCNNGAAATACAAAANACATGNNGTTCANTTTTGATCAAATTATTGAACATGTAAGTCAATATTTTACACTTAAAATTGGCGACTTAATCTATACAGGTACTCCTGCCGGTGTTAGCGCTGTTAGTATTGATGATCAGCTCGANGCTTTTATNGAAGATGAGAAGTTGCTGAGTATGTACGTAAAATAAAACCTGTTTTGGCCATGAATGCCCTGAAAGCACTGTTTTGGTCTGCTCTTTTATTGATGCCTTTTAGCGCTTTTTCTCAATTTACAACTGTAGGAAGTGCTAAGGCTAACGGTAACAATTGCTACGAATTCACTTCAGACAGTGCCTTTCAACAAGGTGCTATATGGCATCAGCAAGCTCTTACTTTCGATGCTGCTTTTGAGTTCACTTTTGAACTTTCTTTCGGGCAAAAAGACACCAATGGCGGAACTGGAATTGCTCTTGTTTTTCAAACATTGAGCGATTCTCTTCTTCCTTCTACCACTCAAATGGGATATGGTGGTCTTGTCTCCTCATTAGCCATTGAGTTTGATACTTATCAAGATAGTTTTGACCTTGCGGAAGATCATTTAGGCATTCTTGTTCAAGGAAACACCAATCACCTTGTTGCTCCATCGCTAACGTCACCCGTACCTTTTCCTGTAAACATTGAAGACGGGAATAGTCATTTGGTGCACGTATCCTGGAATCCTGCATTACTAGAAATGAATGTTTCATGGAATTGTGATACGCTATTCACTTATGCATTCCCCTACTCACCTACTGACAGCATTTTTGGAGGAAATCAGCAAATCTATGTTGGCTTTACAGCTGCTACAGATTCCATTTTTAACCAACAAGCTGTTTGCTGGATAAACTCAAATTTGGAAGAGCATACTCAATCTGTTCAGGTATGCAAAGGCGATAGTATTACGGTTAGTTATACTGGCGGAAATTTTTATTCATGGACTCCCGTTTCAGGAATAAGCACTCCTACCAGTGCTACACCGACTTTCTTTCCATTAGACACTACTACATATACATTAACAACCACAGACAGTTGTAATTACAACTGGAATGACACATTAACCATTAATGTCATTGCTGCTCCTGAAATTATATTGCCCGAAGACACAACCATCTGTACATCTATCCCTTGGACTATTTCTCCTGTTTATCAATACAGTGCTATTACTCCGTGGTACTTTTGGAATACAGGAAGTAACACTCCGGCACTCATTGTTAACCAAACCGGGTGGTACAATGTTACAATCAATAACCTATGTGGATCGGATAATGACTCTATTTATGTTACTGCCGAAGACTGTAGTACTACACTTTTTATTCCCAATGTAATAACGCCAAACGGAGATGGAATTAACGACTATTTTGAGATTCTAGGGACTGATGATGTGCGCTATGAATTAGTTATTTATTCGAGATGGGGACAGCTAATTTTTAAAACAGAATACGCAGAAAAAGTGCATTGGGATGGCACTTCTTTTAGTGGCCAAAAAGTTGAACAAGGTGTTTATTATTATATCCTTAAAAACACCAACACAACAAAGACTTATAAGGGAACGTTAACGGTGCTTTAACAACAAGCTTTTCCATTTATCACTGTAATTTTATGCTTTAGCCTTAAATATATACACTCAACATCTTATTACTTGACCAAGAAAACAAAGTATATCACCTTTGGCACTGCCAAAATCGCAATCAACTTATTCATCAATCTGTCCTAGCACATGAAATTGAAACACATCTTCCTGACTGTTATTGCCCTTTTAAACTATGCGTATGTGTTTTCCCAGGAAAAGCACACTTTAAGCGGTTATCTGCGTGATTCGGAAACCGGTGAAGAACTCATAGGAGCTACCATTATTGCAAAAGAAAAAGGTACTGGAACAACTACTAATCTCTATGGTTTTTACTCCCTTACATTAGAAGAAGGCACCTATGCTTTTCAATTTTCTTTTATTGGCTATACCCCTATTGTAGACACCATTACACTCGATAAAGACATAACGCTTAGCCATGAGCTTTCGGTTAAAAGCGAAATTCTTAATGAGGTGGTGATCAGAGGAGAAAGAGAGGATAAAAACCTTACCACAGTAGAAATGTCTGTAGAACGTATGGACATGAAAACCATTGAGAAAATCCCACAGTTCATGGGAGAAGCCGATGTAGTAAAGTCATTACAACTACTCCCTGGGGTAACTACTGTTGGTGAAGGAGCTTCGGGATTTAATGTTCGCGGAGGAAACATTGATCAAAACTTATTATTGCTCGATGAAGCTCCTGTGTATAATTCTTCTCACCTGTTTGGTTTCTTCTCGGTTTTTAATCCCGATGCTGTGAAAGATGTACAATTGTACAAAGGAGGAATTCCGGCCAAATACGGAGGCCGCTTATCTTCAGTTATGGATGTGCGCCAACGCGAGGGAAATTCAAAAGAATTTAAAGCCAGTGGTGGTATCGGAACAGTATCAAGCCGTTTAACACTTGAAGGACCTATTGTTAAAGATAAAATGTCTTTTCTGGTTTCAGGAAGACGTTCTTACATTGATTTNTTTGTCCGTACAAATCCTGATTACGANGATACNANAGCTTATTTCTACGACTTAAANACCAAGTTAAATTATAAGATTAACGACAAGAACCGTCTGTTCTTATCGGGTTATTTCGGTAGAGATGTTTTTGCATTTAGTGATGCTTTTGAAACCAGTTGGGGNAACAGTACGGCTTCATTACGCTGGAATCACCTCTTCAGCGAAAAGCTGTTTAGCAACTTCACCGCTGTATTTGCTGACTATGGTTATACGCTTGGCGGAGAATTTGGAACTACCGGATTTGAATGGAACTCAAAAGTCTACAATTACAACTTGAAGGCAGACTTTACGTATTACATCAATCCTAAAAACACGCTTACATTTGGTATTAACGGTTTGTATTACGATTTCCGTCCCGGACAAGCTAAAGGNACCGGAGATGATCCTGTTTTTGAAGAAATTACAGTCCCTACCGAATATGCTTTTGAACCGGCTATTTACATTGGTAACGAACAAAAAATCGGCTCAAGAATAACCATGCAATATGGCATCAGGTACTCACACTTTTACAACATGGGAGGTGAAATCAACGAATATGCTTACGGTTCTCCTACCGATGTAGACGACATTGTTGAGACCAAAGAGCTTGACCAATTTGAAGTAAGTAAAGACTACNGTGGGTTTGAACCCAGACTTGGTATTAACTATCAGCTGACTACTGTAAGCTCTGTAAAAGCCAGCTACAATAGAACACGCCAGTACATTCANCTTGTATCAAATACAACTGCGGCAACCCCTGTTGATGTGTGGAAACCTGCCGGAAAATATGTTAAGCCNGGAACAGCAGATCAAATTGCCGGTGGTTACTACCGCAATTTCAACAAGAACACATACCAACTTTCTGCTGAAGTCTATTACAAATGGATGTATGATCTTTTAGATTACAAAGACGGTGCAGACCTTTTGTTGAACGAGCATGTTGAAACCGAATTTATTAGCGGTGATGGCCGTTCATACGGACTAGANTTAATGCTTAAGAAAGTAAAAGGTAAACTCACNGGTTGGATTGCCTATACCCTTTCAAGAACTGAAAGACAGGTAAAAGGATATACTGCCGGGGGTACAACGGTTTATGGCATTAACGATGGCGACTGGTACTCTGCCAANTGGGACAAGCCTCACGANTTAACCGTTGTTGCAGTTTATGCCCTGAATGATCGATGGGATTTCGGAATGAATTTCACTTACAACACAGGAAGACCAATTACTTATCCTGTTAGTAAATTTGTTTATGACGGTAAAAATGTTCCTTACTATGCGGATAGAAACGAATACCGCGTTCCAGACTATCACCGCTTAGACATTTCGGCTACTTTCCGTCCGCGTAAAAACGAAAACCGTAAATGGAAAAGCTCATGGGTTTTTGGTGTTTACAATGTGTATGGTCGTAAAAATCCTTACTCTATCTATTTTGAATCTGCAGAAGGAGACAATGTTACAGACCAATCTAACCAGTTCCAAACACAGGCAATTCAACTGTCTATTATTGGAATCCCAGTTCCTTCTATCACGTATAACTTTACTTTTTAAACAGCTATCCCATGAATACACAACATTATAAATTCACTTTTTTTCTGTTTGTTTCACTGTTTGCTGTAATATTTACGGCTTGTCAAGATGAAGTTGATATTGACTTGGACGACCCTGAACAGTTATTGGTTGTTGAAGGCCAAATTTCTGACATTGATTCTGTTCAATGGGTGAAACTAAGTTACACTACTGATTATTTTGATGATAATGAGCCCAACTACACCGTTGAGCAAAATGCCTTGGTGGTATTGTATCAAAATGACATTGTACTAGACACAATGGATTTCAATACTGCTACGAATCAATTTGAATGGAACGGGCAAGGTGCAGCCGGAAATACTTACAACATTTACATCAGAACAGAAGATGGCACAGAATACGAATCGTTTGACGAAATTTTAACGACTGTTTCTCCCATTGATTCTTTGTACTACGATTATGAAAGTGTCTTCCTTGATTTTGAAGGTTATCAGGTTAAAATCAAAACATACGAACCAGCCCCTGAGGGCGATTATTACCAATGGAAGGTATACGTAAACGGACAATACCTCAATACTGCTGAAGATCTTTCTATCTCTTCTGACGAAAACGTATTAGATGGTGAGTTGGATTTTTCGGCTTACTTTATGCCACAGGAAGATTACGATGATTTTTCAGCAGACAACACTACAGATGTATTTGTACGCGTAGAGCAAATCAAGATCACTAAGACCAACTTTGAATACCTCAATATTCTTGCAGATCAAGCAAGTGGCGGAGGTTTTATTTTTAGTTCTCCTCCGGCTCAAATTAGAGGAAACATTGTAGAAAAAGGAACAGATACATACGCTGTTGGATTTTTCCAAGCAGTGTCAATTGATGACGCCACTGTGCAACTTTTTCCAGAATAGCAAGCTTTAATTTACTCCATTTTATACAAATGCCATTCGAGTTTTCGGGTGGCATTTTTTGTTACAGATAATTCCCATCTTTGCCGCAAACACAACTCGTATTATGGCTAAAATACTCATCAAAAACATCAAAAAACTCTACCAGATAGAAGAAACTCCACGACCCTTTGTTGCCGGAACTGATATGGATAAAGTAAACTTTATTGAAGATGCTTACTTAGCCATTGAAGATGATGAGATTGTAGACTTTGGCCCAATGAAAGAACTGGCCGGAATTACCGACTGGAACGACCTGACAATTGCAGATGCAGAAGGCCGTATTGTTATTCCTGCTTTTTGCGACTCACACACACATTTGGTCTATGCAGCTAGTAGAGAAGAAGAATTTGTTGATCGCATTCGCGGATTGAGTTATGAAGAAATTGCACTCAAAGGCGGGGGCATTCTAAACTCTGCCAGAAGATTGGCCAATACGCCTGAAGAAGAGCTTGTTGCTTCAGCCCTTTACCGTTTAGATGAAGTGATGCAACAAGGTACCGGAGCTATCGAAATTAAAAGTGGTTACGGACTAAGCCTTGATGCAGAATTGAAAATGTTACGCGTTATTAAGCAACTCAAAGAATTGCGCAACATTCCTATTAAAGCAACTTTTTTAGGAGCTCATGCTTTTCCTAAAGACTATAAAGAGAACCACAAAGGATACCTTGATTTACTAATCAACGAAATGTTGCCTAAAGTGGCAGAAGAAGGGTTGGCCGAATATGTAGATGCTTTTTTAGAACGCAATTATTTCTCAAAAGAAGAAACGGAACAATTAATTGTAGCTGCTGAGAAATACGGGCTTAAACCCAAAATTCATGTGAATCAATTTAGTATTCAAAATGGCATTCCAATGGCTGTTGAACACAATGCCGTTTCTGTAGACCACCTTGAAGTAATTGACCCCAAAGACATTGAAGCTTTAAAAGGNTCATCTACCATGCCTACGATGTTNCCTTCTTGTTCTTTCTTCATCAACATTCCTTTTGGACCTGCACGTGAGTTAATTGATGCCGGACTTCCATTGGCTTTGGCCAGTGATTACAACCCCGGAACNACTCCTACCGGAAACATGAAATTAGTTATGTCTTTGGCGTGTATTAAACAGCGTTTAACACCTTATGAAGCATTGAATGCTACAACCATTAACGGAGCCCGTGCGATGGAATTGGAAAAAACCAACGGTAGTATTGCCGTAGGAAAAAAAGCCAGCATCATTATTTCTAAACCAATGCATTCACTAGACTTTATGCCNTATGCCTTTGGAAGCGATACCATTGATTCTGTTATTGTCAACGGAGAAATTGTNCGCAGCGGAAAAGCTTTTATTTAAAACACGATTGATACATCCATGAAGTTCTTATTTGTTTCTCTTTTTACCCTTTTCATTTTAGCTTTTAATGTGGCTAAAGCTCAAACGAATGAAACGGTTGATATTACCGTGAAGTTTCCGGATTTGGAAAATGAAGGAGGAAAGATTTTTGCACAGTTGATTTCTGCTGCAGACACGTTATACACTAGTAAGGTAATTCCTGTAAAAAGAGAATTTGCACAAGTTACTTTTCATCAAATTCCNAAGGGAAAATATGCNGTAAAAGCATTCCACGATGTGAACAGCAACCAAAAAATGGATTTAAATTTATTGGGAATTCCAAAAGAACCTTTTGGTTATTCTAACAATGTTAGAGATGGCATTAAGACACCTCAATTAGAAGAGCAACTTTTTAATGTCCAAGGAAATACAGTCATTAGCATTTANCTTCAATGAGTTTTTACCCACTGTAAATGAGTTGTGCCTTCTGATGATTTTACACTTACAATATAAATTCCNGTAGGCCAGTTAACGGTTTCTTCTACCTGAATGGTTTGACTGTCGGTTAAATGTGTTTGTTCATACACCAACTTTCCTTGTAGATCAGTAACAGAAAGCGTGGCTTCTGTTCCCGTTTTACCTCCATACCTGAGGTGCAATNCCGCTTGATCTCCGGCAGGATTAGGATAAGCCATCCAAGTTGGTATAGAACCATTTCGTTGACCGCTTAANAGGATATTCGCTCTATTAAAATCAGGAATTCCATATCCGTAATCGGCATTAGGAGTGCTGTACAAATGGGCACTTTGTTGAATGGCNTCAAACACCTCCATATTACTCATATCTTGGTTAGCTTGCCACAAAGAAGCTACAGCTCCTGCCATAATGGGGCCTGCAAAAGAAGTTCCGTTAGAATACCCCGCTTGTTGACTGTAATCCCAAACTGTTGCAAAAACACCTTGAGCCATCACATTGGGTTTNACATCACCATCTGATGAATAGCCTCTACTACTAAAATTGGCCACAGCTCNACTGTAATCTACAGCCCCAACNGCCAAAACACTGTCTCCATCTGCAGGAGTTCCGATGTAATACCAACTGTTTGAACCACTGTTTCCGGCACTATTCACCACAAAAATGCCTTTTGATGCTGCAATGTCTGCTGCTCTAGCTCCTATGGTAGTATTGCCATCCATGTCTTCATAGGTATGATCCATTGAGGCATCATCAAATGTTGTGTATCCCAAAGAAGTATTGAAAACATCTACACCTGCACTATCTGCCATTTCTGCGGCAGCTGCCCAATTGTANTCTTCAATAACATATTCACTGGAAGCATCCTCGGTACGAAACAACCAAAAGGAAGCATCNGGTGCAGTTCCTACCATTTCACCCGGCACATTGGCTCCAATACAACTCCATACATACATGCCGTGATAATGGGCATCAAACACTTCTTGATCATTGTCTACAAAGTCGTAAACTCCAAGTAAACGGTTTTCATTAAAAATGTGCTGAAAAGCTGTTAACGTATCCGATCCGCCAAAGCCTGAATCTAAAATACCAATGGTCATTCCTTCTCCTCTAAACCCTAATTCATNTAGANNATTGATGTTAATCATCTCTACTTGATTAATTGCCTCTCCATAGTCAAGATCAGTAANTCCTGTTACACGATCTGCAACACGAACTTCTAATTTTTCACTGTGTTTTTCTCCAGAACGTTGNCTGNTTCGTTTGTTGGAATAATCGAATGATTTTACAAAAGGAANATTTGCTAAAGCTTGTAATGCATTGGTATCNGTAGTTTGAATAACAACTCCGTTAAACCACTTTAATGCATATAAAACAGTAATATTTCCCTGATTTTTAATTGTCTCGATATAATTGGGAGATACAGGAAGGTCTTGTGTTGTAATTGAAATACCGAAACGTGCTCTACGCGAGATCGCTTTATTGCTTAAAAAAGCTTCTGGTTGAGTAATTGAATAAGGTGTTTCTGCTTTATCGGTAAAAGGAATAAAATATTTCTCTGGCGCAATGCGTTGTGCAGATGCAGCAGCAGTAATCAACAAAAACAGAAGAAGACTACTGCCCTTGGTTTTCAATTGTTTTCTTTTCAACCACCACACCGTTCTTGTATATTTTAATTTGATCTGGAAATCCATGTTCTTCATAATGAAACCAATTGCCATCTTTCACCGCACTTTTGTAGGTTCCTTTTTCTTCTAATTTTCCGTCAACAGAGAAAATTTTCACTTCACCATCCGGATTTCCATCTACGTAATTGCCTACAAAACGTTTCTTTCCATCNACCCAAAATTCTTGGCGTAACCCATTTTCTAACCCGTTAACAAATGTTGTAGACCTTGAAATTTGTCCGTTATCGTAATAGACAATAAACTTTCCGTTTTTTATTCCTTGTGTGTATTCCTGCTCTGAAGAAAGACTTCCGTCTCCATTGAAGTATTTCCAAAGTCCTTCTTTCTTTTCGTTGATGTATTGCCCCTCACCAGCTTTTTTGCCGTTTGAGTAATAAATGACNCCATAACTTTTTGTAGCAGATTCGAAAACCATCATGGCTTTTTTATCTCCTCTACCTGTATAGTACAAAAAGGTATCAACAGGAATATCATCTACAAACTGTCCTTCGTAAATCTTTTTGCCTGATTTGTCTTTTTTAACCCAACGTCCTTGTTTCCTNCCCTGACNATCTACTTTATTNAANGAATCAGGCTGCGCAAAAAGTACATGACTAAAGACAAGACTTAAAAACAAAAGGATGAGNTTTTTTAGCATAGATATTCGGTTTATCAATATATAGTAACCTTATTTAAACTAGTAAACTTCAAGTTTAGTATTGAATTTATNATCTACAGNCTTTCGAAGGTAATAGTTCTGGTTTAAAGCTCTATTTGTAGAATGTTTTGTTAAACGCTGAGAATTCATCTTTTCTTAAAACAATTCTTTTCCAGAATGCGATAAGGAAACCTATTCCATAGGCATTTAACTGGATGTAACTGGTCACAATTGACANCACTCCTATTTTAATGCTTTTATTNTTAATGGTTGAGTCAACAAACAAGACCAAAAAGTGCAGCGCCAGTAACACTAAGAAACATGGNGACCACACCACTGAAAGCACTAAAATGCCTATTACCGAAAGGGTAAAAACGGCAGGAGCCATATGTACAACTTTNAATGAGTCTGGATAGCGTTTATACAAGTTAATGCGTGCAATTCCAGAATTATAGATTTGTTTAAAAAACTGACGTACGCTGGTTCTACGCTTGTGGTAGACGTATGCTTTTTTTACCAGTCCGGTTTTAAATCCAGCTCTTAAAATTCGAATACTTAGGTCTATATCTTCTCCAAACCTGATTTTTGAAAACCCTTTTGTTTTCTGATACACTGCTTTAGAGTACCCCATATTAAAACTCCGNGGAAAAAAATTATCGAGTTTTTCACTTCCTCCGCGAATNCCTCCTGTGGTAAAAAAAGAGGTCATTGAATAATTAATCGCTTTCTGAAAATCAGTAAAATCTTCATGTGCCTCATCGGGACCACCAAAAGCATCTATATAATTGTTCTCCAATGCATCGTATACTGTTTCTACATATTGCGGAGGTATGATACAGTCAGAATCTANGAAAACATAATAATTTCCTGCTGCCTTCTCACAACCATAGTTTCTACTGGTACCCGGNCCAGAGTTCTCTTTAAAGAAATATTTAACGTTTAGCTGGCTGCTATAGGNCTCAACTACTTTATCGCATTTATCAANNGAACCATCTTCTACAATTATGATTTCAAACTGTTTNTTGGTCTGGTGAGTTAAGCTTTCCAGCAACTCTTCTACCTCAATGGGTCTGTTGTAAACCGGAATAACGATCGAAATTTGAATTGATCCGGACATCGTTTACTTCTTATTGGGTTCTGATGAAACTATGATTGAACAGGATTTAGATGCGCTTCAATTTTATAATCGTTTCGATCTGGAGANTTACGCGATGTCAACTCGGCCAAAAAGCCAGATAAAAACAATTGTGTNCCCAAAATCATGGTGGTTAAAGCCACAAAAAACAATGNGTTTTCTGCAATCAACTGTTTTTTCTCATGGATAGAGAGGTAATAGAATTTCTCTATTGCCAAATACACAACAAGAAAGAAACCTGCCGCAAACATTAGCGTTCCCCACAAACCGAAAAAGTGCATCGGACGTCTGCTGTATTTGGTCACAAACGTAATAGACATTAAATCGAGGTAACCNCGAATAAAACGTTCCCAGCCTCCAAATTTTGATTTACCGTGCTCTCTGGCTCTGTGTTCTACCACTTTTTCACCAATATGNGTAAAGCCTGCCTGCTTTGCAATTACAGGAATGTAACGNTGCATTTCTCCATACACTTCAATGCTNTGNACAACTTGCTTTTTGTATGCTTTTAACCCACAATTAAAATCGTGCAGGTAAATGCCACTTGCTTTGCGTGTAGCCCAATTAAAGAGCTTGGTAGGAATTGTTTTTGAAATCGGATCGTAACGCTTCTTTTTCCATCCGGAAACCAAATCAAACCCTTTNTTCATGATNATNTCATAAAGGTCTGGAATCTCATCAGGGCTATCTTGCAAATCAGCATCCATTGTAATAACAACATCTCCAACGGTTTCATGAAACCCCACGTTCAATGCTGCTGACTTGCCATAATTTCTTCTGAATTTAATGCCTCTTACTTCAGGATTTTTTTCAGACAGTTTTGTAATGATGTTCCACGATTGNTCNTTACTACCATCNTCTACGAACAACACTTCGTATGAAAAATTATTTTCCAGCATCACCCGCTGAATCCATTCAAATAAACTCTCCAGCGATTCTTCTTCGTTGAAAAGCGGAACGACCACGGAAATGTCTTTTTTACTCATGATTGGTTGGGTTCGGATAGTTTTTTCCTTTTAAAAATATTCCCAAAATTAGAGAAATGAAAAAGCCTAGGAATACATTGTACATTAGGTTTGTAATAGCAAATACAGAAGGTGTAAACACTTCTGTTCTCAGCTCTATTGACTTCACCTCAGCTTGAACTGCCGTATATCCTTTCTCTATATATGCCTGCTGTGTATTCTGTATTGAATGATTCAAAATATCTTCTCCAAAATAGGAGAGGTGGATATACACGTAAAAAGCNTGAATAATTCCGGCAAAGAATGTAAGGAGTATACCGAGTCGAATGAGCTTACCATAACTTAGATAGCCTCCAAATACTTTATCTCGAATAATTTTTATTGATACACCTAAACCAACTATCAGTGCNAAGAAATAGATCGCCAATGCATAATACGAATCAAACACTTGTAAGAGGTCAAATGGCAGATTTACAGCCACTAACGAGAGTCCGAAAATGGCTGAATAATTCAGTAAATCTTTTATATCTATGCGTTGTTCTTCCATGGTCAAAACCGAAGAAAGGCAAATGTAATAGAATCGATAGAATCTATTGCTTGCAAGATTGAAGCGCTTTATTACTTTTGCAGCCTCGGGTTAGTCTTGTACGACCAGCTCCTGTTGAATCCCCCAGGATCGGAAGATAGCAAGGGTAGACGGTTGTAGCGGTGCGATGCAAGTAGCTAACCCGTTTTTTATTTCATTTATTGGCTGACAATTACAAACTCAGTTCTTCTATTTTTCTTTCTTCCTTCTTCTGTTNTGTTACTGGCGATTGGTTTTGTTTCGCCAAATCCTTTAAATGTTATTCTGTTTCCTGAAATCCCCTTTGACTGCAGGTATTGTTTTACTGAAAAGGCTCTGTCTGCACTTAATGCCAGGTTGTCTCCTGCATCTCCTACATTATCGGTGTGGCCATGTATCGCAATTTTAATTGATGCATGATCTTTTAACCACAAAGCAAATTCTTCCAAGATCAATTTTGATTCTTCTTTTAAATCGGCACTATTGGTAGTGTAGTAAATGTCGTTGATCTGATAGCCTTCTCCTGTTGAGATCGACTTNACCTCAATGTCTTTTTTACTCTTGAACCCTACTCCCACAGTATCACTACTTACCACAAAGCTTTCAAATGCTTTATCNGGTGTTTTGATGTTTACAATCAATTGCGGNGGTTCTTTTGTATTTTTTGATTCTACGGTAACCATAGCCGTATAATCTCCGGAAACAGAGTCGACTTTAAACTTTTCTACTTTCTGGGTTTGTGAGTTTTTCACTTCTACTACTGCGTCCTGAGGCACTTCTCCGTTTTCATCTCTGATGTTTCCCTTTACNAAAATCACTTTCTCAGGACGTGCTTCTTCATACAAGCGAAACGAGTAGATATCNAAACTAGGCTGCTCTCTCCCTCCTACTTTNTTNCTTGTGAAAAACACTTGTGTTCCATCTGTACTAACAACAAAGCCTAATTCGTCTGCAGATGAGTTAATAGGATAACCCATGTTCACAGGTTCTCCCCAAGTTCCATCATCTTTCATTTTGACATAAAAAACATCGTANCCACCATGTCCGAAATGACCTTGTGANGCGTAATACAATGTTTTACTATCGCTATGGAAATAGGGGGTTTTATCGTTTTGAGGAGTACTAATGGGTTCATTTACCCGTTGAGCCGGCCCCCAATANCCATTGGTTAATTTTCGGCTTTGGTAAATGTCTATGCCTTGTGAACCTTCTCTGGCACTNGCAAACATCAACAAATCTCCGTCTTTAGAGAGTGTGGGTTGTGCCTCCCACCCATCTGNGGTATTAATGTTAGGCCCCATATTTTCCAGAGGTGTCCAATGCCATTCTTCTTTTCCTGAAGCCTCGTTATANCCGTAGATGTATTTCGTTTGGTAAAGGTCNCAATTGATCATCCCTCCCTCTGGCGTACACAATGTAAGGTAGAGTTCTTTGTTNGTAATGGAGATTGCAGCTCCTCCATAGTTTACACCTTCCATTTCGTTAAATGGCGAGGGTAGTGCNGTGCCTTCTTCAAATTGATGGCTATTGCCTATGCGNTTAGCCGTTGTAAATTCTTCAATAAAATCAACCTGATCTGATTTAATGTAGGTGTTCTTAGCTGCNGTTTTATCTTCAAACCTTCTGGTAAAATACATTACCTCNTTNTCTGGTGTAACCAATGGTAAATATTCGTCTTTGGAGGTTGAGACTTTAGCTACCTTTTTAGGTTCAAACAGCACTGGGTTTGCATATTGCTCGTAATAGAACTTAGCCCATTTGTAGTTCTCTTTTGCTTCAGCTAAATAATCATCATACCTGCGTTCAAATTTGCTTTCATCATCTGATTCAAACTCATAAAACGTTTTGTAGTAATGCATGGCTTCTTCGTACTCTCCCTTATCCATTGCTATTTGCCCCAGGTAATAATAGGGCGATGAATGGTAATCTGGACAGAGCTCTACCACCTTTAACAGAAAAGACTCTGCTGGTTTGTAGCTCGTTCCTTTAAACCGNGCATCTTTCACAAGTATTTCTGCTAATTCCCATTGAGCTTCTACATAGTTCTCATCTTCATCAATGGCTTGCTTGAGGTAGTTAATACGCTCGCCTTTTGCATTTTTTTTATTGGTTCCTTTTTCCAGAAGTTTTTCGGCTTTTTTGTTTTCTGTTCCTCCACATTCTTCTTGTGAGAATGCCATTGAAGTACAACAGAAACAAAAAAGTAGAGCCGATATGGCTCTACTTCTCATTGAACTATTTAAAGTCATTTTTTGTATTGCTTTTTTATTCTCCAAGTTGTTCATCGGCTTTTTTCTGCGCTTCTTCNATCAACTTGTCTCCTTGTGCTTCAGCGGCTGTAACCAACTTTGCACCTTCTTTATCAGCTTCTTCAACAATTTTTTTCGCTTGTTTTTCAGCTTCTGCTTTNGCGGCTTTAGCTGCTGTTTCTGCTAACTTCTTNGCNATTGGATTAGAAGCTTCATCTACTAATTTTTGAGCTTCTTTTTCACCTTGCTTAACTAAATCTGCCGCTTGTTTTTCGGCTTCTTCATGCAANTTTGCAGCTTGCTTCTCTGCTTCGGCTACCAGTTTAGCTTTTTGAGCTTTAGCTTCAGCNACCAGTTTTTCNGCCTCTTCTTTGGCTTTTTCATTCACCATATCTTTGGCCTTATCGATGGTTTCAGTAATGGTTTCTTTTACGGTTTTAGATGACCCTGAACCTCCGTTGAATACCGGTTTAACTGTTGGAGACATCATATCTCCTTCTATTTTAACCTTCACTTTTATTTTCTGACCAAGATCTCCGGTATTNATTCCTGCATCCTGAACTTGTTGCAACAAGCTATTAACGGCATCTTGAGCAGCATTTCCAAATTGAGAAACAGGCATTTCAACATCCATGGTATAATCCATTTTTTGTTCAAATGTGCTGTAACCNTAAACCGTAGCTGTAGACTGATCTGCTTTTATATCAAATGGTTTGGTTTCCAGCTTACCGTCTTTGATCTCATAAGAAATGTCTACGTTGTCTACTTTTAGAGGATTATACTGCTCAGAGTTTAATGCATCGTTAATTTTCTGAAGCACATCGTTTTCAACCTTTACATTTTTGGTCTTCAATAATCCTTCACCATTCAATGTNTTCAACTTCATTTCCATGTTTTCATCCATCAGTCCNGTAAGCGTTAAACTGGTAGATAGTTTCCCCGTAGCGCTCATTAAAACGGGTGCTAATTTCTCAATCGTATTGAATGTTGTGGCNGTTTTTTGCACATCAAAGTTTTTGATATCCATATCGAAGTTAACCGATGGTTCCAGAGCATTTTCCGTATTGTAACCTCCGGAAATNTCAAGTTCACCGTCTAACATGTTTAGCTTTAAATGATCAAGGTTTAGTTCNGAATTGGCCATGGTTACTTTACCATTCACATTGGTCATCTCCATGTTGTCGTAAATCAACTGCTTAATGTTGGTTTGTAATGCAAAGTTGATGTTGGCNGGAACTTCAAACACACCACTACTGGTTGAGTCTGTTTCAGTTTCAGCTGTTTCTCCCGTAGTCTCTTCTGNTGTAGTTGTTTCTTCGGCTNCAGCTGTAGAATCTTCTGCCATCAGCTCATTTAAATCCATCAAGTTTGAATTCAAATTAAATGTCCCTGTTAGAGGCTCATCTTTAAAATAGTACCCCAACATATTGTCGATTTTACCATTGGCCGAAATGTCTGACTTGCCTACGTAAGCTTCAAACTGCGTTAAGTCAACATACTGTGGACTAAAATCCATGTACATTTTCTTCAATTGTACTTCATAAGGCAGTTCTTCAGATTTATAATCAAAGCCNANTACAATCAATTTACCTTCTGCTTTGAAATCTTCGTAACGTTCTTCTTCAATGGCACTCATCTTTCCNTCCAAGTGAATGTCGCTCGTAATATTACCGGTATAGCTCTCNCCTTCTTCCATTGGAATAACTTCTGCAATGCTTGCCAAATCAATTGAGGCTACAATGTCTCCTTTAATTCTTGGATCNGTAACNGGACGTCTTACATGCATTTGCACATCTACTGGGTTTTCAGCTATTTCAACATGGAATTGNTTCACATCAATGTAAGTTGCATCAATGTTTTCACCAGGACATGTTGCCTGAATGTCGATGTTAATGTTATCTACCTGACTTGGCATATCAGGATACTTAAACATGGCATTTTTTACGATCAATGAAANATCAAAACCNGGTACGGTCAACTTGTCTTCACGATCTACATAAGTTCCTTTCACGCTTCCTTTTAGCCCAAGGATNCCNCTGGTTTGAACAGATTCAAAGTCTTTGGTATAAACTGCCGGAACAAGTGATAGAATGTTTTTGAACTCTGTTTCTTTCGCTTCAAAAGTCANATCCATTACGATAGGATAACCTGTAATGGCCAACCAGCCATCAAAACCCAAGTGTNAGNTCATTCAATTTCACCTCATTCTCCATGAAAGTGTACTTGTTTTTCNNNTGNTCNATCTGAANATTAAAAGTGATGTCTGTTTTNACNTCAGACATATAAGGAACTCCGTCCATGATGTATGTGATGGCATCTGCTGTAGTTTTGGTTTCAAACAGGTAGTTCTCGAGACTAACATCACCGCTACCTTCAAACGTTAAGTTATCCACCTTGGCATACATGTCTCCCTGTTGATCGTCATAGATTACATTAACATTGCGGAGGTAATATTCTTTGATATTGATGTTAAAGGGAGAACTTTCTTCATCTGTNGTTTCTTCTTCAACTACNTCCTCTTCTTCAGCAGTTGCAGTATCAGCAGAAGGAACTGTAATGTCGTAATTAGCAATTCCATCTTTGGTTACAATCACATGAGCATCAACATCTGANAGTCCAACAGTATTGATTTCATAATTAGAACCTGANAGCACGCTCATTAAATCTAACGATGCTTTTATTTCTCCGATTTTAGCCAAGGTTACACCTTCGAATGGAGCCTTGTTTTCGACTTTTACATTTGAAATGGTAACNGTAAAATCAGGGAAATTTTCGAAAAGGCTTAAATCCAAATCCTCAATATCAACTGTTGCATTTAGGTTNGCATTCGCCTGCTCTTTTACCAAGTCAAATATTTGTCCGCGAAACAGGTAAGGAAGCGTAAACAACAAGATGAGTAATACAAGAATAACGATTCCAAGAATCTTGAGGATCTTTTTCATATTGAGTTATTTTAAATAGGTCTTTGTTACGTTTAAAAGTTACAACACTTTNAGCAAGGCATCGTTCTGAAAAAATTCAGTTTAAAGCATTACGAATGTAATGAGATGGAAGCTCTCTTGCTTTTCTGTTGTGTTAATTTTTCTCTTCAGGCGGATAGTTCAACTCATTTTCTGAGCTGGCTATCAATGTTGAAACGGTTGCATCNCCTGTAACGTTCACAACTGTTCTACACATGTCCAGTATACGATCAACAGGAAATATTATTGCAATCCAAGCAGGATTTAATCCAACNGATTGTAAAACAATAATTAACATCACCAAACCGGCACTGGGAACAGCTGCAGAACCAATAGAAGCTAAAGTAGCTGTGAGAACAATGGTTAANTGTTGTCCCAAGTCTAAATCAATCATGTGCATTTGCGCCAAAAAGAGTACGGCTACCGCCTGATAAAGACTGGTTCCATCCATGTTTACAGTAGCACCAATAGGCAATACGAAACTGGTTACATTTTTAGAAACCCCTAAGTTATCTTCTACNCATTCCATGGTTACAGGAAGTGTTGCCGCACTTGAACTGGTTGANAAAGCTAAAAATTGTGCAGGGCTAATGCTGCGGAAGAAAGCTTTGTAAGACAGTTTTTTCACAAACAAGGTTACGATCATTGGATAGAGAATGAACACCATAAATCCTAACCCCACTANAACTGACACAGAATACCACCCTAACCCNATAAAAATGTCTAACACTTCTTGAACNGTATTGGCCATTTTGGCAATGACTCCTGCTAATAAAGCAAACACAAAAAACGGAGCAACTTTCATTACCATATCTACCATTTTGAGGAATACTTCATTGGCTCCATTCATAAAAGCAATTACGGGTTTGGCTTTTTCTTCCGGTATAAGCACCAGTGTAATTCCAAAGAAAATAGCAAAGAAGATNACCTGCAGCATCAGCTTGTTATCTGAAATAGAAAGCACAATGTTTTCAGGNACCATNTCTACTAAAAACTTGAGCGGACCTTCATCTTTACTGTTNTTTGCTTCCTGAACTTTGTCCGCCACTTCGGACTCTCCTTCAGATAATGCTCCTGAAGACACAAGTTCATTTGCCAAAGCTTTATTCTCCGGATTGGTTAAATAATGTTGTCCNTCTTTTATTTCAACCCCATTTTGCTCTGCCCATAACTCATACTTCAAACGGTTTTTGAGACGTTGTTCTCCATCCATTATTTTNCCCGGCTCACCAACATTCGCAATCAGCAATCCTACACTTACTGCTGCCACTGTTGTAATTAAGTAAGTTAACAGTGTCTTACCTCCTATCTTCCCTAACTTGGTAATNTCTTTTAACCCNGAAACTCCCGTTATAATGGAAAATAAAACCAACGGAACAGCGATAAATTTTAGTAAACGAATAAAGATATCGCCAAACGGACTGATCCAATTAACGGTGAATGCATTCCATCCTAAAGCNGTTGANAGGAATGACCAGCCAATTCCTANAATAAGTCCGATGATGATCTTAATGTGTAAGGGTAATTTCATAAATAGTAAGATTGCATGTTTTAGGGNTGCGACCCAAAAATAAGTTTAGCACTGGGAGTATCAAAATGGCTTTATTGCCAAGCTTAAAATTGCTCCATTTTGTCGGTTTGTGCCATTAAAAAATAATCGGCTATTACCAATGCNGCCATTGCTTCTACAATAGGAACAGCNCGTGGAACCACACAAGGNTCGTGTCTTCCCTTGCCGTGCATTTTCACAATNTCACCTTCNCTATTAATGGTTTCTTGATGTTGCATNAGNGTNGCGACAGGTTTAAATGCCACATTGAAATAAATGTCTTCTCCGTTGGAAATTCCTCCTTGAATNCCACCACTTCTNTTGGCTGANGTTTTNATTNTTCCCTCTTCTACCTCAAACGGATCATTGTGTTCAGAACCGCGAAGCGCAACACCTTCAAAACCANTTCCNTATTCAAAGCCTTTTACGGCATTAATGCCCAACATAGCACTTCCCAAAGCGGCATGCAATTTATCAAACACAGGTTCTCCCAGACCTACAGGAGTTCCTTTAATTATAGCGGTTACAACACCTCCAACAGTATCTCCTACATGTTGCACTTCTTTGATGGCTTCAATCATCTTTTCAGCGGTTTCAGCATCCGGACAACGCACAATNTTGGACTCTACTTTAGAAAGGTCTAANGCCTTGTAAGGTTTCTCACATTTTACGGTTCCAACCTGACTTACATATGCTNTAACTTCAATATTGAAGTGNGCTAAAAANTGTTGAACAATAGCACCGGCAGCAACTCTACANGCCGTNTCNCGNGCAGANCTTCTTCCTCCGCCTCTGTAATCGCGGTTGCCATATTTAGCATCGTAAACATAGTCGGCATGAGACGGACGATAAACNTCTTTAATGTGGCTGTAATCTTTGCTACGCTGGTCTTTGTTTTTGATGATAAACGCCAATGAAGTTCCGGTTGTTTTGCCTTCAAAAACTCCTGAAAGAATTTCTACNGCATCATCTTCATTNCGTTTGGTTGTAATTTCAGACTGCCCCGGTTTTCTTCTGGCCATTTCTTGTTGAACAGCCTCTAAATCTATTGCTAAACCAGCTGGTAAACCGTCCAGAATTCCGCCTATTGCAGNCCCGTGTGATTCACCAAAGGTGGTTAGTTTTAATCGTTTTCCGAATGAGTTTCCTGCCATTGGTTGGGAACTAAAGATTAATACGTTGTTGTCATGGTTTCTGGNACCATCAANACAAAATTGGCNACACCTTCCAAGTCATCAGACCATTCCATTGTAGACGAAGCTTGTGTTGAAACCACTACAATATTTAAATCGGGNTTGGCCTGTTTTAGGTACCAATATATTCCTCCTTTATTAGCAGAATGATAATCGCCTTGATAGTGGATAAAAATACCGTCTTGTGGTAAATTTTGCTGAATGAAATAAGCCATTGTAGCATCTTTAATGGCTTGAGCTTTTACCATATTTTCAGGATTCATCCCCATGCTATGTCCCATNCCCATTTTCATCATTGCTCCATAACCCGGAGTAGCNGTATCAAAAGGAAAAGGCAACGGAGCCATCCACGCTTTTGTAGCTGGATCTAAATNGGCNAANCCTTCAACTCCCNNACGTGCAACAATACTTGCATATCTTCTGGGTACATTCGATGCTACAAACANCAANTCNTGNTCCTTGGCAAAATCTAACAACGGTTTGTANTCNGTAGTGTAATTGTCCCACAACTTTGCTTCNGCTTTAAGGTGNCGTGCCTCNATTAAACCNNTCAAATATTCATTTAAAATNACCTGATTATCGGCTTCAAACATNTCNGCNCCNAANNCNACNTTAGANTCATTNGTGTANAANTCNTTNGTAATTTCATATTGCATCCAATGCGAAATAGGATTGTTGTGTAATTCTCCAATCAACACCACATCTGCTTCAGNTAATGTTTTGAGCATCTTTTCATACGAAATGGTTTTNCCTTTTTCGTTGAACANNAAATANGCNGGCTTGTCTTGTGCNNATNTGTTNAAGGTGATGGCTANGAGAAAGAGACTTAATAGTTGTTTCATGTTTATGTAGATCTAAATGATGTTTTGCTTTTAGACTTCTGTCTCTACAAAAGTTGAGAAATTTTAACGAATAACAATATCTTTGGCGNCATGGCGTGGGAACCTTACATTGTAGGAATTGCAGGAGGTAGTGCTTCNGGGAAAACTTCATTCTTAAGAGAGCTGAAACANAGTATGCCNAAAGGGTCTATTTGTATCATATCTCAAGACAATTACTACAAGCCNATTGANGANCAAGAAAAAGATCACAATGGGCAGGTNAATTTTGANCTTCCCACTTCTATNGATCGTTTGCGTTTTTATGAAGACATGCGNAAAATTCGCAACGGTGAAGAGCTCAACATCAAAGANTACACGTTCAATAAAAAAGGCAAAGTTCCTGGNNGATTGGTTGTAAAACCTGCTCCTATTATTGTAATGGAAGGCCTTTTCATTTTCCATTATGAAGANATTCGAAAATCGTTGGATTTACGTGTGTTTATTGATGCACGCGAGCACATTAAATTGGAAAGACGANTGAAACGCGATTTGGAAGAGCGNGGNTATCCTGAAAANGAAGTGCGCTANCAGTGGGAAAATCACGTAATGCCCAGCTATAAAAAGTTCTTNAAACCCTATCGTGATGATTGCCACATTATTGTTACCAACAACTCGCACTATAAAAAAGGNTTNGAAGTAATNTCTAANCANCTTAAAGCNAAGCTTCCTGANGACTATAACGATTATTANATCGTNGAAAAAATTCCNGCNGAAAAGGTNANNCCTTCCTAAAAGCTTTGTTAAGGGCATCTAAATGCAACGTTATTTCATTGNCCGTTCTATCTTTGCNNNATGGAATGGTTNAAATCNTGGTTTGATTCGCCTTATTACCATCTTTTATACAAAGACAGAGACGATACTGAAGCCCATAAATTTATCGATCAGCTTGCTCAGTTTTTAGCTCCTGAGACTACGGCCAAATTCTTGGACTTAGCATGTGGCAAAGGAAGACATTCTGTTTACCTGAACCAAAAAGGATATGATGTTGTTGGTGCAGATTTAGCTGTGCAAAACATTGAATATGCTAAGCAATTTGAAAACGATCGACTAAAATTTGTTCGCCATGATATGCGTACTCCGCTAGATCAGCAATTTGATTATGTGTTGAACATGTTTACCAGTTTTGGTTATTTCGATGATGTCTCAGACAACCTTACCACCATCAAAGCCATTAGTGAAGAACTAAAACCTGGAGGAACATTTGTACTGGATTTTTTAAACGTACATCACGTTATTAATGAACTTGTTCCCGATGAGGAAAAACAAGTTGAAGACATTCTTTTTCATATCAAGCGCTACCATAAAGACCACACCATTGTTAAAGAAATCAGTTTTACACACAAGGGAAAAGATTATTTGTTTGAAGAAAATGTAACNGCNTTTACNCGCANTGANTTNATTNAAATGNTAGAATCNTCTGGCCTACATGTTTTTCATGAGTTTGGTGATTATNACCTNACTCCNTTTCATCANCCNTCTTCTCCNCGTTTGATTTTAATNGCNGAAAAAGCATGATAGAAAATATTGGATATTATGCNGTNTTTGTNTTACTGGTTGTNGCCAGTGGNGCATTTATTATTGCTGCNAAGCGNCTNNATAAAATTTACCTCAAGNTNATGCTTGGNTTCAGTGGCGGNTATTTAATTGCNNTNACTTTTTTACACCTTATCCCNGANGCTTANACCGGNAACTTTGAACATGCNGGNTACTTTATTNTNCTNGGNTTTGTNTTNCANNTNATNNTNGANTTNTTNTCNAANGGNNTNGAACACGGNCATGTNCATNTNNANGGAAAACATAAATTTCCNNTNGCNCTNTTTTTAAGTTTATGNATTCACAGTTTNTTNGAAGGTATGCCTGTTATNGAACATCACCANNCNGATTTAGGNCATCANCACATTGCNTCTAACANNNTNATTTTTGGNATNTTACTTCACAAGATNCCNGTTACANTNGTATTGGTAAGNACNTTTATNAATGGNGGNGTNAGTAAAACAAANACTTTNNTTTACTTGGTATTCTTTGCCTTAACGATGCCNTTAGGAAGTTTATCNTCTTACTTCTTTTCTCACGAGTTAGAGTCTATTCAGNTTGATGTACACAATGTTTCGCTNAGNATNGTNATNGGTATTTTNCTNCACATTTCAACTACTATTTTATTTGAGAGTAGTGAAGAGCATCAATTTAACCTCAAGAAGTTTTTAAGTATTCTGGCAGGAATTGGCGTTTACTTTTTATTTGCCTAGCATTATGGACATTAATAGGTTCATAAAAATCTATTAATCCTTATTATACTGTTAAACGAACACTGAATCTTACATTTGTATTCTCATACAAAGAACATAACATTAAAAAATTAGCTCTATGTCAGTATTAGTTGGAAAAAAAGCACCAAGCTTTTCTGCTGAAGCAGTTGTAAACGGAGAAGAAGTAATTGAAAACTTTTCATTAGATCAATACATTGGTAAAAATCACGTATTGTTTTTCTTCTACCCAAAAGATTTCACATTTGTATGTCCTACTGAGCTTTTCGCTTTCCAAAATGCTTTGGATGAGTTTGAAAAAAGAGGTGTTAAAGTTGTAGCATGTTCTACTGACACTCCTGAATCTCACTGGGGATGGTTACAAATGCCAAAAGATCAAGGTGGTATTCAAGGAATTACTTACCCAATCGTAGCAGATACAACTAAAACTATTTCTGCAAACTTTGGTGTTCTTGCCGGTGATTATGCTGGTGACGAAGAAGGAAACCTTATCGCTGATGGTCCAATGATTGCTTACCGTGGTCTTTTCTTGATCGACAAGACAGGTACAGTTATGCACCAAATCGTAAACTTCTTCCCATTGGGTCGTAACGTAAACGAAGCACTTCGTATGGTTGACGCACTTCAACACTTTGAAGAAAACGGTGAAGTTTGTCCTGCAAACTGGGAAAAAGGTAAAGAAGCAATGAAAGACACGCACGAAGGTGTTGCTGAATATCTTGCTAAAAACTAATTGAAGCATTCATTGCTTTTCATATCAAAAGCCGGTTCTGTTAAAGAATCGGCTTTTTTGTTTCTCCCCTCTTTCCTAAAAAATTGGTTAAAGGCATTTTCCCATCCGCTGAACTCGTTTAAATTTGTGCTTCTTAAAACTACGAACACATTTTAATTATCTAAGATATGGGTCGCGCATTTGAATACCGCAGAGCAGCAAAAGAAAAAAGATGGGATAAAATGTCTAAAGTTTTCCCAAAACTNGGAAAGGCAATTACATTAGCCGCTAAAGAAGGTGGCTCTGATCCGGACATGAATCCTCGTTTGCGTACTGCCATTCAAAATGCCAAGGCGCAAAATATGCCGAAAAACAACATTGACTCAGCCATTAAACGCGCAAGCGGAAACGATGCTGCCGATTATGTTGAGGTAACTTATGAAGGCAAAGGTCCTCATGGTGTTTTGGTATTTGTAGAATGTGCTACAGACAATACGACACGTACTGTAGCAAACGTAAAATCTTACTTCAATAAGTCTGGCGGAGGTGTTGTTCCTAACGGTTCCTTAGAATTTATGTTTGACCGTAAAGCTGTTTTTGAAATTGAAAAAACAGAAGAAATCGACATCGAAGAATTAGAATTGGAATTGATTGATGCCGGATTGGAAGAGATTGAAGAAAACGAAGAAACATTGGTGCTTTATGCAGATTACACCAACTTCGGTACGCTTTCAAAAGCATTGGAAGACAAAGGTCTTGAAACTAAAAAAGCAACGTTAGAACGCATTCCTACTTCTCCTGTTGAATTTACGGAAGAACAAATGGAAGACATTGAAAAGCTATTGGACAAAATTGAAGAAGANGATGATGTTCAAGCTGCTTTCAACAATGTAGCTTAAGCCTTTAATGGTTTTTAAAAGTGCTTTCCCAACTAAAAGTATACTGGTATTTGTATTGATGATTGCAGTTATTGTAACTGCAATTGTCTCTACTTCCGGTATCTTTTTCGTTTTTATTCTCTTTCCACTTTTACCGCGAATTTTAGCTGCGTTTTTTACAACCTATACCATTACTCAAAAAGCTATTGTTGTAAAAGAATTTTTAAAACGCGAATACGCTATTCCTTTTGCTGCTATCGATGACATTAGCAGGCACAGCATTGGTACTTTGATGCAAATTATGGGAGCTTATGGAGAAGAAGGATTCCTTATCACTTATCATCACAACGAACAATTACTGATTTGTCCCAATAATCTTGATTTGTTTGAAGAGATATTGAGAAATGTAACACGGGATTAAAGTAAGAAGGCTTATTTTCGATCTATTAACATAACCTATTCTTCATTATCATGAAAAACATATTGATTGCACTCGACTTAAAATCTGATCAGGAAAAGTTATTGGCTCAGGGTGAAACTTTTGCCAAAGCATTTAACGCTAAACTTTGGCTTGTGCATGTAGCTGCTCCTAANCCTGATTTTGCCGGCTACGAAGCAGGTCCTCAATCTGTTCGTGATTTTCGTGCTGAAGAATTAAAAGCAGAAAACAAGCAACTTACCGAATTGACAAATCAACTTGCCTCTAAAGCAATNGATGCTGAAGGCTTATTGATTCAAGGTGCTACGGTTGAAACCATTTTGGAAGAAGCTCAAAAATTAAATACAGACCTCATAATGATTGGNCATGCNGAGCATAGCATGGTTTATAAAATGCTTTTCGGAACCCANGATACTGAGTTGATTAAAAAGTCAACCATTCCNGTATTGGTTGTCCCTTTTGACAAGGACTAAAGCAACAAGATTATCCNTGAATGCGTTCTGATGTACCAAAGCCTGCAATCACATCGCTTTCGTAATCTAAAAATTGCTGCCANTGTTCTTCCACAGCATCTTCTCCACCNTATTTTTTAGCCANTAATAGAAACATGCTGTAATGTCCGGCTTCGCTTTTCATCAGTTCGTGATAAAACTCAGCCAGTTCTTGATCTTGAATATTTTCTGAAAGTACGCGGAAACGCTCACAACTTCTGGCNTCAACCATAGCTGCAAACAACAATTTATCAACTAGGCGTTGTGTTTTGTCTTTTCCTCCTTTGNTAAAGAATTTGAGCAATTCATGAATGTATTCATCTCTGCGTTCNTAGCCCAATTTTAAGCCACGCTTTGTAATGAATTCATGCACACGCTGAAAATGTTCCATCTCTTCCTGCGCTAAATCTGCCATCTTCTCTACCACTTCAGGATATTCAGGAAACTGAACAATAATACTGATAGCCGTAGACGCTGCTTTTTGTTCACAATAAGCATGATCAGTTAAGATTTCTTCCAGATTTTTCTCAGCAATGTTCACCCAACGTGGATCTGTTGGTAAACGCAATTTCAGCATTCTCTTACTCATAGCGCTGCAAATTTAATCGGTTCGTACAAAAACAAGAACTTGAATCGGAATTTACGAGACATTTTGTGCGAACTTTCTGATATTTGCGTTTACATGAACATGAGAGTTTCTATTTTCATCTTTTTAGCCCTTACTGTATTTACCGGATGTAACCGCGATGATTGTGCTGAGGCACAAGGAGACCGTTGGAGCCATAATCGTCAGGTCAACTCTTTTCATACGATTGATTTGNCCATGTCTGCAGATGCTTACATTGAAGTGGATACAACATTAGATTTNCCTGAAGTGAGCCTTGTTTCCCAGGGGAATATTGCTGATTTAATCGATACNAAAGTAGACAATGGNATTTTGCGCNTGGAACAAAACGATTGTATTGACAACAACAGCGGCATTGAGTTTTACATCAGAACACCTTTTTTNCAAACCGTTATTGCTTCATCAACCGGTGATATCTACACCACCTCTATCATCACTCAAGATAGTCTGAGCATTTTTANCACATCAAACGGAGACATTGACCTTACTCTAAATGTGAATCGTTTATACACCAGTGCGGCTAATGTTGGCGACATCACTTTGAACGGCTTCGTTGATNAAATGGAATTGTCCGTTGAAGGATCTGGTGATTTTTATGGTGAACAATTACCGGTAAACAAAGCTCAGGTTGTGTTAAATGGTTCAGGAAATGCAACTGTTCGTGTGGAAAATGAATTAAATATCATCATTAATAGCAGAGGTAACCTGTATTATTATGGAATTCCTCAGATTACTGCTGAAATTAACGGTAGCGGTGATTTAATCAACAGCAATTAAATGATGAATAGCCATGCAACTTAACATTCACCAACCTTGNCACGAAAAATGGAGCAACATGTCTCCCTCNGAAAAAGGAAAGNTCTGTGCTTCCTGTCAAAAAGAGGTGGTTGACTTCACCCAGTTTACCGACCAACAACTTATCGATTTTTTCAAGCAACAACGTTCAGGTGAAAATACTTGCGGAAGGTTACAAACTCACCAACTCAACCGAACATTGGTACACTACAAACCTACTTCGCATTGGCCTAGCATTACATTGGCTTCTGTTTTAAGTCTTCTGGGAATTACTGGATATGCGCAAAACACTACCAAACTCTCCCCAGTCTTGCAACAGTTTAGTTTCCAACCTGAAATGATTGAAACTCTCGCAATACAGAAACAATACTCGCTTAATTTTCAAACATTCACCGTTAAAGGATTGGTAATTGATGCTGAATCAGAAGAACCTTTATTTGTAGCTAATGTGGTTCAAAAAGGAACCTATAATGGTGTATCAACAGATGTTGACGGTAATTTTAGTATTACGGTAACGACTCAAGATAGTGTTGAACTTAGTTTCTCTTTTATCGGATATGCCACAAAAACAATTGTTTTCAGCATAGATCAACTACAAGTTCTTGCTGAGAACAAGGAGCAACTAGTAGTTCAGTTAAATCCTTTACTCACAACAATAACTCTGGGTATGCTTATTACCAGCCCACCTAAAAACCCAATTATTCGTGTTGGACAGAGAGTAAAATATTTCTTCTGGCGCATTTTTCACTAACCTTCGGCTTGCTTCATGGAGAAAGCCAAGCGTTTTCTGGAAAGGTCTATGGTTAACACTTTCACTTTCACATGTTGTCCCAATGTTACCACTTCTGCAGGGTTAGCAACAAACCGATTGGCTAACTCTGAAATATGTACCAATCCATCTTGCTTAACTCCCACATCTACAAAAGCACCAAAATTGGTAATGTTGGTAACAATGCCCGGCAACACCATTCCTTCGTGTAAATCTTCTACTTTGCGAATGCCTTTTGCAAACTCAAACACTTTAATTTGCTTTCTCGGATCTCTTCCGGGCTTGAGCAATTCTGCTTTGATGTCTTCTATGGTTGGCAAACCAACTTCTCCACCTACATAACGTTGCGCATCAATAGCTCCTACCGCTTTTTCATTCCCAATCAATTCTTTTACAGAAAGCTTCAGGTCTTTGGCCATTTTATTCACCAAAGCATAACGCTCTGGGTGCACAGCCGAATTGTCCAACGGATTTTCTGCATTGGCAATACGCAAAAACCCAGCACACTGTTCAAAAGCTTTAGGGCCTAATTTTGATACATTCAGTAATTCTTTTCGGGAATCAATTGCACCTTTTTCGGTGCGATAATCTACAATGTTTTGCGCCAACTGAGGACCTAATCCCGATACATAGGTTAGCAAATGTTTACTGGCCGTATTGACATTTACCCCCACAGCATTTACACAAGAAATAACCACGCTGTCCAAGCTGTCTTTCAGCATCTTTTGGTCTACATCGTGTTGGTACTGCCCTACTCCAATAGATTTTGGTTCAATTTTCACCAATTCGGCTAGCGGATCCATTAAACGTCTTCCGATGGAAACAGCGCCCCTAACAGTTACATCATAGTTGGGAAATTCTTCACGCGCTACCTTCGAAGCCGAGTAAATCGAAGCTCCGGCTTCATTGACAATAAACACATCTAAATCGCGATCGAAACGCGTTTTACGCACTACTTCTTCAGTTTCTCTACTGGCTGTTCCGTTTCCAATGGCAATGGCCTGAATATCGAAAGCATTTACCAACTGCGCCAATTTNGACTGTGCTTTTCCTTTTTGATTTTGNGGTGGATGTGGATAGATATTTTCGTTGTGTTTTAAATCTCCATTTTCGTTGATGCACACNAACTTACACCCTGTTCTAAATCCAGGATCAATGGCTAAAATNCGTTTTCCGCCCAAAGGTGCCATCATTAATAATTGACGTAGATTTTTGGCAAAAACTTCAATNGCTGCTTCATCGGCTTTAGCCTTGGATAAATTGGCAAATTCTGTTTCGATAGAAGGTTTCAATAAACGTTTATANGCATCTTTTACTGCCAACTCAACTTGTTCTGCAGAAGCCGAATTGTTCTTCACAAAAATGCGGTTNAACTCTTCCATTGCACGCACTTCATCAGGCTGAATAGAAACGCGTAAAAACCCTTCGCTTTCTCCTCTTCTCATGGCNAACAAACGNTGAGAAGGACAACGTTTTAGTGGTTCTTCAAAATCAAAATAGTCTTTGAATTGCTGTGCTTCATCTNCTTTTGATTTAACCACTTTCGATTTTATGGTTGCTGATCGTTCAAAACCAAANCGCACTTTATTTCTGGCATATCCATGCTCATTTACCCATTCGGCAATAATGTCTCGTGNTCCTTGTAAAGCGGTGTCTTCATCTGCCACTTCATCATTNAAAAAAGTATGCAAACGGTCAAAAACACTATCGTTACGCTGACTCATAATCATCTTGGCCAACGGTTCCAATCCTTGTTCTCTGGCTTTATCNGCTCGTGTTTTTCGCTTTGACTTNTANGGCAGGTAAAGNTCTTCTAACTCGTTCTCATCCCAACAAGCNTCAATGCGCTCTTTGAGTTCNTCNGTTAGTTTTCCTTGTTCTTCAATGTTTTTGAGGATATAATCTTTGCGCTTGAAAAACTCNTCTAGTTTTTGCTTGAGCTGATCNATNTGTTGAATTTGAACTTCATCNAGATTTCCGGTGACTTCTTTACGATAGCGTGCAATAAACGGAATGGTTGCTCCATCTGAAAGTAAGTTGATGGTTTTCTCAACCTGTATCGTTTTCAACTTCAGCTCACTGGCAATATATCCTACTGTTTCCATACCTCAAATTTGTGNTCAAAACTAACTTATTGGCTGAAATCGGCCCGTTTTCACACCTTCTTTTCCATTAGATTTGTAAGGTGCACAAAGAGGAAATTAAGCGGAAAATCATTCACATTGACATGGATGCGTTTTATGCATCGGTGGAACAATTGGATCATCCTGAATACAGAGGAAAACCAATTGCCGTAGGTGGTTCACGCGAACGCGGTGTGGTGGCAGCCGCTAGTTACGAAGCCCGCAAGTTTGGTGTAAAATCAGCAATGGCNTCNAGCATGGCGTATCGAAAATGTCCTCAAATTATTTTTGTAAAACCTCGTTTTGAACGCTACAAAGAAATCTCTCAACANATTCGAGAAATCTTCTTTCGTTATACAGATTTAGTAGAGCCGCTTTCGCTTGATGAAGCTTTCTTAGATGTTACCGAAAATAAGCANGGNATGCAATCGGCCTCTGCCATAGCAGAACAAATCAGAAAAGAGATATTANACGAAACGGGACTTACAGCTTCGGCAGGAGTTTCTAAAAATAAATTCTTGGCCAAAGTGGCTTCAGATTACCGTAAACCCAATGGAATGTTCATCATCCACCCTGANAAGGCCGANGCATTTGTGGCTCAATTGGANATTGAACGTTTTTTTGGCATTGGTAAAGTTACTGCTGCTAAAATGCACCGATTGGGCATTTCTACCGGAAAAGATTTGAGANATCGATCACTTCCTTTTTTACTNAACCANTTTGGAAAAGCGGGTCAACATTATTACTGGATTTCGAGAAGTATTGACAATCGANCTGTAAAGCCCAATAGGATTCGAAAATCGGTTGGTGCNGAAAANACNTTNTTCAACGANCTCACTTCNATCGAAAAAATGAAGGAAGAGTTACTGCGTATATGCGAGAAGGTTAGNTCNAGAATGCAAGNGGCTAAAGCAACAGGAACGACCATTACTTTAAAAGTNAANTTTCACGATTTTGAAGTCATCACCCGTAGTCATACGGTAGCNCACCCTTTAAAAGAAGCCTTGGCCATTTATCATGTGATTGAAGAATTGTTGGAAGAAAACTATCAGCCCAACTGGAACGTGCGTCTGTTAGGTGTTTCTATGAAAAACCTCATCTTTCAAGAAAAGCATACAAAAGGAAAACAATTAACGCTCAACTTTTAACNTATCTTCAGTTGAGAATTGAAGTGAATCGAGCATTACCGTATCAAGTTCTTGTTCTCCCTGTATTTTATCCAATTCTCGTTGAATGGAATATTTCTCCAATACAGTTTTCTGACGTTGATTCGCCAGTTTAATAATTTCTTGATTCAGGACTCCTATAACTTTNTTTTGCTCGTATGAAAAATAAGCAAAGAAGAGTATTACCAGCCCCAGAAACAAAATGAGTATGTTTTTCTTATCTGAAAACATATTGGCAACTTAACGAATTCCACTCAGAAAAGCATGCAATAACCTTCATATTTCAGTGAATTTTAAGAACTTTTTAAACAATTCTTTTTTGACAAGACCACTATCGGCTTAAAATTAAAATTCCTGTATGTCTTACATTTACGGAATCTTTTTTTCCCTATTGTATTTTTGAAAATGTAGTAACAGTAAATGAAACCAGAAGTCCCTCTTATTGAAGACGTATTTGGAGCTGCTATGCAGGATTATTTAAACGACAATTCTCCNGAAGATATTATTGTTCATTCTGATGTAGCCGAAGATGACGTTATTCCCGCTTCTTATTTGTTCAGAAACTGGGATGGAATGCCCACTATTGAAAAAGTAGCACTACGCAATTGCAAAGGATCTGTACTTGACGTTGGTGCCGGTAGCGGTTGCCATTCTCTCTATCTTGAAACTCTTGATTTTGATGTACTCTCCATTGATATTTCTGCGGGTGCAGTTGAAGTTATGAAAGCTCAAGGGNTAAAAGCACAACAAGCTTCTTTCTTTGATTTCAACTCTGGCAAATTTGATACNCTCTTGTTGTTAATGAATGGCTTTGGACTGGCTGGTACAATTAATAANGTGGGACATTTTCTGGAACACGCCAAAACGTTACTCAATTCAGGAGGCCAAATCATTTTTGACTCGTCTGACTTGATTTACATTTTTGAAGAACCCGATGGCTCGGTTCGGTTTGATGCCACCAAAGAATACTATGGCGAAATTGAATATCGCTTGGAATACAAAGGGAAATTAGGAAAACGCTTTTCATGGCTTTTTATAGATCCGAGAAATTTGCAGGAAATCGCTTCAAAACATGGCTTTACCACTGAAATTATCTACGAAGGTGAAAACTACCACTTTCTGGCTCGTTTAGTTTTAACTGAAAATACAACCAATTAACATGCGTCAATTTTTTACACTCTTAGTACTCAGTATTACCATCACCACCTCTTTTGCTCAAGAACAAACACTTACTCTTGAAGATGCCGTTACCGGTCAGTGGGGAAAATTTCGCCCTGAGACCTATCAACAATACGGTTGGATTCCTAATGAAGATACTTATTGGTGGATTGATGATGAAGGGCTATTTAAAGCTGCTGCTGAAAACAAAAAAGGGAAATCAGTAATCGCTTTAACTGAATTTGCTGAACAATTCCCTGATTCTGTAAAAGTACCTTACTTCCCGGCCATTCACTGGATAGACAATAGTTCTTTCTACTTTACCATTCGTAAAAACCACGGAGTTTATCGTTTCAATACCCAAAGTAAAAAGCTGACCCTTGTTACTCAACTTCCTGCCAATGCGCAAAATGTAGATATCCAAACGAGTAATTTTAATATTGCTTATACTATTGATAATAAGCTTTATGTGCAACAAACTAACGGTAATATTGCTGAGGTAGGCTTAACCGGAGCTTTATACAATGGCTTTGACGAAATCGCTCAAAAAACAACTAATCAAAACACGTTAGAAGAAAAGGATGTTGTTTACGGGCAAGCTGTTCACCGCTACGAATTTGGTATTTCGAAAGGAACTTTTTGGTCTAACGATGGAAAGATGTTAGCCTTCTACCGCAATGATCAATCTGCCGTTTACGACTATCCGTTACCTTCATATGCTCAAATTCCTGCTAAAAACAACACCATTAAGTATCCTATGGCCGGGCAGGCAAGTGAAACAGTAACACTTGGTATTTATGACCTTGCAAAAAACAACATTGTCTTTTTAGAAGACCATTGGGATGATGGTGAATACATTACCAATATTGCATGGGATCCTACCAACCAATTTATCTATGCCATTGAATTGAACAGAGACCAGAATATCCAGCAACTGAATAAATTTGATGCTGTTTCTGGTAACTTTATTAAAACGGTAAGTAGAATTACAGATGAAAAATATGTTCATCCTGACATGCCAATTGAGTTTCTTACTAATGGGAGTTATGTATTTGTTCAGGAGCAAAAAGGGTATAAAGCATTTAATCTTTATACATCAGACGATCGCTTAATTGGGCCTATGGAAACACACGGTATCATTGTTGATGCGTTTTTGAATGCCACTCAAAATGTGATTTATTTTGCTGGTTACCCTACCAATTCAATTGAACGTCATGTTTATTCGATCAATACAGATATAAAACCTTCAAGGCAGGAAGCCCAGGAACAAAGAAATGCTCTTCCTACCGTTTCTGCTCCAGTTCCTTTGATTCAATACACGGAGGTTAAAGGCAGTCATTCTGCTAAAGTAAGCTCCAGCGGTAATTACATTTTAGATGCTTTTTCCAATGGAAATATACCTTATCAATTAGACCTGATCAATACACAAAAAAGAAAAGCAGATCATCTTATTGAGGCAAAAGATCCCTTAAAAGACTATCAACTGGCTCAAACTGAAATTTTGACAATTGATGCCGAAGACGGAACTCCTTTGTTTGCCAGAATGATTAAGCCTTCTGATTTCGATGCGTCAAAAAAATACCCTGTTGTGGTTTATGTCTACAATGGTCCTAATGTGCAATTAATTACGGAACGATGGATGTATGGAGCTCCTTTATGGATGCATTACTTAGCCAACAAAGGTTACATTGTTTTTACTGTTGACGGAAGAGGAAGTGCTAATCGCGGTGTTGAGTTTGAGCAAGCAACTTTCAGAAACCTCGGGCAAGTTGAAATGCGTGATCAGTTAACAGGGGTATACTACCTAAAAAAACAACCATATATTGATAGTGAGAGAATGGCTGTACACGGTTGGTCTTTTGGTGGGTTTATGACCTTAAGT
This sequence comes from Crocinitomicaceae bacterium, assembly GCA_002705995.1. Taxonomy (GTDB): domain Bacteria; phylum Bacteroidota; class Bacteroidia; order Flavobacteriales_G; family Salibacteraceae. The sequence goes on along the minus strand of PAJI01000019.1, from coordinate 431,424 downwards.
TTGATGACCAATTATCCAGATGTATTTAAAGTTGGTGTTGCCGGAGGGCCTGTTACCGATTGGAGCCTTTATGAGGTAATGTATACAGAGCGTTACATGGATACTCCAGAAACAAATCCGGAAGGATATGCCGCTACTTCAGTAGTTCAAAAAGCAAAAGACATCACAGGCGATGTGCTGGTTATTCATGGAGTTGTAGACGATGTTGTTGTACCTCAAAATAGCATGAATTTTCTTAAGGCTTGTGTAGACAATCAGGTTCAAGTAGACTTTTTCATGTATCCAGGGCATCCACACAATGTAAGAGGAAAAGACAGAGTACATCTTATGGAAAAAGTGATCAAATACATTGAAGATCACCTTTAATTAAGAAAATACCATAAACTTATTTAGAAGGGAACTGCGCATCAATTTGATCCAGTTCCTTTTCTCTTTCATTCAAGAGCTGAAGGTAATTGACCGCTTTGTTGTCTTTGTATTCTTCGATAGCCGTATTGGCCCAACTTTTCGCCAACTCATAATCTCCGGCAACTTCACTGGCCAAAATCATATTATATACCGCTTTTTTAGCAATTGACTTACGCGGATCTTTTGTTAATTCAAACCAAATGTCTGTAGCTTGTGACCAGTAGCCTTCTCTTGCTAAATTAGCAGCCTCTACCAATTGTGTCGTTCCATAAGCATAAAAAGAGCGCGTTTCTTTCACCCAGAAAGGCGATATGTAAGGCAATAATTGCTTAGCCCCTCTTTCGCTTACTGAAAGCAGACTAACCTCACTTGAAGGTAACTCACTTCTCGACTCATACGGATTTTCGCTTTGAGTCTGGTACTGGTAATCGGTTGAAATGTCTTGCTCAAAAAAGGGTTTGTTGTCTTCACAAGAGTAAAAACGCCAGAACATATTTAGGTCAACACTTCTGGAGCTGTGAAATACAGGAACCTGAACTGTTCCATAATTACGATCTACGGGACTGGAATAAGTGGCATATCCATCAGAATCAATATGTGCCTCATAACTCTCCAATACGATTAGTCCTTCTAATCGATAGGCTTTGCACACCTTGTCTATACTAACGGTTGTTGCCTTGTCCGGAGGCAATTGGACAGATAAAGGAAGGGCTCCGTACTTGATTAAATACGGAGCATATCTTCCTGTTTCTTGTAATTCTTGTTGAAGTGTTTCTAAAGCAACGTCTCCTGCTAAACGAACGCTCTTTCGAAACTCATTGGCTCGGTTTCCATTGATTCGCGTGGGAACAGATATTTTATCAAAATCGACTCTTGTTCCAAGACCTATTTCTACAATTGATGTATCTACCTGAGTATATGACGGCTTCATCACCTCTATGGTGATTCTTTCCGTTGAACAACTAACGGCAGCAAAAGCTCCCAGCACTACAAATGTTAACCTACCTATTTTCAAAGGGTTCTATTCCTTTTCCAGTTTGATGTTGTTTGAATCGGAGAAGCTGTACTTGCTGTTGTTGTAACAGCTGTACCTGGCTTTTTCTTACTGTGTGCAATTCTTGCAGCAAGTAATGCAGCTATTTCTTCCTCTTCTACGTTGTGTGATTCTAAAACATCAGGCGTGAAATAATGTTTCACGAAATGAGTATCAAACTCACCTTTAATAAAGGCTTCATGTTCTAAAGCAAACTTACAGAACCCAAGTGTAGTGCTTACACCTGAGATTTTGTAATCATCAATTGCTCTTATCATTCTAGCTCTAGCTTCTTCCCTGTCTTTTCCGTATGTGATCAATTTTGAGATCATTGGATCGTAATAAATCGGAATATCCATTCCTTCTTCAAAACCATCATCCACACGAATACCAGGTCCTTCGGGAGCTTTGTATGTTTTTAAGTTACCAATATCTGGTAAAAAGTTATTGGTAGGATCTTCAGCATATACACGTACTTCAAAAGCGTGTCCCTGAATTTTCAGGTCTTCTTGCGTAAAGCTTAACTTCTCTCCTCTGGCAATATTAATTTGCTCTCTTACAAGATCAATTCCGGTAATTTGTTCTGTAACCGGATGCTCTACTTGAAGACGCGTATTCATTTCCAGAAAATAGTAATTGTGATTTTCATCGAAAATGAACTCTACGGTACCTGCACCTACGTAATTACAAGACTTTGCTACGTTTACAGCACTTTCACCCATTTCTTTACGTAACTCAGGTGTAAGAATCGCTGAAGGAGCTTCTTCAATTACCTTTTGGTGTCTACGCTGTACAGAGCAATCTCTTTCAAAAAGGTGAACAACGTTTCCATGTGTATCAGCTAACACCTGAATTTCAATGTGTCTTGGAGAGGTTACATAACGCTCAATAAAAACAGATCCATCACCAAAAGCAGATTTTGCTTCACTAACGGCTCTATTCAATTGATCTACGAATTCTTCTTCTTTCTCTACGATACGCATCCCTTTTCCACCACCACCGGCAGATGCTTTAACCAATATAGGGAAGCCTACTTCTTTTGCAATTTGCTTGGCTTCTTCTACATCTGTAACAGCTTCATCGGTTCCAGGCACAAGTGGAATATCATAATCTTTTACGGCTGCTTTGGCAGCTAACTTAGACCCCATCACTTCCATTGCTTCTGGTGAAGGTCCTATCAGGGTTAATCCTGCTTCACTAACTTTACGTGCAAAGCTTGCATTCTCTGATAAGAACCCATAACCCGGGTGAATACCGTCTACGTTTAGCTTTTTACAAAGTTCAATGATTTTATCGCCCAAAAGGTATGATTCACTACTTGGGGGTGGCCCTACACAAACAGCCTCGTCTGCATATCTTACAAAGGGAGCATTTCTATCTGCTTCTGAATAAATCGCTACAGTTGAGATACCCATATCTCTACAGGTACGCATAATTCGTAGCGCAATCTCTCCACGATTGGCAATAAGAATTTTCTGCATATTCATTTGTTTGCAGCTAAAATAAACAAACACTAAATGTAATGGAGGAAAAAAGGGGTTCTATTTGAAATAATGCAGCATAAAAAAAGGGAGCCGAAGCTCCCCTTTCTTCTAAAGTCCCCTACTTGTATTAAAACAAGTTAACCTTAACCCTTGCAAGACTAACTTAACTCAAAGATGAACTAAATATCTTACATTACAAGTGCATTACCTTTTTGTTAAAATCAAATACTTATTTTTTACAATCGTTACTTAATAATGGTAATTTGATGGTCACTTCTGTACCTTTTCCTTCTTCGGAGATCACACTTACTTTACCATTATTTAACTCTACAAATTGCTTTACAATAACCAACCCTAAACCTGTTCCTTGGTATTTCGTACTGTTACTTGCTCTGTAAAACGATTGAAAAAGTTTATCGATGTCTTTTTGAGGAATTCCTATCCCATAATCTTTAACATGAATGACTGCCCATGCTTTTTCTTTTTTTATCGTAATCTCAGGAGCCGGTTTTCCTTCCGAATATTTCTCAGCATTAGAAATTACATTAGAGAACGCATGGTTGATCAAATTCAAGTCTGCCTCTATAATAAGTTCTTTTTTGGCTTGTTTGAAAATCAGTTTTCGACCATCGCTTAACGGGTTAAAATGATTTCGAATTAACTTTCGTAACAACTCGTTAACATCAACTTGTTCTGTTTCCAAACGTGTTTGGTTGGCATCTAATTTTCCTAGAATAAGAATGTCATCCATTAGATTCACCATATCGGCAATTTCATTCCGTATACGGTCTGCCACCTTTTGCAAAAGTGCCTGGTCTGCATGCCCTTTTCGTTCAATTTGTAACTCCAGCATATCCAGGTTTGAACGCATAACGGTTAAAGGAGTTCTGAACTGATGTGAGGCCATCGAAACAAAGTTTTTGCGCAATAAACTCAACTCTTTTTCTCTTTCAATGTTTTTCAGTTGTTGCTTTTCAAGCTCTTTACGAATGGATATATCTCTGGTTGAAGACTGAAGCATATAAGCCTCTTCGTTATCATTAGTTATAACCGAAGCATTGGTTTCTACCCATTTATATTCTCCATTTTTTGCTTTGATTCTATATTCAAATATGGCGTTAGACTCTTGGTGGTTTAACATTCCTAGATGATGTTTTCTAATTTTTTCTACATCTTCAGGATGAAATAAGTCAAAAGGATTTTTCCCAATCAATTCATCTGGCTTATATCCTAACAAAGCCTCTATTGACGGTGAAATAAATCGATAGTCTGCGTTGGTCTCATGAATTGCAATAACATCAATTGAGTTTTCTGCAATGGTGCGAAGAATAGCTTGTCTTGTTTTCAGTTCTTCTTCATAAATAACTGTTTCGTGGATGTCTACAAGAGTTCCTTGTGTTCCTATAACATTACCTTCAGTATCATAGGCCAAACGAGCAAACATCTCAAAGTAACGCGGCTCTCCTTTTTGGTTTTTTAACCTTAACTGATAATTTGAAAACTCTACTTCTTTATTAACTAAGGCCTTAAATCTTTCTCGTTTGTATTGCGTATCGTCACTGTAAGAATAATCGATTGCATTTGTTCCTATCGTCTCCTCAACTTTGTATCCTAAAAGATTCGTCCATGCTGGATTTAAGAACGTCCATTTCCCATCCAAATCTGTTTTAAAAACAACAACAGAAAGGGCATTCACCAAATCGCGGTACTCTTTTTCTTTTTCCTTTAAAGCATTTTGGATTTCTTTCAGGTGAGTAATATCTGTTGATAGTCCTAATATGTTTAACGTACCATCTTCAGTTCTCATCGGAGTTTTTATGGTATGGAAGATTCTTTCTACTCCTTTAAAATCTGTAAATCGTTCTTCTACGGAAATGGTCTGAAGTGTTTTCAACACCTTGGACTCTACGGCATCATAAAGTGCCAACTCATCTTTCTTATCAATCAACTGTGAGCCATGTTGGTGCTCTACTTCTTCGATTGATTGCCCAAAAAGTCTAGCCAATGCACGGTTTACTTTTATAAAGTTCCCGAACTCGTCTTTTACAAAAATGAGGTGCGGACTTGCATTTAGAATACCATTAATAAAGGTGTTCTGCTCAATAAGTTCCAGACGATTTTTATATTCTTCATCGACATTACGCATGGTACCCACCATGCGGACGGGTTTACCATCTTTATCAAAACTGGCTACCCCGCGGTGTGCTGTATAAATATAACTTCCGTTTTTGGTTTTCATTCTGTAGACAATCTCTTCCATCTTTTCAGTTTCATGGTTGAGATGTCTTTGAACAGGATCCTGGGCCATATCAAAGTCTTCAGGATGGACATGACATGCCCAGGAATCATATTCATTTGGAAGTAACTCTTCATTTGAATATCCCAGGATTTCATTCCATCGCTTACTGTAATAGACTTTATTGGTCTCAAGATCCCAATCCCAAACACCATCATTTGCACCCAAAATAGCTAGGTTATAGCGTTCAAGAAGTGATTCATATTCAGCAGAAGAATCTCCTCCTGAGATGTTGAGCTGGTTGGACAGTTTAGAGGCAAACTCTAACTGTTCCTCACTAGAAAATGAAGAAAGCTTCTTTACTACTTCGTGCAGAAGCGTTTCTAAATTTCTGCTCATTTCTCTTTTTGAGTCCAAATATCGCGGTGTTTTTAGAAGTACTATAACAAATACGTATCTATAAAAAACATATCTGTATTTTTAACAATACTCCTAAACTACGTAGTTCTTGGAGTCTGGCCAAAGTATTCTTTGTAACTCTTAGAAAAGTAAGCATGACTTTTGAAGCCTACCTCATAGGCTATTTCTGAAATTGTTGCTGTTTTTTGCTCGATGCGTGATTTGGCCACTTCAAGACGATATTCTCTAATGAATCTGGAAACAGACTTACCGGCTATGCGCTTGAGTTTCTTTTGAAGTGTACTTGAACTAACATATAAGGCTTCTGCCAAGTCTTCCATTCTAAAATCAGGATTGCTCAGATTTTTGTCTATTTCTTCACACACTTCTCTCACAAACTGACTATCGGCAGATTCTAATGTTTCTTCTTTGGGTTTACTCAACGCATAATTAAGGTAGCGTTCTTTCCCCTGCAATATATTTTTAGTGATTAAGATCAGCTCTTTAGCATCGTAGGGCTTGGTAATGTAATAATCTGCTCCCTTTGTATACCCTTCTATTTTATTTTCATTCATCGCTTTTGCGGTCAGCAATATTACAGGGATATGCTTGTAGTTGTGCGACTCTCTCAATTGTTGTAGAAAGTCAAAACCATCCATTTCAGGCATCATTACATCAGAAATAATTAACGATGGATTTGAAACAGATAATTTTTTTAATCCTTCCAATCCATTTTCAGCAGTAGCCACATCAAAGTCTTCAATCTCGAATAAATCCTTTAAAGTCTCTAGTACTACGGGATTATCCTCAATTAATAAGATCTTATGTTTTTTCATCTTCAAGGAGTTTTTTGGTTTGTTAGGTCGAAATTTAAAGTAATTGAACTCTTAATTAAAATTCTATTTGATTTTTTTTTCTCATATTTGTCATATCCAAATGAGATGTTCTATCTCATTTAGAGCAGTGTAATTTTCAGTGGTTTAGTTTGTTCAAAAAGAGGCTCTTTCGAGCCTCTTTTTATTTTCACGCAATTTATTCATTTGTCTTCTTATTGACCGCACCAAATGCTCTTTGGCATTTTAAAACAATGTTATTTCTTTTACTAAGTTAGGAATTTTTCAAACCTATCCCCCCCCATTTACAGAAGGATATCATAAAGATTCATTTTTTTATTTTCTCAGGTTCTTATTTTTTTAGAAGTTTGACCGCTGAAAGCAGACTCATACTTTACTCCATTGGGTCACCTCTACCGCTAAATACTTTTTTAAGAGTATGTTATAAACGTATTAGAATAAGAGATGAACTTGAGTGGAGCTTTTTTAAAAACTAACTTTGCATTTTAAAACTCACATCAATTTGTAAGATGGATGAAACCCGAAAATTGACAACACGAGAAAAAGCACTTAAAATCAACCTTGATCCTTCAATCTATGGATCTTTCTCCGAGATTGGTGCCGGGCAGGAAACCGCAGCTACTTTTTTTCAAGCTGGTGCTGCCTCAGGTACAATAGCTATGACTACATCTGCTTATGATATGAAAATATCAGATAGCATTTATGGTGACTGTGATCGTTATGTTTCAAAAGAGCGTTTGCTGAAAATGCTTTATAAAGACCATAACGATATTCAGAATAAACTGATTCAGCGCAAGAATGAAACGCGTTTTTTCTCTTTTGCCAATACAATTGAGACCATTAATTTTCATAGAACCAATCAAGGACACGGTTGGCTTGGTGTTAAATTTCAGTTGAAACCCAACACTCCTTCTAATGAATGCATTATTCATGTATTGCTACACGATGCAGATACTTTGTTGCAACAAAAAGCGGTAGGTCGTTTAGGTGTAAACTTGCTTTATGCTTGTTTTTATGCTGCACATGATCCGGATCTGTTTTTATCTGTTTTAACAGATAGCTTGGCAAAAGGAAGAGTAGAAATTGACATGTTTAGTATCACCGGTCCTGACTTTGAAGATTTAGACAACCGACTAATTAGCTTAAAGTTAGTTAAAGCCGGGATGACGAAAGCAGCTATGTTTGGTCCAGACGGACAAAATTTACAACCTTCGGATTCGCTTTACAAAAAGAATATTCTCGTTTTGCGTGGTCGCTTCAGACCTCCAACCTTAGTTAATGTTGACATGCTTCTTTCTGCATACAGGCAGTTTAAAGACGAAAAGGATGTACAGAAAAAGAACTTGGTTGTGCTTTGTGAATTAACACTGAACAACTTATTGAATAAGGGAGAACACATTGATGAGAAAGATTTTCTTGACCGTGTAGATATTCTTTGCTCTTTAGGACAAACAGTGATCATCACAAACTTCCAGCGTTATTATAAGTTGATTACTTATTTATCTAACATCAACCGCGAGAAGAAAATTGGTGTTATTCTGGGCATTCACAACCTTGCCGCAATTTTTGACCGTAAATACTATACCCATTTAAAAGGTGGCATTTTAGAGGCTTTTGGTCGTTTATTTGGCCGAAATGTAAAATTATTGGTTTACCCAGCTACCAGTGGAGATGTTGATGGGCTGTACACTTGTGAAAATTTTCAACTTTCACCTGAATTAGCTAGCCTATATCAATACCTTATGGTCAACAATAAAATTGAAGACATTCAAAACGCCAATAATGCATTGCTTCAAATCTTTTCTGATGATGTTTTACAAATGATCAAAAAAGGGGAAGAAGGATGGGAAGAAATGGTTCCCAACAAAGTAGCCAAAGCAATTAAAGATAATTGCTTGTTTGATTATCCTTGTGCCATTGATCATCCTAAAAGCAAGCAATCAAAACTGGCACAACAGCACAAAAAAGAGGTTGTGGACAATTAATTCATCCTTTGTTTACCAATCCTTAAGACATAAAAAAGCTCCGATAAGTTTATTATCGGAGCTTTTACATTTAAAGTGATTCCATTTCTTTTACTCTATAACACTTAACCTTATGGTCTTGCGATAACCTTCTTTGGTTTCTAATGTAATGAGGTATATTCCTTGAGCAAAAGTGCTCACATTTAAAAGTGCCTTAGAGGTATTTTGCTGAGTAAACTTTTGAGGCATTCTTCTTCCGGTAATATCTGTAATTACAACGGTATAGTTTTCCCATTGGTTATTTCCAAGATCTACGGTTACCGTATTTCTTGCCGGATTAGGGTATACATTCACTCCTTTAAATGCTAATTCTTCAATAGCATCAGGTGCAACAGTTACATATGTTACAACAGAATCGGTACCGCATACATTCGTAATGTAATGTGTTACCGGATAGATTCCCTTCTGAGTATAAGTATGGCTTACTGATGAACCCGTTTGTAGCGCAGATCCATCTCCAAAATCCCAAGTAGATGTTCCTGATACTTGATTGGCTGTAAGTGTTAATGTTAGTGTTGACACATTTAGATTTTGTGAGAATCCTGCCTGAGGCATATCATAGACTTCAACTTGTTGAGTTGCCACATCAGAGCTTGTGCTATTACTTACTGTTAAATCAACCTGCTTTGTTCCGGCAGAATTATAAACCACACTGTGCGGACCAACTCCCGAAGCTGTTGCCGGTGTAGCTCCTGTTCCAAAATCCCAAACAATAGAAGTACTTACTCCTTGAGAATTGTCTTCAAACACAATGGTATCATTCATACATACTTCTTCTTCAGAAGCAATTTGTGCTACAAGTCCTGAATTATCTACGATATTGACATTGTCCAAATAAAGACTGTTGCCGTATGCATTAATATTCACAAAACGAATAACAACACTATTTCCTGCATAAGGTGATAAATCGAGTGTATCATTCCTCCAATCTGAAGCTTGAGAAGGTGAAAAATAACTCGAAATTGCAGGTGATGTTGCTAACACTGCTCCTTCTTTAAGGTATGCGCTCTGATTAAACGTAACCCCACAATCAGTACTAACATCTATTCTTAATCCATCTGCATAACTTTGGTATTGCGCATAGGCTACATCAAAAGTCATGTACGCACTATTTACATTGCTTAAGTCAAGCATTGGGAGTTCTAATGCATCCTCTTCAAATTCGTTGTAGCTGTAGTTGTCTACAAAAGTGGCTATGGTAGAGTTTCCATCTGCTCCAACAACACTACTACTCAATTCCCAAGTATAGTCATTGTCCGGATTGATTACAGCCCAACCGTTAGCAGGAGGGAATGTTCCTCCCTCAAAATCTTCCGTAAGCGGCAATGCATTTCCTGTTGACAAGACCTCTATATAATCTACTTTTTCAAGAGAATCGGTTCCCAAAGAATTAGAAGCTACTAACTTAATCGTGTAAAGTCCACTTTGTGAAAACTCTACTGTTGGTTGATTACTAGAACTAGATGTTCCATTGACAAAACTTACACCTGTTGATGGTGTAATTGTCCAATTCCAAGTATTAGGAGCTCCTATGCTTTCATCGTAAAACGTTACATCTTGTCCTTGACATATTGATTCGTCAGAAGCTGAAAATTCAACTTCGGGAATGGTTGTTGACTCATCTATAGAGATCCCATCCAATGCCATATCACTATAATAATTTTCACCTGTTATTCCTCTAAAACGAATCACAATAATTTTACCTGTATAGAACGAAAGGTTAACTGAAGCTTCTTGCCAGAAGACACCGTAGTCATCACTTATTGGAGAAGTAACATCCAATATCCATCCTCCATCTACCAAAACATCTATGTGTAATTCTCCCATTGTTGATCCATCCATATGGTACCCGAATTTTAACTCCGGAGAAACTGCATTAGTTAAATCAATACAAGGAGACAATAAAATGGCTTCGCTGGAATAACAATTTGATGATTCTAAGTATAAATATTTGCCTGAGCTTGTTCCCGGATCATAATCAAAATTAGGTCCTGTACTTGCAGATGGGGTTGATCCACTATTGGTTCTCCAGTCAATATCATCGTGAATGCCATTTTGTAGATTTTCCCAGCCATTTATAAGTCCACAATCTGTACTACCACAATCTGAGTTGGTTCCACAATTACTAAACGATTCAAAATCTTCATAAATGGGAAATTGAGCCGTTCCTGAGCCACTCAACACCCAAAAGTTGTTCTCAATAGTATCGTTAAACAAGTTTTGATCGCCAGCTAAATCAGACCATAGTGAAAACTCATAATATCCGGCTATATTAAGATTAACAGTTGCATTGAAAGTGTAATGTGCAGTATCTCCGGGCTGTAATGTTCCCGAATAAGTTTCAGTTACTATTGAACCGTTTTGCAATTGATAAGAAATATTAAAACCTGTTTGTGAGGTTTGCCCCATATTTTCTAGAACAGCTTTTACCTGAAGTGCAGATAAATCTGTACATGTTGTTAAAGGCGATGCATTTGGAGCAATCATCTCACGAACAGCAATATCATTATCTAATGTACAGTTAAATGCTCCAATTGGTTTCTCAATAGCGTAGGCTCTTCTACCATATACTCCATTTGCAAGAGCTCTAACACTTAGCCAATCTACTTCACTAGGGTTTAAGCCATATACCGTAGCATAATTTGTTGTTACCGTATCAACTGGTTCCATGTAATTTGTTCCTAATACAAACACTTCATATGCTGTAGCTCCTGAAACCGCATTCCATTGAAATCCGAGCGAATCAGGACAGATGTATGTAATTTGAAGGTTACTTGGTACATTAATAATGTTAAATGACATGTCTGATTGATCTGAAACTCCGTTTCTGGTTACCCGAACCAATGCCTCTCCCGTAACAACAGATGCAGGATTCCAGTTAAAAGCTCTTTCCGTAGCTGATGCCGTACCTAAAGAACTCCAAGAAGCTCCGTTATCTGTAGATAGTTCTATCGAAAAAGAGCCATTTGTCCCTGCTGCATCCCAACGAATTAATTCATTAATTCCAGGAACGACACTTTCTCCACCTATCGGGTAAGTTACTTTAACCTCATCTGTTTCAAAATAATAAGAGACTACATAATCCTGTGGTCCGTATGGAATGTTGAAGCCCGATAAGTTGACAGTATATGTTCCAGCCGTAGGATTACTCACAACAACTTGTTCCGTATTATTTAGGTTATCTACCCCTTGTGTTGCCGGAGCATCCAAATTAGTAGGATTTGGAGTATGGTCTAATACCAAAGGTTGTAGAGTTCCACTCATTGGAGTAGAAACCGTCATGTTAATATCATTTACCANAGCAACTGCTGCATTGGCATTCGCTTCATAATCGTTCCAATACACCATTATTTTAACTCCAGTAGCGTTTGACGGCACTGTAATGGGAATATTAACCGATTGTCCCTGAGTAATTGAACCTGTAANAAACTGATTGTTTTCAATTACNTCNAGAGCTCTNGATGCATTAATTCTACCATAACCAAACTTAAAATCGGGGCCAGCATTCCCTAAGTCTTCGGCAGTATTCATTAACGCATTTTTCAANATATCTGACGTTGGTGTTGTACCTCCGTTTAATTCTCTGTAGGCTTGAACTAACTGAGCATAGGTACCACTTACTCCGGGAGCTGCCATTGATGTTCCTGAAATAGTTGCATATATATTTCCTCCGTAAGTAGAGTATACACTNGATCCCATTGCNCANAATTCTGGNTTAATTCTTCCGTCTGCTGCNGGACCTCTACTGCTTGAGTTGGCCAAAACATCTTCATCGCTGAGGTTTCCTACTGCGATAACATTTTTCCCTACTTTAACACCTCCGGTTACATTTCCCCANCCGGATCCGGCTCCATAACTACAATCTGCTGTTCCGTTATTTCCTGCCGAGAAAACATGCATTAAGTTGGGCATCTGACGAATTTGNTGATCTACTGTACGAGCAAAGTTTGTATACCCTGCATTACATCCATTACTGTATGAAGTGCTGGTTACTACTACTCCCGGAGAAAAATAGGATGTTGGAGTATTGTTGACTGCATTCCAAACATTATACACCATTAAATCTGCTCCCCATGCCATACCTCTGGCAACAGGATCGAGGTTACCGGCTCCCATAATTGTTCCGGCAATATGATCGCCATGGTTACCNGAACTTGCCCCTGCATTGGACTGATCAAACCTTCCTTTGTAATCGATGTGAGGGCCTATTTCTCCATCATCTCCCAAAGCAACCCATACTCCACTTCCATTGTAGGGTACACTGTTTACAAACTCATTGGAAATGACATTTGAACGGTGTAATGTAGTTCCCGAAAGGTTCTCTGGTTTCGCTGGCGGATCAATTGGTTCTATTGANGTTACAAATGGAATAGCGCCTAGCTCTTCTATTTTAGCCGGAGTTAAAGTTGTTGTATAAACTCCTGAAAAATCATTGTTTATTTCTGGCTGTATTCCTTTGCTGGTAACATATTGCAACGCCTCTTCTTCATTGACTTCCGGAACAATTGAAAAGTTTACNGCTACCAAGTCTTCTACCATTGCCCACTTGGGGTATGTTTCAGCAGCTAGTTCATGCTGCATTTTTTGTTTTGGTAAAAAGGGAACGATATCCGAAGCTCCTGCCTGGTACAAATTCTGAANTGAAGCTGANGCTGATATNCCAACCAAGTATACACGATCTGGCAAGTATGAAATAAAATCAATTCCCGACTGTGTTAATTGCTTCCGCAAAGCATCACTTGGAAGTTCTTCAAAAGAAGCCAACATATAATACTTTCCTGAAAAGAACTGATTTGAAGGNAGGTTNCCTGTTTGNGCATACCTCTCTGCAGCTTTAATGTGGTAATTGCCTGACCTTAGTTTTAAGGTGTTAANCTGGGAATAACCATTCAGTGTTCCCAACACCAGGCTTATTAGTAAAAGTTTTCTCATCATATTAATTTGGCTTATTGATTGTTATTGGCGGTACCTTTCTAAACCTGCTTTTAAGTTTTTAAACATTTCGTTGTGCAGGTTTCTTGCTTCATCTAAAAAAGCTTCATCTAAAAAGGTTTTGATTTCTTCAAGACTTTTAAAATTTTCAGCTGAGAGCTTGTAAGTCTGCNCCATAGGGCCAGCNTCTAGTTTTATAAGATAGCGGTCGTTCATTGAAAAAACAGTAATGGTAAAAACATCGTGGGGTATATTTCCAACAATTCTCATTTGATTTGAATTTATGGTTACAAACAACCGGATGTGCAATTTGTTAAAAAATCTTAAGGTCTACAAGCAAATGCAACAATGCTCTGATNAGCTACGTTTAAGATTCAGATAACTTTAATAACACAATATTATGGCTAGAAAGAGTAAGACTAAAGAGCTTAATCCTAAATATAAAGTAAGATTAGACTACAAAACAGTAATTACAATTAGAGACAAAAGTTTGTTTTCATTTTGGAAAGAACGTTATCCCAAAGCTGAGCTGATAACGGGCTGATGCAACCCTCAATATAAATAGTGTAACTACAATTTAGAGCCGCTTTGACCAAGCGGCTCTTTTATGTTTTATCCACGGGTAAAAACCCATTCATTTCCTTGTGACATTGCTTCGTTATAAACATAACCATCTCGATCAAANGCTTTTAGATTTTCTGCTTTGTCAATATTTTCATCGAGCATAAAACGCACCATTGTTCCCCGTGCTTTTTTAGCATAAAAAGAGATAATTTTATACTTCCCGTTTTTCTCGTCTTTGAAGGTTGGTGTAATTACCGGTGCTTTAAGCTTGTCTACATTTACAGCTGAGAAATATTCATTGGATGCCAGGTTGACCAACACTTTCTCTTCGTGTTTTTCCAGCTCTTGATTAATTGCTATTGTTAACTCATCTCCCCAATATTCATAAAGGTTCTTCTTNCGCTTAATGGCCAGTTTAGTTCCCATTTCTAAACGGTAAGGTTGAATGGCATCTAGCGGACGTAACAAGCCGTATAAACCGCTTAATATCCTTAGACTTTTCTGGGCTGTTTCAAGTTGGCTTTCCTTCAACGTGTATGCATCCAATCCAGCATATACATCTCCGTTAAAAGCAAAAATTGCCTGACGAACAGCTTCTTCATCCGGTTGTTCTTGCCAGCTTTGGTAACGGTCGTAATTTAATTCTGCCAGTTTTTCACTTAGGCTCATTAATTCTCTAATGCCTTTGCGAGATAGCTTTTGAAGTTTATGAATAATTTCATTTGATCGTTCCGGAAATAACGGCTCCGAAGATGTAGAAAAAGGAACTTCTGTTTTATAATCCAGTGACTTTGCCGGTGAGATAACTGTTATCATAACTTCGTGATGCAACTATTTAATCTATTCTTGTATCTTTCTTTTAAGAAACACGAAATAAGGAAATTGTATCCATTCTCAATAATCAGAAATGCTAATTCGTTAATCACTTAAGCTAATAATTATGAAATCGAACCTATTCTCTTCTATCCTGTTTTTTTTCATGTTGTTTTTATCTGTTCAGACATTTAGTCAAACCGATTCTGATGAAAAGACATACCTGCGTAACAATGTTTATTTCAAACCACTTGATTTTGTTTTTAGTGGACTTTCTTTAGGGTATGAGCATTATTGGAACCGAATTGGCATAAAAGCAGAAGGCGGTTACTTTTACAACGAGTCTCCTTCTATTTATAATGATGATATCAATTTTGAAGCTTATCGTTCTGAGGTGAATGTAAAGTTCTTTACAAACAAGAATTCAGACTCCAGACATTTCAGACTCTACGTAGCGGCTTATGCATTGTATAAAAACGCAACAATAGACCAACATAAAAACACCAAATACGATGCAGTAACCGGAAACCAAGTTGATACTTATAAAAACATTACTGCAAGCACCGTTGGAGCTGGAGTCTACATTGGTTTCAATGTTATTTCAGACGGAGGTTTTACGCTGGATGCTTTTTTAGGTGGTGGGCTTTACATTCCTATTGAAGATGAAGGAGCTGAACACTTGAACAAAGATGTATTCAATCCTTTTGAACGTGCTATTGCTCCAAGAACAGGAATTACATTAGGATACGCCTTTTAAGCTTGTTATTTTGGAGGTAATGACATTACATAGTCATAACTCTCGTTGAGGTAACGAACCAATTGATCACTATCTGAAAACATTTCTTCCGGAACCAGCACATACCCTTTCATTACGGCTCCGTATGATTTAAAATGTGTTGAGTTCCACGCTTCCATGTATTGCTTTTGAACATGAGGTGAAAAACGAATTCCTAACTCTCCGGCTTTATTCAACTGAGAAAACATGTATCCGTTAGCTGTTGTAGTTGGCACTGTTTTTCCTTTCCGTTCAAACCGCTCGCATTTGTTGACTAACTCATCGTACCTTTTCAGATTGGCTTCCCAAAGTTTATCCATCGAAACTATTTTTCTACTATTTCCATAAAATAACGAAAACCAATATACGGTTTAGCAGATTGAAATTCTACAACATTTACATCATTATCTATTCGCATCATCTCCTCCGGATCTATCCAGCTTCCACCTATTGCATGTGTTCCATCAGCTAAGAGTTCTGCTGCATTTCCACTCATGTTGTAAAGTCCATAATTGTTTGGCCAATAAGCATCTACAACGGTTAAAATAAATGCATCATCACTATTGGCGGCATCTCCATTACCTACCTGTTTAAAGTTACACATAAACAAGCCTTTTTTATTTCTCATATATTGTCCATTCCAAGGATAAACAGCCTCTAAATTGCCTCCCTTTGCAGCAGATGTCCATTCGTCTTTTGTAGGCAACCTAAAGATCACTTTTTGATATTTTCGATGTGCTGTCGAGTTGTATTTTTCTGTGAGCCATTCGCAAAATAGTTTTGCCCCATCAGCAGAAACATTAACTACCGGATAATTATCATATGCAGGATGTGAATGGTAAAGTTTCTTCATTGGTTCAAAATATGATTTGCCCATATCCCACTGTGCAGTATCTACCCTAGCCTTTGCATATTCTTCTGTTTTACCAGAAGCAATTAGCTCTTGTAAAAACTGACGGTATAATTTGTTGCTCACTTCATGTTTAGAAGCGTACAAGTTATCTTCAACAATGACCACATCTTTTTGAATGGTCTTTGCACTAAAAGAATTGGTCTTAGAATAAAATGAAAAAAGAGAAATCGAACAGGCTAGAAAGAATAGAAATTTTATCGTTTTCATCATGGTTTTAAGTTAAGCTTAGTAATTGCTAATGGTTTTGCAACGGGAAGAGATCATTTTTAGTATTATCTAATTCAGACAAGTTGCATTCAACTCATTGAATTTAAGGTATAAACGACTCTACCTTCCTAATTCTTTTCGCATTGCTTGAGAAGCTTTGTAGAAAAGAATAGCTGCTCCGCTCAGAAATACGTGACTAACATCTAAATGATTGAACCACTGACTAATTCCTAATTTCAGCATAAATGCCAATCCACCAAGTGCTGCAAAGGCTACAGCCGTCAATAAATATCGAGCGGCTGTTTTGTCTTTTCTGTGTTTCAGGTTATACAAACTAAAAGCCAATACAAATACAACTAACCCATATCCCGAATGGACTTCTACAAATCTAAAATCCAGAAAATAATAGGCTAAACCTGCAAAAGTGATGAGTTCTACAAAATTGAAGACACTAAAAAACTTGAACCAGTTTCCTGTTAAATAAGGTTTGGAATAGGCAATCATTGCTCTTTCCAATACTGTAATGGAAATCATGCTGATTAACCAGCCCGGTAATTTCCACGAAAAACCTAAGGCATACAAAAATGCATGTCCCACTACTCCGCCAAAAGCTGTTGCTATGCACATTGTCAGAAAATACCATTTGAAATAAACCAGCGTCTTTTGACTTGATTTTGCAGGCAACTGAAAAAAAGCATAGAGGCAAATTCCGGCTACAATTAAATCAGTAAAACTCGTTACAGGTTCATCAATACGCAGACCTAAAATAGTTATTGAGGGTTGCAAATACTCCATGGGGTTCGAACATACTTTAATTCCGAAAGAGCACAATGAGTGCTTTGTTATTTCTTTGTAAATAAGCCTTTTAAAACTTTAAATTCTTTCTAAATAAAACGGCTTCAAGAGAAAATCAAAAATCTAATTGGTATTTTCCCATACCTTTGNATNGTGAAAAAATGGATTGCATANCTAACTGTTTGGCTTTCTTTTAGCATTCTGATGCTACATGCAACCATTCCNCACAATCACCATAAAGGATTAANTGTTGAAGATCAACTTCAGGAAAATCAAACGACCAGTTCTCTGGTAAAAATGCTAGGACATATTTTTCATTTTGTTAATCATGGAGAGCATTTTTTAGAAGAGTTACAACAACCAGACACCACTCCTATTCCTGATTTTTCGTTGCAACTTTTTGCAACTGTGTTTATTCCCTTACTGATCTTTATTCCAATTGTTGAAAAGCTAGTTCATCACACTCAAGGTGAACCTATTTTTGAACTTCTCCTCCAGCGCATTCGCGGATTAAGAGCCCCTCCTTCTTGCTGATTTCTAGCAATTAACCAACTACTCCTTCAATCTTTATTTTACTTGAAATCAGCGTTTTATGTTTGATAAAATCATCGCATTTTCAGTGCGCAACAAACTCATTATGATGCTTTTTGTTTTGGCACTGGTTTTATGGGGAGGCTATTCGGCTTCACAACTCTCCATTGATGCTGTGCCTGACATCACGAACAATCAGGTACAAATTGTTACCGTTTCTCCTTCGCTTGCCGCACAAGAAGTAGAGCAGTTCATCACCTACCCCATTGAATTAAAAATGGCCAACCTTCAAGCGGTAGAAGAAATTCGTTCAATATCGAGGTACGGTTTATCTATCGTCACCATTGTTTTTGAAGAAAACTACCCTATGCTGGATGCCCGTCAGTTGGTTTCAGAATATTTAACCACACTGGGAGAAGACATTCCTTCACAATTAGGAACCCCGGAACTGATGCCCATTACAACAGGATTGGGAGAAGTTTATCAGTACACATTAGAAGTGAGTGATAGTACTCAAAAGCACTATACCCCAATGGAGTTGCGTACCATTCAAGACTGGTTAGTCAAACGCCAACTTTCAGGCATTGAAGGTGTTGTTGAAATCAGCAGCTTTGGCGGATTCTTAAAACAATATGAAATTGAAATTGACCCCGATCGGTTAAATGCTATTGGCATAACTGTCAATGAATTGTTTGCCATTGTTGAAAAGAACAACGAAAATTCAGGTGGAAGCTACATTGAAAAAGGTTCTAAAGCTTATTATGTGCGTACTGAAGGTCTTGTACAATCTATAGAAGACATCAAATCTATAGTGGTAAAACACACCAATGGAATTCCTTTAACTGTGGGAGATATTGCGCAAGTAAAAGAAGGGTATTCTCCCCGTTTTGGTGCATTAACCAGAAATGGAAAAGGCGAATCTGTAGGTGGAATTTTGCTGATGTTAAAAGGCGAAAATGCCTATCAGGTTGTGCAGAATATTGAAGAACGGGTAAACGAAATTGCTTCTACACTTCCCGAAGGCGTGAAAATTGTTCCTTACCTCGATCGTGGAGATTTGGTAACTCGTGTAATCAATACGGTAAAGAAAAACCTCATTGAGGGTGGGCTTATTGTTGTTTTCGTACTGATCTTATTACTGGGAAACTGGCGTGCTGGATTGGTTGTTGCCTCTGTTATTCCATTGTCATTGCTGTTTGCATTTTCACTGATGAACATCTTTGGTATTTCGGCCAACTTAATGAGTTTAGGCGCCATTGATTTCGGAATTGTTGTAGACGGCTCTGTCATCATTGTTGAAGCCGTAATTCACCGTTTTCACGATCGCTTTAAAGGGAAGTTGTTGGATCAAAAAACATTTGATGATCAAGTGATTGATGCTTCTCAAAAAATTCGGAATTCGGCAGCCTTCGGAGAAATAATCATCCTTATCGTTTACCTTCCGATTTTGGTCTTGAGCGGTATCGAGGGAAAAACATTTACTCCTATGGCTCAAACCGTGAGTTTTGCCATTCTGGGCGCATTCATTCTTTCCATGACTTATGTTCCTATGATGAGTAGCCTCGTACTGAGCAAAAATATCGTTACCAAAGCAACATTTGCCGATAAAATCATCGCATTTCTCAAAAAAGGATATGAGCCTCTTTTGCACAAAGCACTGAAAATAAGAGCGAGTTTACTTCTCGTTTCATTGCTTGTATTAGCGGGTTCTATTTGGCTTTTAACCACGTTAGGCGCTGTATTTATTCCCACATTAGGAGAAGGAGATATGGCTTTACAAATGACCATTCCCGCAGGAAGTAACTTGGAAGAAAGTATTGCTACAACAACTAAAATTGAGCAAATATTAATTCATCAATTTCCTGAGGTACAACAAGTTGTTTCTAAAATTGGTACAGCCGAAGTNCCTACAGACCCAATGGCAATGGANAATGCTGATATCATGATCATTATGGCGCCACAGGAAGAATGGACTTCTGCTTCAACGCGTGAAGAAATGGCTGAAAAAATGAAAGAAGCCCTTAGTGCTATCATTGGAGTAAGCTTTGAATTTACTCAACCCATTCAGTTGCGTTTTAATGAATTGATTACAGGATCAAAATCTGACCTTGCCATCAAAATCTATGGCGATGATCTTTCTACACTTTCAAAATTAGCCGNACAAGCCGAAGCCTTGATTACTCCTATTTCNGGGGCGGCTGATGTAAAGGCTGAACGTTTNGAAGGANTGCCTCAACTGATGATCAAACTTGATCGTGAAAAAATTGCCAAATACGGTTTAGACATTCACACNATCAATCAAACCATTGAAACTGCTTTTGCCGGACGAAAAACCAGTACGGTGTATGAAAACGAGCAACGCTTTGATTTAGTGATTCGTTTANCGAACAAGAAAAAGGCCGATGCAACAGTATTCAACCAATTGTTTGTGCGCAATCCGCATGGCGAAATTATTCCAATTTCAGAATTAGCTTCAATTGGTTATGAAAGCGGTCCCATGCAGGTTTCNAGAGAAAATACCAATCGCAGAATTTCAATTGGTGTAAATGTNNGAAACCGAGATATTAAAAGTCTTGTTGATGAAATTGATGCAACACTCCAAAGCTCACTCACCTTACCTCCTGGTTATCGCATTGAATATGGTGGTGATTTTAAGAACTTANAATCTGCCACTCAACGATTGGCCATTGCTGTTCCAATAGCCTTGTTGCTCATCTTCATCTTATTGTTCTTTGCTTTTAAATCTATTATTCAGTCGATTATGATTTTTACTGCTATCCCATTGGCTTCCATTGGAGGAATATTGGCCTTGTGGCTAAGAGACATGCCNTTTTCAATTTCTGCCGGAATTGGATTCATTGCGCTTTTCGGAGTAGCCGTATTAAANGGAATTGTNCTGATTGCTGAATTTAACGATTTGAAACAACGTGGCATTTCAGATTTANAAGAGCGTGTTATTCAAGGTTCTCTCAACCGATTNCGNCCCGTATTGATGACCGCTTCTGTTGCTGCTTTTGGTTTTATTCCGATGGCTTTGTCTTCATCGGCCGGAGCCGAAGTTCAACAACCTTTAGCAACTGTAGTAATCGGAGGGTTAATTACTTCCACCATCCTTACCTTGGTGTTACTTCCTCTCATTTACAGTCTTGTTGAAGAACGTACGCTAAAAGTATCCNGAAGTAAAATGGTAATGCTGTTAGCGCTCTTGNGTTTGCCATTTGCAGGAATAGGACAAACCAGNATTTCGCTGGATAGCGCTTTGCAATTGGCCAAAAACGAGAACATTCAAATTACACAAGCNGAGATTGAGGTGCAAAAAGCNCANGNNGCCAAAAGCGGTGCTTGGNGTTTAGGAAAGACAAATGTGCTGTGGCAGCGCGGGCAAATCAACACNGCTGTTGTTGACAATAGCTTTAGCGTTACCCAAANNTTGGGNAATCCTTTTGCCGATGCGACTTCAAGGTCTGCTGCAAACTCTGCNATAGCAACACAAGAATTGCAAAAAANGCTCACTCAAAAAGAGGTTTTAGCTACGATAAAAACGGCTTATTACCACTTTTTACTGACGCAAAAACAATACAAGTCTACCCAGCTCCTCACGCAACAATATGACGATATGAAGTCAATTGCTGATATACGTTATGAAGCGGGAGAAATTACACAAGCCGATGCTTTACTATTAACACGTCAGCAAGGTGAATTGGCCATTTCAGAAATNGAATACAATCAACAATTGAATGAGTTGTTGTTAACTTTTAATTTACTACTCAATCAGAATGGAATTGCCGTTCAGCCAGATAGCATAGAGTTGNAACAACAGCAATCTATTCCAGAGCTTTCTGCTTCAGAACAATCTACATTGGTTCAGCTTGAACAACAACGGTTATCCGAANTGAAAAAGGTGCGTATCACTCAGCAAATGCAGTATTTCCCTCAGTTCTCGGTAGGCTATTTCTCGCAAGAGATTGAAGGGACNCCCGGCTTTGATGGATTTACAGTTGGTGTTTCCATTCCGTTGTGGTTTTTACCAGAACATTCTAACGCACAACAAGCCAAGCTNAATCAGTTTAAACAAGAAGAGCAATTGAATTATGCGCAACGTCAGAGTCAAGCAAAAATGCAAGTGCTCTACAGCCGATTAACCACGTTGGAAAAACAGNTGGAGTACTACACTTCTACCGCACTTCCTCAAGCTGAGGCATTGTTNCAACAAGCCAGAGCCATGAGTGAAACCGGAGATCAAGCTAGTTTTCAACTGCTCGAAAGTTTCAGNCAAGCTAACCTCATTCAAATCAATTATTACGAAACCTTAAAATCTTACTACACTTCACTTTTTGAGTTAGAGATTTATCAATAAGTCAGCAATTATGAAACGCTATATATTTTTATTCATCACATTGGTTTTTACGGCTTGTCAGTCTACAGAAAATCAAACAAACGAAGAGCAACATCAACACGAACATGAGGCTCAAACNTTATCCCAAGATCAAATTGACCTTGCTCAATTAGAGGTGGTTTCGCTTCAGCAAAAGCCAGTAGAGACAACCGTATCGTGCAATGGTGTAATTGATGTGCCGNCACANAACAGAGCNGCAGTAGTTGCTCCATTGGGTGGAATTGTTGCTGCAGTACATGTTTACCCTACTGAAAAAGTAAAAAAAGGACAGGTACTGGTCGAAATTCGTGACGAACAATACATCCAGTTACAAGAAGCCTANTTGAGTGCGCTTTCAAAGTTGAATTTTCTTCAAAAAGAATATGAACGTCAACAAAAAATGGCGGATAAAAATGCTACTTCGCAAAAGTTATTTGACGAAACTGAAAGCAACTATCAAGAAGTCTCTACCAATGTTCAAAGCTTAAAAGCGCAATTAGAATTTTGTGGTCTATCGCCTCAAAAAGTAGAGAAAGATGGTATTCAGTCTACACTTGTGCTTACCTCTCCACTAGATGGTTATATCACTAAGGTAGATGCCGTAAAGGGAATGTCGGTTTCTACTGAGGATCAATTGGTTCGTATTATTAGCAAAGAGCATTTACACTTGGAGTTGACTGTATTTGAAAGTGATATTCCTAAAGTGAATTATGACGACTCTATTACGTTTTCGGTACAGGNAGAAACGCAAACGCATAAAGGACATGTTTTCTTAATNGGGCANGAACTGAATGCTGAAAACAGAAGCATCAATGTGCATGGNCATTTNCATGGTGATAATGAAATTTTTAAACCTGGNATGTATGTTAAAGCGGCCATCACAACGAATGTAGANACTNTNTGGACTTTTCCAGCNGAAGCNGTNCTTGAGNAAGANGGNNAATACACCATTTATATCGCTAAAAATGAAAATACGTTTGAAGCTAAAACCATAGCATTANCGCAACTTACAGCCCAATATGCCNTACCGGAAAANCCCGAAAAATGGAAAAATGTAAAAGTNATNGGAAAAGGTGCTCATCTTATGGGAGAAGTTGAAGGTGGACATGATCATTNANTTCCATATGTAACNTNAGTCATATTAAATCATNCGAAAGGCTTCTTATTTTGTATNAAACATACATCATGAAGAAGCTTTTCATTTCCNTGTTCTTAATTGCTTTCCAATTCTCCCTACTTAGTGCTCAAACTCCCGAGCCTATTTCTCTTTCAATAGAAGAAGTTAGCATTACGGGTTTACCAGCGTTACAATCTTTTGTTGGAATTGAATACGATGGCAAGTGGATTTTATTGGGCGGTAGAACAGACGGATTGCATGATCATCGTCCTCCTTACAGTTTTCCTTCAAGCATGGCCAATGATAAAATTTGGGTCGTTAATCCTGCTACAGGAGTTGTAAATAGTGCTTCTATTTCAACCCTCCCCGATCCCATTCAGAATCAATGTTTAGCTACAAATATTGAGTTTTTCAAAACCGATTCTACGCATTTTATAATGCTTGGAGGCTATGGTGTTGATGTGAATTCAGGACTCCACACTACGTTTGATGTTGTTACCAGGGTAGATATTCCCTCTCTGGTTTACGCCATTGAACAAGGAACATCAATAACTCCTGCATTTGAATACCTTCAAGATTCACGTTTTGAAATTACAGGTGGGTATTTAGGAATGATTGACGATACACTTTACCAAGTTGGCGGGCAATATTTTGATGGGAGATATAATCCTAACAACGGCCCTTCGTTCGTTCAGGTTTACAATAAAAACATTCAGAAATTCACACTTTCAACGCCTTCACAGCCCTTACAAGTAACAAGTTATGAAGCTTGGAACAACAGTGCCCTTCTACACCGAAGAGACTATAATATGCTTCCTCAAATTATGCCTGACGGAGCAGAAGGTTTAACTGCTTTTACCGGTGTGTTTCGCCCAAATGTAGATTTACCTTGGTTCAATACGGTTGATATTCTCAACAACGGTTATCATGAGAACTCAGGATTCGAACAATATTTAAGCCATTACCACAGCGCAAGCCTACCTATCTATGATGCACAAGCCAATCAAATGCATTCTTATTTCTTTGGCGGTATGGCCATGTATTATTACGACAATGGCGTTTTAACCGAAGATTCATTAGTTCCTTTTGTGAAAACAATAAGCAAGGTTACTCGCTACTCAGATGATAGTATGACTGAAGAAGTACAACCTTGGCAAATGGATGGCTACACAGGCTCTGGTGCAGAATTTCTGATTGCGAACAATGCCCCTACGTATACCAACGGAGTGATTCAACTTAATGCGCTAAGCAGTGAGAAAACGTTAATTGGCTATATCTATGGCGGTATTGAAAATACCGATCTCAATATTTTTATGCAAGCCAGTGGAAGTAGTTCTGCCAGTAACAGGGTTTTCAAAGTATATCTTACAAAAGAATCTCCAAATTCGGTTTTTCCACAAGGAAAGAGTAGCCTTCCAATTGACTTAAAAGTTTATCCTAACCCTGCAGATAGTCAATTAAACATTGAGATTAGCTCTTCAACACTGATTGTAGGAAATTTTGAACTCATTGCTTTAAATGGAACTGTTGTGAAACAATGGACAGCAACCATTGCTCCTAGTAAAAATACCATTGAAGTTTCAACCGAAAATTATCCAGCTGGAAGCTATTTACTGAAAGTTTCAGGTATTTCTGACCAACAAAAAATTATTTCGTTCATCATTAAGTAATGCTTTCTCTTTCTTAGTTTAGTTACGATGAAAGAGATTCCTTCTGAAGAAGAATTACATGGTGTTAAAAACGGATACCTAAACAGGTTTCAGGATTACTTGTCAGAATTTGTTTACGGTGGTATTGATGGTAGTGTAACCACTTTTGCTGTTGTTGCGGGTGCTGCCGGAGCAAACCTCGATAGTTCTGTTGTTATTATCTTAGGATTTGCCAACCTCATTGCCGATGGCTTTTCAATGTCTGTAGGAGCATTTTTATCCAATAAAAGTGAAGTTCAACAGTATGAAAAACACAAGCGTGTAGAATATTGGGAAGTGGATAATATTCCTGAAACCGAACGCAAAGAAGTTGAAGAAATTTACCGTAAGAAAGGTTTTGAAGGAGAGCTTTTACAACAAGTCGTAGACAAAATTTGTGAAGATCGAGATCGATGGGTAGACGTGATGATGAAAGAAGAGCTCGAAATTGCTTTGCCGGATAAAAGNCCTTTGGCTATGGCCTCTATGACTTTTCTATCCTTCATTATTGTAGGCTTTGTGCCATTAATCATTTATGTGTGGGATTACATGAGCCCGGTGACTTCCAGCTTATTTTTGATTTCCTCTGTCTTAACTGCACTTGCATTTATAGGCATTGGATTGCTGAAAAGTCTGGTNACNTCNACGAATTCCATCCGAAGTATTCTGGAAACATTGTTTTTGGGAAGTAGCGCTGCTGNTTTAGCCTATTTGGTAGGAAATGTGTTTGAGAAAATCTTNCTCTAAACCTCTGAAATTATAGATTTTCTTTAATGCCCAAAGCATCAAAAAAGCCTTGCTCGCGTAACATACCAATCGCGGTTAAATAATCGGCTTGTGTNTCAATGGCCATTTCATCTACATCAGTTNATTCTAACTTCAATTTCTCNCCACAAAGAGAAGCTGTGTATTTCAATTCCATAGGTTTAACCNGCTCCACATGCATGATGTATTCTTCTACAGATTCATCAGCTTCATATTCANNGTTNTATTNTAGAGAAGCTTNCTTAGNNGTNGTTTTAAGTANCAACGTATTTCCTTCTACGGCATAAGTCCCCATAAGAACTCCTTGATCTGACTCACAGTAAGAATCCNTGTAGAAAGTGTTGTCTGCATTGAAAATCAAATCTCCAGCGCAGCAATCGCAACCATAATCAAACNCGCAAGAATCTGTAAANNGAATTGTTNCTCCGGTTTGAAANACTTTATCCTGTAAATCTTCAATTTTTAATTGGTAAGCCACAGTTGATTCTTCTTTATCAGAAGAAGTGTTGTTTGCTTTTTTAGCAGTGAAATCACACGAAAAAAGCACAACAGAAAGGCAAGCAAGCATCCAGTATTTCATACGATTAGGTTTATAGCTTTTAAACCAGTTAATCTAACAATTGTTCGATGACTTTATCTACAGAATATCCTTCTGCTTCAGCTTTATAGTTTAACACCAAGCGGTGACGCAAAATAGGTTTTGCAACAGCATTAACATCTTCTATATCGGGAGAGTATTTCCCTTTCATTAATGCGTGGCACTTAGCTCCTAAAATCAAATATTGAGATGCTCTAGGNCCAGCACCCCAAGAGACTAAATTCTNCACCAANTCAGGAGCATAATCTCCATCCGGACGCGTTTTAGCCGTTAATTTCACGGCATANTCATANACATTATCTGCCACAGGAACTTTACGTACCAAGNGCTGGAAATACACAATTTCCTCNGCACTCATAATACTGTCTATAGNAGTTGTATTNTCTGTAGTTGTTNCTTTAACCACAGCCAATTCTTCTTCAAAAGAAGGATAGTCTACCCAAATGTTAAACATAAAGCGGTCTAANTGNGCNTCGGGCAAAGGATANGTACCTTCTTGCTCAATAGGNTTTTGNGTNGCTAAAACAAAAAANGGTTTTTCNAGCTGNTANGTATGTCCTGCAGCTGTTACCGATTTTTCTTGCATGGCTTCTAAAAGAGCNGCNTGCGTTTTAGGCGGTGTACGGTTNATCTCATCNGCNAAAACGATGTTCGCGAACAACGGNCCTTTGATGAATTCGAATTCTCTTTTTTCGTTTAAGATCTCTGAACCAACAATATCAGACGGCATTAAATCTGGCGTGAACTGAATACGCGAGAAATCAAGTCCTAACGCTTCTGAAATNGTATTNACCAAAAGTGTTTTGGCCAAACCGGGAACACCTACCAATAAAGCATGTCCGCCACTAAAGATGGCTATTAAAACATCTTTTACAACTTCTTTCTGACCAATAACTTTTTTTCCTATTTCGGCATTAAGGTCTTCTACTTTTTTAGCAAAAGCATCAGCTGCTGCGGCTTCGTCTTTATAGTTGATTGTTGACATAAGATAAGATGGTTTTATTCTTCTTCCTTCACCCAAACGTAATCAAAATCGCATGACTTAAATTCATCATCCAATCTGATGTAGGTNGACTTTATTTTTTTCTCTATCCAATCTGCTACTGCTTTGTTTTCTTTTTCACTTTTAGCAGCTTGTTGAATACGCTCATAATCNTCTCTNAGATTTGCTTTGTGTGGTTCTGAAATAGACAACAATTTTACAATTCTATACGCTTTTGAGCCGTCTTCTTTTTGTTGTACTACTGGTTTTGAGANATCTCCCGGNTCCATTTTATCCAAAACAAAGAATAGACTAGGATCAATTTGGTTGAGTTCATTCATTTCAAACTTCGCATCACCGGTAGCGTAGTTCATCATCTTACCACCATTCTGACGTGTTTCCTTGTCTTCAGAATATTTCAGCGCCATATTTTTGAATGTAATTGAATCTACACTCACTATTTGATTACGGATTGAATCTAGNTTGTTTTTGGCTTCAACCATATCTTCAGGGCGCACTTCAGGCGTCAATAAAATATGACGACAATTTACTTTTTGTCCTTGGCGTTCAATCAATTGTATAATGTGAAAACCGTACTCTGTTTCAACTACTTCAGAAACCTCTCCTGGAGTTAATGTAAATGCCACAGCCGCAAATTCAGGAACCAATTGTCCTCTAGTAACAAAACCTAATTCTCCATTTTTACGTGCAGATCCCGGATCTTCAGAATATAGATAGGCTAATGTTCCAAAGTCTTCTCCGTTCATAATACGATCTCTGAACGATTTAAGACGGTTGATTGTGTTTTGTTTTTCTACATCACTAATCGGTGGTTTAATTACAATTTGAGCAATCTCAACCTGTGCATTGATGTAGGGCAAACTGTCTTCAGGAATACTTTTGTAAAAGTTTTTCACCTCTTTGGGTGTCATAGAAATACTGGCCGTTATCTCAGCTTTCATACGCTGAACGTATAACTGATCTTGAATTACATCGTGAAATTCTGCTTTGATTTGTGCCATTGACTTCCCGTAAAACTCTTCCAGTTTTTTCTCAGAACCAATTTGTTGCACAAAAAATGCAATTCTTCGGTTCATTTCTGACTGTACTTCATCTTCGGAAACTTCTAAAGAATCTAATTTGGCTTGATTGACCAATAATTCTTGAAACAAGAGCTCTTCAAACAGTTTACAACGGGTATTGGAATGAATGGGATTCCCCGATTGTGAATACTGAATTATCTGCTCTTCCAAGTCTGACCGCAAAATAATACGGTCTGCAACAACGGCTACAACTCCGTCTATACTTTTGGAATCTGGTTGAGCATACACTACGACAGCTAAACAGGAAAGGATCAGGGTGTAGAGTAATTTCTTCATTCTAATGTATAAAATTCAAATTCGTTTTTCTCCTCAGCACGTTGGAAGAGGTCTTTTTTCATTCTGGCAATTAACGCTTGTTTACGCTGATTGAGTATAATTCTTTTGATTTTATTGCGTTCAAGCACCAAAGGTGATGTTCCGTCTTTTAATCGGAATTCTTTGATTTTCACAAAATAAACATACCCTGATTTCTCCAGCTCTATGAGCTGTGTAGAACGAACAATGCGCTCTTTATCAAACGTTTCAAATGGAATTTCTTTCAGTAAATCGTTAAAGTACAACCAATTGTTCACATCGAGATAATAATTGGCTGCAAACTGGTGGCAGTAGTCTTCTAACATATGAAAATCAGCCTCGTCTTTACTATTCACCCACTTTTTCACTTTCGAAATCTGAGGCGCATTTGAGTCGAGCTTAACGTAAACAACTTTTACAATGTAATCTTTCAGTTCAAAGTTGTCTTTGTTTTGCTCATAGTAGGTTTCTATTTCTCCGTTAGAAACCAAGGTATCTAACTTCTGATCTACTAATTCACTTTGGTAGGTGTAGATGATAAGATCGTTGCGGTACTCTTTGAGTTGTTGCTCAACATTCTTTTTTTCCTCGTTCAGGTTTTGTTCTGCATTATGCAATATCACCTGTTTTTCTATCCAGTTATTGATAAGGCTATTAGCTATTACTGCGCTATCGTCTGAACTGATATTTCGAGGAATCTGAGGCTTTATTTCATCAAGATACAGGTAGTTATCATATGCTCGGGCAATTTTAACTCTATCTGTTTCAACAGGAGTGAACCACTTGCATGAAGTGGCCACTACTGCTAAAAATAAATACCAAAAGTTTTGTTGCTTAAATACCTTCAAGAGCTTACTGAATGTTGACTAATTTCAAAGCATCTTTATTCACTTTGTAATCATATTTTTCGCGAAGCTCTTTAATCCATTCGTCTTCTAAGTATTCTTGGTATGCTGCTGTAATAACACCACGCGCCTCGTCAATTTTTTTAGGTTGAGCTGGCAATATCGTATCAATGTTTACAACTACATAGTTTTGATCCATCACTACCAATGGTTTCAAACCAGCAGACCAACTTACTTTTCTCAATACA
Organism: Crocinitomicaceae bacterium; assembly: GCA_002705995.1. Lineage (GTDB taxonomy): Bacteria > Bacteroidota > Bacteroidia > Flavobacteriales_G > Salibacteraceae. The sequence continues at coordinate 401,441 of PAJI01000019.1, read as the reverse complement.
GGAAGTGCTTCAACTTGGAACTTACCCGATTTGATAGCAACAGCCAATTGACTGTCTTGATTCAATGTTGCTTGAATTAAACTATCTGAAGCGCCTTCTTTTACCATGTCAATTACTTTCTTGGCATTGGCCTCATTAGAGCAAGTGTAAACTTGTGCTTCAGCTCTTTCGTCCCACATAAACTCATTTTTATGTTCTTCGTAAAAAGCTTTCAGTCCAGCCGTATCTTTCACCGCTTTGCTCCACACTTTTTGATCCATTAATTCAAAGAGTAAGATACCATCTCTATATTCCTGAACAAGGCTCTTGTACTTAGGATATTTTTGAGCAAGAACAGTACTCTCGTATCCTATCATTTTCTCTTCAACAAACAGGTCGAAAAGTTCATCAACCATTTTTTCTACAGTTATTGCTGCTTGGTTTTTGCGTTGATTTTCAACAATAAAAGAAGCGAAGTCTGCCTGAGTGTATATGATTTCTTTATTGCCATACGTTTTATCGCTAATACGCATAACTTTTTTGTCTAATCCTGATACTGGTGCTTGCCATTGACCTTTTAACAGGCTTTCATCTGCTAACTCATAAAATGCAGTTTTAGACTTGCTCCAGATCTTTACGTTGTATTCTTCTTTCAGTTTCTTCACCAACTCAGCGCGACTTTTCTGACCTCTCATGTCTTTCGACACTTTTGTTTTAATGGTGTTTTCTACTTCTTCATAAGAGCCAATGCCTTTGCGTTCTAGCAATTTCACAATGTGCCATCCATATCTGGTTTTGAACGGTTTAGAATATTGCTCCTCTTCAAGCCCGTTTACAGCATCTTCAAATTCTACCACCATTCTACCAGAGCCAAACCAAGGTAATTCTCCACCTCTTTTCGCAGAAGGTTTATCATCTGAATATGCACGTGCCAAAGCATCAAATTTTTCGCCTTTTTCTAAGCGAGCATAAATTTCATTGATTTTTTGTTCCGCTTTTTCCTGTTCAGAACGCTCATCTTCTGGCTTAGATTTAACCATAATGTGAGCAGCTCTTACTTGCCCCATGGCAGGACGTTTATTCGTTACTTTTAATACGTGGTAACCATAATCAGAACGAATTACTTCAGAAACCTCACCTACTGGTGTATTATAAGCTGCTGTTTCAAACGGATATACCATTCTGAATACAGTAAAGTAGCCTAAATAACCTGCATTTTGCTTTGCAGAAGGATCTTCTGACTTCTCTTTTGCCAATTGCTCAAAGTCAGTTCCATCTACGACCTGTCTTCTGATAGCATTGATCTTTTTGAACGCTTTTAATGTGTCTTCCGGTGAAGCATCTCTGCTTACTTTAACCAAAATATGACTCGCTTCTACATCGTATTGCATACGTTCATATGCTTCATGCATTAACGCTTCGTTATACTCTTGGTCAATTAGGTAAGGTTCTTTCAATTGATTGATGTAACCGTTCAACTCATTTTTGAATGAAGCCAACGTGTCTAACCCTAAAGCTTCTGCTTCTTTTACTTTGAGCTTAAAGTTGATGAACAATTCAAGGTATTCATCTACTGACTTTTGCTCAATGGTTTGCGTTTGCACATTGTTTTTGTTGTAGATCGCTTCAAACTCTTCTACTGTTACCGGAGCACCTTCAACTTCTAGTAAAACTTCGGTTTTGTCTTGTCCGAAACTTGCAGAAGTAAATGCTAAAGCAACAGAAAAAGTCAAAAAGGCTGCTTTAAAACTTTTCATGTTAATCTGTTTAGGTTATTGTTTGTTTTATCTTGAGTAATTTGGGGCTTCTCTTGTAATTGCTACATCATGCGGATGGCTTTCTGCCACACCGGCAACGCTGACTTTTACAAATTGTGCTTTTCTCAATGTTTCGATGTCTTTAGCACCGCAGTAACCCATACCCGCACGTAAACCACCTATTTGCTGATAAAGCACTTCACTTAGATTTCCTTTGAAAGGTTTACGACCTGAAATTCCTTCGGGAACGAGTTTCTTGATATCGTCTTCAGCATCTTGGAAATAACGGTCTTTTGAACCTTCTTGCATGGCTTCCACAGAACCCATTCCACGATACGACTTGAACTTACGACCTTCAAATAAAATAGTTTCTCCAGGAGATTCTTCAACTCCTGCAAAAATACCTCCTGCCATAATGGTACTGGCTCCGGCTGCAAGTGCTTTCACAATATCACCGCTAAAACGCACACCTCCATCGGCAATGATTGGAACTCCTGTTCCTTCCAGAGCTCCTGCTACCTCCATTACTGCAGACAACTGCGGTACGCCAACACCTGCAATAACACGTGTTGTACAAATTGAACCTGGTCCAATTCCTACTTTTACAGCATCTGCTCCGGCCTCTGCCAACATTTTAGCTGCTTCTGCCGTTGCGATGTTNCCTACAACAACATCTATTTCAAGAAACTTTGCTTTTACTTTCTTCAACGCATCAACCACTCCTCTCGAATGTCCATGAGCTGTATCTATAACAACTGCATCTACTCCATTTTTGACAAGNGCTTCAACACGCTCCATCATATCGGCTGTTACNCCAACTGCNGCTGCAACTCTTAANCTTCCGAAAGAATCTTTACACGCGTGAGGTTTAATTTTTGCTTTGGTAATGTCTTTGAACGTTATCANACCTACNAGCTTATTGTTATCATCAACTACAGGGAGTTTTTCAATTTTATACTCCTGTAAAATTTCTTCTGCTTTTGAGTAATCAAAACCTTCTTGAATGGTGATGATNTTATCTTTTGTCATCACTTCATCAATAGGATGATTTTTACGCTTTTCAAAACGNAGGTCTCNATTGGTTACAATTCCAACCAANTCTCTCTTATCATTCACTACCGGAATACCACCGATTGAATGTTCNTTCATTAAAGCCAATGCATCTCCTACGGTCGCATCTTTGTGCAACGTAACCGGATCCTGAATCATTCCGCTTTCAGAACGCTTTACCTTACGTACTTCATTCGCCTGCTTCTCTATCGACATGTTTTTGTGTAAAACACCAATTCCGCCTTCTTGAGCCAAAGCAATTGCTAATGCNGATTCGGTTACCGTATCCATTGCAGCCGAAACNATTGGGGTCTTAATGTCGATGTTTTTAGAAAACTTTGAAGAAATGTCTACTTCTCTTGGTAGAATTTCTGAATAACTTGGAATGAGTAATACGTCATCNTAGGTTAAACCTTCTCCGACTATTTTGTTATGGAAATCAAACATTCAATAAGATTTTGTACTTACCAATAAAATTGGGCAAAAATACGAAAAACCAACTTGACGGAGATGTTAAGAGTTGTTTAAAATCTAACGAAGAAGTGTCACTGTTCCTCTACGTTCAATTTCATCTCCGTAAGAGTTTTGCACAACTAAATGATAGACATATAGNCCTACTTCTGCCATTTCACCATTGACATANCCATCCCACCCTTCTAAAATATTTGTTGTGGTGTAAATTTTTTGACCAAATCGATCGTAAATCGAAAGTTCAAAATTGCGGGCATCGCCAAATGAAATTACAGGAAGAAAAATACGATTAACCCCTGCGCTATGNGGAGCAAANGCATTAGGAATAAAGATCTTAGGATTTGAGGTTAANCANACTTCGTTAGACAGNCTCTCTTCTTCAAACCCNTAAATATTACCAACATTTTCAGTCGCTTTTATGGTATAGCAAAATTCATCACCTTGTTGAACAAAATCTTGAATCAACTCTGAATAGTAAAATGTAGAATCGCTGGTTAGGCCAACCAATTCTNANGACCTCCCGCTAATTGAACGCAATATTTCGTAACGTTTTACTCCACTACCGGCACTTGCCCACTCCTGGTACGCTGTCCATTGCAAATTAGACTGCAACACATCTTCGTTGAGTGTTCCGCTGGCATAAATGGTTTTGGTAAGATTAGACTGTGAAGCNTCCAAACCACAAGTNTCGTACATAATGACTTTGTAGAAATAAGATGTTTCGTTAACTCTTGCGGTATGGTCTTCAAAATATAAAATGGTATCTCCGGTAAATGTCTGTTGATCTACTACCAAATAAGGCCCATTTTGATTAATGCTACGTTCTAAGGTATAATACAATGANGGAATATCTTCATCGATGTAACATTCTACCGCTACATAATCGCTATTCACCACTGTGGTTTTTCGAATAAAAAAGTGTTCAGGATTCAACACATTGGTCAATGAAATGCAACGTTTGTTTGAAGTTGTTGAAAAGCCTCTGTCATTATATGCTTTTACAGTGTAACAATAATTCAACTCAGGATTTACTCCGGTATGCAAAAAGCTGGTATCTGAAGTNTCTANAGCTGAAAGNAACGTATCNGGACCTCCGTTTACAGAAACATAAAGCTCGTATGAATTAATGTCNTCCCACCCTACATAAGGGGTCCAATAAATCAGGTATTCTTTGTTGCAAAAATCGAGTTGAGCATTGGTATAAATGGTACGATGTTCCGTTCCAATAGCACTGGTATTTGCCGTTGCAGGATTTCCTTTCAAGCAAGTATCAAAAGCCGCTACACCGTACTGTTGATAACGTAAATTTCCATCTGCATTGGTATCTATATACACATTTGTATTAATTCCATAAACAGTNTCAATAATGATGTATGAAGAGCTTGCAAAATCAAAATACGAAATNAGATAGCCATCAGTATCCGGAGAAGAAGATGGACTCCATCCTATAATAATATTACCCGTTGCAGTATCTACTGAAACGGANTCTATGACAGGAATTGCAGGTGCGGTATTGTCTTGAAACAAATCTTCAAGGATAGCTGAAGTTGATGTACACCCGGAATTATCGTCTATTTCAATTTTAAAATAGATAGAATCTGAACACACTTTGAATGTATCGCTAAAGATTTCGTTACCATAAGTTGTTGTTCCAACCTGTTGCCATGCTCCTACTCCTATCTTTCGATAAACCCTGTAAGTCCCCATTGAAGTAGGTAAATTGGGAGTATGAATAGGATTCCAGGTGAATGTTGCTGTTGTATCTGTTTGAATTGTAAATACCGGAAGTATGGTTTGAAGGGTATCAGAACTTACCGAATTCTGATTTCCGCTCCCATCGTTGTAAACGGTTTGAATGTAGTAGTAATAGGTCGTTAAATTAGCGGTGTTTGTATGTGTAGTAGTTGTTGTAGCCAAACCTGCTACGTTGAAACTTGTATAAGGTCCGTTAGGATTTTGAGCATAGTAAACTTCATAGCGCACAAATTCTCCGTTTGGATCATTGGGAGCTATCCAGGAAAGCGTAACGTTTCCGTTGTTATCTACAGAAATGCAGCGTAAATCAGGAGGGTTCACTGCCGCCAACAACGGGAAAACATGAATAAACGCTAAAACAATGGTTAAAACTAAACGCGTCATGTATAGTTAAACAACGAATTTTTCGATTGTTCAGTATCTTTTAGTTAAAAGTCGTAATTCGAAGCTAAAAGGTTGGCTCTTACCTGGCGATATTCCGCTAAAATTTCGTTAAAAATTTCAGCTGCAGGTTTTACATTATTGATCATTGCTGCTACCTGGCCAATTTCTAACTCTCCTTCATCCATATCTCCTTCAAACATTCCTTTCTTAGAACGGGCTCTCCCCAGAATACTGATTAATTCTTCTTTCTCAGCTCCTCTTTGGTAAGCTGCAGCTACTTCTTCGTAAAACTTATTCTTGATCAACCGAACAGGTGCCAGTTCTTTTAAAGTCAGTACCGTATCGCCCTCTTGAGTAGCTACAATTTTATTTTTAAAGTTCAGGTGTGCCGATGATTCTTCTGATGCTGCAAATCGACTTCCTATTTGCACACCTTCAGCACCTAATGCCATTGCAGCAGCCATTGCTCTTCCCGAGCCAATTCCCCCGGCCGCTATTACGGGAATATCAACAGCATCTGCTACCAATGGAATCAAACACAAAGTAGTTGTTTCTTCACGACCATTGTGCCCTCCCGCTTCAAAGCCTTCTGCTACTACAGCATCAACACCTGCGGCAGCAGCTTTCTGTGCAAACTTTGCACTACTTACCACATGTACGACTTTAATGCCGTGCTTTTTCAACTCGCCTGTCCATGTCTTGGGATTTCCTGCAGAACTGAATACAACCGGCACTTTATAATCTATGATTGTTTTTACGTGCTCTTCAATGTTAGGGTAAAGCAATGGTATATTTACTGCAAAAGGCTTATCGGTTGCTTTCTTACATTTCTCAACGTGTTCTTTCAACACTTCAGGATACATCGATCCTGAACCGATAATTCCTAACCCTCCGGCATTACTTACTGCTGCAGCCAACTGCCAAGGAGAACACCAGATCATTCCGGCTTGAATAATAGGATATTGAATGTCAAAAAGTGTGGTAACTCTGTTTTTCATCCTTCAAAATATTTCCGCGAAAATACTAATTGTATGCTGCAATTCATGTGGTCTGTTTCGTCAAAGCACCTTTACCGGATGCTTACTCTCAGTCACCAGACCATTAAAAGCCTTATTTCACTTGTAATATCCTCATTTTTAATGACCCTTTATTCAATTATCCTCCTATAAGTTTGCTTACAACAAACTGAATAGCACCCTTGAAAAAGTTTTTGTTCGCATGTATTCTTATAACTTCGATACCCGTATACTCCCAAATCAAGAAAATTTTTTTTAAAGATTACATTTGGGATGTTGGCCTTGGTATCGGTGCTTCTAATTATTTGGGCGACATTGGCGGTTACGATGGTCCTCAGAACGACAACAGCATTAAAGACCTTCACTTTAAATCCACTAGTTTTTCGCTAAATGCATTTGCGCGTCAACGGTTAACAGAACAAGTCAGTCTAAAATTTGATTTTACATGGGCACGCATCAAAGGGGCTGATAGTTTAACTCAAAACTGGCCTGAGCGCTATGCTAGAAACTTAAGTTTTAGGACTGATATTATCGAAGCTTCTATCCAATCTCAACTGTATATACTAATTCTTAACAACTTGGGCAAGGAGCCTTATATAGCAGGTTTATATTCATATATTGGTGGAGGAATAGGTGCTATGTATTATAATCCTCAAGCACGCTATAATGGGAAATGGCGTGATTTACAGCCCTTAAATACCGAAGGAAAAGAAAATCAGTATCTCCGTTTTAGTCCTACAATACCTTTAAGTTTTGGAATGGTTTTCGAATGGCGTTCAAAGTATGTGCGTCCAAAAAAAAATATGTCGAATTCCGGATCTATGTATTCTAATGGGTCAAAAAATAAAATTCAAAAAGCTAAGTCTAGTCATTCCAATCTTAATAAAATGAATAGAGATAGCCGAAGAAAAAGATCAAATAAGTACACCATATTTGGGAAAAGGAAAGAACCAAACAAAAACTCATACAGAACCCACCGACTAGGAATAGATTTTTGTTATCGTATAACATTTACAGATTACCTTGATGATATTAGCACTGATTATCCTGATTTAGAAGAAATGGATGAAACTTCGCGGAACCTAAGTTCTCGCAGTACTGAAGTCATTAATGATCCTAGAAGTGGAGGCATTCCTATTGAGAATTATACTACCCAAGGTTCTCCACGAGGAGACCCCACTGATAATGATGACTTTATTACTATTACACTTACTTATAGTTTTAATTTAAATATCAATAACATGAAAGAATCTTTTAAAAGAATGAAAAATCTCCAACTAGAAGAGAGCTTGCTTTTCTTCAGAAAAAGAAAAAAGGATTAAATATTGAGTTAATTATTATTCAAGGAATCCTAACTAAGACTACTTAAATCATTCATTCGCTAGAAAATTAAATATCCTTACTTATATCTATATTTGTCCTTACTTTAACTGTGTATTGGGACAACTAACTTGAGGCGATACTTTTTACTTTGTTTGCTATTCTTTCTTTCTCTGGTGTCTTCAGCTCAACTGTACATTTGGGACATCGGAGGAGGTGTTGGTGCATCCAATTATCTGGGAGATATTGGTGGTTACGATGGTCCTCAAAATGACAATAGCCTCAAAGATTTACACATTAAATCGACTAATTTTTCCATCAATGCTTTTGCGCGTGTCCGCCCTGTCTACCGCATGAGCCTCAAATTTGACCTAACATGGGCGCGCATTAAAGGAGCTGACAGTCTTACCAAAGAATGGCCGGAGCGTTATGCCCGCAACTTGAGTTTTCGTACCGATATTATTGAGCTTTCTGCACAAGCGCATTACTTCTTTCTTATCATTAATGACCTTGCCGGAAAGAAACGTTTTAACAAGGCGCTCTACTCTTACATTGGTGGTGGGGTTGGTTTAATGTACTACAATCCTCAAGCCTATTATGATGGACAGTGGTACAATCTTCAACCCTTAAACACCGAAGGGAAAGAAAATCAGTATGCGCGAATTGCCCCTACTTTGCCGCTTTCTTTCGGAATGATTTTCGAATGGCGAGATGAACGCGATCGCTATGGCCACAAGGTTGACCGCTACAGAAGACACCGTGTTGGACTGGAGTTATGCTACCGTTTTACTTCTACAGATTACTTAGATGATATTAGTACGGATTATCCGAATTTGGATGCAATGGATGAAACTTCACGCAATCTCAGTTCCAGATCTTCTGAAGTTGCCGATGATCCTAGGTCAGGAGATATTCCCATTGAAAACTATACCACGGAAGGCTCTCCTCGTGGTGATCCCTCTGACAAAGACCATTTTATGACAATTACGCTTTCATACAGTTACATTATTAAAACACATAAGCGTAAATTCAGAAGACCGAAGTACAATTACGTCTATGGAAATGTGAAGCGTAGAGGAAAACGCGCTCGCTACTAAAATCTGATCTGGTTAAATTTTCTCAAAGGCTTAAGTAATCGAAACATAGGATGGGGTTTTATCTCATTGATTTCCCATGCTTTCAAATCAGATTTGTTGGCTTTTAAGCGATTTCCAACAGAGACATTTGAAGCACCTCCAACTTGCATGTTAACAATGTATTCTGGTAAATAAANCACTGAACATNTNTNTTTTACGAAATAGCGTANCATTAATTCATAATCGGCTGCAGTTCCCAGATCAAGACGATAATTTCCCCAGTCTTTAAACCTTGATCGCTTAATGAATAAACTGGTGTGGGGTGTCATCCAACCCGTTTTCCATTTTTCAATGCTGTGAACTCCGGCTTTCCAGTTGCGAAATATTTTCCCTTCGGGTTTAGAGTAGATGATATCNCCATAAAGCACATCGGGAAGTTCAGCTGCTTTTAACTGCTCNGCCACCTTTTCTANAACGTCAACAGTCATNAAGGAATCATCGGCATGAACTAANCCTATATANTCACCAGAAGCATGTTGAATNCCTTTATTGATTGCATCATACAACCCTTTATCTGGCTCTGAAATCAACACATCAATTTCTTGCTTNTACCGATTNAGCACTTTTAATGTATGGTCTGTAGAATTACCATCTACCACAATGTATTCTACATCGGGATAGGTTTGAGACAATACACTTTTAACTGCTTTTTCAACAGTTCTAGCCGCATTNTAACATATGGTAATGATCGAGATTTTCAACGGATGACTCTGTCTCTGACTTTTACTGCGGGATTTCCCTGATAGATNGAATAAGGCTCTAATTTAGTAGTTGCTACTGANCCAACGGCTAACAAAGCATGTGATTTACACAACACTCCGGGGCAAACAACTGTTTTTGCTCCAATCCATACACCTTCTTCCAACGTAATTTTTCCGATCACCAAGTCAAAAGCCTCACGTTTGTAGTTGTGATTTCCNGTNAGCAATAACGCTCCTTGAGAAATACATGCATTATCACCAATTTTAACCGTATTCAGGTTATCTATCCANACTTCTTCGCCAATCCAAACATGGTTTCCAATCTCTAAAAACCAAGGNTATTTGATNGATACACGGGGCTTAATCACAACACCTTCACCCACTTTAGCNCCAAAAAGGCGAAGCAATTTTACCTTAAGTGATTTGAATGGAAAGAAAGCACTTTGAAAAACAATAGCATTGCAATAGTACCAAAGGGTACGCTTGAAAGAACTCCCGGGATTATACCAAGAGTTGTCGAACAAATCGTTACGTGTTTTTTTCAGATCCTCAACTTGCATCATTAAACATTGCTTTATACCTAACCTTTAAGGCTTCCAGGTTAAACAATGCTTGATTTACTTGTTCCAGTCTGCTCAGCATTTCNGAATAACCGTCACCATCGAGGTCTACCAACTTTTGTAGGGCATTTTGCCAAAGTGCTTTATCACTCAAACTTAATGCCGCAAATGCTTCAGACGCATTGACTTTTTCTGTCCAGATGGTTTGGTCTGATATCAGTACCGGAACACACTCGCAGAGTGCCTCAACAATGGCATGTCCGTAATTTTCTCCTTTAGTAGGAAGGTACATTACATGATGCTTGGCCAACTCTTCACGAATATTTTCATAGGGCAAAGCTCCTTTGTATTGAACGCGAATATTTGAGGGCAATTGTTGAATCACTTCTTGACAAGATTGCCAATAGTCTAATTCATTTAACGGGCCGAAAATACTATAATCTACCTTTCCTTGTACACTTTTTAGGCGTTTCAGTCCGTATAAAATGTTCTTTTCTCCGGAGACTCTAGCCACNGTAATCAATTTCAAGGAACCCTTTACTTTGCTGACATTTCTGTCATTTTTAGACTTAAAGGAAACGCGGGGTACATTTTCAACTTCGTAAAGTTTAGTAGCGTTTCCAACAATGCATTTTACTTGATTACTCTCTATGGGTGACGATGTATGGAAAAGTACATTTTTATACTTCCCAAACATACAGGCCAACTTCAGGTAGAAACGTTTCCGAATGGCTTTGTTACCGATAGCTGAAGGAGCTGCCATTCCTCTGGGGTTGACAATTATTTTTCTTGATTTACTACTGAAACACCACAAAGGCATGATTGAAAAATANGTAGAAAACAACCCGTTGATGTAAACAACATCATAATCGGTTTCTTTGAGAATTTTCAATACCGTGCTTCGCGAGGTTCGATCTTGAGAAAGGTAACACACCTCTAAATATTCTTCCAACTTAACCCATTTATTGGGTTCAATTCCGGGATAAGGTTGTGTTTCAGTATAGTCTGTATCAGAAGTAACAACGTAAAAATTAAACTCGTCTTTGAGCAATTCAATCATATTGACCATAGAACGAATAGGNCCTCCGGCTTTATAACCGGGCAAAAACCAATCGATAAAGACCAATATATTTTTGCGTTTATTCAATGTTGTTTAGTTCCATCCAATGTGCTAAAACCACTAAATGCCAAATTCTCGACCANGTGATTTTTCCTTGTTTGAAAAAAGCATCGGAATACGCGTTTAACGGTTCGGCTTCTATAAAGTTACTTTCGGCCAATGTATTTAACCGTGAAGTTGTAAATTCCTTCAACTCTCCTTTTAACCATTCTGCCCACGGAAAGGTAAANCCCATCTTGGGGCGATCGAAAAGTGATGCTGGTAAAATGTCTTCTACACTTTTCAACAANAATTCTTTGGGCTTTCCAGTTTTCGANTTGTCTGATAATTGAAGTACATATTCCACCAAACGGTGATCTANAAACGGAACGCGTACCTCTAATGCATTCGCCATACTCATTTGATCTGTATCTCGGAGTAAAACNGGNTCGAGGTAATGNTGCATTTCCCAAGTAGAAATGTGTGTNAACCGATTCCCTTCCTCATCGCTTTCTTGATTCAACGAAACATTCAAAAGCTTTTCNGNCTGTTCTGNAGGAATAACNCTACGCATGGCACGATAAGCGGCATACAACGAATCTGCTTTGGCCAGTCCTTTTAACTTGGGTAATTTAGCATGAAGACCATCCGGAAATTTTTGAAGCAACTTCCCTACCCACGGATTTTTTGAGAAAATATGGTTCCAACTGTANGTTTCGTAGAAAATGTTGCTGTAGCCNAAAAACAGCTCATCTCCTCCTAATCCACTGAGTGCGACTTTAATTCCGGCTTTGCGCACTTCTTCAGCAATCACATAGGAATTGGGGCCATCCCCACCAGGATTGTCCAGTGCATCCAACGCTTCTCTCACCTGCGTTTTGAACTTCTTTTCTTCCAATACAATGGGATGAAAATTCAATCCGGATTTTTGNGCAATGGTTTCTGCGTATTTCAATTCGGAATACTGCTCTTCTTGAAACCCAATNGAAAAAGCATCTATTTTTTGTCCNGAAGATTGCGCCATTAANGTGGCCACAATACTNGAATCTATTCCTCCACTCAAAAAAGCTGCAATGGGAACATCTGCTACCATCCGATCGGTTACGGCTTGTTCCAGCAACTGACGTATTTCTTTTTCNGGTGCTTTTNCCCGAATGGGNNTTTCCGGTACAGTGGGTTTCCAATAACGTTGAATGGTCAATCCAGTTTCTCCGTCAAACGTTAAAAATGAACCGGGTTCTAATGCATACACATCTTTTAAAATGGTATTGGGGACAGCAATGCATTGATATTGCACATATTCGGACAATTGTTCTCTGTTTAATTTTCGAAAACCACACGCCATTAATCCGCGTAATTCCGAACTGAAATACAACTGTTGCTGACTTTCAGCCAAATGGTAATAGAAAGGCTTTATGCCCATTCTATCACGTGCTGCAAAAAGTGTTTCTTCTTGGTTATCCCAAATGGCAAATGCAAACATGCCTTGCAACTGATCCAAGCAAGCTTTTCCCCATTTGATGTATGCCGCTAGCAAAACTTCCGTNTCACTTTCGGTATGAAAAGGATACTCTTTAAGTTCTTTTTTGAGGGATTTGAAGTTGTAGATTTCACCATTGAACACGATGGTATAACGTTGACTTACATCAGACATCGGTTGTTTGCTTCGCTCTTCCAAATCGATGATGCTCAAACGTCTATGTGCCAGCGTACATTTTCCGTTTTGNATAAAACCATCATCATCTGGTCCGCGATGTGCAATGGCACCACTCATCGAAAAGACTTGNTNTTTTCTTAAGCCTTCNTTTCCGTCAACATCTACTATTCCTACTATTCCACACATGTGCCGTTCGAAAGTATNTTTTTTGCCCAAGNCTGGGGNGTATAACTCAAACCAAGCNCATGACTTTTTTGACTCATTTTTTCCCNATCAGTTGTTGAAAGTTGGGCAATCCTTTCCATTTGTTTGACCAAATCTTCGGCATTTTCATGCTGGAATTGAAATCCATTTTCACCTTCGTATAAATAAGCNTCTCCAGCATTCACCTGATCAGAAAGTAACAATGGAAAACCTGCCACAGCCATTTCCTGCACGACAACTCCCCACGGTTCAAAATGACTAGGCAATACAAAAACGCCTCCTTCATGCAGTAATTTTTCCATCGCCTCTGGCTGAACAAAACCAAGATGAGTAACNCCTTCAATATGTTTTTGTGAGATGGTTTCAAACAACTCTCCAGTTCCGGCCATTACCAATTCCCATTCGGGATGTGCGGTGTGAAATTGCTGAAAAGCTTGAAGTAAAATATCAATTCCTTTTTGTTCAACGTATCGTCCTACATACAGTAATCTTTTGGTCACATTAGGTTCTTGACGTTGTTCATAGATTGCCTTGAATCGNGNNGTATTNCAACAGTAAATNCCTTTGAATATATNCTGTTCTTCAAATCCTAATTTCAAGGCATATGCTTTGGCATTTTCACCTGCTACCCAGGCTTTTTGAAACGGATTNCCTTGGAGTTTCANCCACCANCTTTTCGCGGTTTGNTTTAACNNAGTATTTATTGGAGTATCTATTCCCGTGATGCAACATCCCGGGTAATCTTTCTTTTGAATNATGTTCAGNTAATCCTTATCCAACCACCCCGAGCAATANGTTACATCCGGTTGAAATTCNCTTNTGATTTTTTCCAATTCAACNGTTGAATTCGGTTTCTCAAGAAAAGTAACCTCTTGAGGCAATTGAAACTGAAACGGAGCTTCTTTATTCACCGGCCAGTGCACCACCATCACCTCAGCTTTTTGTGCCAAAGCAGCAACACAGGCCAAAAAATAATCNGCCATTTCACTGTACAAGAACAGGATCTTCTTCTGTTGCTTCATGGGGTTCNTCAAGGTTTTCTTCGGCTAGCAAAGCTGCATTTTTTTGGGCATTGTAGTAGTACATCCACATAAAGAAGAAAAAACCGCTATAGGTATAATTTCCTTGTCGGAGGAGTTGCAAAAAGANAATCACNAACATGGCTGCACTNATGACCCAATGCTCTTCATTTTCGTTTTTATCGGTACGAATCACGAAAAATTTCACAATAAAAAAGGCCATAAACAACAAGCCAAACAATCCGGTNTCAGACATTAAGCGGTAAGCCATACTATTGGCATCCATACTGTTAAAATTGTATGCNCCTTGCTCTGGNGGTGTTAAACTGTATTTGGAAAAAGCCACAGGATGCGATCCCAAACCTGTTCCCCATACCGGACTGCTTTTAAAGTTTTCGTAAGCCACATGAAAGTTGTTGTACTGCACGAAACTTGAGCCGTGAACATCCAACGCATTGACCGTTTTNCCNGAATATAAATCGACTAAACCGTCTACGCGNGTTCTGAATTCAAACACNTTGTTGTACAAAAAGTTATAGCTCACAAATACCAGAGGAATNGCNATTAATAAATAGCGGGTAAAGCCAAAATTGATGAGCAACAACACCAATGNCACAAAGATGCCNGCATANGCCACCGATGAAAAGGTCAGCACATANGCNGCNACAATAATCACNGCTTGAAGGGTTGAATACTTGTTATAGTTTCTGGAAATTANGCTATAAACNGCTACAAAAAATGCNGGNGCAATCGTAGCGCCAAAATANGANGGCTCNGAGAAAATGGANTTNAATCGAATGCCCAAAAGACCACCATCTTGTACGCCCCATTTGTTAAGTATAAATGTAAAATCATATCCTGATCGGAATCCNACTTTAAAACTTACAACTTGAACAATTCCCAACAACGCNACATAAAAAGCNCCNTTNAGNTANAGNTCAAACCAGTATTTGACATCGCCACCNGTTGATTCAAAAACNTAATAATAGAACANGCTACTCACTACAATATTCAGNAGNATTTTNAGCAAGAGAAAACTTTCNTTATCGCCCGCTAGTACACTGAAGATACCGGTAATCATTAACCAACCGTAGAGCAGCAACATCTTTTTGGGAAANGCATAGCGCAGCACAAATAAGGGCAACAACATCACCACAATGATGTAGCTCAAGTANCCTTCAAATGGGCTTTTGAACAGGACTATACTGTACAAAAAGATGGTGGCTAAAATGAGCCAACTCACCAATTTGGACGACTGTGTATAGTTTTCTGTTCCTTCCATCGTTTTTTACTTGCGCTGTAACTGTCGAACAACTTCAATTACTTGTNGNCTNATGTTCTTNTAGCTCATCGCTTCCAGTTCTTGCGCTGTGATAGNAGGTAAATTTAAACATTGTTGGAGGAGNTGTTCCAATGCTTCTCCGNTGGATAAAGCCTCTCTGTTCAACTCCTTTACCCAGCCTTTTTGAATCCATACCGGAATNGCACCAACTGGTGTGGCCAGCACTTTCATATTACGCGCCAAGGCTTCCATGATCACATTGGGCATTCCCTCGCTGTAACTGGGCACNATAAGCAGATCGTGTTGATCGTAAATTNTTAGCAATTCCGCTTTATCCTGNATCGTTCCAAGGTAAGTAACCTTCGGTTGATTTTCTTTTTGAACTCCAACTACTGTCAGGTNATATTCATCGGGCAACAANCCCATTGCTTTTTCTAGATCCNGCAANCCTTTGCGCGGCTCATCACGCCCCACAAACAATAGTTTTTTCCCCGTTNGATNCGATTTTTCTTCAGNTGGTGNTNNANTAAANTCANGNGAAATGGCTGCCGGAATTTCAGCAATATGTGATCGATCAACGCCAATTTCNTGNATNATNTCAGNNATTNNCCCTCCGTATGAAAAGACAACATCAGCGCCTANTGTCAGNTTTTTCACTTCCGNACGAAAGCTTCTTGCNATGATTTTATTNTTCCANCCAAANNTNGGNTGAAACATTTCGTAGCCATGAAAATTNANCCCTAATGGAACTTTCAGTTCNTTTTTATGAGCCACAAAAGCTGCTGCAGTGAATCCTTTGCAATAGATAAAATCGACTTGGTCTAAAATTGGTNGAACAGCTNCGTAAATGAACTGTGAATGTCGCTTACTNGCCTTCAGGTAATGCCCNGGAATTTTCCCGTTGTCTTCGAATGGCACAATGATTTCCGANATNTTTTCATCCGTCAACCAAGTTGGTTTTTCCTGTTGGTGATATCCCGTATGAACAACCGTTACCTTCACTCCTAATTCTGACCAACCACGNACTAAAGCCGTTGAATGGGCTTGCATTCCTCCAACTACAAACGGAGCCANNCCATCGGTTACAAGCAATATGTGCAAAGGCTTATCCATTCAAACTTTTCAATACCGTTTCAGCACGTTTTTCCCAAGTATTTTCTCTTGAGAATTGAGCCAAGTTTTCAGCATCTACCCAATCGGTGTGCAATAATTTATGGAGCCCATTTTGGAGGTCTTTCGTATCATCTGCCAAGTAAGCNATGTCTTCAAACACTTCTCTCACTGGTCCTACATCCGGAGCAACCATTTGTTTNCCCAATGCNGCATANTCAAAGAGTTTGATGGGCGACCCATACCAGTTGGATTGAGCCATNACNGCAATATCAAACACATTGATGTAGTTGTAAATTTCGTCTTTCGGNACAGCTCCAGTAAAACACACNCGATCGGCTACTTTGAGTGTTTTGGCCAACGTTTTTAATTCCGGAACGGATGCTCCATCTCCNACAATCATCAATGTTGATTCGGGATATTTTAATGTCGCAAACACACGCAACAGGTCTTCTACTCCATGGTACGGAAAGATTGATCCAGAAAAACCAATGATTTTATGTTCGTTTGGAATCGTATACTGTGATCGAATTGCTTCAGCAGGNTTTAAATCAGGAATAGNNGGGCAAGCATTCGGNTTGACAATCATTTTACTGTCTGACAGGTTGAACTTGTANGTCAAATGTTGCTTCAATGCGGTTGAAACNGGGAACAACACTTTTGCTGCCGACAAAATCGACTTTTCATATTCAAAAGCCCTTGCGGCATACAATGAATTTCCACCTTCCATCTGAGCGCGTTCTTCCTCAAAAGGNGCATTTACCTCCACCACGTGAGGAATTTTCAACTTCTGTGCAACTACGGATGCAGCNTCAAAATGCGAATAGGAACGCTCATAAATCACATCCGGCTGAAACGTTTGGCANATTTCGGTNAACTGTTTTTCCTGAGTTTGGGACAGCTTTCTGTAATTNAGGTCTTTCAACATCAACCACATACGNTTGGGNACAAATGACTTAAGTCTCCCTTTTGCTGTAGAAGACGTTCCAGTTGAAACTGNTTCANCTCGTGTTTCACCGCCCTGAATAAAGGTTTTCACCTCNCACCCTTGCTTTCGAAATCCGTCAATCATCCCACGCATNTGCATCCCGTAACCGGTTGATGCCTCTAAATTGAGGTGTGGATGAAGTGAAACAAAGAGGATTTTCATCATTCAGGATTTTAAGCGTATAAATTTTTCAACTCCCAACAANTGGTACATNATGCGGGTATGNGATTTGGAAAAACCAAATTTCGGTAAGGGTTTAAATCCTCTCGGAATGTATTGATNAGCATATGTCAATGCTGCTTTTAGATCGTATNGAGCCAACAGCATTANCGTAGACAAAAAATAGGTCTGCATCAATGNCAAATGCGCTTTTAGATCATTTCGGNCTGAGATTTTGTCCAANAATNGAGCTCTAANNNCTAAAAANGTTTTCCAACGCTGCGNAGGNTCCGNGCTNGATATATTGCCNGAATTTCGCATAATGATTTGCGTAAAGTTGGCTGTATCNANCACTGCTTTTCCGGTTTCTAAAATGCGCAACATCAAATCGGTTTCTTGTGAACTTTGTAATTCTACGTTCCACATTCCGGCTTTTTCAACAGCTTCTTTTCGCCACAAGTTTGCACAAGTATTTCCTGCCTGATTNATGAATGCAGCNACTAACGGAGGTACTTCATCATTGGGAATTTCTACTTCATTTTGTCCCCCTTTAATTCGGGAACATGCCCCCATGACCAAATCGACATCTCCTTCTATATCTTCCAACAATTCTATTTGATGTCCAATTTTTTCGGGCAACAACACGTCATCAGCATCGAGGTATTGCATCCACTTGCCTTTGGCCAATGTTGTTCCGGTATTGCGCGCAAAATTCGCCCCTTTTTGGGGTTCTTCTGCGAGGATTAATTCGGGATATTTCTGTTGTAACGTTTTCAGTTTTTCGAATGTCGAATCTGTTGACGCATTATCAACACAAATGACTTCTTTATGAAGAAACGTTTGCTCCATGACCGATTCCACGCAACGCTCAATAAATTCGGCTGCATTGTAACAGGGAATGATAACAGAAACGACAACTTCCATCCTAGGCTAAATATTCAATGCTGTTGTAGATCAATTCCGTAGCATCAATGGTGCGTTTTCCTTCAATGCCGTCTACAATTTCGTATTGATCTTCTTTCATTTTGTGGCAAAGTGCACCAATAACTTTATCGTGGTTCGAGCTTGTACCCTGATATTTTCCATACAAGTTGGGCTTGTCAACATATTCCACGCCTTCTTGCAAAGGGTAACCGTTCACATCCCAATATTCAATGCGATTGAGGTATTTTCCTCCAATCTTTACCGTGCCGTTTTCACCAATGATGGTGATGCTGCCTTCGTAGTTTTTGTTGTAAACGCAAGTTGTCCAGTTCAGCTGACCAATAATGCCATTCTTAAATTCAACCGTAGCCATACCAAGGTCTTCAATTTCAATATCGTGATTGCGCAGCGCCATGTAGCCTTTAGCACTTTTCAAATCGCCAAACCACATGAGTAACAAATCGATAAAATGACTCCCAAGCGTATACAATGCACCGCCTTCTTTGTCTTTTCGTCCACGCCAATCTGATTCGTTGTAATAGCCCGGATAGCGGTTCCAAAGGATATCGCATTTCACCATGAAAATGCGTCCCAACATGCCTTTATCCATAGCATCTTTAGTGATCTTCACCGGAATATTGAAGCGGTTTTGCTTTACTACCCACAGGTTGACTTTGTTGCGTTCAGCAGCCTGATTCATGCGTTCGCACGATTCGCTGGTTAAGGCCATTGGTTTTTCTACCAACACATTCATTTTATGCTCACATGCCTTGATGGTCATGGCTTCGTGCATGTGGTGCGGAGTAGCAATAACAACAATGTCTAACCCATTTTGACGGAGCATTTCATCAAATGAGGTATAGGTTTTTATGTTGGGATAATGTTCTTTGAGTTCTTCCAGTCGTTCTTCCTGAAGATCGCAAGCCGCTACAAATTCTGCATTTTCTTCTGCGTCAATTACNGCTGCATGACGTTTTCCAATGCTTCCGCANCCCACGATTGCCATTCTTGTTTTCATCTCTACTGTCTTGATGGTAGCAAATTTAATGTTTCAGTGCTGATGGTTCTTGTTCATCGTTGACAAGGTTTGCACAAAGTGGTTATAATTTTTTTCAGCTGAANAATGGTGTTCAATATAGGCTTTTACGCCCGTTCGAAAACGNGCATCAACAGTGNGTTGTGCTAACTCTTTTATGGCCGTTGCTATTGCCTTTGGATCAAAATCACGGGNCAGCAAAATGCCTGTTNTTGNGTTGACCACCTCACGATTTCCTCCCACATCTCCNGCAATAACCGGAATACCAAATCCGGCAGCTTCCATGATCGAAACGGGAATTCCTTCNGAAGAAGAAGCATTNACAAAGACATTTNNCGNNTGNTTTTCATAAAAATGNAANACCTCATCGTTGGNTGTANTTCCTTTCAAATCTACCGAAATGTGTGTTGGCGCTTTGGCTTTCCACTGTTGCAATTGTGACATNANTGCACCATCNCCAAANTGCGTCCATTTNACNGGNAAATCCAGATATTCCAATGCTTCTGCAATGAAATGAANACGTTTTACATCTACCACTCTGCTGCANGAAACCACATGAAAAACAGCATCGTTTTCGGGTATTGGTGCCATTTCTTTGGNAAGTTGAATGCCTAATTTTTCGACTTNAACNTTCAATTGAGGANNACGTTGTTGTAAGTAGTTTTTCCCGTCTTCCGAAATNACAAAAACAGTAGTGGTGCATTNCAAATGCATTGGACGAAAAGGCACAAATCCAAAACTATTTTCATGATCATAGAGGTCAAAACGGTGTGCTCGTGACACTATCTTATTCGTTGGAAATTGCGGTTGAAGTACTCCTAATATTGTTGTCCAATCTTCCCACCAATAAGTATAAAACAATGTGTTTTTATCTACGATCGGTTTCAGTGCCTGCTCCAATTGTGAAGCTCTTTTTACNAGNTTTTTAGTGTGACTGAGAAAATANCGCACNTTTCCGCTTTTCCAGAAATTGGCAAATTGAAGCAATTTGAAAAAATAGCTCCAGTTCATTNTTGGCTGGTATTTTTGCCCATCGACAACAGTCACATTATTTGGCAANGGTANCAGTTCTCCATCACGTGAATTCGGCACGATCAGCACCTCATCAAAGGNTTGTGCCAGATGCTTGACTTCGTGTTGCAAAAAACTGCGTTCTGCATTTCCAAACGGAAAACTATTGGTGAATAGAATGATTTTCATGCAAAGAGCTTCTGCCAAATTGAAGTTTTAACCTGATCTAATCCAAACTTTTTACGCNNTTCTTCCAACACTTTTTGACCGGGAAGAAAAGCTTCCGGAAATGTATCTTGCTGGAAACGTCCAAACTTTTTACAATAGTTCCGGTACGNTTGAATTTCCTGTGCATTTAACACCTTNCCNACTTCCTTACTTCCACTACTGGTNATGGTTGTAGGGCTCAACACACGCATGTAAACGGGATTATTTTTTGAGGTGTATTGAATGTTTTTATCNGCATAGTAAGTATGCCATTTCTCCGAATGGTCGTAGTCAAACAACAAGCCTGTGCCGTTGTCTGCATCAATCACATGCATGGCGTGCTCAAAACNGTGAAATGCGGTATTGGCTATCCACGGCCGTTTTTGCACCGTCCATTTTCCGGAAAGGACATCTNCAAAAGCGTGNAATTCATCCGCAATNAGATCTGCNNTNGNGTGGGCATTNTGCTCCATTACNGTTAACGATAACCAATCATCGTCATCTAAACGGGTAATGTAATCGGCCTCTATGTTTTGCTCTCGAATNTAAGCGAATGCTTCACGCAATTTTTCGCCTTTGTTTTTCCCCTGTNCTTTGACAAAACGCAGGTTTTCGTCTTCCNTATCTTCCAAATGTCCGAACAACAGNACCTGAAAATTCTGATANGNTTGTGCTTTCAGCATAGCGTAAAAAGCCTGAAAAATNGCTTCACGCAAAGTGCCTTTTTCAAATGAGGCCGGAGCATATGTTGTAATGACNAGGAATCGGTTCACAACTCCAAAAATAAGATTAAGCACGCGGCTACAAGGAAAAGAGTGTTTTCTTTGTTGCTTATCTGCTACCACAACTGAAAACAAGCAAGAGAAAGACACATGATCATATCACATACGCATAAATTTATTTTCATTCACGTGTTTAAAGTGGCCGGAACCAGCATGATGGATCAATTNCGTCCGTATTCGATTGAGCGTTTCAAATTTGCGGGACCGAAAGACAAATTGCGTTTTTTAACCGGACGNTATCCNTGGGTGTTTAATCGTTCGTATGATCATCATGTGAAAGCGGTAGAATTGCANGAATGGATTCCGAAAAAGACATTTAACAACTACTATAAATTTTCGTTTGTACGCAATCCGTGGGATTGGCACGTTTCGCTTTACCATTTTGTGTTGCAGTACAAAGGGCACCACGAACATGAACTCTACAAATCATTGGGAAGTTTTGAAAACTATGTCAACTGGCGNGTGAATGAACATCCTATTTTTCTGAAAACTTTTGTGTGTGATGCCAACGATCAGTTGCTGGTTGATTATGTAGGAAAGTTTGAACATTTGGCTGAAGATTTTAAGCACGTTGCCAAAGAAATCGGNGAACCACAATTGTCNTTGCCGCANTTAAAAGCCAGCAAACACCGCGANTTTAAATCGTATTACACNGAAAAAACAAAGCAACTCATTTACGATTGTCANNAGAAAGACATTGAGTTGTTNAANTATGAAAACATTTGGGATTAGCGCTTGAGCATGTAGTTTTTTACGTCTGAAAAGTACTCTTTGCGTTGGTGATACCACCACTCAATNCCCATCCAATCGAAACCTTTGGCATAAACGGCTTTGAGGTTTTTCCAGCTTTTGAGATCGCGNGCCATCCAGCGAATNGTNTTTAATCGCGATGAAATGGCTTTGCGGTATTCTTTACGTTCCAGCTCATCGTAATTCAAATTGGCTTTGAGCAAATCGATTTTGTGTGCCAGAATTTCCAGNTTCTGACTAAACACTTTTGAGGTCATTTTTGCGGTAGAGTTGTTTCCGTGAATNCGGTAAGCTACATGNGCTTCATCGTTAAAGCCAATGGTAAATCCGTTCAACAACCATTCAAACATCAANAACCCNTCTTCCCCAAACGAGAAACGCGTATTNAACCCGCCAATTTCCTGCAATTTCTCCCGGTTGAACACNATNGCACAAAANCTCAAACGNTCTTCCCNAAGNGTTTTGTCTAAAGTNAATTCGTATTCGTAAGGAATTTCGGGCTCNCCTTCCACATCTTCAATTTCTTTGAAGTAGTTCGAAAAAACAGCATCGGTNTGGNNNTCTTCCAAAAACTTCACTTGAGATTCGAGGTATTTGCCCAGCCAATAATCATCGGCATCGAGGAAAGCGACAAAATCGCCCGAAGCACGNTTNAAGCCTTCNTTGCGNGCTGCGGAAACNCCTTTGTTTTTTCCCCAGCGAATAAGTTTAAANGNATATTTGTTTTGNAACTCCTGCAACAGCTCAAAACTNCCATCAGTTGATCCGTTNTCAATTACAATACATTCATNCGGTTGATGNGTCTGATTCATTACCGAATAAATGCATTCTTCAATAAACGAAGCATTGTTGTAATTCGGAATTATCACACTGATTTTCATCGTCCTAACAAATGATTGATTTTACGTTGAATGCGAAACTGTAACCAAGAAGACGAACATTGACGTGCTAANGTTTGATACCATTGTCGNTCTTCTTCAAAAACCACATCTGTTGAACGNTAATGGTTCAAAATGGCTTTACCGTTNNNAAAGTCNGTTTCNGAGAAAACNAATTTTCCGCGTTTAAGCAGGAAATAGCGCGTCATATCTTTTACAAGTTGTCGAGTTAAGTTGCTGAAAGATACGTCAATTCTCTTCACTTCTGGAAACATCATTTTCAACAATTCCATTTCTTTTTTCAGCGAAAATTGTTCGGNCAAACTCAANAGTAATGCTGCGTATTCNNNGTAAAAACGATCATTCAATGAAACGGTTTTAGAGGCTTCATGTAATCGAAATCCGACCAGTACCTCATCGGTTTGTTGCACACGATTTACACCAAAAAGTAACAAAAAACGTATCCACCACACTTTGTCCATAATGAAATGAAATTCACTTCCCAANANCCCCATTTCATCAATTGCNCTTTTTCGAAAAAAACAAGCCGGTTGCTCAATGTAATTCTTGCACAAGGTNTGCGACANGCTATCNTAGTTGACAAAGTTAGGCCCGGCATTTTTCACTTTTTCATCGCCTCTGAACAGCTCTGTTCTTCCTGTAAATGCCAATGCTTTTTCATCAAAATTGCGCGCAATATATTCCAGCGATCCCGGCAACAACACATCATCGCTGTTTAGCCAATTGATAATGTTCCCGGTGGCGCGTTCTAAACCTTTATTGATCGCATCACTTTGGCCTTTATCGGGTTCACTCACCCAATATGTCAAACGATCTTCATATTGCTTAATGACCTCAACAGTATTGTCTGTAGAGCCTCCATCAAAGATCATGAACTCCAAATTCGGATAATTCTGATCGAGCACTGAACGGATCGTCTGCTCAATGTATTCTCCCTGATTAAAGGAAGGCGTAATGATGGTAATCTTCGGCCAATTATCCATTGTTGTTTGCTTTTGTGATGACATCGAAAACGCGTTGCGCATATATTTCAGTNGTGCAATTGTCGTACATCCAAGTGAATGCTTTCTCTCTAATACGCAACAAATCCCACTTTCCGGAAGTAATTCCATTAAAAACTTCCACTATACTTTCTATGTTTTTCTCGAATAGAAATCCGGTTTCTCCGTGGTCGATTAACTCTGCAGAACCACCGCTATTAAGTGCCATGACCAACACTCCAAAAGCCATTGCCTCNGGAATAACACGTCCCATCCCCTCATTTTCAGAGGCAAAAAACATCAGGTCTGNATCTTTATAAATGGAAGCAACATNGGCTTCAAATCCTTTGATTTCAATAGATGCTGACAATTGTTTTTCTACAATCAATTGCTCTACTTGCTGAACAAAAGGCNCATCGCCTTCTCCGTAAAACTTTAGTTTCAACTCAGGNTGAGTTTGCTTCAATTGTTCAAATGCATCAATTANTAAAAGNGTGCCTTTAGATTCTGCNAACCTGCCCACCACAACAATATTGTTGANGGCCGAATGCTGCATTTGAAAGTAATTTCCGGTTTCTTCTTCCGAAAAAACACCGTTAGGAATTACAGCTGTACTCATCTTCATTTTCTCAGGAACCAGTTGTCTGTTNACAAATTTTGAAACCGCAATCAGTTGATGNNCTTCTTGCAACANCTTTTGAAAATGTTTGAACCCTAAATCGGGANGATAGCGATAATGTAAATGAGCCACTTCGCGCAAATGCCAGAAGTGTTTCACCTTTTTTGCCTTCGCCAAAAGTGNTCCGAAATAAAAAACGGAACTGTTGCTGTACACCGCATCTATTGNTNCCAAATCAAGGGAACTGANCAANTCACGATCGTGTTGAATGCGTTTTTTCTCGCGCTGACGACTTTCTACTTTTTGCTTTAANNGNTGGTACCACCTTCCTCCNCGATAAGGTTCTGGATGCCAGCCCGATTGAAATTCAACTGTANNAAAAGGAATTTCCAACTCTTCCAGCTTCTCTGTCAATCGTCCTTGCTCTTTGGTNATTACTANCGGTTCAACACCAAACTGCCCGGCTTTTTCCAANAACGTCANCAACGATCGGTTAGCTCCGTACAAATGTCCGTAATGNGTTATAAAAACAACCTTCATATCGCGTTGATTTTCGGAGTGTAACANGTCACACCTTTCTGCACTTCTGGTTCAAAAAAGCCGTTCAAGGTCAANTCCTTTTGGTGAATGATTGTTTCNCACAATTGCGCCATCAGTTTAGCNGAATTCCANTCTTTACGGAAAGGATGAATGGCATCGTATTTTACAATGTATTGTTGGGCATGTTGCAACTCTTCTGTGATATTGCNTTCTTTCAGNAAATCAATCANTTCTTCGGCATTAGAGAAATAATGATTCACAATTCCACTGGCNTCAAAGCCGTAATAATCGCGTTNATAGCCCCAGTCAAAATCAACAATTCCACCNATTTTACCGGAAGCAAACACTTCCAANATNAAAGTCGATTCACTGGTAAAAACAGCATCNGTNTCTGCTAAAAACTCCATCAAAGGCTGTTTCCGAGCNGCNGAAAANANAACNCCNTGNTCTTTTGCCCATCCTTCCCATAAANTNACATCAATGGCCGGATGTGGTCTCAANATCACACGGTAACCTTCTGCTTTTAATTTCAAAATNCANTCTTCNANCAAAGGGCGTTTGTCGGTNGCTCCAATNCCNATNCCNATGGTTTTGAGTGTNNNTGTTGGTTGGTANTTNAGATGATCAAACAAAACNGCTCCTGTGAAGAAAATAGCNCCTTCNGNTNTTTGTTGCTGTGTATACATTTCAAAAGCGGCATTTCCCGAAAGGAANCTATAGTCGAACTGTAATTTTGGAAAACAATCTCCAATTTGAGCATGCTGTGTATAAGCCACAGGAATTTNNTTCAANTGCAATGCTTTNATGAATGANGTNACATAAAANTTGTGGTCGTTGCTGACAAACCCCAACTTGATGTTGTGCNTATTTCGCTTAAAAATGCGGTAGTAAAACAAGAANTATCCTGTTGACAATGCATGTTCATACAAATGTGGCCAAATAATCACTCGCTTATTGAATACAGNAAAAAGGCTCGCAATCGCTACAAAAGGTAACGCAAATAGNGCATAAAACTCCGGTACAGCCCAGCCATGATTGATGGTAGCGAAATGGGGCTTTTCAGACATTTTCTCAATTACACAATCTGTAGAAAGNTCCTCNGCAATTTTAGCATTGGTANCAAACTGATTGGGCGTATTGGCAAAAAAGAGCATNTCGGCTTTNATNCTNTATTTTTTCTTGAGGTTAGCCCGCCCTCGCCAGGCAATGGAAAGCAGCTTAAAAAATGTACTGAACAATCCTAGNTTTGTTTTGTCACTCTTGTACCAATTNGCCTGATCTGACTCCACATAGCACATGAAAGGGTTTAACCTTTGAGGGAATAAATGAATTAATCGACCGGAAAATTTTTGCATTCCTTTCAATGACTACTTTTGTCCGCATGAATTTGAAAAGCAAACTTATTTCAAAAATCTTTCTGAGCCGAACGCTTTCTGCTGTTCGCTTTGATCTTTTGCGCCTGAAAACGCGAAAATTTAAAGCTCAGAATGCTGGTTTGCTTACTCAATTTGACAACCTTCATTTGGCTTGCGGTTCACGCAAGATACAAAACTGGTTAAACGTTGATGTAGACGGTAGTGACTATGATGTAGACCTTTCGTCTCCGGCTCTCCCTTTCTCTTCTGGACAATACAACAACATTGTAATGCAACATGCNATTGGCTGTTTTGAAGTAGAAACCGAATTGCCTTTGTTCCTGAAAGAATTGTACCGCATTACAGCTAAAAACGGTGTAGTNTGGTTAACAACTCCTGATATTCAAAAGGTGTGTAAAGCTTACATCGATAACAAAGGAANAGCTTTAATAGACGGGAGAAAACAACGTTTCAAGGGGTGGAATTATCCGGAAGGATGGCCGCCACAACATTTTATTAATGTGATGTTTCACAATTACGGGGAATTGAAGAATATCTTTGACTTCGAATTGTTGAANTATTTTATGCTTCAAGCCGGTTTTTCACACTGTGAAGAAAAAGAAGAAAAAGACTTTAATGCAGCCTATCCTGAATTCCCTCCAAGAAACGATAATGAACAAACGCTATACCTAAAAGCGTTTAAATAAGGATATGTCGAAACATTATACTATAGCAGTCCGTCCGACCGACCACATTGAAGAAGCCGCAAAAATGCTGGCTGAAAGTGCCGGGGTTACGNTTTCATTTATTTACGATGATCAGCCTTTTCCTTGGGAAGTTTCCAAGCAAGTGGCCATATCAACACTCATTAGTCAGTTTTTTAAAGGGAAACGCTACACGGCATTATTGGCCGGAAAGCACCTTTTGAACCAATGGCGTTACTGTGAATCAAATGTGCGTCCGGTTGAAGTAGAGGGTTCTCCNACTGATGTTCAAGGAAAACTGATCGANCTTGTGGGCAATCATCCNAATGGCGATATTGTTTTGGGCATAAAATCATTGTCTGATCAACAAGAAGACTTCTCAATCAATGACTTGGTGGTTTTTCTTACCAACGGAAGTGATGCCGCTATTTTAAAGCCTCGTTTTTCNAAAGAACANACTATNCTNGATTTTTGGAAAGCNTGNCANATAGCNGCTNTAGAAGCCATNTTTACACANNATAGNTGGCCCAANAATGTCAATCAACCGATTCACCATGTAAAGTGGTGTAAAGCAAACCTCGACTACATCTCATGAGCCAAGGCTGGAAAATAATAACCCTACACGATCTTTCGTGGATAAAAAGTCCTTATGCCGATCCTTTAGGCGGTCAGTTAAACCCTGATCAGTTTGAGGATTTGGTTCAATTTTTAGGCAATGAATTCGAATTAAAGTCNCCTGTTGAAGCCTTAAAAGCGATTGAANCTGGTGAAACTCCAGACAACTGGCTTTCTTTTTGGTTTGACGATGGTTTCTCTGGTGTTCGCCTTTATGCTGAACCTATTTTGAAAAAATACGGACTAAATTCAATCCAATCTGTTACCGGTTCATTGGTCAATGGAAAACCNACCTGGAGGCATTATCAAGCTGCTACAGTAGATTTAGANCGTGCTTTTTCGCGTACAGATACACTCAATCAGTTTAACCTGAAAGAGACTCAAAACAAAACCTTTAATCAGGTGAGTAGTTTCTGGCCGTTTGATAACTGGGNACAAACNAAGGCTCTAAAAGCTAAAGGTTGGGNNATTGGNAATCATACCATGAATCATTACCCTATTGGGGAAAAGACTGCTGCCTGTGTTTTTGTTGANGAATTNGCNGANATGAATNANNTGATGGAAAAGGAAAACNTNAANTCTCCATTTTTAGTTTTGCCTTTTGATCGTGAAAACTATCGTGTGGAACAAGTTTTTGAACANCATCAAGCACAATTTAGTGACCAATATTTGGTGTTAATGGGGAACCGAAAAAACGTTCCGGAAAACATTGAAAAGCGCGTTATTTACCGCTACTATCTTCCTTCTACCAAACCCAANGAGACGCTTAACTTTCTCCATAATTATAACCACTGATAATGCGTTGCATTTTCATGCATATTCCTAAATCTGGTGGGACGAGTATTCACCGNATNATTGAACAGCAATATGCACCTCAAGCGGTTTATACNATTCGCATTGAAGGAGGAAAACGTACCACCGATCAACTGAAAACGATTCCTGCCCGACAACGCAAAAATTTTCAAGTAGTAAAAGGTCACGAACCTTTTGGACTGCACGAAGTCTTAGGCAAGAACTGGAACTATTTTACTTTTCTTCGCGATCCGATTGAGCGCACTATTTCTTATTTCCATTACGTAAAACGCACTCCGCATCACTTTTTACACCAACGGGGCTTTGATCCTNAAATGTCTATTTCAGAATTTTTGGAAGCACGTTTGTCTACTGATTTAGACAATGCACAACTCCGCTATGTTTCTGGGTGGAATCCTCAATTTGGAGNGTGTGATGCTGCTATGTTTCAACAGGCATTAACCAACATTAAGGAGCATTTCTTTTTTGTAGGAACTGTTGAACAATTTGACAAGGGGATAGAGGTTTTAGCCAAGCAATTAAAATGGAAAGTCAAGTACATTCCACAAGCNAATAAAACAGAAAACCGACCNCAGCAAAAAGATTATTCCGAACAAGATTTAGCAACCATCAAGGCCTTTAATCATTGGGATATTCAATTGTACGAGGANCANAAAAGCAAGCTGGAATATTATGCCGCTCTTCCCCTTNCTGAGGAAAAATCATCTTGGTTCAGTCGTCTTTTAGGAAAATAAANAACTTTTATCCTTCTGCATTTAATGCTCTGATAGCTTCATGTGAATAAGGCTCTCCTATTGAAGCTCTAATATATTCNAATGCTTCTTTACCACNGTTCATCATAATATCTAAAACGGATAAAAAAGGAATAAATTCACCATGTAATTGTGCATATGTCACCTCATTGTAATTGAGGTAATGTAGTCCAATTTCTGATGCTTCAAATGCATTGTCATCATCAATGTANCCCCAAGATCCAACTGGAGATAGATAATCTGTACAATGAACTTCTTTACANATANTGATCAGACGCCCAACACGAGTTCCTTTGGCTTTTAGTGATGATGAGCGTACCANTTGGGTTTCAATTCCCAGAAATTGAACAATCCACTCAATCAACGCAATATTGAAATCTGATAGCAACGCATAATCTGCTTCATAAATAGCTGTTAATTGAGGAAAAAGCTCATCAAAGAATAAAGCTTTCGCATAGTACTGCTGAATGGTTTTNAGGTGTTTTTTTCTCCAAACCGGATTACTGTTGAGCAATGTTTCATTCAACATTCCTTTGCTCTTATTGTCTACTTGAATNGTTAAAATGTCTTTGCCGTTTCTTGTTTTGAAGTTATTGCGCACATGCCAGCTTCGCTTAACATATTGCACATCATCAAAAAAGACAAAAACATCCGATTGGTCAATCATCGANATGTATCCTTGCCAAGGTAAAAACGTTGGCTGCATAACGGAACAAAAGCGTTTTTCCATCCTTATTCTTTGTATGCAAAAATGGTAAACTCGTATGGAATTGAACCTGGTTTGGTCAGGTAATCATGCTTAAGTGTAACTTTTCTNGTGTGGTGTTTTTTGATGTAATCAAACNCCTCAACCGGATTGATGTAAAACAGGCTTTCATCTTGAAAATCAACGTAAGTACTTAACGCATTAAACGCGATTCCTTTTTCTGCCGCGGCAAACATTTTATCAATTGTTTGATAAAAGAAAGTCGTGTTATCTTCCATTATATTGTTGAAAATGCCACTAGCAAACACATAATCAAAACCCTGAGGAAGAGTGTCTTTTAATAAATCAGCCACCTCAAACAAAATGGTTTCACTTCCCAATCGCTCTTGATTAGACTGAATGAATTCTTCTACAAAATCAACTCCGCAATACTTAGCTTTGAATTGTTGTTCATTTTGAAGGTAAATCAGAAAATCGGCTAATCCACAGCCCACATCCAATACGGAAAAAGGCAATTGATCAACACTTGAAAGTACCTCAAAACGTACTTGCTGAGAAGCCGTATCAGGATATTGTACGCTTTTTGGCGATATGCCGTGAGTTTTAAATAATTGTTGATAATATTCCCTGAGGCTCTGGCTCTTCATATCGATCGAAAAATTCAATTACGCGATCAAGATACACTTTATCCGTTCCGGGTTTAATGAAGACATTTACAATATGATCTGAAAAATAAGATGCATTGGCCAAGTCTTCTCCTGTACGCAAACGATGTAACGATTGATAATGACTGGTCATGATCATGTGCTCTTCTTGTGCTTTTTTCAGCATGAAATCGCGATCGCCACGGAATAAAAATGAATAGCGCCACAAAGGATCGTCTTGTGTAATAAATGGTTTACGAATCAATCGATCAGTGAGGTATTTTTCGAGATAGCTTGCATTTTCTTTTCGTATTGCTAACGATTCTTCTAAGCCTGCCAGTGCTTCTACTACATTTTTCTCTACTTCTTCGGTCATTTGAAACAGCTTATTCTCTTCCAAAATAGCCTTTGCTTTGGTGTATAAAGTTTCGTCATCGGTGAGGAAAGCACCACCACCTCCGGCATCAACAATTTTATCGTAACCAAAGCTTAAAACAGAAACTTTTCCAAACGATCCGGCTTTGCGGTTTTTATAAGTTCCGCCCAATACCAGACAAGCGTCTTCAATCAAAAAGGTATTGTTATGTGTGGTGTATTCTTCCCACATCAATCCATCGGTCATCATGCCCATGCAATGCACCATAATGGAACTACTGGTATCTGCTATTTCTCCGGCTAACGACTGGTAACGATCCAATTCAATGTCTAGCACATGAGCTCCTCTTCCTGAAGCATGAATTGCAGACAATACCGAAAAACACGTATTTGCCGGTAAGGCTACGTTTCCATTTTTAGGGTCAACCAGCAAAGCCAGCGTTAATGCTGCTGTGCCGTTTGATGTTGGTAAAATAAATTCGCGATCTGTTAATTGTTGAAGTTGTTGAATCAATTGACTCATAATTTCTTTATCCTTAGGTCTTTCCTGTAATTTGAGAGTTTAAACGTTTCCGGTTGATTGACAATTTCTGCTTTACAACCGTATTGTAAGGCTACTTGTTTTAGGGTTTCTAAATCGTAAAACTGCCACGATGAGTAGCGGTGTATTAAAGGAATTTTTTTCTCGTATTCCAAATCGCTAGACGATTTGATGCGATTTTCTTCTGTTTGATCCAGAATATCTCCAATGAAAATAACACCACCTTTTTTGGTCACCCGAATGCATTCTTCGAGCACTTTTTGTCCCATAGTTTCACCTTGCATGTAATGCAGAATGCTATAACACAACACTTTATCAAATTGCTCATTTTCAAAGGGCAATTGATCTGCCGAAGCTACCCGAAAATCGCCTTGAAGTCGGCTATTGGCCAAGTTAATCATCTGTTCGGCATAATCAACTCCNGCTAATGCATTGCGAGGCGCTAGATGCTCCAGTAAAAAACCATTTCCGCAACCTACATCCAGAATAGTATCCGTATCCTGTAAATCAAGTTGTTGTTTCAAACGCTCTAGTAAGTGACTAAATTCACTGTTTTGGTTAGGTCTTCCTACCTGTGCTCCAGGATCTTCGCTAGATTGTGCCTGTTTTTCCCAATCAGACTGTTTTTGTTGAAACACTTTACTCATTTTGCTAATGCTAAGATGGCTTTTGCCAATTGGTTACCTGAATTCGTTGAGAATTTTTTTTCGGTGTGTTGCCTAAAACGTTTTAAGTAATCGGTTGTTTGCACTTTTTTCAATGCCGNAACAAATTCTTGTTCGTCAAANTTGTTCCCTATGCCACAATTGAGCAATAAACCATGCTTTTCTACAAAGGTACTTTCTTCCCATTGATCAAATGTTTGGTTCACACTTATAACCGGAATTTTGCAAAATGCGGCTTCATATTTCACAAAGCCNCCACCGCAGATCAGTAAGTCTGTTTTCGATAAAACTTTCTCCAATTTTTGNGTTGGCTTCATACTTTTCCAACTGTTCTTACACTCTGGAAAATCAGAAGCATTATTGCTAATGTANACACATTGNTTTCCACTCACGTTGTTATCAATCAATCGCAACAAATCTGGCCCTATGTGATGAAGATCAGAACCACCAACAAACAATAAAATGGATTTAATTTCATCTACTTGTTTTTGCTCACGNATGGCTGCATATTCTTTTTTGAATGGAATATAATGTGTTCCCAACAACACTTTTTCAGCCGCATATGNNAAACGTTCTTGTGCTGCAATGCTNGGGTTAAAAACCAAATCAACTTCNNTTGTTTTCAACCTATTGAAATCATCAATTAACACCACTGCTTTTTGCCGTTCCAAAGCACGATTAAGATAAGGTTGATCAAACAGGTAACTGTCTAATATGAGAATCTCTTCGGGGTCAAAAAGNAATGTTTCAAATCCACTTGTTTCAACGGAACTGATTTTAGCACTGGCCAACATTTCCAATGCAAAAGCATTGTACTCNCCATAAAAAGTAACCGTTGCATGAAGTTCTTTAAGAAAAAGNGCTAATTGAAAACTTCTTGAAAAATGGCCAAATCCTGTTTCTGCTGTGGCATCACAACGAATTGCAATTTTTATTTCTCGGCTGTTATGAGAAAGTCTTTCTGCCATTCTGTTTGTTGCTTATAACTGGTTTGATACCGATCGATGTGTAAAGTTGTCCAATTAAATTGNNCCAGATGTTTTTTAACAAAGGTTTCGNTTGATGCCCTAAGGTACACTTCCGTATCTAANTTTTCCCGAAAATCGCCTTCTTCCANGAATACCAAAACCATCTTACCTCCCGGTTTTAAAACACGGTAAAATTCTTGAAAAGCTGCAATAGCAACCTCTTCATTAACACAGTCTATTGCTCCAACACTAATCAAATAATCAATAGAATTATCTTCTTGAGGCAATTCAGAAATTGAGGTTTCGTAAAAAACACCTTTTAGGTTTAATGTTTCAAAAGCAGAACGCGTTCTACAAATTGCCATTTCTGCGATATCAACACCTTCTACTTCAAATCCTTCAATTCCAAGGAAAAGGGCATTTACGCCATTTCCACAACCTGCATCNAGCACTTTAGTTAACGCTCGCTGTTCTTGGGGAAAGTTTCTGAATGTGTATTGAATAATTTTTTCGTGTGGATATTTCGGCCCTCCCAACTGGTTCCACTTCTCCCAAGCTGACTTGTGCTTCTTATCTA
Organism: Crocinitomicaceae bacterium; assembly: GCA_002705995.1. Taxonomy (GTDB): domain Bacteria; phylum Bacteroidota; class Bacteroidia; order Flavobacteriales_G; family Salibacteraceae. The sequence goes on along the minus strand of PAJI01000019.1, from coordinate 367,331 downwards.
CTTCCATAAGCCTGCCATTCTGGCTAGATTAGAGTATTCTTCAAAGGTTAAGTTTGTCTTTAATTGCTTCCAGATGTAAAAATTCACCGGATGCTTTTTCAATAGGCGAGAATAGCGGGAGTAGTGCNNATTCAATGATACAATTTCTTTTTCACGTTCGTGGAGCGATAAAAAGGCTTCGGCTATTCTATCGCCATGTTTTTCTCGGTATATAGCTGCTAATTCTTNTGTGCGNTTATCTCCTCCGCCTCCGGTTTTGTGTGCCTCATGAATGCGGTATACAGATAGATAGCGATCAGTTGGCTCAAATTGCACTCCGGCTTTTTCTGCNCTNGCAAACCATTCCCAATCAAATCCAAAATGATAATCTTTTCTTAATTCACCAACTGTTTCCCAAGCTTTACGCGTCCAAAAAGAAGAAGGTTGAATAATGTAATCGCTAAGCTGTAGGTTTAAGTGCTCTGATAATCCCCTCACATTTGAGCCCTGTACTTTGGCATTTACCTCATTCATGTGCATGGTATTACCAAACAATAACAAAGGTTCATCAAGGCGATTTTTAAATTGTTCTGCAGCATAACGCAATGTTCCCGGAAGGTGNAAGTCATCTGAGTTTAGCCAGCACAAAATGTCGCCTGTACTTTTGGCAAACCCTTTATTGATGGCATCGCTTTGCCCTCCGTCTTTCTCACTGGTCCAAAAGGCTAATTGATCTTCGTAATTTCGAATAACAGCCGCGCTATTGTCCGTAGAACCTCCATCCATTACAATGTATTCGAGGTTTGGGTAGAACTGTCCCAAGACCGACTGTAGGGTTTCTTCAACAAACTGTGCCTGATTGTATGAAGGTGTTACAACTGAAATTTTTGGGAAATGGTTCATAGGTTGTTTCTTCATCATGGACGTACAAACAATTGTCTCATTCTGTCTTCAATGGGTTTGTCAAAAAAATAATAATTGGTCAACGCATAACGCGATCCTTCTGCAATGGGCATTCCACGATGAATNCCTCTTGTATCGGTAAGAATTAACGTTCCTTGCTTGGCTTCAAATGTGGCTAAATCATCATGATCAATCACTTCCTGAATCAGTTCATCTTTGAACCGATGCTGGTTAAAGTATACTTTTCCAGACCAAGTCAACTTTAAAATTTCTCTTGATTTGTGGCTTTTCACCAAATATTGATACGGACCATTTTCAGCTGAAACATTACTCAAATAGGTAATTGCTTTGATTTGAGGTTCTAGTGCTGAGTCGCGATGCCAACCTCCTCCAGATCCCGGATTATTGGCTTTGTAGTCCATACGAGCTGCCAATGTAAAACCATCTTTAATAGATTCTCCAATGTAGTTTTCAGAAAACTTCTTCAAGAAGGAATCAGTGTAATAGCTGTTGATTTTATCTGACACCTGATTGGCAGCAAATAATCGCTTATCTGACTCATAATCGTCCGTTGATATTCGACTTTTGTGCTCTACAAGTAATTGATCAATTTCATTACGCATTGTGGCACATTGCTCTTCTGAATAAAAATTAGGAACAACCGCTACACCATATGCTTTCACCTTACTGATCAGCTCATTCTCATAAGCATTCAGCTCTTCATCATCAAAATCGTGCAACGAAGTTTTCAGCTTCAATTGCAACTCCTGCTTAAGCGTCTTTATGTAATTCAGTGTTCTCATTATATCCAAATATTGGATTCAATTCTTTACTGATGTAAGCATTTAAATAAGCCAATTCTTTTTCGTCAAAATAGTCTTTGTACCCTCCTACTTTGCCTCTTCTGGCTTTTAACGAATCAACGGACTTTTTACCCTCCACTGTTCCAAAAACATTGTGCCCGGTAACAGCCTTTATTTCATTGCGTTTCTCACGCTCCTGTACCTTTTTAAACTCGTTGTGATCAATGGCTTCTTTTATGGCTTTTGCAGTAACTAAGTTAGACATCCCACTAAAACCAAAGATACGTTTCAGCTCTACTTCNGGATTTTTTCGAAGCGCCTCATACTTTACCAATAGAAACTTNCCAGGGTAAAAACGGTTTTCCCACCAAAGGTTATAAAACGCAATAAGTGACTTTAATCCTCCGCGCTCGTTGGTTAAAAAATCTCCCGGAAGGTCACATTTTACAGGCTCTTCAAATTCATCTACAGAACCTCTTTCTTTGCATTGAAAAAACCANCTNACAATAACATCTCGGGGATCTCGTACTAAAAAAATGACCTTTTTATTGACAAATGAAAACTTCTCATTTTCTAATTCTGATGGTGTTTTCAGCATCGGCTGGTCATCATGAGAAAACAAAATAGAAGGTATTTTTGAATTGATCTTGTATAAATAACGCGATGAAACATCATCAATGCGATCTGCTTCGGGAAANGCATTGTAAACTGCATCGCAAATCATTAAGGCCAACCATGAACGGCCACATTTGGGAAATGAAACAATCACTACTTCATCTTGGGCATTGCGCTCAATGCGTTGTTCTTTCTTAAAATAAGGAAAGTAAAACGTATGTTTTACCCACAACCTAAATGATTTTGGAAAAAGCTGACTGTATAGTTTCATGTAGTTTTCGTCCAGTTTCCGGGAGCAATAATAGCTCCTCCTCGTTTGGCCGCAAACCCCAGTTCTTCTGTATTGATAGAGCGTTCTTCAATTTCAAACGAATTGACTCGCTCTAAAATTTCTCTAAACTGACCGCCTTTTAATCCACCTTTATAGGTAGCCACTACATCAAAACTGTAGCTTCCNGCTGTCATGCACATGGGGTTGAGCACAAGTTGATAGGTATGTTTTCCGGCTTTAAGCCTTATTTCTTCTTGAATTTGATCAGTAACACGGGTGTGAAACAACAAATCTAACTCGCGATAGAGCATTAAATTGATGCGCACCTCTTCNAAATCTTCTTGGGCATCAATGGTTATTTCAAGCGTAATGGCATCTTGCAAATCGAANTGNGTTTCNGGTGCTCCTTGTTGGCTTGAGACCTGCACTTTTANNACNTTCAACAGTTCTTCTTTTCGCTCTGCTGTATATGGATTCTGGTTATTTTTCTGTGTAATGAGGTATTTACTGATCGTTTTTTCCGGAGTACTGTCATANGTAATTGTTCCGTCTTCCAANAAAATNGCNCGGGTGCATAATTCAGCCACAGAACCAAGGTTATGGCTTACAAACAAGATGGTTCTTCCTGAACGGGAAACTTCCTGCATTTTACCCAAACTCTTCTTTTGAAACTCTGCATCTCCAACGGCTAAGACTTCATCTACCACCAGTATTTCTGGCTCAAGATGAGCTGCAACAGCAAAGCCTAAGCGCACTTTCATTCCTGAACTATAGCGTTTTACAGGAGTATCGATATAACGTTGAACTCCACTAAATTCAATAATTTCATCCAGTTTGGAACGGATTTCAGGTTTTGTCATNCCTANAATAGCACCGTTGAGGAAGATATTTTCTCGTCCTGTAAGTTCAGGNTGAAAACCAGTTCCAACTTCCAATAAGCTAGCTATTCTTCCTTTTACACGAATTTCTCCGGTTGACGGTTCTGTAATTTGTGAAAGCAGTTTTAGCAAAGTAGATTTTCCAGCTCCATTTTTTCCAATGATGCCCAATACCTCACCTTTTTTGACTTTGAGATTAACNTCTTTTAATGCCCAAACATAGTCACCACCAACTTCATTACGCGTATTTCGATCACCAATTTTAAGCAATGGATCTTCCTTTCCACGAAACAAAGCCCAACGCCTTTTTATATCGTCAGAAAGGGTGCGAACATCAACCAATCCCAAGCGGTATTGCTTGGATAAATCATCTATTTCTATGACGTTTTCCGACATCTATTGTGACCTAAACGGTGTCCATGAACCGCTTTTCAATTTTTCCAAACAAACGCAGTGAAATCACGAGTAATATGCCGGCAATAGCTGTGGTATAAAGCAACCACCACCAACTAAAAAAGCCCACTCCCGTGAANGCGTATTTAAACGTTTCCAAAACGCTTGTCATGGGAATGAGCAATGCATATGTTTTCATNTCTNCTGTTAACGAAGACAGTGGATAAATCACCGGTGTAAGGAACATTAATAATTGCACACCAAAGGTGACGAAAAATTGCAAATCTCGATACTTTGTGGTTAAAGAACTGATTAAAATCCCCATTCCCATTCCCAGAACTGCCATTAAAAGAAACAGATAGGGTACCAATAAAATAGTNGCATTAGGGTGAAGTTTATCTGTTGTTATCANGAAATAAGCTAAAAAGCCCAANAACAATACNATTTGAATCCCTAAACGTATTANGTTAGAAACCACATTAGAAACCGGTACTAAAATGCGCGGAAAGTAAACCTTACCAAACAAATTGGCATTGGCACTAAAGGTATTTGATGTTTTATTGAGACAAGCAGCAAAATAGCTCCAGCATGTTACTCCAGCTAAGTANAACAAGAATTTAGGTACTCCATCGGTAGATAAACCNGCCACTCTACCAAAGACAAAATAATAGGTAATTGTAGTTAATATGGGTTGAATTACATACCACAATGGNCCTAGAATGGTTTGTTTGTACATNGCTACAAAGTCGCGATAGATNAACAACCCCAGTAAATCTTTGTAGCGCCAAAGTTTTGAAACACTGAANCCTGACCAAGAATTCGATGNCTTAATGACCAAATCCCAATCTTGCTGCACTTTATCCATCAATTTCCTTCATTTTTTCCGTAGTCAAACCCATAGCCATAGCCATAAGCATATTTATAGGCATAATTACCATAGTAGCGTTTCCACTTGGTAAATTTAAANCCATTTAAAACCAATGCTTTGTGCTTAAGGTCAAATTTCCCAACAATTTCTTCTAAGTATTTGACACTCTCTCTGGTCGCAAACTTGGTATTGAACACAAACAAGCCAAGGTCTACACTTTTNAGCAATACTAGTCCATCGGTAATTANCCCCACNGGTGGCGTATCGATAATGACAAAGTCATAATGTTGCTGACATTCTTTGATAATATCAAGCGTCTTGCTATTCATCAACAATTCACTGGGGTTCGGAGGAACTGGTCCGGCAGTGATTACCTCAAGATTTTCAATNGCTGTTTGCTGCACACAATCTTTAATTTCATTTTTCCCAATAACAATNGTTGAAACTCCNTGCTCATTTCCTAAGCTTAGCTTTTTATGCATTCTGGGTTTGTGAAGATCCAAATCAATCAATAGCGTTTTCTTTCCTGCTTTAGCCAACATTGCTGCCAAATGAGCAGAAGTAAAGGTTTTTCCTTCTGCCGGATTTAAGCTGGTGATCAACAGTGTTTTTCCTTCCTGATCTGGAATCAAGTATTGTAAATTGGTTCTNATGTTTCGAATAGATTCAGCTAACAATGAACGCGANTTCAGTGTTTCCACACTCAGCGATTCCTGATCTTTTATAAATGGNATCCCACCGGCAATAGGAATATCTGTTATCTCTGTTAATTCTCTAACAGTTGTAATCCNGTGAAAGAATACTTCTTTAATCAGAATAATGATAATCGCAATTGTTAGCCCAACACCTATGAATGTGTAAGACACTTTTGTTTTATCCGGACGAATAACCCCAACAGATCTTGCAGATTCTATCACTTTCGTTTTGGGTAATATTCCTGCACGGGCAATTACCGTATTGGCTCTCTTTTCTAACAAAAAGAGGTACATTTTTTCGTTTACCTGAAGCTTTCTTTCAATGTTTAAAATATCGCGCTGTGCTTTAGGCACACCTCTAATCAGGTTTTCATAGTCGCCTATTTGACCTTCTAAATTTTGAATTTTATTGTGGATGGCTACCCGCGTATTTTCAAGGTATACGAGTAAGTTGTTTTTCAGTAAGTCAATTTCTTGTTCAACGCGATTGATAGCCAAGTTCTGCTCTGTAGCATTAAAGAGGTTTTGATTTTTTTCTATTTGTAACGAATACAATTTGTTTAGCGAAGTCTTTAAAAATCCATCCCCTTCTAAAATATAAAGTGCCGGTGGAAGCAATTCCTGATCACTAGATGAGTTGATGTATTTCTCCAACGCATCAATATTTTTCAACTCTAGTAAAAGGTTTCTACGTTCTGCATCAAACTTGACTAATTCACTAAAATATTGGTTCTCTTCTTTCGTAAGGTTAAGAATAGAGTTTTGCTTTTTATAGCGCTCCAGATCACCTTCAATTTGATTCAGAATTTCTGTTACCTCAGAAAGCTGTCTATTGATGTAATTCAGCGTATTCTCATTGATATCTATCTCAGATTGCAAGGTATATTCGATATAGACCTTTGAAAGTGTGTCTAAAAATGTTTTAGCGCGTTCAGGAATTTCATCTTCTACCGTTAATTCAAGAATAGAAGTGTAGTCCACATTTTTTACAGACAATGACGACTTGTATTTTCTCAACAAGTAACTATCACTATGTATAACAAACTGATATTCTGCTAACTTAAGCTGCTCAATACTTTGAGTAGAAATGCTTTTGGGCTTGGCTATTTTCAATAAATATTCCGGTGTCCTCACGAACTCTCCAAAACGATGGATTCGTTTTACTTTCCCTTCATTATTTTCAAAGGTCAACTCATACTCTTTGGCATTAAGAATTTTTAAGTCGATATACTTCTCATAAAACTCTTGTCGGACTCTTTTAACCTCAACCTTAATGGGTAAAGACTCATACGCTTCGGAAGTCTTCACTCTTCCTACAATGTAATAGGAAACATTAAAATCTACCCGAGACAAAGCATCTTCAATTAAATCTCGTGAGGTTAAAACTCTGATTTGGTTGGTGATATCACGATAAACTTCGTAATACCCCAGCCCTTTGTAAAGCTGTGACTGATAATCGTAAGTATCTGTTGACTTGAGGAGTACCTGACTTTTAGCAGCATATATATCGGTTAACTTATAGGTATAAATAAACGATACAGCCCAAAATACAATCGGACACAGTAAAATGTAGTACCAATTTGTTTGAATTATACGCCAAACTTTCTTTAAATCAGCTACATCAATTATTTCAATCTTTTTAGGAGGCATTCAAATCTATTCGTTTCTTTGCAAGCGAAATAAAAACAAAATATTTAGAACATGTTTTTAATTTTTCGTTTATTGTAATTATAACGATACCGAAATGAACAAGCTTACGCAAATATTTTGCTTGCTAACCTACGCCCTATTATTTCCTTTGGTAACAAATGCCACGGTGTATGAATTGGCCAGCTCAGGAGATTGGAGCAGTCCTTCTATTTGGATCAGTAGCTTACCTGGTACTGTTCCTGGGGCAAGCGATACCGTTAGAATTCCAAATGCTTCAAACGATGACTTGACCATTACCGGAAATGAATCTTGTAATGCATTGCAATATGAACCCGGTACAGGAACTCCTTCTATTACTATTGATGGAGGAAACCTTACGATCGGATCTCAAGTTCGTGTAACTGCATCCAGCGGAACTTTTTCTTTGGCAATTATCAACAGTGGAACATTTACCTGTAACGGTTTTTTCATTTTTCGCGGGATTAGTTCTGGTAATGTAAGCCTTATTTTAGGACAGGGTAGTTCTGTAGATTTTAATGGACCCATATACATTGGGCATTCTTCTACATCTACAAATTGTACTATTGATTTGTCTGGTACAAACTCATTCTTTTATCAAGGAAATTCACTTACAAGTATTGGGAGTTTTCAAGTGTTGAATTTTGATTTCACTGAAAACACTTATGTCTATGATGGCTCTGCCCCTCAAACTGTAAATAGCTCAATTCTTTTGTTTGATAATTTGATCATCTCCAACCCATCTGGAGTTTCCTTACTTACAGATTTAGACAACAGCAATTTCTATGGTGATTTAACCATTAATTCCGGAGGAGTGCTTGATACAGATGGTTATGCAATTACAGGTAATGGAAATGCCACACTTGCTGTGGATACAGCTTCTTTACTTCGAATAGATTCTTCTTCTGTGTTTCCTACTGGCTTTTCTACCATTTCATTGGAACCCGGCTCTTACGTAGAATACTCTAACAATGGCAATCAAGCTGTTGCTGCTATTAATTACCAAAACTTGATTATTAGCGGATCTGGTACTAAAACGCTTACAACTTATTCAGGAAATCCAACAGGAGGTATTGGTGTTTACGAAATTGTAGATGTGCAAAGTGGCGACTTTGACCTCAACAACCTTTCTTTCTATTTTCATTCTAGTACAAAAAGAACGGCAACTCTGGCGGAACTTCCTTCCGGAAGTGCTGTATTAAACGGATCTAGTGCTGTTGCTCAACGCTATTTTGACGGAACCGGAACAAGTTTAGGTTATCGCCATTTGGCGTGTCCTGTTCAAGGCGAAACAATTAATGCCTGGAGAGATCTTTCTTCCGGAGGAGAAAGTCCTGATGGAATATACATGACTGGGTTTACCGGTTCTGATAACCCTTCTTATCCTTTTGTTTCTATTTATGAATTTTCAGAATCGAACATAAGCAACACTGGGGTTGATTTTGATGATTTTCAAAATGGATGGACAGGGATTTCCAGTGCTTCAGATCCTATTTCTCCCTCAGCTTCATCAGACCATGGAGCCTTCGCAGTTTACACTGGTGGCGGTAACTTTCCGTATCATCATTTAAACATGATAGGAACTCCTTTTCAAGGTGATAGAACTATTGATCTTACAGCAAATGGTGGGAATGCAAGCCAAAGAGGTTGGAACTTCATTGGGAATCCATACATGAGCGCAATTGATTATGCTGCCATACAAGCTGATAACCCAAGTTTAGGAGCTAGCGCTTTTGTTTTTGATGTTACTTCGGGCTATAATGGCGTTTGGCAGGGGAACAATCAAATTGCTTCTAGTCAGGCATTTTTTGTAAAAGTTTCATCAAACTCTACGATTACTATTAGTGAAGATCACAAAATCACAACGGATGTAGATTTTGTTAGAAATCAAGCAAATGATCAACAGCGTATTTTAATGTTGATAAGAACCCCTAATGGTCTGGAAAATTATACTGGAATTGATTTTGGGCAAGCTTTTGACGATGATTTCACAGCTGAAGATGTTGAAGAATTCACCAAATATGCTCCCTACCCACAACTATCAATCAAACAAAACAATACTTTGTTAGACCTTTCAAAGGTATCTAGCGAAACAGGCTCACATACATTTGACCTTGTAACCGAATCTTTTCAAACAGGAACACACCAGCTTATTTTTGAAGAGTTTCCTTTTTCTAATGCTTGTGTAACCTTAGAAGATTTAAACACAAACTCGATTACACCTATACAAGGAAATGACACCATTTTATTTCAATTAACCAGTGCTGATACAGGTGTACGATTCAGACTTCATGTTACACGTTTGTATCAAAATATTGCCGCTACTGCCGAAACTTGTTTTGGTAGTAATGATGGAGAAATCATTGTTAACGCACTTAATAACTCAGCTGCATCGCTAAAACTTTTAGATATTGTTGGCAATGCTCAATTTAACGGAAGCCTTACCAATGATGTAGTTGTTAGCAACCTTGAACCCGGAGTTTACTTTGCAACTATTGAAGACACTGCCTCAACATGTCCTTCTTCAGTTCATAAAGTAATTGTTGAAGCTGCTGATTCTATCGGAATTCAGGCTATGGCCTTAGATGACACCGTAACACTTTCCGTATCTGATAGCTTATTGGTGGCCGCCATTACAAATGTTGAAAATGTAGTGTGGAAAATCAACGGAACAAATGCTGCCCAAGCTCAAAACACTTATTTAAGCCTTGCAGGTTACAATGGCATTACACAACTCGTTGCTGAAGGTACTCAGAAAAACACAGGATGTACAATAACTGATACCATCACGATTTATGTTCAACAAAATCCAAGTTCGGTTATTGAACGTTATATGAATAATGGCTTTGATTTAAGAAAAGGTAGTGAGCATTATTCTTTGTATAGTGAAAAAGATTATGGTCAATCCTATTTTGAATTATATGATGCTCAGGGAAAACTGGTTCGCAGTTTTAATCAAAGCCTGAATCAAAGTGGTGTTGAGATTAAACTGAATGAAAGTGCGGGAATTTATTTCCTTCATGTTCGCGGAGAGAATTTGGAAAGAACATTTAAACTTGTCAAATGAATTTTATAAAAAGACGAAGAAAACTACTCTTACTACTTCTTAGTCTTTGTTTTTCTACACTACTTCAAGCACAAGGAGGTCCTGGTGGTGGTGGTGGAGCTGGTGGAGGTCCTGGTTGTTGGCCACCTCCATGTATCCCAATTGATGGTGGAATAACATTCTTAATTGCTGCCGGTGCTGCATTAGGTGGCAAAAAAATATTGGATTATTCGAAAGCTAAAAAATGACCTTTGAGCTCAAACATCCTTTAACACTTTTTATTCTTAAGGCTGCTGGGCTCTATTTCATTTGGTTTGTAGCTTATGAACTCTATCTTCATCCCGAAGGAACTATAGACCATTTCATGATCGAAAGCCTAATTACTCAAGGAAGCTGGCTGTTAGATTTTTTAGGTTTCAAAGGTATTCAAGACCATACGCTTGAAGGTTCAATGCGCACTTTAGGCATTGACGGAACTTTTGGAGTATGGATTGGTGATCCGTGTGATGGCATTGAACTTTTTGCACTATTCATCGGCTTTCTGTTAGCCTTTCCTACCAATTACAAAAACTTATGGTGGTTCTTACCTCTAGGAGTTATAGCCATTCATCTTTTAAACTTGTTGCGTGTAGTAGGGTTGTCTATTCTTCAATATTACAAACCCGAGTTACTTGAATTTAACCATACTTATACATTCACCATTTTAGTTTATGGTTTTGTAATGTTCTTATGGTACATCTGGGCTTCACGTTTTTCAGGGGGAAAAGAAATTCTAAAAAATGCAGCTCATGCATAAAAAAGCACTTGGATTAGCTGGAATTGTAGCAGCTGTAACCTTAGGCTTTTTTCGTGAGTTTGTATTCGTCAACATTAATCAATACCTCAGGTACCTTTACTACCAACATCCTGATGAAGACCCTACTCTGCTGCATTCTTGGTTTTCGTTTTGTTTGGATTTAGGCTATTGGAAAACATATACTCTTAAGTGGATCTTAACCGCTCTTTTTACCTTTTTATTCTTTGCTGTGAATGGTTGGACAGTCAACTCATTCTTCCAACATCAGCGCGCATGGTATTGGACAAAAGCACTCTACCTTGTCTTTTTAACCCTCAGCATAATTGCTTTTACTGGCGGATGGATTTTAGGAAATATCAATGACGGATACCTGATTGCGCGCAAGTTTATGGGGTTTCTCCAGTCCGTTTGGCCTACCGCATTTCTCTTTCCTGTTTTCTACGTCATAAGCAAGTCTGGTAAATAACTTACCAACAGACACATCAATAATGAACTTGATTTCTAAATTTGCGTGCACTCATATTCAAAAAACATGCAAAGAGATACTAAGATTTTTGATCTAATCGATCAGGAGAAAAAACGTCAGTTAGATGGTTTGGAACTTATTGCTTCTGAAAACTTTGTTAGTGATCAGGTAATGCAAGCCATGGGGTCTGTTTTAACCAATAAGTATGCAGAAGGACTTCCGGGAAAACGTTATTACGGAGGTTGTGAAGTTGTTGATCAAATAGAAGATTTGGCACGTGAGCGTTTAAAAACGTTGTTCGATGCTNAATGGGTTAACGTACANCCTCACTCTGGAGCTCAAGCCAATGCTGCTGTTATGTTAGCTTGCCTTAAACCTGGCGACAANATCTTAGGGTTCGACCTTTCACATGGTGGACACTTAACGCATGGTTCTNCTGTAAATTTTTCAGGAAAACTTTACCAACCTGNTTTTTATGGTGTAGAAAAAGAAACCGGTGTTATTGATTATGATAAAGTAGCTGAGAAAGCAAAAGNAGAACANCCNAAAATGATTATTTGTGGTGCTTCTGCCTACTCACGCGATTGGGACTATGANCGTCTTCGTGAAATTGCTGATGAAGTTGGAGCTATTCTTTTAGCNGATATTTCTCACCCAGCAGGTTTAATTTCAAGAGGCTTATTGAACGANCCTCTTCCACATTGTCATGTGGTTACTTCAACTACTCACAAAACACTTCGCGGACCTCGTGGTGGTGTAATTATGATGGGAGAAGATTTTGAGAANCCTTGGGGCGTTAAAACACCTAAAGGAACTGTTCGCATGATGTCNCAATTGTTAGACTCTGGTGTATTCCCAGGAACTCAAGGAGGACCATTGGAACACGTTATTGCAGCTAAAGCTGTTGCTTTTGGTGAAGCACTTTCTGATGAGTTTATGCACTATGGTGTTCAAGTCATGAAAAATGCTGCTGCTATGGCCACTGAGTTTGTAAACAGAGGATATGATGTTATTTCTGGTGGAACTGATAATCACAGCATGTTGATTGATCTNCGTTCTAAAAATGTAACCGGAAAAGANGCTGAAAACACATTGGTTAAAGCTGACATCACNGTGAACAAAAACATGGTTCCGTTTGACGATAAATCTCCATTTGTTACTTCAGGTATTCGTGTTGGTACTCCTGCTCTTACGACTAGAGGTCTTAAGGAAGAAGATATGGCCACAGCAGTTGAACTTATCGATCGTNTATTAAGCGATATCGAAAACGAGAGCAACATTGCAGAAGTAAAATCTAAGGTAAATGAAATGATGGGACATCGCCCGTTATTCAATGCTTAAACGTCAACTCTTATGACCATTAGAGCGAATGATCCTCAACGTAAAAGTTGGGTAGAAATTCCTGAAAACTCGGATTTTCCGATTCAAAACCTCCCCTTTGGTATCTTCTCGGATAGTGAAGCTCTAAGGGTTGGTGTTGCCATTGGTGATAAAGTCATTGACTTGGAAGCACTTTCCAAGCTTGGATATTTGGATGACTTAAAAATCGATCGTGCATACTTTGTNAGCAAACGCCTCAATGACCTTATGTTGTTGGGAAAAGAAAAATTACGCGAATTAAGAAATCGTATTTCAGACCTTTTTGAGGTCAATAACGTTGAACTCCAACGCAACCCTGCTCATNTTGAACATGTTTTACTTGACGCCNCATCTGTTAAGATGCATATGCCGGTAAAAATTGGCGATTANACCGATTTTTATTCCAGTAAAGAACATGCTACCAATGTGGGCACTATGTTTCGCGATCCTGAAAATGCGCTACTTCCNAACTGGCTACACATTCCGGTCGGTTATCACGGAAGAGCATCTTCTATTGTACTGAGCGGAACNCCAATNCATCGTCCAAAAGGNCAACAAAAACCAGCCAATAGTGAGGCTCCAATTTTTGGACCAACTAAGTTTTTAGATTTTGAACTCGAAATGGCTTTTGTAACATTCGAAGGCAAAACGTTAGGAGATTCCATTTCTACAGCAGAAGCCGAAGATTACATTTTCGGAATGGTACTTTTTAACGATTGGAGTGCCAGAGACATTCAACGTTGGGAATATGTTCCNCTGGGACCATTCCTTGCCAAGAATTTTGCTTCTTCCATCTCACCATGGATTGTAACATTAGATGCATTGCAACCTTTCAAAATTGAAGGTCCTAAACAAGATCCTAAACCTTTTGAGTACTTACAATTTGAAGGAGCTCAAAATTATGACATTCAATTGGAAGTAGCCATTCTGCCTAAAGATGGAGAAGCTACTGTTATTAGTCAATCTAACTTTAAGTACATGTATTGGAACATGGCGCAACAGTTGGCTCACCATACAGTCAACGGGTGTAACATTCATTGTGGAGACATGATGGCATCGGGAACGATCTCTGGCCCTACTCCGAAAAGTTATGGTTCAATGTTGGAAATTACTTGGCGTGGCAGTAAACCTGTACAGCTAAAAGACGGTTCTGAGCGTAAGGCCATTAATGATGATGACACCGTAATTATGCGTGGACATTGTGAAAAAAATGGTGTTCGTATCGGCTTTGGAGAAGTCTTCAATAAAGTCATGCCGGCTAAATAAACCGAATTTCATATATTTCGTTAACCCAAGGTGATCCCTTGGGTTTTTTATTGAATGAATGTTAACTTTGATTGAATGGAGTCACCCGTGGTTATTGATGAAGAGCAGGAGAAGAAAATCATTTTAAACAAGTACCGTAGCTTGCTTAGAGCTGCACATTTGAAGAAAAATGATCCGGATAAAAAACTTATTCGAAAAGCGTTTGATATTGCTGTTGAAGCTCATAAAGGAGTTAGACGTAAATCAGGTGAACCCTACATTCTACACCCCATTGAGGTTGCACATATTGTAACTAAAGATATTGGTCTTGGAACAACCTCAATTGTCTGTGCNCTTTTACACGATGTTGTAGAAGATACTGANATGACGATCAAAGACATAGAGGTACTTTTTGGAGATAAAGTAGCCACCATTATTGATGGTTTAACCAAAATTGAAAAGGCATTTGATCAATCTGAAAAAACATCGCTACAAGCAGAAAATTTCAGAAAAGTAATCCTTACCATGGCAGACGATGTNCGTGTTATCATCGTAAAAATTGCCGACCGATTACACAACATGCGCACGCTGGAAAGCATGCGTAGAGATAAGCAGCTAAAAATTGCTTCTGAAACACTTTATATTTATGCTCCTTTAGCCCATCGCTTGGGGTTGTACAACATCAAATCTGAATTGGAAGATTTGAGTTTGAAGTACAAATCACCCACGATTTATAACGACATTGAGCAAAAGCTCAAAAACACAAAAGCTGTTCGTACTCGTTTCATTAACCAGTTTACATTGCCTATTAAGCGTGCGCTGGACAACATGAACATGCAATACGAGGTAAAAGGACGTCCAAAGTCTGTCTATTCGATCTGGAATAAAATGAGAAACAAAAACATCCCTTTCGAGGAAGTGTATGATGTTTTTGCCATTCGAATTATTCTCGATTCAGACCTTGACAGTGAAAAAACCGATTGTTGGAAAGTCTATTCTGTGATTACCGACTTCTACCGTCCTAACCCCGATCGTTTGCGCGACTGGATTTCTACACCAAAAGCAAATGGTTACGAGTCGTTACACACTACTGTGATGAGTCCATCCGGGAAATGGGTTGAAGTTCAGATTCGTTCACGAAGAATGGATGACATTGCCGAAAAAGGACTTGCTGCACATTGGAAATACAAAGACAAAACACAAGAATCTGCACTTGATTCATGGATTACGCGCGTGCGCGAACACCTTGAAGATCCTGAATTAGATGCTGTAGACTTTGTAGACGATTTCAAGCTAAACCTCTTTGCCAAAGAAATTTTTGTCTTCACTCCTAAAGGTGATGTTAAGTCACTTCCTCATAATGCTACAGCATTAGACATTGCTTTTGAAATCCATACTGAATTAGGAAAGCATTGCATTGGCGCTAAAGTAAACGGAAAGCTGGTTCCAATTAGTTACCAATTGAAAAGTGGCGATCAGGTTGAAATTATTACTTCAAAAGCCCAATTACCAGATCCTGACTGGCTCAATTTTGTAGTATCTGCCAGAGCTAAAGCCGGAATTAAAAAGATACTTAAAAGCGAGCGGAAAAAGCACGAAAAAAACGGAAGGAAAATACTTGTTTCAGAATTAGAACAACGTCAAATTTTTGCTGATGCTGAAAACTTTGAAAAACTAGTGGAATTCTTTCGTGCAAAAAACACTCAAGACTTGTTTTACCGCGCTTCCACCAATCACTTAGATTTCAAGAGACTTGATAATATCAAGCACTCAAAAGGTAAAATTGAATTTAACCGTAAGAAGTCGCCCAAAACCAAAACACTTGACGAATTACTCGAAACTTTTAGAGGGAATAAAAATGCATCCGTTTCTTTAGGCGGTAGCATGTCACAATTCAACTACAGACTTGCTTCTTGCTGTAACCCTATCCCTGGCGATGATGTTGTTGGCTTTATTACCGGTAGTGGAGAAATTGTAATTCACCGTATGAGTTGCCCTAACACCGTTAAGTTAATGTCTAATTATGCCTACCGCATTGTAAAGGCCAAATGGGACAACCAAGAGGCTATATCATTCATGAGCGGTATAAAACTTACCGGTTTTGACAGACGTGGCTTGATCAATGAAATGACCAAAATTATTTCTAACGACATGAATGTAGATATGCGTTCCATCACCTTTGATACCAATGACGGATTGTTTGAGGGAACTGTAATGATCTACGTAAATGACACTGCTCACCTTAGTGATTTGATGGGAAAATTAAAAGCTATTGAAGGCGTTGATAAAGTCAGTCGAATTGGACGAACGTAGTTGACGAATATTCTGTAGTTTTGCCTCTTAATTCTAACACATGTCTTTAGAAGATACGAAAGAACAAGTAAAGCAAATTTTTGCCTCTTTNTTAGAGAAAAATGGNCANAGGAAAACTCCTGAGCGATTTGCCATCCTTGATGAAATCTATAGCAACGATGGACACTTTGATGTAGAATCGCTTTATCTGTTGATGAAAAATAAAAAATACCGTGTCAGCAGAGCNACGCTTTACAATACAATTGAACTTCTACTCGCTTGCAATCTAATTCGCAAGCATCAGTTTGGCAAGAACATGGCGCAGTTTGAGCGTTCTTATGCCAACAAACAACACGATCACCTGATTGATGTTGAAACCGGGGAAGTACTTGAATTTTGCGATCCGCGTATCCAACTAATCAAGAATACCATTGCAGAGCACTTTGGTGTTGAAGTACTTCACCATTCTTTGAACATCTATGCCAAGATGAAACCAAAAGACAAAACTGATAACAANAAAGAAAACCGCTCTTAATCTAATTTCTGAATGAAAGTTGATGTTTTATTAGGCCTTCAATGGGGAGATGAAGGTAAAGGAAAGATTGTTGATGTATTAACTCCTCAGTATAAGGTTATTGCCCGCTTTCAGGGAGGTCCAAATGCCGGACACACATTAGAATTCAACAACATCAAGCACGTTTTGCACACTATTCCTTCAGGAATATTTCGCGAGAATGCAATTAACATTATCGGTAACGGAGTGGTGATTGATGCTTCTATTCTAAAGCAAGAAATTGATGCTTTAGTGAAGATGGGAGTTGATGTGAAAAAAGCACTCCAGATCTCTAAAAAAGCACATCTTATTCTGCCAACACATCGTTTGCTGGATGCTGCAAATGAGCAAGCGAAAGGAAAAGAAAAAATTGGTTCTACATTAAAAGGGATTGGTCCAACTTATATGGACAAAACCGGTAGAAACGGATTGCGCATTGGAGATATTCTAAGNGCTAATTTCCAGGAAAAATACGATGCTCTTAAGCAAAAACACCTCGGAATGCTTGAGCGNTTCAACTTTAATTGTGATGAACTTCCGGCTATGGAAGAAAAATGGTTTGAAGGTATTANCACCATTAAATCACTCACAATTGTAGATAGNGAACACCTTATCAATAAACACATCAATAACAACGATCGTGTTTTGGCTGAAGGTGCTCAAGGNTCTTTACTTGATATTGANTTTGGATCATATCCATTTGTAACCAGTTCCAATACAATTTGTGCAGGAGCTTGTACCGGCCTTGGAATNGCGCCTAATAAAGTAGGTGAAGTCTTAGGTATCTTTAAAGCTTATTGNACTCGCGTAGGTAGCGGTCCGTTTCCTACTGAACTGTTTGANGANATTGGAAAAACGCTTGGTACTGTTGGTAATGAATTTGGAGCTACTACTGGNCGCCCAAGAAGATGTNGGTGGATTGATTTAGTGGCTTTAAAATATGCTGTAATGCTGAATGGTGTTACTAAATTAATTATGACCAAAGCTGATGTATTAAGCGGATTTGATACCATTAAAATTTGTACGAAATACAAACAAGGCGATGTAGTTACCGAAGAGTTTCCTTATGAGATTCTTGATGGTGAATGGGAACCTATTTATGAAGAATTAGAAGGTTGGAAGCAAGACTTAACTGGTATTTCTAGTGAAGATGAATTCCCTGAAGCATTAAAAGCATACATCAATTACCTTGAAGAAAAAATTGGCATACCAATTGCTATTGTATCTGTAGGCCCAGATCGTGATCAAACGATTATAAGGGGAGAATTGTAAATCAAACTATACAGACTTTGAGTAGTAGGAAATTTTATTCTTTATTAAGTGTACTAGCACTGCTATTTATTACCAATAGCATTTTTGCACAATCGGAAAAAAAACCTACTAAAATTAAGCTCTTGAATGCAGATCAGCTTCTTTATGATGGTGATGTGCTCAAAGCAAGAAAGCTAATTGGAAATGTAAAGTTTAAACATAAAGGCGCTATCATGACCTGTGATAGCGCTTATTTATTTACTGAAGAAAATAAGGTAATTGCCTACAGCAATGTAGAAATTAATCAAGGTGATACTCTTTTTCTTTACGGAGATTCATTGAATTATAATGGAGACAGTTCCTTAGCTGAACTTCGTGGTAAAATCAAGCTTATTGATCCTGATCAGGAATTAACCACCAATTACCTAGACTACAACACAGACAAAAAATTTGCTTACTACACTGGCGGAGGTACAATCATCAAAAAACAAGATTCCAGTATACTTTCCAGTNANGTTGGCTACTACTACACCCAATCTAAAACATTCTACTTTAACAAGAATGTTCGTATTGAAAGCCCCGATTACGACATTGAATCAGACTCTTTAGAATACGCGACCGAACAAAACATCACCTACTTTCATGGCCCAACAACTATAATTAGTGACAGTAATACCGTCTATTGTGAAGAGGGCTGGTTTGACCAAAANCAAAANTTGGCCAAGTTTAAGCAGAATGCCNAAATCATNAGTAAAGAGCAAACGCTTTCCGGAGANACTATTTTCTANGATCAGAATACCGGTGTTGGTGAAGTTTTCAATAGTGTAAGCATCNTNGACACGATCAATAAATTTCTTATTAGCGGAGATTACGCACTTTATAATGAAAAAGANAGTACGAGTGTTATTACCGGAAATCTCGAAATGATACAGTTCTTTGAAAAAGACTCTCTCTTTCTGCATGCCGATACACTCNATTCGCAATACGATTCTACACGAACGCAACGACAGATTTTTGCTTACCACAAAGTGCGCTTTTACAAAAGCGATTTACAAGGGAAATGCGACTCTTTATCTTTTAACGGTGCAGATTCTACCATTTCAATGTTTCGCGATCCCGTTATATGGTCTAAAGCCAATCAAATGACTGGAGACACGGTAATTATTCGCACTTATGAGGGTAAAATAGAACATATGCGCATTTTTCAAGATGCAATGGTTGTTTCTAACGAGTCTGAAGATTCAACGAAAATATACGCCACCCTACATCCTCTCCCNGATTCTGCTTTTTCAGATTCTTCTACATTNAAAATCGATTCTGTTAACATAAAGGATTCNATGTACTATAGAATCGATACAATCAGGTTTCCGGCTCGATACAATCAAATCAAGGGACGTTTACTCATTGCTTATTTCGATACCGCCAATGAAGTTGAACGTATACGGGTAATCGGAAACGGGCAAACACTCTATTACGGAAAAGAAGAAGACGGCACTTATATTGGGCTAAACCGCTTAGATTGTAGTGAGATGAAGCTGGAGATGGACAGCAATGAAATTCAAAATATTACATTTTATGTCCAGCCCAAAGGAACATTTTANCCGATGAAAGACCTTACTCCAGAACTTGAATTCTTGCGTCACTTTGAATGGTTANAATACTTGCAACCTAAAAAGCGAGAAGATATTTTCGAATGGGTTTATCGAAAAGAAGAGTCTTCCGTTTTGTCTAGTGATGATAACGAATAACCTAATTATTTATTCACATCATGCCTAANAAACAAACTGTTCTCTATAGGATTGTACCCCCTCTTATTAAAAATAATACGCTTAACGTTGATTACAAGGAACTGAATCAACAACTTCAAAACCTGCTTGATAGGCTAAACAGGCATTCAAATAAGTTACATTATTGCAAGCACAAACCGGTTCATTAATTAAGTCACAATTGATGGTATCGTATTGCGTTTGAAGTTCTGAGTTGTAACAACTATTGTCTGCATCGTCATCTTGACATGACACAACAAAAAAGGCTGTTCCTAAAAATGTAAAAATTACGGAAGGTAATGCTCGCTTTAGAATCAATTCAACAATTGTTTATGCCAACTTTCTTTGGCTGGTACTTCCCAGCACAGTTGAAGGTCTTTTTTTGTATTGATCAGGTTGTTAAAGACAATGGTTTCTTCATTAATCTCTCCTGATTTAATTTTCCCCATGAATTCATTCATATGGTCAACCTGAATGTTTCCGTTGCCACTTCTGTAAGCCAAATTAAGCTTATCCAGTAAATCAATCTTAAACTCTGACTCGATGGATTTAATAAAAGCTACAGACTCATCAATAGAACACCCGCTTGCTGGGATCATATTCTCATCTACGGCCAACACAATGAATAAATTATACAAAACATCAAACTCAGCACTAAGGTCTTTCTGATGCGCTTTCCATTGCTGAACAAAAGCATCACCTTTTGCCTTAATTAATTGAACCTCTTCTTGAGTAAGCTCTCGGTTTGATTGATAAATCCAGATTCTTGACTCTTCAGATACTAGTTGTTGCATATCTGATTTTTTACTTCTGAAAAAATTTAACATTGCGCCTAATGGATTCTAGTTAGTGAGGCGCAAATTACTAATATATTCTACAAAGTTAAGGTTTAACTCTAAACCCTAGACTACAAATCTGCTGCGGTTGCTATTAACTCTGCAATATCAAGAACTTTAGTTTCATCCTCTTTTTCTGCATTCTTAACACCATCGGTCATCATCGTGTTACAAAAAGGACATCCTGTGGCTATGATATCGGGCTTCAACTCTAACGCTTCCTCTGTGCGCTCTATGTTTACTTCTTTATTGCCTTTTTCAGCTTCTTTAAACATTTGAGCTCCACCTGCTCCGCAACAAAAACCATTGGTTTTGCATCTGCGCATCTCTGCTAATTCGGCATCTAGTTTTTCTAACAAAGAACGAGGTGCTTCATAAACATCATTTGCTCTACCTAAGTAACAAGGATCGTGAAATGTAATTTTCTTGCCTTTAAAGTTAGCGCCATCAGCAACAGTTAGTTTTCCTTTATTGATTAAATCTTGGATTAACTGTGTATGGTGCACCACTTCGTAATTACCGCCTAGCTCGGGATATTCATTTTTTAGAGTATTAAAACAATGCGGGCATCCGGTAACAATCTTTTTTATTTCATAACCATTCAAAACCTGAATGTTCATCATGGCCTGCATCTGAAATAAAAACTCATTCCCTGATCGTTTTGCTGGATCTCCGGTACAAGCTTCTTCGGTTCCCAATACGGCAAACTTCACATCAGCTTTGTTCAATATTTTAACAATTGCCTTGGTAATTTTTTTTGCTCTATCGTCAAAACTACCAGCACAACCTACCCAAAATAAAACTTCGGGAACTTCTCCCCTACCAACCATTTCTGCAACAGTTGGAACAGTCAAAGTTTCATTACTCATCTTCGTCCTCCTCAAAAATTTGAATCGTTACTTTTTTCTCTATCAATTCGGTAAAGCTGCCTTTGTAACGTGTGGCTCTTACTAGGTGATTGTCTATCCAATGGTAGTTTCCTCCTCTTGGTTTTCCCATCAATAAACCATGATATTTAAATCCGTGACGATCTAACCATTCTTCTGTCACTTCTCTATGATCTTCGGTTCTTGAAGTAAAAAAGGTAATTACATGCCCTTCGTCAAACCATTTATTTAAACGAAATAACGCATCAGGATAAACTTCAGCTGTAGCCATTCTCTCGGGCTCTTCGTTAGGAATATCTTCACAAATAGTTCCGTCAATGTCAATTAAATAATTTTTGACATCTTCTGGTAGTAAAGGACTTGCCGTTTTACCTTTTTCGGTATGCGGTATTAAATGGGATTCTTGTTTTTCCTTACTCATTTTTCCAGTTTAAGCGGTCGGCTTGTGCAAATTGCCAAGGGGCACCATTATTTTCAATATTTGTAAACATTACATTCAACTCATTGGGAGCTGCAGATTGTTCCATCACCAGATACCTTCTCATCTCCATGATAATGGATAACGGATCAATGTTAACCGGACAAGCTTGCACACATGCGTTACAAGATGTACAAGCCCAAAGTTCTTCTGATGTGATGTAATCGTTTAAAAGGGACTTACCATCATCATGATCTTTACCATGCTTATCGATGTTTTTCCCTACCTCTTCCAATCGATCACGCGTGTCCATCATAATTTTACGCGGACTAAGCAGTTTACCGGTTTGATTGGCCGGGCAGTTCGATGTGCACCTTCCGCACTCTGTGCATGAATAGGCATCCATTAACTGCTTCCAAGTCAAATCTGTCACATCTTTTGCTCCGAATGATTGAGGCACAGCATCGCCTTCTTCAGGTGCCGGAGCAGCATATGGATCTGCTTCTGGATCAAACATGAGTTTTACCTCATTGGTAACAGCCTCCATGTTTGTAAACTGTCCTTTAGGCTTGAGGTTTGAAAAATAAGTATTCGGAAAAGCCAGTAGAATGTGAAAATGTTTGGAGTAGGGTAAGTAATTCAGAAACGCTAAAATTCCTAAAATATGAAACCACCACATGCCTCTTTCAATTCCCATCAAAGTAGAAAGGTCATCTGGTAATAATGGAATCAGAAATTGACTAAAGCTAAAATAGCCTTCAAAACCAATAGCATATTTACCTAAATGTGCCTCTTGCAATGCAGCAACATCTGTATTCATTAATACACTATCTGCCGCATTCATGGTTAAAAATGCAATCATTAAAGCAATTTCTGTAATTAGAATAATGTTTGCATCGCTGGTTGGCCACCCTTTCATTTCAGGATTAAAGAAACGCTTAATGTGAACAATATTTCTTCTTACTAAGAAGATAGCACACGAAACCATTACCAAAACAGCCAAGAATTCAAATGCATTGATTAACCAGAAATAAAGACTTCCTAAGCCTGAAAACATTCGGTGTGTTCCTGTTATTCCATCTAGAATAATCTCCAGTACCTCTGCATTAATGATTACAAAGCCAACATACACCAATATGTGAAGAATTCCGGGAACCGGTCTAACCACCATTTTTGATTGGCCAAGTGCCACCCGTGCCATTGTTTTCCAACGTTCAGATGAATTGTCGTTGCGGTCTACATCTTTTCCAAGAAGAATATTTCTTCTGATTTTACTAACGTTTTTAGCAAAAAACAATGCCGCTCCGGCAAAGCAAAGAATGAAAATAATACTTCCGATTCCCATTACTCAGTTCTTTCTTTCTTTTTAGGTTTATCTGCTGCTTTCTCTTTACGTCCGAAAACTGAAAAATGAATATATCGCTTAGGATTCAAGCGAATGTCTTCTACCAGCTTATCTAACTCCAAAGAAGCCTCTTCTAAATTATAATACAATGTATCGTTATTGACCAATTGACCAATTGTTCCCTCACCCTTGTCAATTTTTTCCATAACAGATGCCACTTGTACCATTGCATCTCCTGCATTGTTGATGGTACGTACAAGATCGGCTGCTGCAATTGAGTCGCTAATTTGTGAAAAATTCCTAAAAATCTCCGTTAGCTGGTCATTATTTTTTCGAAGATTCTCTGTAATTGATCCCACATTGTCAAGAACTGCCTCCAGTTTATAACTATTATTTCTTGCCAGATCATCAATGCTATTTGCGGCACTACTCAACGACAACAAAGTGGCGTCCAGATTATTTAATGTTTTATCCAGATCATGGTGGCTTAAATTTTCGCCAATTTTCTTATACACAGCAATGGTCGAGTCAATCGATAACATTAAGTTTTCAGCTTTTTGCTGAATAGGTTGTAAACGCTTGGTAATATCTGTTTTCAAATCTGCTTCAATAGCACTTACCAATGTATCTCCTGATTTTGCTTCAATTTCACTATCGCCTCTTTCAATAACAATTGCTTTTGAATTGAATAAATCCATACTCACAATATTGGCTACCGAATTATCGGCTACATGCAGCTCATCATTGGTTACTTCAAATCCTACTAAAATCCCATCTGATCCACCACCTATAAGGTCTACAGAATTTACACGACCAACTTTTATCCCATTGTATTGAACTGAGTTATCTACAGAAAGTCCATCTACTCTAGGGTAAACAACATAGAACTGGCGCTTTTCTGAAAAAATATCAGCTCCTTTTAAAAAATTGAACCCAAAGTAAAATGCCGCCAACGCAGCAATTACAATGATTCCTACTTTTAATTCTTTCGACTTTTTCAAATCAGTTATTGTTTTTCAAGATTTTTAGCGCTTCTGGTAAAGATATCTTTTTACCGTTGTACAAGGCAATAATGTAGGCATCTTTATAAGCCGTTTCTCTGACTTCGCGCTGCAATTTTATGGCTTTTTCGAAATTTGTGGTATTCCCAACGGTATATTTATACAAACCATCATCTTCCATTTCTTCAACATCTTTCAACCCTTTAAAGTTTTCAGGTTTTAAAGCTCTTTTTGTTCCAGAAGCCATAAGTTGAACTTTAAAAATAAGGTTTTCATTTGTTGGCATTTCTTCAAGCACTTCATCATTCTGTTCTTCACGATCTGTATTTTCAGATGAAGATTTATCTGTTGTTGATGGTCTATTTTTTTGAGAAGAGTCATATCCTTCTAGCGATATTTTATACTCTTTAAATGCTCTGTAAATTCCGGATGCAATGTATGTTCTACCTAAATCAGAATTCAAATAATCTTCCTCAGCCGAATTACTCACAAATCCCAGCTCAATTAACACCGCTGGCATTACTGTTCTGGAGATCACCCAAAAACCAGCTTGTCTAACACCTCTGTCATGACGCTTAACACGCTCTCTGAACTGGTATTGAATCATATCTGCAAAAGCGATGCTCTTGTCTAAGAATGCATTTTGCATCAATGAAAGTGCTATCATACTCTCTGGCGAAGTTGGGTCAAAGTTGGAATAGTGTTCTTTATAATCATCCTCCAGATAGATTACTTGGTTTTCTCGCTTGGCCACATTCATTTGGGCTTCGGTCTTGTGCATTCCCAATACATATGTTTCAGCACCATATGCAGCAGCAGAAGCAGAATTACAATGTAGACTTATAAATAAATCAGCATTTGCTTTATTCGCAATTTCCGTTCGCTCTCTTAAGGGAATAAACACATCTGTAGTTCTTGTCATTACAACTTTTACATCCGGATAGTTTTGCTGAATATATTCGCGCAACTTTAACCCAATGGATAAAACCACATCTGCTTCAGTATCTTTATACCTTCCCGTACCCAATGCTCCCGGATCTTTCCCCCCGTGTCCGGGATCAATCACCACCGTTTTTAATTTATACCCTGCAAGAAGAGAAAATAACTTTTCTTCACGCTCTTTAACATTTTCTGGTACAGTAAATGCAGTAAGGGTGCTCCAAACCATTATGGAAACCAGCGCCATAAGGCGAGATTTAAAAAAAATAGGACGTTTAGCCAATTCAAATAGCATGGGCAATTCTCGTTTCTTATTAGTTTTGCTGCCTGTTTTACAGGAGATAAACAAAAATATCATTATTCCTTTGCGCTTAAAGAGGCTGTTTCTAAGAGTATTCCACGTTTTTTTGTTAATAGCGTTGTTCATTCATTCTGAACAAACGTTAGGCAGAAACGCTACTCTATTTTATTCACCTCAGGTTAATCCAACAATTTCTCTACAGGATAGCAATCATCCTCAAGAGCTTAAACCTGATACTGTAAAAACCGTGCCTCAATTGAGCAAGGATATTCTGGGTTCAAAGGTGGATTACACATCTGTTGACTCTACCAAATACGATATAAAGAGCGAAAAAGTATTTTTATGGGGTGAGGCTAAAGTTACTTTTGAAGACATCTCTTTAGAGGCCAATTACATTGAAATTGATTTAAAATCGAACTTGGTTTATGCAAAAGGTCTTCCTGATTCTACCGGTAAGCTTGTAGGTACTCCAAAGTTTAAAGACGGAGCCAGTGAGTATGAAGCAGAACAAATCACTTATAATTTTGATACTGAAAAAGGGAAAATTTCAAATGCCCGAACTCAGGAAGGTGATGGCTATGTAATTGGTGAACAGGTAAAGAAAGAATCAGACGAGATTATCTACATTAAGCATGGAAAGTATACTACCTGTAACTTGGAAGAACCACATTTCCACATTCAGGCCAACAAGCTCAAAATTATTCAAAACGATAAAATTGTTACCGGACCAGCCAACTTAAGAATTGAAAACATCCCTACCCCGTTGGCCATTCCTTTTGGATTTTTCCCCAATAAAAGAGAACGGAGTAGCGGCATCTTAATTCCGGGTTATGGAAATTCCCCGGGATTGGGCTACTTTCTTCAAAACGGTGGTTTCTATGTTGGTGAAAGCGACAACTGGGAAGCCATTTTAAGAGGTGATGTATATACCAATGGCTCTTGGGCAACCAACAGTACATTGAATTACAAAAAAAGGTACAAGAGGCAGGGAAATTTAAATTTCAAGTACTCTGACATAAGGCGCGGAGATGAAGAAGCTGCTGATTATACCCGCAACACTACTTTTTTCGTAAAATGGAAACACCAACAAGACACTAAAGCAAATCCCAATTCTAACTTTTCTGCCGATGTAAATGCCGGTAGTTCCAACAGCTTTAGAAACGATATCAACACCTCTGATCAAGATTACCTTCAACCACAATTTCAATCGAGTATTAATTACACCCGAAAATTAGGTTCTAAATTCAACTTGGCCCTTTCTGCCAATCAAGATCAAAACAGGTCTGATAGCACATTAACACTTGTTCTTCCACAAACTACTTTTACAATGAGTAGAATCTTTCCTTTCAAAAGCCTGAGCAAAAAACCAGGAAAGACACGATTTTATGAAGACATTGGTTTGAGCTACACTTTCAACTTTAAAAACCGAATTCAAACAAAAGAAGACCAACTATTTACAGAAGAATCATTGGATGAATTTCAGAATGGTATTCAACACAGTATTCCATTATCAACTTCTTTTAAACTCCTAAAGCACTTTACGTTAAACCCCAGCATCAACTACAGCGAAACCTGGTACTTTGAATCAATTCGAAAATCGTATAACACAACCGAAAACGACTTTGACACAACTGAAGTTTCAGGGTTTCAGCGTTACAACCAAATGAGCATGAGCACTGGTTTAACCACCAAGCTTTATGGTATGTATGATCTGAAGTTCTCGCGCATGAAAAAGATCCGTCACGTAATGACTCCAAGCGTTTCATTCACTTATCGCCCGGATTGGTCTGGCCCTTATTACCAAACCATTCAGGCAGATTCAACCGGTAACACTACAAGGTATTCTTACTTTGACGGAGGTATATATGGAGCTCCCGGGAGAACACAAAGCGGATTAATTTCTTTCAGTTTGATCAATAACATCGAAGGAAAATATAAGTCTAAAGCTGACACAGCTACAGAATTGAAAAAAATAAAACTACTTGAGAATTTAAGTTTTAATTCGAGCTACGACATTTTTGCAGATTCATTAGCTTGGAGCACCATTCGCATGAGCGGCAGAACAAATATTGGCCAAAAAATATCACTCCAATTTGGAAGCACATTTGATCCTTATACTACGAACTCCAGTGGCTCGCGAATTGAGCGATCTTATTATGATGATGAAGGAAAGTTACTGCGTTTAGTACAAGCCAATGCTGCTGTAACATTGCGTTTTCAAAGTAAAAAACGAACAGACGGAAAAGACAGCAAGAGTCCCAAGGAAAGTGAATTTGGCACTGAAGAAGAACTCGACTTCATCAACCAGAACCCTAATGCTTACATCGATTTCAACATTCCTTGGAGTTTAAACATTAACTACAATGTTACTTACACCCCAAACTACAATGAAAGTTCAACCTCATCTACTGAAATAGTAAACACACTCGGATTTAGCGGAGACATTAGTGTTACTGAAAACTGGAAAGTTGAGTTCCGTTCAGGTTATGATTTTGAGCAACAAGACATTTCTTACACCAGTATAAATGTATACAGAGACTTGCATTGTTGGCAAATTAACTTCTCTATGATTCCTTTTGGAACCAGAACATCATACACTTTTAACATCGCTGTAAAAGCCCCTGTATTGCAAGACCTTAAACTTCAACGCAGAAGAAGTTACGTAGACTATTAACCTTAAGCCAACAGCCAATTTTTCAACATTTGTTTTCCGGATGCGGTAAGAATCGATTCTGGATGGTATTGCACGCCCCATACTGGCAATTGATTGTGCTTACAAGCCATCACTACATTATTTGCAATGGCAGTTACTTCTAACTCTTGGGGCATGTTTTCTTTTTGGATGGCCCAAGAATGATAAAGACCAACCTCTTTGCTCTCTACTCCTTTGAAAAAAACATCTTTTTCTCCTGCTTCTGTCAATTGAAGTAATGTTTTAGTACCGTGTTTTACCCGATCCATATTGTGCAATACACCTCCATAGTATTCAGCAATAGCTTGCATTCCCAAACACACCCCTAACATTTTTTTAGTCGTAATGTATTCAGTAATAACCGCATTCATTATTCCAGCGTCTTTTGGCAATGATGGCCCTGGAGAAAAAACAACCTGATCAAAAGATGCTACTTCATCTACCCCTATTTCATCGTTGCGAAAAACATGTACATTAGCACCAAGTTCTTCCAAATAATGAACAAGGTTGTAGGTAAACGAATCGTAATTATCTAACACTAATGTTTGCACTGTTCTTTATTTTGAAGCAAATCTATTACAGTTATGAAAAGAATTATTGAAACAGATAAAGCTCCTGCTCCAATTGGCCCATATAATCAGGCTACAGAAGCTAACAACACATTGTACGTAAGTGGACAAATTGCTATTAATCCGGCCACCGGAGAACTGGAAATCAATAATCTTGAGCAAGAAACCCACCGTGTGCTAACTAATTTAAAAGCAATTGTTGAGGCTGCCGGGTATTCAATGGAAGACATTGTAAAATGCTCCATTTTCATTTCAGACATGAACATGTTTAACAGCATTAATACGATTTACGCTTCTTATTTTAACGAAAAAACGGCTCCTGCCAGAGAAACTGTTCAAGTTGCAGGATTGCCTAAAAATGTTAATGTTGAAATTAGTGCTATTGCAGTTAAATAAAACTTCTTCGATTCAACGTGGTGGCTCGTTTCTTACATCTTCCGGTTCATGCGAATAACTTAACCTTGAAATTTTTCGATATACCGCATTATAACTGAGGCTACCAAAGATCAAGAAATAGTACATTCTACCTTTTCTTGCGGCAATAGCAGCAACAATACTAAATACGAAGTAGATGATATTTAGCACTACTGCTACACTCAGGTAAATAAAATAAGAGCTAGTTGCTCCCATCATTTTATTCACTATAAAATTATTAATCGTCCAAAAGACAAACCCCGCATTAATAAGGCTAATTGGTATTTGTGTAATCAAAGACTGTAGCGCATGAAAATGAATGAACCTGCTCTTTCCTCTATTTAAAAAGTAATAAATTACTGCAGCTATCAGGTTGATAACCGGTAACGGCAACCCTGCTGCTATAGAAGCAAACATCATCAAATAAGCTCCCATAGCATCTTCCTTCTCTCTCTCCGTCAACTCTTCAGGCTGCGGTAAAGCATAATATGCATCTTCTTTTTCCTTCAACATTACGATTCCCTACTTTTCAACTGGCATATCTAAAACATTACTAGCCGTATTACCACCTAGTTCTTTTCCACTAAAAGGTGGATATTGATCGGTCATAAACATTAGGTATAAGTTTAACCTTGTAGACCAACGCATTGTTCCCACATTAAAATCGTGAATAAACTGAGGGCACTCTCCTGTAAATAAGATTGCCCAAAAACCGATAAATACTAAAACCTGAGTGGCAATTCCTCTGAACATCAATATAAATGCATGAGGCAGCACACAATAAAGCCACCCAAAAAGAAACTTTATCAAGGCATGTACCCGATCAAACTGTTGTGGGTATTCTACCTCAAAAACAGTATACTCATCCTGTGCATCTAACCCAAATGCCGGATAACCATCACATAAATTAAAAATACGCGCATTTACTCTCCAGTTCCACCGAAGGTATTGCACATTGAATTCAAAAAAACTTTCGGGATAACGCCCCGTAAACAGAATGACAAAAAATGAGATAAAAGAAATGATCTGCGACCAGATCGCCAGAAAAGAGAGAATAAATGTATGTGGCAACACAATGTAAAAGAATCCCAATAAATTTCTGGCCAATAACTCTACTCTGGAATAGCGTTCTTGGTATTTCACCTGCATTTTAATCATAGACTGTGTTTTAAGTTTAGACTTCAAATTAACAGATCAAAATGCAGTGCCACAATCAATTTTGGATAAGCGGTTTTATAGTACTATTAGCGTTTCTTAATCCATCTAAAACAGTATTTCAACATTTATATACAGTTTTGGGCAGAACTATTAAATTCGCATTGAACTTTATCGTGTAAATTCTAAAATATTTAAATAATGGCATACGATCTCGTAGTATTAGGTAGTGGTCCTGGCGGTTATGTTGCAGCCATCAGAGCTTCACAGCTTGGTTTAAAAGTTGCAATTGTAGAACGCGAATCTTTAGGAGGTATTTGCTTGAATTGGGGGTGTATTCCTACCAAAGCATTATTAAAGAGTGCAAGTGTATTCGAATATATTAACCATGCAGAAGATTTTGGTATTCAAGTTAAAGATGCCAAAGCTGATTTTAAATCAGTAGTAGCTAGAAGTCGTAGTGTTGCTGATGGCATGAGTAAAGGCGTTCAATTCTTGATGAAGAAAAACAAGATTGACGTTATTATGGGTGAAGGTAAACTGAAAAACCCAACGACAATTGCTGTAACTGATGCTGATGGAAAAACTTCTGATGTAGAAGGTAAAAACATTATTGTTGCAACAGGCGCACGTTCAAGATCTCTTCCTAACCTTCAACAAGATGGAGAAAAGATCATCGGATACCGTCAAGCACTTACCCTTCCAACATTACCTAAGAAAATGGTTATTGTAGGATCTGGTGCTATCGGTTCTGAGTTTGCTTATTTCTACCAAGCAATGGGAACCGAAGTTACTTTGGTTGAATACCTTCCAAACATTGTTCCTAACGAAGACGAAGATGTTTCTAAGCAATTAGGACGTTCATTCAAGAAAACGGGAATGAATGTAATGACTAACGCTTCAGTTGAAAGTGTTGACACATCAGGAAAAACTTGTAAAGTAACCATCAAGACTAAAAAAGGTGAAGAACAAGTTGAGTGTGATGTAGTTCTTTCTGCAGTTGGTGTTGTTGCCAACATCGAAAACATTGGCCTTGAAGATGTAGGCGTTGCTACAGATAAAGGTAAAATTGTTGTAAACGATTACTACCAAACAAACATCCCATCGGTATATGCTATTGGTGATTGTGTTCCTGGTCCAGCCCTAGCACACGTTGCTTCTGCTGAAGGTATCACAGCTGTTGAAAAAATTGCAGGCTTAAACCCTGATAAAATTGACTACAGCAACATTCCTGGATGTACTTATTGTTCTCCTGAAGTAGCTTCTGTTGGTATGACTGAAAAGCAAGCAAAAGAAGCTGGCTACGAATTGAAAGTTGGTAAATTCCCATTCTCTGCATCGGGTAAAGCTAGCGCAGCTGGGCATAAAGACGGTTTCGTTAAATTGATTTTTGATGCAAAATACGGTGAGTTATTAGGTGGCCATATGATTGGTTACAACGTTACTGAAATGGTTGCCGAATTGGTTTCTATCCGCAAATTGGAAACTACAGGTCATGAAATCATTAAAACAGTTCACCCTCACCCAACTATGAGTGAAGCAATTATGGAAGCTGCTGCAGCTGCTTATGATGAAGTCATTCACATCTAAGCACGCACTTTCATTTTAATTTATAATTTGAGAACCACTTGTTGTACAAACGACAAGTGGTTTTTTTATTCAACACCATTAAATCACTACTTATAATCCCTCCTTGTAATTACTGCTTTAATTACATTTGTTTAAACCCATTGAGATGAGGAATACACTTTGGTTTTTATTCATTTTAACTTCAATTGTACTGTCTTCTTGCAGAATGAATCCTTCAATCATGCTGCGTACAGACAAAGATTTTGTGTTTGATATCCCATCAGATACACTACCATCGGAATACACGCTCAATGTAAACGATCGATTTTCGTTTCGACTTTTTTCGAAAGACGGATTTCAGATTATTGATATCACCTCATTTTCAGGCGGAACAGTTAGTGGCTATAATTTTGCTCAGACATTCCAATACACCATTGAACCCGATAGCACCACCAAATTACCCATCATAGGAAAGCAAAAAGTTGCTGGTAAAACCATTCGGCAGATTGAACGCTTTTTGGAAGAAAAATATGCTGCTTACTACAATGATCCTTTTGTAATGGTAAATGTGGTCAACCGTAGAGTTTTTGTTTTCACAGGACAAGACGGCAAGGGAGAAGTCATCACATTATCAAATGAAAACACTACGCTAATAGAAGGCTTGGCTCTAGCCGGAGGAATATCAGAAGATGGTAAATCCCATAAAATAAAACTCATTAGAGGCTACAATACCGATGACGCAAAAGTCTTTCAGTTTGACCTCTCTACTATCGATGGAATTCACAGTGCCGGAATGATTTTGCAAGCCAATGACATTATATATGTAGAACCACAAGTACGTGTTGCAAGAGACGTACTCAGAGAAGTAACACCAATTGTAAGTTTAATTACCTCAACAATTGTTGTCATTGCCGCATTCGACAGATTAAGTGCCCGATAATATAATTTATGAAACTATTAGAAGAACCATTACCAGGTTTAAAAGTACTGCAGCCACAGGTGTTTGAAGACGACCGCGGCTATTTTTACGAATCATTCAATGCTGAAAAAATGAAAGATTTAGGCATTGATGTTCCTTTTGTTCAAGATAACCAGAGTCTTTCGCAAAAAGGCGTTGTACGTGGCCTACATTTTCAGGCTCCTCCTCATGCTCAAGACAAATTAGTGCGCGTAATAAAAGGCGCTGTACTAGATGTTGTTCTCGATATTCGTAAAGGTTCTCCAACCTACGGACAAACATTTGCAGTAGAACTGACTGAAAAAAATAAACTTCAGTTTTTTGTACCCAAAGGCTTTGCTCATGGGTTTTCTACACTAGAAGACAACACCATTTTCTTCTACAAATGTTCAGATTTTTACAACAAAGCATCCGAAGGTGGCGTTTTATATAATGACCCTTCATTAAGGATTGATTGGAAAGCCAACTCACCTACTCTATCTGCCAAAGACACTGAGCACCCTTTGTTAAAAGACTTTACGACACCTTTTATTTATGAAGATTAAAATACAAACGATCATATTTGGAATCGGTTTAATTACCGTTGGAACAGGACTTTTTCAGTTTTTCGGATCAACAACAACACCGGAAAAAGAAGACTACACACATCAAGAAAAATTTAACCGCGACTATAAAATTTACACATTAAATATTCCTGAAAAAGTCTCATTTGCAGGAGAAAAAGTTCCTTTAGAATTGGTTGATGTTCGCGAAAAACTAGATCGCGAGCTATTGGTAAATACCTACTGGCAATCAAACATGTTGCTTTACATCAAACGTTCTAACAAATGGTTTCCGGTTATAGAGCCTATTTTGAAAAAAGAGGGTGTGCCAGAAGATTTCAAATACCTTGCTCTAATCGAAAGTGGTTTGACTCAAGTTGTTTCACCAGCCGGAGCTGTAGGCTTTTGGCAAATTATGGAAGGAACAGGAAAAGACTATGGTTTGGAAATCAATGCTGAAGTTGATGAGCGCTATCATGTAGAAAAAGCAACTGAAGCTGCCTGCAAATACTTGAAAGAAGCCAAGGAAAAACATGGTAGCTGGACATTAGCTGCTGCATCTTACAATATAGGAATGAATGGTTTAGGCAAACAGTTAGAGCGTCAAAAAGTAGACGACTACTACGATTTGCTACTCAACACCGAAACAGGACGATATGTTTTCCGCATTTTAGCTGCCAAAGAAATTCTTTCAAATCCTACCAAGTTTGGTTTTAATTACCGTCAAAAAGACTTGTGGGAAACCATTGAAACACGTCAGGTAACTGTTGATACAACTGTTACAGACTTTGCTGTTTTTGCACAGCAATTTGACATCAACTATAAAGTTTTGAAAGACCTTAATCCATGGTTACGTCAGAGCTACCTCAAAAATTATTCGAAGAAAACATATTCAATACAGGTTCCAACCGAACGATCATTAGACTTGGTGATGTTAGATCACTAACGAACAAGATTCAACCGTTTATAACTTTTCTTACAAGGCTGCAAAACTGTACATTTGCAGCCTTTGTTTATTCTGTATGAAAGCGCTAAAAAATCAAATCCCGGAAGAGTTTACCGAAGATCAATTCTTAGAAGTTTACGGAGCTCGCGTTCACAACCTTAAAAACGTTGATGTTCGTATTCCGCGTTATCAATTGGTTACAATTACCGGACTTTCCGGATCCGGAAAATCTTCATTAGCGTTTGATACCATTTATGCAGAAGGTCAACGCAGGTACATTGAAAGTTTTTCTGCTTATGCCCGTCAGTTTTTGGGCAATATGGAACGCCCGGATGTAGATAAAATTACGGGGTTAGCACCTGTTATTTCCATTGAACAAAAGACGGTCAATAAAAGTCCGCGCTCAACTGTTGGTACCATTACCGAAATTTACGATTTTATGCGTTTGCTCTATGCCAGAGCTGGTGAAGCCTTCTCTTACAAGACAGGTGAAAAAATGGTAAAATACAGTGATGAGCAAATCCTCAACCTCATCCTTGAGAAGTACAACAAAAAGCGCATTCTCATCCTCTCGCCTGTAGTAAAAGGACGTAAAGGACATTACCGTGAGTTGTTTGAGAGCATTGTAAAAAAAGGGTACCTCAAAGTTCGTGTAGACAACGAAGTAAAAGACATTACCCGCGGGATGAAGGTAGACCGCTACAAAGTGCATGACATTGAAATTGTGATTGACCGTATTGAGGTAAATCCAACCATGCAGGCACGTTTGCAAGAAAGCCTCAAGGTTGCCATGAAACAGGGAAATGGTACTATGATGGTTTTAGACCATGACACCAATGAAGTACAGCATTTTTCGCGCAACCTGATGTGTCCTACAACCGGGATAGCATATGATGACCCCGCTCCAAATTTATTTTCATTCAATTCGCCCTACGGTGCTTGCTCAAAATGTAACGGACTGGGCGAGGTTTCAGAAATTGATTTGGACAAAGTTATTCCAGACCCAAAACTCTCTATTCGTAGAGGTGGAATTGCTCCTTTGGGAGAATATAAAAACTCTTGGATTTTCAAGCAGATTACTGCTATTGGTGAAAAGTATGGTTTCAAACTTTCAACGCCTGTTGGTGAAATTTCTAAAGAAGCCATGGAGGTTATTCTCTATGGAACAGAGGAAAGTTTTACGGTAAAAAACGAAGTATTGGGCATTAACCGCGATTACAACATCAAATTTGAAGGTGTTGTCAATTACATCATTAACCAGTTCAACGACAACCCTACCAAATCATTTGCCAGTTGGGCTCAGGGATTTATGAATAAGGTTCATTGCCCTAAATGTGGCGGAACTCGCTTAAAGCAAGAACCTTTACACTTTAAAATAGCCGACAAAAATATTGCTGAATTGGCCAACATGGACATTTTGCAATTGAAAGACTGGTTTGAAAATGTGGAAGAGAGACTTTCTGAAAAGCAAAACACCATTGCCAAAGAAGTATTGAAAGAAATTCGTTCGCGCATTGGCTTTATGCTCGATGTAGGGCTCAACTATTTGACCTTAAACAGAAGTGCCAAATCACTTTCCGGTGGTGAGGCTCAACGAATTCGACTAGCTACTCAAATCGGATCTAAACTAGTTGGCGTTTTATACATTTTAGATGAGCCTAGTATTGGGCTACACCAACGCGACAACATGCGCTTGATTCAAGCTTTGAAAGACCTTCGCGATGTGGGGAACTCTGTTATTGTTGTTGAACACGACAAAGACATGATTCTTGAAGCTGACTATGTACTTGACATTGGTCCCAAAGCCGGAGATCACGGTGGAAAAATTGTTGCAGAAGGTACTCCCAAAGAAATCTGTGAACAAAACAGTATTACAGCACAATACATTAATGGCGAACGAGAAATTACTGTTCCTGAAAAAAGACGTGAGGGCAATGGCAATACCATTGAACTAATCGGTGCTAAAGGAAATAACCTTCAAAACGTTTCTGTAGCNTTTCCTCTGGGGAAATTCATCTGTGTTACCGGAGTTTCAGGATCAGGGAAATCTACATTGATTAACGAAACGCTCTATCCTATTCTTAGCCAGCATTTCTACAACTCTTCAAAACGTCCTTTGGAATACGGAGAGNTTATTGGGTTNGAAAATGTTGACAAAGTCATTGANATTGATCAATCTCCTATTGGNCGAACNCCACGTTCAAATCCAGCAACATACACAGGAGTTTTTACTGACATTAGACAATTGTTTTCAAGTTTACCTGAAGCTAAAATCAGAGGATACAAACCCGGACGATTTTCGTTTAACGTAAAAGGCGGAAGGTGTGAAACTTGTCAGGGAGGTGGTTTAAAAACCATTGAAATGAACTTCTTACCTGATGTATACGTAGAATGTGAAACTTGTCAAGGTAGACGCTACAACCGTGAAACACTAGAAGTTCGCTACAAAGGCAAATCCATTGCCGATGTACTCGACATGACCATTTCAGAAGCTGTTCCTTTCTTTGAAAACATTCCTTCCATCATTCAAAAAATTAAAACGCTTGAAGATGTTGGATTAGGATACATCACACTTGGACAATCTTCTACAACGCTTAGTGGCGGTGAAGCACAACGTGTGAAGTTAGCTACGGAACTTTCGAAGAAAAACACAGGAAATACCTTCTACATCTTAGACGAACCTACCACTGGGTTACACTTTGAAGACATCCGCATTCTTCTCGATGTATTGAATACACTGGTAGAATTAGGAAATACCGTACTGGTGATTGAGCACAACATGGATATGATTAAAGTTGCCGACCATATTATTGATGTAGGTCCCGAAGGAGGAAAAGGCGGTGGTCAAATCTTGTTTACGGGAACACCTGAAGAACTCATCAATCATCCGACTTCTTACACTGGAAAATTCCTAAAAATCGANCTTTAATTTTTGGCACGATTTTATACGTGTAGCTGAACTCAGCTATTTTTNTAGTTATAGGGTCTTTTTCTATAAAAAAAGTAGCATATACCCTTTGTTTAGTTTTATTAACTGGAATTTTTTTCCCACTTTTGGACACGTATTAACCTACAAACAACATCTTTCAACACCTTTTTGAAATTTTCAACCCCTTTAAGGCGAAACCCAGTGGATACCCACCACTGGGTTTTTTAGTTTTGTAGGATGCAAAAAACAACTCTACTTCTATTTTTAGNTCTAATANTCTACAGCTGTTCAGAATCNAACCTTAAAGATTACAACAGTGAGATCAANCAATTAAGGAAAGACAAAAACAAAAACTTTTCTAATCCGGATAAATCGCCATTAGAAAAATCTGATGTTAAACATTTTGTTGGGTTAGATTATTTTCCGGTAGACTCTACTTACAAGGTGGTTGCACAACTTGAAAAGGTAAAGGACTCTACCGTGATTCAAATGGCTACCACAAAAGAAGGAGATGTTAGAAATTACCTCCGTTTTGCATTGGCTCACTTTAAACTCAATGAACAAGAGTTTTCACTTTCTCTGTACATCGATCCTGAAGAGCAAAAAGAATTATTTATTCCNTTTACTGACGAAACAAACGGAAATTCTACCTATGGTGGCGGACGTTATATGGATATTGCTTTTGAAGACAAAACAGTCACCTCTTTAAAAATTGACTTCAACAAAGCCTATAACCCTTACTGCGTATACAACAATAACTTTTCATGCCCCATTCCCCCTCAAGAAAACCACATNCCGTTAGANGTTAAAGCCGGAGAAAAAAACTACAAAACACATTAAAACCATATCTCCTGAGCNAGGCGATATGTATTGGCATGCGCTTCTACAATATCTGCTAACCGGTCAGCATAACCTCCTCCCATGCTCATACAAACAGGTAGTTTATTGTTATAGCACAGTTCCAAAACAAACTTGTCACGCTCTTTACATCCCTGAATGGTCATTCCGAGTCTTCCCAGCTTATCGTTATGTAAAACATCAACCCCGGTTTGAAAGAATATAAAATCCGGTTCTTGNTCATCTANCACGCGGGGTAATGTTGCTTTCAATGTATCCAAATACAATTGATCATCTGCTCCATCAGGAAGTTCTANGTCCAAATCGCTTTTTTCTTTNTGCATGGGATAGTTCTTTTCTCCATGCATACTTAGCGTAAAAATAGCGGCATTGTCTGCACAGATTTNGGCAGTACCATTCCCCTGGTGGACATCTAAATCTACAACCAACACTTTGTTGACCTGTTTTCTTTGTAGTAAATCGTTAGCTGCTATGGCAATGTCATTCAACAAACAAAAACCTTCTCCTCTATCTGAAAATGCGTGGTGTGTCCCTCCGGCTATGTTCATCCCCACCCCATA
Organism: Crocinitomicaceae bacterium; assembly: GCA_002705995.1. Lineage (GTDB taxonomy): Bacteria > Bacteroidota > Bacteroidia > Flavobacteriales_G > Salibacteraceae. The sequence continues at coordinate 328,565 of PAJI01000019.1, read as the reverse complement.
TTCAAGCGCAAACTCTGCCGCCATGAGCGTTCCTTTCATGATGGTCAATTCTCTTTCNATCAAAGAAGCAGAATGCGGAAAACCTGTTTTACGCTGTTCTTTAGGAGTTAATTCCAAATGTGTTAACCGNTGGAAATAATNTTTATCGTGNGTTTGTAAAACTATTGCAGGATCGATTTGGTCAGGAGTAAAGAGGTTTTCAGACGTAATTGTTCCTTCGTACAACAACTGCTCAGGAATCAACTCATACTTCTCCATCGGGAAACGATGTCCCTCTGGCAATGGCTGCTTATAACATTTGTTCCATGCTATTTTCAGCATCAATTAATCAATATCCGGATTGTCTTTACGATTTATTCCTTCAAACACTGAAGTTATAAGTGATAAAAGCAGTGAAAATATAAGTGCCCACCAAAAGTTGGCTACATGAAATCCNGGCACAATCCAATCTGCTAATAAAATAATCAACGCATTAATAACCAATAGGAATAATCCAAAACTGAAAATGGTTGCCGGAATGGTAAAAATCACCAAAATNGGTTTTACAAAAGCATTTAAAAATGCCAATGCCAGAGCTACAGCAATTCCTGTAAAATAGTCATCAACATCTACACCAGGTAAGATCCATTGTGCCACCATTACNGCAAGACTTGATATGATAATTTTAATTAAAAACTTCATGCAATTTGTTTTTCAATTCAAGGATTTTAGCACGTAGAGATCAGTGGTTTTTCACTCGCTCAAGTTACTAAATATTCCATGATCAACCCGCAAATCCAAGCTCCATAGGTACCCAATGCATAGCCAACAACCGCCAGTATAACACCTACCGGTGCTAGTGAAGGATGAAAAGCTGCAGCAATTACCGGAGCAGAAGCTGCCCCACCAATATTNGCTTTTGACCCTACTGCTAAGAAGAAAAACGGAGCTTTGATCAATTTCGCCACAATGAATAACAGTCCAACGTGTACTGCCATCCATACCAAACCAACTAAAAATAAAGCCGGGTTGTCAAATATCTCCAANACGTTCATTTTCATCCCTATGGTTGCTACCAAAAAGTAAATGAATACNCTACCAACTTTTGACGCTCCTGCCCCTTCGTAATTTCTAAGCNTAGTAAATGAAGCTAATAGACCAAAAGTTGTTGCCAATACAATGAGCCAGAAAAAACCAGAATCAAGCGAAAATTTCTTCAATCCCGGAAAGTTTTCGCCTATGTAAGTTGCTAGGTTCCCTCCAATAAGGTGTGCCAAGCCGGTTGCCCCTAAAGCAATCGCCAAGATTACTATTAGATCGGTAAAAGAAGGATTGCGGGCTATNCGNTGGCTAAATTCGTGCATTTTGTTTTTCAGNTCTTCAACNGCTGAAGCATCTGCCTTAAAAAAACGATCAATTTTNTCTGACTTCCCAACGCCTATCAACAGAAAAGCCATCCAGATTTCTGCTACAATTACATCTACCGTAATCATAATGGAGTACAATTTTGAAGAAGGCTGAAACACCTCAAACATTGCTGCCTGATTAGCACCTCCACCAATCCAGCTTCCGGCTATNGTAGTCATTCCTTTATAAACTTCACCAGCTACTACNTCNGGTGCTACCTGCTGAAACAACAATATGGCCAAAGGTCCGCCAATAACAACACCAACTGTTGCCGTTAAAAACATAACAAGTGCCTTAGGTCCNAGTTTAACAAGTTCTTTTAGGTTAATGCTAAGCGTTAACAGCACTAAACTTGCAGGAAGAAAATAACGAGATGCTACAAAATACAATTGGGAAGTTTGTTTAAAAGGTGACAAATCTGCCTTGGTTAACTCCAAAGAGCGAATGCCTTCTTGTAAATTCGTCACTGTCCAATTTTCTGGCANTTGAAACCCTGAACTTGTTATAAANNCTGCAACTGCATTTAAATCATACCANTGNGGTGCTATTACTCCTAAAGTGGTAAAAACCGAAGGAAGAAAATAACACAATAACAAGCTTGGAATAATGCTGTANAACTTTTTCCATTTGGGGTTATCACTACTTGAGGTTACAAAAATTAATCCCAGTAACACCATTAAAAGCCCTAATACAATAGCATCATTGGTAATGAGCGGTTCATGCAAATGAATCTTTTCTTCCATAGATTTTTCAGTAAGTTGCCAAAATAAGAAAATGGAAATGATCCACTGGAAAATATCAGGAACCATCTTGAAAAAACTTCGTCATGTGCAGAGGTTTGCTAAATTTGGGAACACTTGATGAATAAAATCTTTCAACCATACCGACAATTAGGTTTACTTCTATTTTTCATTTTTCAACTGAAAATTAGTCTTGCTCACAAGCATGAAGAAACTGTNCAACANCACAATACAACAGGTTTTGAATTTGTAGAAAACAAAGGNCAGTTNCATCCTAACGTTAAATACAAAGCCAACATTAACAGNGGAGCTCTCTTTCTTGAAAGCAACCAATGGAGCTATCATTTCTACGATGCCGGATTACTTAGTGCTTTACACACTGGTACTTCTGATGAAAATTTAGATTTTGATCATCCTGAAATGCGCCATCATGCTTACCGTGTTCTATTTTTAAACAGCAATAACTCTGTTGAGCTTGANNCCGATGAAGTTCAACCTCATTTTTACAATTTCTTCAGGGGAAACGATCCGAATAAATGGGCCAGTCAGGTAAATGCCTTTAAGCACNTCCGTTATAAAGAACTTTACAANCGTATTAACCTTGAATTGTATACCACCGAAGATCATTTAAAATACGATTGGGTGGTTGCTCCGGGAGGAGATCCTACTGCTATTCAATGGCAATACGAAGGTGTTGATGAACTTTACCTTAAACGTGGCAGATTACACATTACCACTTCTTTGAACGAAAACTGGGAAGAAGCACCTTATGCCTATCAAATTATTAACGGAAAACAAGTAGAAGTAAAATGTGCTTACGTGCTTACGGAAGAAAATACGGTAACATTTGAATTTCCCAATGGCTATGATTCATCTCTCCCATTAATTATTGACCCTACTCTAATTTTTTCNACTTACTCAGGATCGACTACCAACAATTTTGGTTACACATCTAGCTTTGATGCTCTGGGATTTCTATACGCTGGTAGTACNAGCTTTGGAGTTAGTTATCCTACAACTACAGGAGCTTATCAAACAACGTGGGGAGGTGGTGATGGNTACAATTCCGGAACAAATTTCGAAGGGACAGATGTTGCCATTACAAAATATGACACCTCCGGAACTTTTATGATTTATTCTACTTATTTGGGAGGNAGTGGTGATGAGATTCCGCACAGTCTAATTGTTAACGANAACAACGAGTTGTATGTAATGGGAACTACAGGATCTAGTAATTTCCCTACCACAATAGGAGCTTACGATCAAACTTTTTCTTCAAACTCTGCTCAATCGGTTAGTCTGCTCAATGGTTTAGGAGTTTATTACCCTAACTCTTGTGATGTTTTTGTTACAAAGTTTAATGCCAACGGAACTGCCTTGGAAGGATCTACTTATTTAGGAGGTTCATCTAAAGANGGNTTAAATTTAGGCGTTAATTTAAAATACAATTATGCGGATGAAGTAAGGGGAGAAATCGAAATCGATAACCTTGGTAATATCTATGTGGTTTCAAGNACTTATTCTCAAAACTTCCCCACTACTTCGAATGTAATTCAGCCNACAAAGCCCGGTTCTGCAACCAACCAAGATGGTTTTATCACAAAACTTACTCCTGATTTAACAAACATTATATGGAGCTCTTTTTTTGGTGGAACTGGTGGTGAGGCCATTTATGCCGTTAGTGTTGATGAAAACAATGAAATTTATATTTCAGGAGGAACAAATTCAAGTGATTTACCCATTACTCCAGGTACATTAGACACAGCTGCTATTGGAGGGGTNGATGCATTTGTTTCACACATTTCCAGNGATGGTTCAACCGTAAACCATTCTACCTACTATGGCTCTACAGCCTATGACCAAAGCTATTTTGTTGAATTAGACAATCAATCNAATGTGTACATTTTTGGACAAACNGAAGCCAGTGGATCAACACTCATCTACAATGCGACTTATAATGTCCCTAACAGCGGGCAATTTATAGCGAAGATGAGCCCAGAACTTGACTCACTAATTTGGTCTACTGTTTTTGGCTCAGGAGACGGAGACCCGGATATTTCGCCTACAGCCTTTCTAGTNGATCTTTGTTCTGCNGTATACCTTAGCGGTTGGGGAAGNGCTATTCAAAGTGGTTCTCTCAGTACACAAGGNCTTCCTGTTACTTCAAATGCTTATCAGTCTACAACAGACAATAACGATTTTTACCTGATGGTATTGGCCGATGATGCCTCACAGTTAACCTATGGTTCTTACTTTGGAGGCTCTTCTGCTGANCACGTAGANGGNGGNACNAGNCGTTTTGATAAAAAGGGTAAAATGTATCAGTCTGTATGTGCCAGTTGTGGCTCAANTGCCAACGATTTTCCTACTTANCCTAATCCCGGAGCCGTTTCTAATGTAAATGGTGCTACNGGAATTGGAGGCTGCAACTCTGCTTCTTTCAAAATGGATTTTAACCTTCCTATTGTGTTGGCAGACTTTATTGCTCCTGAAGCTGGCTGTGCTCCCATTTCAGTTACTTTTGACAACCTTTCCCTAGAGCAATCAGCCACAACATTTTATTGGGATTTTGGAGATGGGTCAACTTCTACCCAATTTGAACCATCGCANACATACACCGGGTCAGGAACTTTTGAAATCATGTTAATTGTTTCNGATACCGGATCTTGTAACCTTAGTGATACACTTATTAAAGAAATNTCTATNCTTAAAGACACCAATTACAGTGTCAATGATGCNTTTCTTTGTCAAGGTGCCAGCACACAAATNGGAATCACGAACAACAGTAATCCGAATGTAAATTACACATGGATTCCTTCTTCTTTTCTTTCAGATACCACTGTTGCCAATCCGGTAGCTTCACCTCCCCAAAATCAACTTTACACCTTGATTATAGACAATGGGGTTTGTGCCGATACCATTCANCAAAATGTAATTATTGATTCTGTTAGCGTAACCGGTTTTGCAGACTCTGCCGTTTGNTCTTCAGAAGGGCCAACAAACCTTTTGGCTAGTTCCTCATCAGGAGGGNTAAGTTACATTTGGTCCACAAACAATTCGTATTCAGATACGCTTAATACAAGCANNAATGATAGTGTAGCTNCAGTAATNCCTCANGACTCTATTTCAACTTTTTACATTCAGGTTATTAANACCAGCGGGTGTNTTGCCGAAGATTCTGTTCAGATTTTAGTGCTGGATTTGGATGAACCTTTAATTGCAGATTTTGCAAGTCCTACGGTGGCCTGTGCTCCGGTAACGCTTAACTTTTTGAATACNACACAAGCACTTTCATCAACGCACTACATCTGGGAATTACCAAATGGAGATACAACTTCTACCATCAGNTCCAGCTACACATTTACCAGCGGTGGAGTTTATCAGGTTTCTCTTATTGCTATAGACACTGCTGTTTGCGCTCAATACGATACACTTTCATTGGACATTACTATCGATGAGAATCAGACTTACACACTNAACTTTACAGCTTGTCTCAATCAAGAAACGACTATAGGTATTACACCAGACTCAAACACAACTTACAGTTGGACCCCCGCAACATTGGTCTCAGACCCAACACTTGCAAACCCTACCATTTCTATTGCCAGTGACACTTCTTTANTCCTTATTGTTGATGATGGAGTCTGTATTGACTCTGTGACTAACACCGTTGCCGTAGACGAAATTTATGCGCTAACAGACAATGTTATNATCACTTGTTCAGANGAGCTTCCTCTTNTATTTTCGGGAACTTCTCTTGGTACTGCTGATACATTTGTCTGGTCTGGAAATGCTGCTTTTACAGATACCTTAAATACGAATTTANCAGANAGTTCTTATTCTTACTTTGGTACAGGNGCNACAGATACNTTGTGGTTTGCCGCAACTACATCAATTGGTTGTACNGAAACAGCTCCTTTAACANTAGTCATNAGNGACCTTACCATTCAGGCTTCTCCTGATGAGATCATTTGTGCTGAAGATTCAGTTACGCTATCTGCCACCAATTCATATCCNNCNAACATACAATCTTATTCGTGGGAACCAACAGCTTCAATTCTTTCTGATCCTACTGCTCAAAGCGTAAATGTNTCTCCTGATGTCTCTACCTCATACATTGTTACTGCCGTTAANGATAGCGGCTGTGTGGCAACAGACACNGTAGATGTTNCAGTTAGCGGCTTAACCGGNAATGCTGTTTTNGCATATGCAGATGATGATACNGTAATTTTAGGNTTCTCTACTCAACTGTATGCAGATCCNAANGGAAACTATAATTACTCATGGGAGCCATTAGACGGACTAAGTCATCCAAACAGNAACCAAACAACGGCATCACCAACACAAACTACTGATTATACTGTAACAGTAAGCGACCCTGCTACAGGGTGTAATTACAAAAGAACCGTTCATATTGAAGTTGTTGAAATTATTTGCGGGGAGCCTGAAATCTTTGTTCCNTCTGCTTTTACACCTGATGGTGACGGNCAAAACGATGTGCTTTATGTACGTGGAAAAAATGTAAAAGACCTTGAGTTTAANATTTATAACCGCTGGGGAGAAAAAGTTTTTGAATCTTCCAATCAGCAACGGGGTTGGGACGGTGTATATAACAATCAGTTAGTCGATCAAGCTGTTTTTGTTTACTACTTAGATGTAACCTGTATTGATGGACAGAAATACTTTAAGAAAGGAGATGTAACTGTAATCCGATGAGAAAATACTACTTCTATAGTTTGCTATTATTTCTGTTGATGAATGTTACCTCTTTAGCGCAAGACATTCATTTTAGTCAATTTTACAATTCTCCGCTAACACTTAATCCTGCATTAACCGGGCAGTTTAATGGCGATTATCGCTTTGTGGGCAATCACCGCAGACAATGGGCTTCTATCGATCATCCGTTTACCACATTTGGTGTTTCTGCTGATGCCCGTAACTTTTTAAAAGTCAAACATGTTGGAGCCGGCATTAGCATTTATAATGATAAAGCCGGAACCGGTGAATTAGGAACATTGCAACTTCAGGCAGCATTCTCTTATTCTTTACAAATCAACAGCGACTCTACTGCCCATATCGTTTTTGGTGTTCAAAGCGGGTGGAACCGCAGGCAAATCGACTACAACAACTTTACATTTGACAACCAATTTGTCAACAACCAATACTCTTCAACAGCTTCCACCGGTGAAACATTTGATCAATCCAGTACCAATTATGTTGATGTTCANGCTGGTNTNGCTTACATACAGCAATTTGCAGANCGCACTTATNTAACGGCTGGCTTTGCTGCCCATAACTTGCTTACTCCAGANGTTTCGCTAAGTGACCAAGAAGATCAACTTGATCGCAGGTATACACTCCACGGAGCTTTTGAGTTTCCTGTAAGTTCCAACTTAGATTTGATTCCCAGAGTAATTACAATGTTTCAGGGACCTCANAATGAAATTGTTGCCGGGGGCGATGCTAAGTATATTTTAGATGANCGTTGGTTTCACTACCGTGCAATTTACCTTGGCGCTTATTCCAGAATTGTTGATGCTGCTATTCTTCGGGTTGGAATGGATTACGACAGTTGGCATGTAGGCCTNAGTTATGATATTAATTACTCTACTTTAGACCGTGCTTCTAATGCCAAGGGAGGTTTTGAACTTTCTGTCATCTACATTTTGAGAAACGTATTACCTAAACGNACAAAATTCAAGTCTTGTCCTGATTTTATATAATTTTCAAGCATGACGAAATACCTCATCCTGATCCTTTTCTCTGTTGTTTTCATACAACATTCGNCTACNGCCCAAACTCCCAAACAATGGGAAAGACATGGGGATAAAGCTTTGGATGAAAAGGATTTTTACGGTGCTGCACATTATTATTANAAGGCTGTCATTCAAGATTCTTCTGATCTGGATATTTTTTGGAANTATGCTGAAGCTCTTCGTCAATANAACAACTATAATGCTGCGGCAGATGCCTATAAAGAAGTCTTTTACCTCGACAAAAAAGACGGTTACCCTTTGGCTTTATTTTACTGGGCATTGATGGTAAAACAAACNGGAGATTACCCCACTGCAAAAAAGAAGTTTGAGCAATTCAATAAAATCTATCATCAACGCGACTATTTTGCAGAAAAAGCCGAACAGGAAATGGGCTCGTGTCAATGGGCTACAGAACATCAAAACGATTCTGTTTCTACNAACCTTCAACACATTAATTTTGGTGTAAATACTTTTGATAGCGAGTTTGGAGCACGTTTGGTTGATGACACAACGCTTTACTACTCTTCGCTAAGGTTTGATACGCTTAAAACGAAAGCACTTGATAAAAAAACAACCGCCCAGNTGTTAACCTTCCAATCAAATGGTGAAGCTGCCGAATGGAATGATGCNGACACTGTGAATCAACAATTTCTAGACCCTACTTTTTCTTTTACCAATGTGGCATTTGACAGCTCTGGAAATACCATGTACTACACCCATTGTAACGATAACGGGTGCTTCATTTACAGCAGCNAATGGAATGGTGTGAACTGGGAAGAAGGCGAAAGTGTAAGCCGAACGATCAACATCAACGGATACAATTCTACTCAGCCTTTTGTTGCTTACACTGCTGATAAAACATACTTGCTTTTTGCTACAGANCGTGAACGNGGTGGTGAAGGTGGTTACGANATTTGGAGTGCNGAGATTAGAGACAATGGTAAATTGGCCAGGGCACGCAATGTAAAAACCATCAATACNCCNGGNAACGAGGTTACCCCTTTTTACGACAGCACTACACAATCGCTTTATTTTTCTAGTGACTGGCACAATGGTTTTGGAGGATTTGATATNTTCAAATCAACTGGAAATATCGCTAAACAAGAAGAACCTGAAAACCTGTTACATCCNTTCAACTCTCCAGCNAATGANCTTTATTACAATCANNTTACACCTCCTGAACATGGNGTTTTTGTTTCAAACCGCACCGGGGCTTATGCCATTAAAGATGAAACGTGCTGTAACGACATCTACTTCTTCCAAAAAGACAGTGTTCAAACGCCTCCTCCTCCACCCGAGCTTCCAAAAGACACTTTGCCTGAAATANCAGAAACAGATACAAATACTGTTATTCCTGTTGAGAAAACGCGCATTCCCGATTTTCTCCCCATAACATTGTATTTCGATAACGATTATCCGAATCCACGTTCTAACCAAGCGACTACAACTGCAAATTACGCGGATTTGGTTGCCAACTACATGACGAAAAATCAAGAGTATGTTGATCAATCTGAAAACACTAACCTGAGTGTGTTTTTTGACTTCACAGTAAAGAAAGGTTGGGATCAAATACAGACACTTACCGATTCTCTTTATAAATATTTACAAGAAGATTATACCATTCATTTGGGAGTCCGCGGATACGCTTCTCCTCTGGCAAAATCGGATTATAACGATCGACTAAGTTCGAGAAGAATTGCCTCTGTTGTAAATTACCTCCNCAAAGCGCAAGGTGGAAAGTTAGCTCCTTACCTCAACTCCGGGCAGTTACAATTTCACGAACTGGAATTTGGGGAACATTTAGCCTCTAAAAAGGTNAGTGACGATCGTTTAGACAANAAGTTAAGTGTATACAGTTTGCAAGCCGCACTAGAACGAAAAGTTGAAATTGCATTTGTACACTTTAGCAAAAAAGAAGAAAGTGCTCCTATCTTGATTTTTGAAAACGAATATGTTGATTTTGGAGAGATGGAGCTGGGCACTGAGCAATCNTTTGATTTTGTATTNCACAATGTAGGAAACGATACNCTTCAATTNGAAAGCGTAGAAGCCAGTTGTGGTTGTACCGTTCCTGAATATTCTGAAGAATTAATTGCTCCCGGAGAAGAGGGAAAAATTACAGCTGTTTTTTCCGCACGCGGAATTCCTGGTNTGCAATTAAAAACCATAACAGTTAAAGTTGCCGGAGTCCGCAACNATTACAAACTCTACATTAAAGCAATCGGAAAATAGAAAACCCCGGTTGAGCTTATATGCCTGACCAGGGTTTCCTTACTCTAAAGCGTTTTGAAACGATACGTTTTCTTTCGTCAAAACTACTTTTAAATAATCCCCGTCAATTCAGCTNTGAATGGTACTTTTCCTAAAGTGACTGTTGAAAACTCACTTTCACATCAATTAGATTGTTAATTTTATCACTCAATAATTGAACCCGATCATGAAACAATTTNACATCCTATCCATAAGTTTTTTCNTNNTCCTNAACAGCTCTATACTTTCTGCACAAACACTTGTTTCGGCAGAATATTTGAGTACTACGTCTTCTTCCCTGCTTGCACTCCTAGTTAGCAATCAGGTTCCAACTTCTTATGATGTTGACTATTACAAGATCATATATAACACAACCGATACACAAGGGAACCCAACTATTGCTTCCGGTGGAGTTGGCATTCCCGTTGGCAGTTGCGACACATTACCTATTGTTGCGTATTGCCATGGTACTGTTTTACGAAAGCAAGACATNCCTTCTGNNGANAATTNNGAANCCTACATTGGNAANNTNTTNNCNTCNGCNGGNTACATTTCNGTCTNTGCCTGANTATNTNGGNTTNGGNGAATCATCNGGNTTACACCCNTANGTNCATGNNNAATCTGAAGCNACNGCNACATTAGATTTANTNCGTGCTACCAGAGAATTTTTAGCCAGCGAAAACGGAGTTCAGGATAACAACCAATTGTTCATTACCGGATATTCTCAAGGAGGCCATGCTGCAATGGCTACCTACAAATACATTCAAGACAACGGATTGTATNCTGAATTTAACGTAGCTGCAGCCGCTCCAGCTTCAGGGCCTTATAACCTTTCTGGGTCGCAAGCTGCTGTNTTAACCTCAGGGCAACCCTACTCTAACCCAGGTTATGTTGTTTACCTGCTCATGGGCTACCAGGTAGCTTATGGTACTCTTTACAATTCTTTGTCTGAGGTGCTCAAATCTCCTTATGACACTGCTGTTCTTCCCTATTTTGACGGGGTTCAAGATCAATATGACATGTCTGATGTAAATGCGATTTTACCACAAGTGCTCTCAGACCTGATGCAAGACAGCACTTTGAACAATTTCACAACTAATCCAAATCATCCTTTGGCTGTTGCTTTGCGTGACAACGACAATTATGACTGGACTCCTGGGCAACCTTTGCGCATGTTTTACTGCACAGGAGACGAACAAGTTGCTTATGGCAATGCTTTAGTTGCTGACTCTGTTATGGATAGCAATGGCGCCCCAGATGTTGATGCCGTTCAAGTAGGAACCGGCAACCACAGCGATTGTGTTATTCCTTCACTTGTAGCGGCCTACGATTTCTTTGAAACGCATAAAGTGGAGTGTAGTTATGTACAAAGTGTTGACAATCCTGTTGAAACAGCCGACTTTAAAGCTTATCCGAATCCAGCTAAGGAACAAATTACCGTAACCATTCAGCGTCCTAATGGACAACTTTACCTTACAAATCTTCAAGGTCAACGGGTAAAACAACAAACCGTTTATCGTTCTACATCAACTTTAGACATCTCAAACCTTCCTGCCGGTATCTATTTCTTGGAATACACTACCGGAAACGATAAGGTAATTCAGAAAGTGGTTGTTCAATAAACTCATTCGTTCGTGTTAACCATCTACTTTTATTCGTAGATGGTTTATTTCAAATCAGCTTTACTCTAGTTATGTAGTCTTTTTATATATTTGTGTCGTTCACGATTTAATCATTAACGATATGAATACAAAAACGACATTACTTCAAAAAATTTTCAGAATAGTGCTGGGTACCTTTATGGTATTGGCCGGAATAGGCCATTTGACCTTTCAACGTGAAGAATTTCAAGCGCAGGTTCCAAGGTGGTTACCTACTAACGAAGTTTTTATGGACTTTGTAGTCTTAGCTTCTGGAGGGGTAGAAATTCTATTGGGATTATCCATGATTTTCTTATTCAAGCACCGTACAAAAGTGGGCATTGCATTGGCCATTTTTTACATTCTTATTTTTCCGGGAAACATCTCGCAATACACCAACGGAATTAGTGCTTTTGGTCTAGACACCGATCAAAAAAGGTTGATTCGTCTATTTTTCCAACCCGTATTGATTCTTTGGGCAATGTGGTCTACCGGTGCTTTGAACTACCTCATCAACAAAAGAAAAAATTAACAGTAAAAAGCAGACTATTTTGAACTGCAACATTGAGGTGATAATTTCGTAGATTCTACTATTATTGTCCTACTAAATTTTCACCCTCATGCGCATCCATCAACACCTTCAACTAGTCGTATTGCTACTGCTTTTCTTTATTGGCCATCAGATTCAAGCACAAACATTAGAGTTCAACGGAAATTACAGTAAAAATAAGCTTATTGATAGCTATAATGATTTTTCGGAGTATTCAGTAGAAGATGGTTATGCCTTTAGATTTGCTATTGATGACCTATATCTTTCAATAGATGATCATTTATTAGATTCTGTTCGGCTGCGCTTTGCTATTAATTTAGACCATTACAAAACCTATTTTGATGTCTATGATGGTGGAATGGGTGGAGGTACAACTTACAAAGCAGATGTGTCCAAAACTATTCTTTCTATTACAGCCTTTCCGTTCAATTTCAGAGTTTTCAAATTTGTTGATATTAACCTTGGACTTGAATATGGTTTTTTAATTCATGATTCATTTTCAGGAGAATACAGCAGTTGGCAAATGAATGCGTCAAGTGAACATGAAGAGTTAGATGACGGAGACATTAATGTTAATAGTGATCAATACCTTGGGTTAAGGTCTCGTATTGCCTTTAATATTCCTCTAAAAAAAGGCTTTCAGATCACTCCTCAGGTGAGCTTATACAGAGGTTTTTTAAATGATTTTAAATCTATCAATTCAAGAGCTAAATCATACCGCTATTTTATAGGGATGGGAATTCGTAAAAAGCTTTAAAAGCAAGAGATAATGAAATTAACAGACAAGGTGTTTCCATTTTTCATCATTGTATTCTTGGTTACTTTAAGTTGTGTTCTCCAAGCTCAAGACACTGTAAGAATTGGTAAAAGTTATCATTACACAACGGAGGAAGTCAATCACTTTTCAGGTAAAGGGTTCAGAGGTCACTACGGACAAGAGAATATTATCTTTTCAGCAAACCATATCAAAGTAGAATACTGTTATTATACTGAAAATAAACGCATTTGTTATGGGTCTCATTATAGAATTATCAATGACTCGACACTTAGTGTAGGTGACTCTATCCCCGGTAAAAATGACCAGGTTTGGAATTTCAAGCGATTAAAAAGTGGAAATTATGCTGTTTCCAGAATTATTAATGACTTCCTGGAAAGTGGTATAGTGGATACACTTATTCCTCTAAAACCTATTGCTCCATTTCTCACTACATCTATAGACCTTTCAGACACNTTATGGGAAAGCTACCAATTTTCACCATTAAGAAATGNCAGTGGTTCTTTTTATACCATCAACAGTAATGTAAACCTTGTTCAAGAGAAAGTATATNAATACGATCAAATAGATACTCCTCCATTATTACTCAACGGAGATACATTACCAATTGTAGCAATTGACCGTATTTCATATTGCTACAATGAACCCATGACATTCATCAATACAGTTACTTGTATTGTAACGAAAGAAGGTAAGATCAAAAATGTGGAACAAGCATTAGGAGGCTTACCAGACAATTGTGATTATACAATGATGGAAATCATTAGAGAAATTTACACTTGGGGAAAGCTGCAACCTGCAACACGAAATGGAGAGCCGGTTAATGTTAGGTGGTTTATTTATGTTGATGATCTATCTACTTCCGTAATGCATCCGGCATACCTAGATAGCGATAAAAACCGCAAAAAATTTCTACAAGACAGAAAGATGAAAGGTTAGGGCTCAACGGCATTTTCAATACACTATGATTTAAGATTATTTCTATCTTGAAATGCTAATTGCAACAAGAGAATGGTAGCCATCAGAACCTATTTTGAACAGCTCACTCCTCTATCAGATCAAGATTGGGAAATTTTTTCGTCTAAACTGGTACGGGAAACTTTTCCAAAGAAAACACAGTTGTTAGCTGTTGGTCAAACTGAAAACTATTTGTCTTTTGTGGCTTCGGGCATCGTTCGACTTTACATTCCTCATTCTGAAAACGACCTTACTTTTGGATTTGTATTTGAAAACGGTTTTGTCAGTGCTTACGATTCCTTCCTTACTCAATCGTCTTCGGTTTATGCGGTAGAGTGTTTAACCAAAACAGAACTCTGGCGCATCTCATATAGAGACCTCCAGACCATTTACAAAGAAAGCGAAGCCGGCAATATTATCGGAAGAATGGCCAGTGAAGAGCTATTCCTTCTAAAATCGAAAAGAGAACTTTCTTTATTGAACGATTCTGCCGAAGAGCGTTATCAAAAACTGTTTTCAGAACGCCCTGAGTTAATCCGACAAGTTCCGTTGAAATACATTGCTTCTTACATTGGCGTTACACCACAGGCATTGAGCCGCATTCGCAAGCGCATTTCTTAACTTGGGTTCATTGTTTCTCAGCCCGCTTCATTCGACTTTTGTCATCTAAAAGCACAGTATGAAACCTTTGATCGTTCTTGTAGGAACATTTGTNGNCGCTCTNCTTGTATTNCGTTTGATACAAGGTTCTTTTCAAACGGCTTTTGCAGCCCGCATCGCTATGGCTGTAATGCTCATNTTCACTGCTATTGGTCATTTTGCATTTACNGAAGGAATGNCGGCTATGCTTCCAACTTTTATNCCNTTCAANACNTTNATGGTTTACTTCACCGGNATCTTGGAAATTGCTTTTGGAGTGGGCATTNTAATTCCGGNTTTTCGGCCACTTGTGGGTTGGATAATTATTGCTTTTTTCATCNTNCTNCTTCCNGCAAACATCAAGGCTGCTCTGGAGAATTTGAATTACCAAACCGGTGTTTATGATGGTCCAGGTATAGTTTATTTATGGTTTCGCATTCCGTTGCAGTTGCTTTTCATTGTTTGGGTCTATTTTTCTGTGGTAAGAAGTTGAGTTAAAAAACAATCGTTTTGATGAATGGAAACATGAACTGTATTTCTGTTTCTTTGTAACTCATCAAACTGTTTACACCATGACTGATTCTCCTTTCATTANCTATCAGAATTTTCAGCAAAAAGATGAAGCCAAAGCTTTTGCGCAAATGCTCATTGAACATGGCATTGANGCCGAAATAAAACTTTCTCCNGCTCCATATAACACGCTNCATTCTGGCAATGACGACAACGAATACACTGTTCAAATCAAGAAGGCNGACAAAGAAAAAGTAGACCAACTTGTTGACGCTGCTGCTAAAAGTGCAATTGATCAATTTTCTAAAGATCATTACCTATTTGAGTTTTCTGATGAAGAGTTATTAGAAGTTGTTGAGAAAAAAGACGAATGGAGCAAGGAAGACTATTTTCTCGCTCAGGAAATTTTAAAACAACGCGGCCATACCATTACTGCTGAAATACTGGAAGAACTTCAGAAAAAGCGATTAAAAACATTGCGACAACCTGATAAGGGAGAAACATGGGGACTTGTACTAGGTGTTATTTTAGCCATTGGTGGCGGTATTTTGGGTATTTTAATCGGCTGGTTTTATTGGACACATAAGAAAACAGACCCTGCAGGTACTAAGGTCTATGCCTATGATAAAGCTACCCGTAAAAAAGGGTTTATCATTTTTTGTATGGGTATCATCAGNCTGACTGGATGGTGGATAAAAATTGTGAATTAATTAGGCTTATTATTTATTATAATATTTTAATCAAGTCACACCATGCATTCAAAACATTACTTATTTATTTTTTTATCACTAATTGCGCTTTGGGACTTCCCATTTAGTGTAAATGCACAAAACACTTATGATACGATTGTAAAATCCGTGGAAAGGCAAATCTATCTTACTCCCTTTTACTCCAAGGGGCAAAGCTATGCTGCAACTATTAATAACGAAGATACCTTGTGGAAACCTATTGGTTTTTGGACTGAATATACTAAGGAATTAAGTCATATACATGCCCAATATTATTATCCAGACGATAGTCTTGGGCCACGCTATATAAATCAATGGACTTTTCCTGATCGCAAACAAATCTTATTCAACGGTGAAGGATTCTACTATCGTANCAAAAAGTCTNATCAATATAACTTAGTAGATAGCATTGTCTATGAAGTTCATGATAGCCTTAAAAATGGGTTATATGAACATTGGACGATCGAAAAAAGTCCTTCCAACACCACCATCAAGATATGTTTTAAAAAAGGCTATTACTATAATAATCTACCTTATGGACAAGAAGTAACTTATTATCCAAACGGAGATGTCTTTCAAATACGAGAATATATTGATGGAAAAATTCATGGTTTTTTTATTGAATTTCATCCTAATAAATCAATTCAAAGAATAGGGTATTATAGGCATGGAGAGAAAANTGGAGAGTGGAAATATTATTCAGAAAATGGATTACTATCCAAAAAGGAAAACTATAAAAATGGATCTTTANATGGAGGTTTTGAGACCTATTTCCCTCTTAGTGGTATACTAAAAACTAAAGGACAGTATAAGACTAGAGAAATAAGCTTTAAAGTCACATACAATAATAGTAATGANGTTAAGATTAAAAATGAAAAAGTTGATTCTAAAGAAGGCACTTGGTACTACTATAATANANCAGGAAATATAGAGAAAGAACATAACTACATTAACGATACACTGTCCGGTAGCTATATTGAATATTACCCAAATGGGAAGATTAAGGTACAAGGTCTATACAAACAAAAAGAAGGGTTACAAGTAATTAATCAATGGGATCCAGGAACTCTTGGAATGTGTAATAAGTCATTACCATATTTTCTCAGTAAGAAACATGGAATTTGGAAATTTTATAATCAAGCAGGAGAATTGTTAAAAGTCGAAAAATATCATTTCGGAGAGCTCAAAGCAGATGAAGAATGAGTAACAAAAAAATCAACCAGAAGNATTTAAACAAAAAAGCCCGATGTTCTCCAACANCGGNCTTCACTATCCTATTCAGCTACTATGAGCTAAACCATTAAACTTCTTCTACTGTATAACTNAACACAGGAATCTTAGAATGGTTCACAACCGTTTCNGTAATGTTGTCGTTTAACAACTTTCTGAACCCTTTAAACCCGTGTGTAGTCAGCGATACAATGCCTGCATCTATTTTTTTCGCGTAAGCTAAAATTCCGTCTTCTATGGTATAATCGTTGTACACTTCTGTATGATCTGNTGCAATGCCATATGTTTTTGCCACCTCATCCAAGCGCTTGTGCGATTTTTCAGAATCTTCAAANTAAGCCGGTGTATTGATGAATACCAAGTGTAATTCAGCNCCTAAAGCATCTGCAAANGCTTTGGCTTCACCTACTTTTTTNTTGATNGCTTCTTCTGTAAAATCAGAAGCATACACCATTTTAGTGGTATTGAACTGCTCCATTCTATCGCTCAATGTCAAGACTGGAGTAGCACATTCGCGTACCATTTTTTGTGCGTTTGATCCAATGAAAGCTTCTCTGAATCCTTTTGCACCGTGNGTNCCCATCAACACCAAATCAATGTTTTGGTCTTCTGCATATTCNGCTGCATCGTGCATTACATCATCCTGACTCATTACTGTAATTGGAGAAACACCTACGGCTTTCAATTGGTCTACCAATTCAGACATGTTGGTATCAGCCTGCTCGCGTTGCGTTTTCAATGTTTCCATAATGATGTCTGGCTCAACACCCGGCATTCCTAAATCTCCGGTTGAAGCCATACTCATGTTAATGTATTGCTGAGCGGTATTCAACGAATGCATCACATGAAGCGTTGCACCAAATTTTTGAGTCAATTGCACTGCAACATCTACAGCTTTGTTNGCAGTGTCTGAAAAGTCAGTAAGGAATAAGATATTTTTCATTGCAAAGGATTTCTAGATTGTGGTGCTAAAGATACGAGTTTGAGGTTGATTGCGGTTTAATCTGGCATCAATTGCCATACAAATATTGCGCACAAAAGGTCTCCCCTTTTCNGTAACCTGCATAGCATAAGGAGTNTGAATCAACAGACCGTCTTTTTCCATTTCTCCCAATTTTTCCAATCCATTGTACAACGCCTCTACCTGTAGCGACTCGTTGTGCCACTCAGTTTCCATTTTACACATCAGGTTTAAGATGTGTCTGCGAATCACTTTGTCTTCAGCATTCANCAAGTGTCCTCTGAAAATGGGGAACTTCCCTTCGTCCAATGCNTTTTCATACTGNCGAATGGTTTTGTAATTCTGTGCAAAAGCATCCCAACTATCGCTAATGGAACTTACNCCCAANCCAACCATCAAATCGGTTGTTGTGGTGGTATAGCCCATAAAGTTGCGGTGCAGNTTTCCTTCTTGCAATGCTTTGTACANCGAATCTGATTTCAAGGCAAAATGATCCATTCCGATNTCTACATAACCGGCAGCTTCAAACAGTTCTTTGCCCAATTCATACAACCTGCGTTTTTCTTCGCCTTTGGGTAAATCNTCTTCGGTAAACTTGCGTTGAATGCCTTTGATCCAAGGCACATGNGCATAACTGTAAAAGGCAATTCTATCGGGTTGCATTCTGCGCACTTCTTTCAGCGTATCGCGCACACTGTCTTCGGTTTGTAACGGCAATCCGTAAATCAAATCAAAATTGATCGATTCAAAACCTACTGCTCTGGCATGTNCTACCACTTCTTCAACCATTTCAACAGGCTGAATGCGGTTGATCATTTCCTGCACTTTAGGGTCAAAATCTTGNATNCCNAAACTTAAACGTCTAAAGCCTAAACTGTATAATGTTTCAAGGTGTGCTTTGGTTGTATTTCCCGGATGGGCTTCAAAACTCAACTCTGCATTGGGCTTTAAATTTGCTCCGGCAAAAATGCCATTCAATAAGGTCTCTAAATTTTCTGGTGAGAAAAATGTTGGTGTTCCTCCTCCCAAATGCAACTCGGCAATGTTGGGCTTTTCTTCAAACAAATCGAGGTACATGTTCCACTCTTGCAACACGCGTTTTANGTAAGGTTCTTCTACCTTGTGGTTTTGCGTAAAACGCACATTGCATCCGCAATAATGGCACATGTTGCTGCAAAACGGCAAGTGGATGTAAACGGCAATTCCTTCNTCNGTATTGGTTGCTTTAAATGTTCCTTTTACACGGGTTTTCCATTCGTTTTCATCCAACGGTTCTTGCTCCCAATAAGGCACTGTTGGGTAGCTCGTATAGCGGGGGCCGGGAACGTTGTATTTCTGTACTAGATTGTTACTCATGATTGAAATGGATTTTTCGGTCTTCTGTTACTTCTTCTAAAAATTGCCACAGCACTTCTTCTTTTACGTGCGGCATCACTACAATTTTCCACCACTCAGGTTTTCCGTTGTAAGTATTGGCCACAAGCCTGTATTTATTGGCAATTTCATCAGATATATCGCGGGCATCAATCGCCACTATGTTCATTGTTTTATTGCGGTAATAGCGGATTTCCAATTCGTCAAGCTTNGCNGCNAAACGATCGGTTAGCGCAATCAGGTTGTTGAGTTTTTCATTCCAACCTTCNGAACCGTATGTCATTAAAATCATCCAAACGGCAATAACATTTGCTCCGGAACGGCTTCCACAAATGGTGTAATCCAACCCCTGAACGTATTGNGCATCTTTTGTTCCGGCAAAAGGCATTAATCCTTTTCTGGCCAGAAAAATGCCTGTTCCAAATGGAGCTTGCAGCATCTTGTGTGCATCAAGCGTAATGGACGAAACACTCGGATGANTNAANTTCAGTTNATTNTTTTNNGCNGCCGTAAACGGATAGATNAATCCGCCAAAAGCGCCATCTACATGCANTTTGTAGGGCAATTCACGACTTTCAAAAAANNCNCTAATGGCNTCAACATCGTCAACCGATCCAAACATGGTGGTTGCCATATTGGCCACTACAATAAAATAGTTAACTCCGGCATTTTTCAACTGCCCTACTTTCACCTCAAGATCTCTAAGGTCNATACTNCGCGTAGTTTTATTGACATTGATTTTTGNCGATTGAATGTTCAACAAATTAGCCCCTTTNGGCATTGAATAATGGCTGTCTTCTGAAAANATCACGGCAATTTCTTGTGGCTGAGCGTTAAACTCTGTCATGTAAAAATTGCGGTAAATCCACATCGCCTGAATNTTGGCTTCTGTTCCTCCCGGAGCTACATAACCGTCTACCGTATCGGGTGCGGCTTTGAAAATCTCCGTAGCAATCAAATCGATTAACTCAATTTCTAACCGCTGTGTNCCTCTGAAAATNTCTTCGCTTTTGTCTTTGTTCAACGTGTGGCAACCAATGTGATTAGGGTTGGCTACCAAGGTGGACAAGAACGGAGCATTTTTCAAAAACGGAGCATCATGGTGAAACTCTTCCGTGTCCAGATAAGTTCCGGGTACGCCCAAAATGGCTTCAGAGTCGTAATTTTTGTTTTCACGAAGAGCCGAAAAAATGCGCTGCTCAATCTCTTCGTGGGTTAATTTCTCCCAATGCATAATGATGACAAAATTCGGTTAGCTGCTATCCNTGCCCAATGAGAGGTGTCATGCTTAAAATTGACTTATGTCAGTTTCTCTTCTGCTTTTATACCAAAGCAATCGGCTGGGTTTTATTACTTTCGAACACAAATTTACATGGTATATGACACGCAATGTTTTTAAGCTAACATTATCCGGCATTTTAATGCTCTCGCTGTTTTCATGCGGAGGAGAAAAAGTGCAAGAGAAAAAGGAAGAAACAACAATGATTGACCTCAGAAAAGATGTACACTCTTTTGCTGAACCTGCAATGGCAAAAGTGACGCACTTGAACTTAGATGCTCAGGTAAATTTCGATTCNAAAACGATAGACGCAACTGCTACCTGGGATTTTGAACACAACGACACCGCCAACCAAATCAAGTTTGATGTAGACGGNTTNACCATTCACGGTGTAACCGATCANGATGGTGANGCNCTTCACTANGAATTGGGAAAAGANAAAGAATTTTTAGGTCAGCCTTTGGTGGTTGATTTCAATGAGAATACGACAAAAATTGCCATTAGCTACACTACAGCTCCAACTGCTGAAGCNTTNCAATGGTTAAATCCTCAACAAACAGCCGGAAAAGAACATCCGTTTTTATTCAGCCAATCACAAGCTATTTTAGCCAGAACATGGATTCCTTGTCAGGATAGNCCGGGAATTCGCTACACGTATGAAGCAACGGTAAAAGTACCTGCTGAATTGATGGCGTTGATGAGTGCTGAAAATCCGCAAGAGCGCAACGAAACCGGAGAATACCATTTCAAAATGCAGCAGCCTATTCCATCTTACCTGATGGCGTTAACGGTTGGCGATATTGCTTTTGAANCGGTAGGACCTCGCACAGCNGTGTATGCAGAACCTTCTGTGGTTAAANGTGCAGCTTGGGAATTTGCCGACATGGAAAAAATGCTGGAAGCTGCTGAATCGCTTTANGGAAAATATGCNTGGGAACGNTACGATTTGATCGTGCTTCCTCCTTCTTTCCCCTTCGGTGGAATGGAAAATCCAAGGTTAACATTTGCTACACCAACCGTAATTGCNGGTGACCGCAGTTTAACTTCTTTAGTAGCNCACGAAATGGCGCACAGCTGGTCTGGTAACTTGGTAACCAACGCTACTTGGAACGATTTCTGGCTGAACGAAGGTTTCACCGTATACTTTGAGCGTAGAATTATGGAAGAGCTTTACGGTAAAGATTACGCTGAAATGTTAGCTGTTTTAGGCTATCAGGATTTAGAAGGCGATATTGATGAACTTCCCAAAGAAGACACGCACCTTAAATTGGATTTAGTCGGTCGTAACCCTGATGATGGAATGACGGACATTGCCTATGAAAAAGGTTATTTCTTTTTACGCATGTTGGAAGAAAATTTGGGAAGAGAAAAGTTTGATCGTTTCTTGAAAAACTACTTCCACGAGCATGCATTCCAAACCATGATTACTGAAGAATTTTTGACTTACGCTGATTCTAATTTGTTTAAAAGCGACAGCACACTTAGAGCACAACTGAAAGTTGACGAGTGGATTTATCAGGGAGGTTTACCTTCAAATTGTCCNAAAGTAGTTTCTACGCGTTTTCAACGTGTGAGCTCAACATTGAAAGCATGGTCAGACGGTGCTTTTAGNTTAAATGAAGTTGAAACAGACGATTGGAGTTCACACGAATGGTTGTACTTCTTGCGNGAATTACCAGATTCTTTAGNTGTAAGNCGTTTNGAAGAGTTAGACAACGCTTTCCATTTCACNCANTCNGGCAACAGCGAGATTTTAGCNGCATGGTTTATGCACACCATCAAAAAAGGCTATCATCCTGCCGACAGCAGAGTGGAAGAATTTTTAATTGAAGTGGGAAGAAGAAAATTCCTTGTTCCAATTTACAAAGCATTAATTGAGGCAGATCCAAGCAAAGCCACGGCTAAAGCCATTTATGAGAAAGCGCGTGACAATTACCATGCGGTTTCGGTTGAAACTTTAGACAAGCTCATTTTGGAATAGTCTAAAACCTTTTATAATCTTGAAAAGCGGAAGCGCAGTTTGTGTTTCCGCTTTTTTGCGTTTTAAACACACTACAACAATTCGCTAACACCCTCATTTTAAAANGATAGCAAGGCTGTAAAAAAAGTATGAACGATCGTTNNTTTTTGTTGTTACACTACAAACAAATTCACTTTATTTGCCGCCTTTAAAATTGGATTCTGAGCATGACAAAAGCAGCACCGCATACGTTAGTTTCTTTCGAAGACACAGCTATTGCTTTCGAGAGTAAAACAGACAAAGACCTTGCTTTTTCCATCTTCATTTTTCGNATGATGGGAAATGAAAAAATGGTCAAGTTTCTTACAAGCCTAACCAAGTTGGCGTTGNCACTTAGGCTTCCGATTGACCCTTTTGTTAAGGCGACTATCTTCCGTCAGTTTTGCGGAGGCGTATCNNTAGAAGATTGTGATTTAACCATTGATATGATGGGGAAATCTAAGATTGGTGCTATCCTCGANTATTCGATAGAAGGACAATCTACNGAAGCTTCTTTTGATGCAGCCAGTGANGTGTTTTTGCGCATTATCGATAAAGCCAAAGACAANCCAAATATTCCGGTGTGTTGCATGAAACCAACNGCTATTGCACGTTTTGAATTGCTGGAAAAAGTCTCAACAGGCGAAGAACTCTCTGCTGCTGAAAAGCAAGAATATGCGCAAGTTGTAAAACGTTTGGACACCATTTGCNGAGCNGCTTACAATGCCGATACGCCCATGTACATCGATGCGGAAGAAACCTGGATTCAGGATGCTGTTGANCGTTTGGCAGAGACCATGATGCGCAGGTACAATCAAAGTAAAGCCATCATTTTTACAACACTTCAAATGTACCGTTGGGACCGTTTGGATTACCTGAAAAAGTTGTTGCANTCTGCTCAACGNGAAGGCTTTAAACTAGGAGTGAAATTTGTGCGTGGTGCTTACATGGAAAAAGAGCGCAAACGTGCACAAAGNAANGGTTACAAAGATCCNATTCAGCCCAACAAAGCGGCTACAGATAACGATTACGATGCTGCTATTGAGCTTTCTGTTCAACACCTNGACTTTATTGANATCTGCTGNGGNACACACAACGAGCAATCGTGCATGAAGCTGGTGCATTTGATGCACGAGAACAGAATTCCGCACAATCANCCTTCGATCTATTTTTCACAATTGTATGGCATGAGCGANCACATNAGCTATAATTTGAGNCATGCCGGTTACAACGTTTCTAAATACTTGCCTTACGGCCCAATTAAAGANACCGTTCCTTACCTCATCCGNAGAGCGGAAGAAAACACGGCTGTTGCCGGACAAATGGGNCAGGAATTGCGTNTGCTCACCAATGAGAAAAAACGCAGAGAAGCAATGATTTAGGGTTGTTTTTGATTCAAAAGACAGTTTTCAGGAATCTTTCTTGTCAATTGATTGGTGCGTACTAATTTTGCAGCCAAAATCAACAACTCGAAAACGTATGAAATTTTTCATTGATACCGCCAATCTGGATCAAATCAAAGAAGCTGCCGAATTAGGTGTGTTAGACGGTGTAACGACTAATCCTTCGCTAATGGCGAAAGAAGGCATTACCGGAGAGCAAAACATTTTAGATCACTACGTAAACATTTGCAACATTGTAGATGGTCCTGTTAGTGCTGAAGTGATCTCTACCGATTTTGACGGTATGGTAAAAGAAGGCGAACGTTTGGCTGAATTGCACGAGAACATCGTGGTAAAAATTCCAATGATCAAAGACGGTNTTAAAGCGTTGAAATATTTCTCNAGNAAAGGTATTCCTACCAACTGTACATTGGTTTTCTCTGCCGGACAAGCCTTATTGGCTGCTAAAGCTGGTGCTACATACGTTTCTCCATTCATCGGTCGTTTAGANGATGTTTCAACTGACGGTATGGAGTTGATTGAGCAAATTCGTTTGATTTATGACAACTACATGTACGAAACGCAAATTTTAGCGGCATCGGTAAGACATACTATGCACGTTATCAAATGTGCTGAAGTTGGTGCTGATGTAATGACTGGACCTTTNAGCTCAATNACTGGTTTGTTGAAACACCCACTTACTGATATTGGTCTTGAAAAATTCTTAGCCGATTACCAAAAAGGAAACAGCTAATTCCTTTTCATTCGGTTGAAAAAAATAGAGGAAAGTCTGGTGTGAAATACGCATCAGACTTTTTTGTTTTTGTATCTTTTAATCATGGCAGCAAAGCACATAAGAATCAATCCTGATAACTTTCAGATGAAAGAATTCAACCCCGTGGTTGAATGTTTACGCGATGGTGGTATTATCATCTACCCTACCGATACGGTTTACGGTTTAGGATGTGACATNACCAACAAAAGAGCCATTGAACGCATTGCNAANCTCAAAGGCATTAANGCAGAAGATGCCAAATTTGCCATGATTTTTTACGACCTCAGTCATTTATCAGACTACACCAAACCGATTACCAACACAACTTTTCGTTTGATGAAAAAGGCGCTTCCCGGTGCTTTTACGTTCATTTTGGATGCCAACACGAATGTGCCCAAGATCTTCAACAAATCGAAGAAAAAAGAAGTGGGGATNCGTATTCCGGATAATCCTATTCCGCGTGAAATTGTACGCTTGTTGGGCAATCCNATCGTTACGACTTCGGTGCANGATGACGATGAAATTTTGGAATACACNACCGATCCGTCTATGTTNTACGAGAACTTCAAAGACAAGGTTGACATTATTGTAGATGGTGGTTACGGCAANAACATTCCNTCAACNATAGTCGATTGNACGGGTGATGGNGATGATCCTGAAATCATCAGACAAGGTTTGGGAACACTGGAAGACTTTCTTTAATCTTCTAGCAATTNTAAAATTGGTTGACCAATAGCTGCATTCGGNAAAGGAATATCCAACAACATCGATANCGTATACNCAATATCTGTGATTTCGTATCCAGTGTAAACTGTTTGCGCCTTTANCCCAGNTCCATACCACAACAANGGAACGTGCGTATCGTAAGCATAACTGGTTCCGTGGGTTGTAGCATAACGCAATGCTTTCATCCAACCNGGATNNGCCACGAATAACACATCNCCCGAACGTTTTTGATTAAAGCCCAATTTCATGCGTTGAAACTCTCCNGGTTCAATTGATTGTTCCAGCATTTGCTCACGTGTANANGTACGGGCAATACCNTCTACTTCTAACAACAATTCGGCTACAGTTTCTGTCACTTCTTCAAAGCCTACCTCTTGCGCTTCACAAGCTTNGTGATTCACAAACACTTGAAAATTCAATGCATTCAAAATCCANTCTGCTTCTCCGTAACGTGCATCCAGTTTCTCTTCNAATGTTTGCTGAATGGCTTTGTAACTGAAAAATCCAGCNGGCATTTTGTGTTTCTTCATGTAGCCTACAGGTTCTGCCCCTGCATGATCTGCTGTTAAGAACACCAAATAATTTCCGGCTCCTACCTTCTCATCCAATTGAGCAAACAAGCGAGCCAATTCATCATCCAAACGCGCATAGCAATCTTCAATCTCTTTCGATTCTGGCCCGTAAGCATGTCCAATNTAATCGGTTGAAGAATAGCTCAATGCTAAGAAATCCATCACATTGTCTNTACCCAATTGTTCACCTTCAATGGCTGCTAANGCAAAATCTGTCGTGATTTTATTTCCGTTNGGGGTGTAAGGAAGAATTGAATATTCCTTTTTCCCGTTTTGCAATTTCACAAAGTCATAGGGNAACACTGCCGGAGCATCGTTATCCGGGCCACTTTCATACGGCTGATCATCNGCTTCAGAAGCAGTATAAGTCTTCAGCGGATCTCTCAATTCCCAGTTTTCACTCAAATACTGATCAGCATATTTTTTAGCATTGAATGTCTGCGCCCATTGGGGTAATGCTTCGGTGTAATACGTTGATGTAATGAAATCTCCNGTAGATTTATCGTACCAATATGCNCCGTTGGGATTGTGTCCNGCAGGCAAAATNGAACCGCGATCTTTCAAAGCAACGCCCACCACTTTTCCTTCAAATTGAGTTACCATGCGCAACTGATCGGTAATGGTTGTNGCCAACAAACGCGTGGGAGCCATTTGTCCGTTTTTCGTATCCGACCCAACAGTGCTGAATGNATCGTCTTGTGCNCAGTATACCGTTTCGTCCAAAGCCCTTACATACCAATCNTTGGCAATAATGCCGTGATAGCGCGGTGTNGTTCCNCTGTAAATAGAAGCATGTCCGGGACCGGTATAAGTCGGCACATANTTGTAATGTACATTTTTACACCAGGTACCATCGCTCAACAAACGTTNAAATCCACCTTCTCCATAATGATGGGCAAAACGCGTCAAGTAATCAGGTCGCATTTGATCGACTACAATACCCACAATTAATTTGGGCTGTTGCGTTTGCGCGAGCGCATTCATTCCNAAGAGAACGATTGANAGAGAGGTGAAAAATTTTCGCATGCTGTTATGTTTGTTACGAAGTAAATTGTTTTTGGTTAAAAAGCCCATCTTCNACCGAAAATCGACTGTTAACAATTCATTACGTAAAACTGGTTTTCCGCTACCTATAAACCGAAACGGATTTGTGTTACTTTCGAAATATGGCTTTACACTATGTTTTTGTAGCACTGTTTTGCATNGGCTTTTTGGTGGCGTTGTTGCGCACNTTGGGGTATTTCTTTCGCGATCAATTGCAAGACCTTT
This sequence comes from Crocinitomicaceae bacterium, assembly GCA_002705995.1. Taxonomy (GTDB): domain Bacteria; phylum Bacteroidota; class Bacteroidia; order Flavobacteriales_G; family Salibacteraceae. The sequence continues at coordinate 301,067 of PAJI01000019.1, read as the reverse complement.
TCAACATCACATTTACCGAAGCTGACCTTTATGTGTTCAAAGACTTGGTAGATTCTACCTTNAGCATGGCCGAAGTTTCGGTGAGCATTGTCATCGTTTTGATTGGTGTCATGACCTTTTGGNTGGGCATTATGAAGGTNGGAGAAGACGGTGGAGCCATTCANCGTTTATCACGATTGGTAAGNCCTTTGTTTCGCAGGTTATTTCCTGAAATCCCGGCNGAACATCCAGCCATGTCTGCCATGTTGATGAACTTTTCGGCCAACATGTTAGGGCTNGANAATGCTGCTACTCCNTTCGGCTTAAAAGCCATGGAAGAATTGCAAAAGGCCAATGAAAAGAAAGATACGGCCAGCAATGCCATGATTATGTTTTTGGTGTTAAACACTTCTGGGCTGACCATTATTCCGGTGAGTGTAATGGCGTTACGCAGTGGAGCCGAATCACCTTCTGAAGTGTTTTTGCCCATTTTGTTTGCCACCTTTTTTGCTTCTTTAGTAGGATTAATCACTGTTGGTATTCGTCAAAAAATCAACTTGCTCCATCCTGTCATTTTACTTTCCATCGGATCGTTGACTGTTCTCATTGTTTTACTGCTCTACTACTTTAGCGCTTTGCCGCAACAAGATGTTGAAGCCATTAGTGCTGTAGCTGGAAACGCTATTTTAATGTCGGCTATTATCGGATTCATTGTTTTGGCTTTGAGAAGTAAAATCAACATTTACGACAGTTTTATTGACGGTGCAAAAGAAGGTTTTTCGGTTGCTGTAAAGATTATTCCCTACCTCGTTGGAATGTTAATTGCAATTGGCGTTTTCCGTGCTTCAGGAGCTTTTGATGTTTTGCAATATGGAGTAAAATGGTTGGCTGAACTCTTTTTAGAAGATACCCGATTTGTAGATGCCTTGCCTACCGCTTTTATGAAACCTTTTAGCGGTAGTGGTGCACGAAGCATGATGGTTGAAGCACAACAAGAATTTGGCATGGGTTCTTTCCAAGAACGTTTAGCTTCTATTTTTCAAGGCTCTACCGAAACCACATTTTACACATTGGCGGTGTATTATGGAGCAGTAAACATCAAGAAAACACGTTATACCGTTGCTGCCGGATTAACCGCAGATTTAGCAGGAATCATTGCTGCCATCATTATCGGTTACATCTTTTTTGGGTAAATCGATTGCCACGCTTGCGGGATATGCGCTACGATTTCTCCGGCTACCAATGCTTCTTCACCCACTGTTTCAGCGGCTAGATCGCCTGCTCTTCCGTGCAGAAAAACACCCAATACACAAGCTTCTTTCGGATTATAGCCTTGTGCCAATAATGCCGTTAATATTCCGGTCAATACATCACCACTTCCGCCTGTTGCCATTCCAGGATTCCCCGTACTGTTGAAAAACACATCTCCATCCGGACAACAGATTTGTGTATGTGCTCCTTTAAGTACAATGTAAATTCCATAGCGCTGACTCATTGCTCTAGCGGCTTCCATGCGGTGAAAGCCTAATTCCATTTTTCCTTTGAAACGGGCAAATTCTCCGGGGTGTGGAGTCAAAACACTTCCTTTCGGCAAGAACTCTAACCACGTTGTATTTTGTGCTAGAATGTTCAATGCATCAGCATCTAAAACCATTGGAGCACTGCTATTCTGAATCGCCATTTTTAGTATGTTGGCGGTTTCGTCTTCTACGCCAATTCCCGGACCAACGCCTAATACTTTGTATGGAGCAACATCNGGCAATGANCTGATGNAATCTGTTTGGTCGGTGGTACACATNGCNTCNGGAACAGCTGTTTGGATGACTGTGTATCCGGGCTCAGCAGTATGAACNGTCAACAAACCTAATCCCGAACGTAAAGCCGCTTTTGCACTCAATACAGCCGCTCCAATTTTTCCTTTGCTTCCGGCCAATAACAATGCATGACCAAAAGTGCCTTTGTGCGAAAATTTGGGACGAATGCGGTAAGTGGCTTCTACCAATGGTTGTGTTACCAAATGGTATGGAGAAAATTCCTGCTGCTCATATTGGGGCAATAAGNCNATGTTCAATACTTTAAAATCGCCAACAAACGGGGCATTCTCAGGAAATAGGAATGCTAATTTAGGATATTGAAAAGTGAAAGTCACATCTGCCTTTACGATTGAACCTTTGTTTTTTGAATTGTCTTCGCAAAACAATCCAGAAGGAACATCTATAGCAAAAACAGCTCCTTTATGCGCATTGATTTTATCGATNACTTCTCCGGGAAATCCTTCNACTTCTCGCGCTAATCCAGAGCCAAAAATGCCATCTACAACTATTGCTTCCGGTTCCATTTCCGGAAATTCTTCAATGGANTTCAANTCAAGAATAGCTGTTGGATTCATTTTCTCNAGTCGTGAAAAGTTGACTGNGAAGTCGTCACTGGTTTTATCTGAAAAACGCACAATTACCGCTTTAGCAGCATAGCCTTTTTCGAGCAGTAAGCGCGTGAACACCAAGCCATCTCCACCGTTATTTCCTATCCCACAAAACGTNTAAACGGNTTGATTTTCTTTCAGTAACGGCAACAGGTTTTCAAANAAAACAGTCGCTGCTCTTTCCATTAAATCAACNGAAGAAATNGGTTCATTTTGAATGGTAAACTGATCGGCTTTTCGAATTTGAGCGGCAGTAAAAATCTTCATAATCTTACTTTGCNCAAAGGTAAACAATGCTGNAACTACTCAGCGATTTTNAGCAATTGTTGATGAATGGCCAAAGCTTGTTTGAGGATACTTTTTTCGCCATCATTTTCCAAAATGAAATCGGCATATTCTACNCTTTCNGNTTCTTGCATTTGGTTATTCATGCGAGCTTTAATNGCTGCTTNCTCTACTCCATCGCGCTGNGTTACACGTTCAATGCGAACAACTTCAGGNGCTGTAACAACAATCAACTGATCACAATTTTTGTATGCNCCCGATTCGATGAGAATCGCAGCTTCTTTGAGGGTATAAGNTGCTGCTTTATGCTGCTCTAACCACGAAGCATAATCTTTTGCTACAGCAGGATGTAAAATGGCATTGAGTTGCTGCAACAATGCTTTATCGTTAAATACTTTTTCTGAAATGTATTGCTTGTTGAGGGCTCCATTTTCAAGGTANGNGTCTTNTCCCAAGAGGTCAATTACNTGTTGCTTAACTTCTTTACTTTCAATGTAAAGCGCCTTCGCACGATCATCTGAATAATAAACNGGAACACCCAATTTTTCAAACACTCTGCAAACGGTAGTTTTCCCGCTTCCAATTCCTCCGGTTAATCCTACNTTCATCATCGNTTNCGAATTATGTATTCAACGCGTTCNGGCTTTACAGAACGAACGACAATNCCTTTTGACAAGCTTTCGGCATACACGTTTAAACGTGCCGGACGATCTTTCACATCGTTATAGTCAACANACACTTTGAAATCTCCGGGATTTAACGTTTCAAATTTGCTTAGCCCCAGCGCACAGGTTACCTCTACAACTGATGGATATACTTTTAGGTCATTTTCTCCATCGGTGTTCTTTGTCGTAATNGGAACTTTAATGGTTGTTTCTGAAATAGACTCAACCTCAGCTTTAATTTGTATGCTCCCNGGNTTNCTATACATCGATGGATGCTGCCTCATTATTGGCACATTATACGTTTGTACACCATCTTCTTTTTTCAGCTCTATTTTATCTGTTGCTACTGAATCAATGACTTCAATAAAACTTTTAGGCCCATACAACTCAACAGCCTTAGGCTCCCAATGCAAAGGAGACTTTAAGACAAATTCTTCCCCTAAATCAGCAACTACCAATGGATATACATTTACTTTTTTATGCAGTAAAANATCTGTAACTACNGTAAAGCTATCGATTGAAATGTCTGTAACACGGATTTGACCACTCAGTTCTGTTGCCAATTGGTCTTTAATGAATTGCGTATTGAGAACACCGCTTTGTTTATCTCTTTGTTCTTGCCACTTGATGCGGCTTAAATCGACTTTAAGCGTATCAAAATCTTCTTCGTCTTCAACACCCAACAGATTGAAACCATCTCCTTCTAGCGANAAAATAATTTCACGAGGCAAACGATTGAGAATTACACGATCTTGGGGTAAGCGTTGATAAGCTATGGGAACTGCCAATGAAATTTCATACGTTTTGGTTAACGCATTGAGTAGCCAAAAACCACTGGCAATAAAAACGCAGATGAGAAAAACAGAAAACTTCCGATTTGATTTAAACCGGAAGTTTCTTAAATAAATTAGTAGCTGTGCAGCTGTTCGCTTCATCAGCCTAAAGGTATATTATTTTTTAGCTCCCTGAGCGAGTTCAGAGGCGCCTGTTCCATTTGTAAATTCTGGAGAAATAGCTGCTTTTTCTACTTTCAAACGGCCTTTTCCTTCAGTTTCAATCACTATAGTTGTTTCTTTAATTTCAACAATTTTACCGTGAACTCCACCAATGGTTACTACATTATCTCCTTTTTTGATTTCCTCACGAAACTTTTTAGACTCTTTGGCCTTTTTCATTTGCGGACGAATCATGAAGAAGTAAAATACAGCCATGATCAATACCAATGGAATGAATTGCATGAAAGGGCTTTCTCCTTCTGCCGGAGCCATTAATAGAATGATGTTGTCTAATTGCATAGTTTATTNTTATTATTCGTTTGTTGATGGGGTTAAAATGTTTCCCTTAATCGCTAAAACATTAGTTGCCGGATCTGTATTGGCAGTGATGTAAATTTGTTTGTGAAATGTATTTTGACGTCCTTCTGAATTGAACATCACTTTAATTTCTGCAGTTTCTCCCGGTTTGATTGGACGNTTNGGCCAATCTGGAACTGTACAGCCGCAAGAACCTTTTGCATTGGTAATAATCAAATCGGCTTCACCTGAATTGGTAAAAGAAAATGTAGTTTTTACACGCTCGCCTTGTGTAATGTTTCCAAAGTCNTGCANCAACGTATCAAATTGCATTTCCGGCATTGTTTTCAGCTCTTCGGCCTGACCTTCATTTGCTGTTTTTGGATTGGTTACCATATCTGCCGTTACAGTGCTTTTCTCCGTATTATCGCAAGCTGNAAATGNAGCAGCNACTAATGCGACAACGAACAAGCTTTGAATTTTCTTTCCTATCATAATTTCGGTTTTACTCGATTAATCCTCTTCCTACTTTTTGAATAATGCCTTTGCTTTTCAAATCAGCGACCAATTTATCAAGAATCCCGTTAATAAAGTTCTTACTGTTTGGTGTGCTGTATGATTTGGCCAGNTCAATGTATTCGTTCATTGAAACCTTTACCGGAATGGTTTTAAAGTAGAGGAATTCAGCCAATGCCATTTTCATCAGAATTACATCTAAGCGAACAATTCTGTCTACTTCCCAGTTCTTGGTTTTTTCTTCAATGTGCTGACTTAACTCTTCATCGTTTAAAATTGTTTTGCGGTAAAGTTCTTTTACAAATTGAACATCGTCTTCACGATCTTTAAACAACGAAGGCAACAAGTTTCTTGTAGTATCTTCCGAATATTTCATGTGGTTAATGGTTTTAGCCACATTAATACTTACCACTGTTAAATCGTCCATCCAATAGATGCTACGATCTTCCAAGAAATGGTGCAATGCCTCAAANCCAACAATGTAGTTTTTATACAACTTTACGATAAGCTCTTTGTCTTCTTTGAAGCTACGCTCAGGGTTGTTCATGTAATTGAGGTACTCATCGCACTCGCGGATAGCACGCCAAAGTTTTTTCACATTGTCAGACTCAATGCCCCAGCTGATTTTACGCTTTTCAACCTCACGTGTAAACACTTCGTTGTTTTCCAGCATAGAAATCACCTGATTTTCAACAAACTTCATGTTTGGATTGAGGTCTTCAGGTGTTGGAAGTCTTTTTTCTCTGTTTTGTTCAATGTTTCTACGCGCCATTTCAACCACATCCAGAATGAGTTGAACTTCATAGAGAAACAAATCATAAATTTCATTGATGCTTTTCAGCATGTTCTTCTCTCCAACAATTAAATCGTTGTTAGACTGAGAATAGGCGTAAATGGCTTGAAAAACTTTTACCCTTAAATACCTTCTGTTCAGAATTCCGTACATACCCTCTTAGTACCCCAATTTCACTTTTCCAATATCGCTGATGCGTTTCTCAGCCAATTGCATTGCCGCACGATTAGTGTTGATTCCCTGATCTGCTGCGAGTTTGTAAATATTTAATGTTGTATCGTAAATGTGCTCAGTCTTAGCGATTGCTCTTTCACGATTATAGCCTTCTAATTCTGCAAAACAGTTGATTACACCACCTGCATTGATCAAAAAGTCGGGCGCATAGAAAATGCCTTTTTCAACCAACAAATTGCCGTGTTTTTCCTCGTCTAACAACTGGTTATTTGCAGCTCCGGAAACAACCTGACATTTCAAACGGTTGATCGTATCATCGTTTAATGTTGCTCCTAATGCACACGGTGCATAAATGTCCATTTCGGCATCAAAAATTTCATGGGGTTGCAACACCTTTACTCCCGGATACTTATCGGTAATGGCTTTGATTTTATCTTCAAAAATATCAGAAACCCACACTTTAGCACCTTCTTTAATGGCATAGTCAATCAAGTGTGAACCTACATTTCCAACACCTTGAACCACTATTTTTTTACCATTCAATAAATCGTTTCCCCATGCTTGTTTGGCTGATGCTTTCATTCCCATGTAAACACCATAAGCTGTTACCGGAGAAGGATCTCCACCTCCGCCCAGTGTTTCAGGAATACCAACTACGTGTTCTGTTTCGTTGTGAATGTACTCCATGTCAAGGGTCGTCATTCCAACATCTTCTGCTGTAATGTATTTACCCGCTAGAGAGTCTACAAACTTTCCGAATCTGCGCATCAACGCCTCATTTTTTTGAGTGCGGGCATCACCAATAATTACAGCTTTCCCTCCTCCAAGGTTCAAACCGCTTACAGCAGCTTTGTAGGTCATCCCTCTGGAAAGACGCATAACATCACGAAGTGCCTCTTCTTCAGAAGCATAATTCCACATGCGCGTGCCACCAAGAGCAGGCCCTAAAACTGTATTGTGAATTCCGATAATGGCGCGAAGACCCGTTGCTTTATCATTACAAAAAACAACTTGTTCATGACCCAGCTCAAACATTTGAGCAAGAACAGCGTTTTCACTTGCTGTTGATTGATCTTTCTCAATTACATTCATAATTTCAAATCTAAAGCTGGCATTAGCAAAAGCCTGCGATTAATCGTAGGTTTGCCAGTGGTTTTTTGCCTGCCTTTTGGCGGCTGCAAAAGTAGGTAAAATAATTAGTGCAAGTGGTATTCTGATATTGTTCAATGAAAGCATTAAAACATCTTAATAAATATTTCATCAAGTATAAATGGCACCTGATCTCAGGCGTGCTATTTGTTACCTTTTCCAACCTATTTTCCATCTTCCCTGCCCAACTTATTCGCTATACGTTTGATATGGTTGAGCAAACCATTATTCAGTATCAATTGCTCAATGGTTTTGACGTTCAAAATGAATTTTACGGATTACTCAGTAAGTCGTTGCTATTGGCCGGAGGAGTTGTGTTATTGTTAGCTTTACTCAAAGGCGTTTTTCTCTTTTTTACACGTCAAACGGTAATTGTAATGAGCCGTTTAATTGAATACGACTTGAAAAACGAAATTTTTGAGCACTATCAGGAACTTAGTTTGGCTTTCTACAAGCGCAATAAAACCGGAGATTTGATGAACCGCATTAGTGAAGATGTGAGCCGGGTAAGAATGTATACAGGGCCAGCCATCATGTACTCACTTAACCTACTGGTTTTGTTTGTGTTGGTTATTACAACCATGCTTACTGTAAATGTAAAATTAACGCTTTACGTATTGCTTCCGCTCCCTTTACTTTCCATTAGTATCTACTATGTAAGCAATGTCATTAACATCAAGAGTGAAAAAGTTCAGCGTCAACTTTCGGTTCTTAACTCATTTGTACAAGAAGCTTTTAGCGGAATTAGAGTATTGAAAGCCTACAATCGCGATGTGGAACGCGACACTTATTTCAACAATGAAACCGAAAAGTACAAAGACACCAGTTTAGAGCTGGTGAAGGTAAATGCCCTCTTTGCTCCTTTGATGACGTTACTGATTGGGCTAAGCACCATCTTAACCGTATACATAGGCGGACAATTGGCCATTGATAATGAAATTACAACCGGTAATATTGCCGAGTTTGTGATTTATGTAAACATGCTTACATGGCCTGTTGCTTCTTTAGGTTGGGTGACCTCTTTAACGCAACGTGCTGCCGCTTCTCAGGAACGTATCAATGAGTTTTTACACACAGTTCCTGAAGTTCAAAATGAAGTTTTCACTCCTACAGCTGTTAGAGGTGGAATTACGTTTAAAGATGTTTCTTTCACTTATCCTGATTCTGGAATTCAAGCCATTAAAGACCTTAACTTCACAGTAAATCCGGGAGATTCTTTAGCCATTATTGGTAGAACCGGAAGTGGTAAATCAACCATCGCCAACTTAATTTGCCGTTTGTTTGATGTAGATGAAGGTACTATTGAAATGGACGGAACCCCCATAAAATCGGTAAACCTAAGTGACCTTCGTTCATCTATAGGCTATGTTCCACAAGAGGTTTTCCTTTTTAGCGATTCTATTCGCAATAACATTGCTTTTGGGCTTAAACGAGATGAGTACAATGAAGAAGACGTAATTACAGCGGCCAAACAAGCCGAGGTTTATCACAACATAGCTGATTTTCCAAAAGGGATGGATACCATTTTAGGCGAACGCGGAATTACACTTTCAGGTGGGCAAAAACAACGTGTTTCCATTGCAAGAGCTATTATACGTCAACCACAAATTTTAATTCTTGATGATGCATTAAGTGCTGTTGATACAGAAACAGAAGAGAAGATTATTCAGCACTTAAAACCTATCATGGAAGGCAAAACAACTTTGATTATCTCCCACCGGGTAAGCTCTGTAAAGCATTGCAATAAAATAATTGTATTGGAAGACGGTACTATAGCCGAGGAGGGTAATCACACCCAACTCATTGATAAACAAGGTATTTATTTCGATTTATTCCAACAACAACTACTGGAAGAAGAAAAAGCTTAGTAAAATAACTTTAGTTAGTTTCTGATTTTAATAACTTTGGGAGGATTATGTGAAAGAAAAGTTCGGAAACTAAACCTAAAGCGATGGAGAACAACGAAGATTATAGAGAGCAGGAGGAAATTTATGCCAATGCAGTGAGGGCAGGCAAACGCACTTACTTTTTTGATGTTCGGGCTACCCGAAATAATGATTATTATTTAACCATTACTGAAAGCAAACGCAAGTATGACGATGGCGGTAATTATCACTATCAAAAGCATAAAATCTTCTTGTACAAAGAAGACTTCGAAAAATTTGGAAAAGCACTTTCAGATTCATTTCAAAAAATTATTGAATTAAAAACACAAAAAGATCAAGAAGTAACAAACGGTATTTCTGAAGAATTTACCAACATTAACTTCGATGATCTTGACGATAATCCTTGATTTGATTACATCGCCTAATGTGATCAATTCCTACAAACTTATATCCAACAATATTTTATCAGCCCCTTTCGAATAGGGGCTTTTTTATTTTTGATCATCATTTCAGACACAGAAGAATATCACAATACTATGAAAGCAAAACTACTGCTTACGCTACTGGCATTTTTTGCTCAACATGCGCTCTTTGCACAAACAGACTCGTCAGACTTTGGTCATAACTTTGAATTACTTTTCTCAAAATTTGATGACAGTTTCAGAGGCCCTAACAAAGCACGTGTTGTTTTCTGGAATGTTGAGAACCTTTTTGACACCTACGATAATCCTGAAACCAATGATGATGAGTTTACTCCGTATGGAGACAAACACTGGAATGAAAAAAAATACCAGAAAAAACTTCAAGATTTATCCAAAACCCTAATTGCCGTTGGAGGCTGGGAACCAGCTGAAGTCATCTGTCTTGCAGAAGTAGAAAACCTAAAGGTGGTTGAGGATCTTGTGAACACTACAGGTTTAAAAGAAAATAATTACTCCATTATCCATAAAGACTCTCCTGATAAACGGGGTATAGATGTTGCCTTTCTCTACCGTCCGGAGAAATTCAAAGTCATCAAATACCACCATATAAAGGTTACTTTCTCTGAAGAAGGCTCTCGCCCCACCCGAGACATTTTGTATGTGAGAGGAATGCTCAACAAAGAAGTTGAAGTACACATTTTTGTGAACCATTGGCCTTCGCGCTTTGGCGGACACATGGTTACAGATCCCAAGCGTAGAAGAGCCGCAGACATTGTGCGCTCAAAGGTAGACTCTATTTTGCGTGTTGATACAAAAGCAAACATCATCATTACAGGAGATTTTAACGATGAGCCCGAAGATGGCAGCATTACAGAAAACCTTGGGGCAAAACTAGATACTGCCAACCTCAACTGGAAAGACCTTTACAATGCCATGGGACCATTGCGCCATTCGGCAGGCACTCATAAATTTGCCGGCCAATGGGGAATCTTAGATCAGTTTTTTGTGAGCAAACCCATTGTTAAAGGAGAACACCGTCTACAAATGATGTACAAAAGTGCCGGTATTTTTTCAGCTCCTTTTCTGTTAGAAAACGATGCCACACACTTGGGACATAAACTGCACAGAACTTATTTAGGACCGAAATACGTAGGTGGCTATAGCGATCACCTCCCGATTTACTTAGATTTGCAAATCTTAAACAAAACGTTGTTAGACTTTTAATATGATACTATCGGGTAAAGAGATTCAACGGCAAATGGATAAAAACATCCATATCAGTCCGTTCAATGAGTCACAGCTCAATCCTAACAGTTATAACCTTCGTCTTTTTAACGAGCTATTGGTGTATGAAAACAACCAGCTCGACATGAAAAATCCGAATCCTACCAGTAAGGTAATTATACCAGAAGAAGGTTTGTTACTCGAACCCAACAAGCTCTACTTAGGTAGAACCATTGAACATACCTCAACTGATAAATATGTTCCAATGTTAGAAGGTAGATCTTCAATTGGACGTTTAGGACTTTTCATACATGTTACAGCCGGCTTTGGCGATGTAGGATTTAATGGGTTCTGGACACTGGAGATCTTTTGCGTACAGCCTATTCGTATTTATCCGGAAGTTGAAATATGCCAGATATTTTACCACACAATTGAAGGTGATTATGACCTTTATAAATCAGGTAAATATCAAAACAATGAAGGCATCCAGCCCAGTTTGCTTTACAAAGATTTTCAGAAATAATTTAACGTCACTTGCTTAAAAGACTCCTTGAATATCTTCTAATTGGTCTGGTGAAAATCTATCAATTATTCATTTCACCATTGTTAGGGTCCAATTGCAGGTATACACCAACATGCAGTCAATATAGCATTGATGCCATTCGCGAATGGGGTCCGTTCAAAGGACTATGGTTAGCCATAAAACGCATTAGCAGCTGCCATCCCTGGGGAGGACATGGCTACGACCCTGTGCCAAAAAAGGATAAAAAGAAAAAGTAATTCTTCAATACACGCATAGGTTTTTCTATTTTCGAAAACCTCAAAAATTGTGTCATACATGAAGAATTTCACTTTACTAGCAAGCTTTGTACTCCTCTTTTTAACTTCAACCAACGCTCAAAACGGTTATTGGCAACAAGCCGTTAATTATGAAATCAACGTTGATTTCAATGTTGAAAATCATCAATTTGATGGAGTACAAACAGTAACCTACACCAACAACTCTCCAGACACCTTAACAGAGGTTTTCTTTCACTTGTATTTCAATGCCTTTCAACCAGGAAGTGCTATGGATACTCGCTCTCTGACCATTAAAGATCCTGATGGAAGAGTTAAAGACCGCATTAGTCAACTAAAAGACGATGAAATTGGCTACCATAACATTAATGCTTTTACGCAAGATGGAGACAGTGTAACTTTTCAAATAGTTGGAACTGTGCTAGAGGCCAGCTTACCTACACCAATTGCTCCGGGCGAACAAACAAAATTTTATTTAAGCTACCACAGTCAGGTTCCTTTACAAATCAGAAGAAGTGGTCGTGACAATAAAGAAGGAATTGACTACACCATGACACAATGGTATCCTAAACTTGCAGAATATGACCAAAGTGGCTGGAATGTTGACACTTACATTGGTCGTGAGTTCTATGGTATTTGGGGAACTTTTGATGTTACTATAGACATTGACAAAAGTTATACATTGGCCGGAACAGGTGTAGTCCAAAACCCTCAGGAAGTAGGACATGGTTATCAAGACCCTGATGAAATACTAGTTCCTTCAAAAGATTCAGATAAAATCAGTTGGCATTTTAAAGCCGAAAATGTGCATGATTTTGCATGGGCAGCTGACCCAGATTATCAACATGACATGTACTACGCTCCGGGCGGCCCCAAACTTCACTTTTTTTACCAAACAGACACTTTAGCTGAACAATGGAAAGCCATTCAACCAAAAGTTGGAGAGTTGTTTCAAGTGATGAATGCCTTATTTGGAAAATATCCTTATTCTGATTTTTCTGTTATTCAAGGTGGTGATGGTGGTATGGAATACCCCATGTGTACGATGATTTTAGGACATGGAGACTTCGATGGTCAATTGGGATTAATTGCACACGAATCTTTTCACAACTGGTATTATGGTGTTTTAGGAACTAACGAAGGCAAATATCCTTGGATGGATGAAGGCTTTACTTCATATGCAGAACACATTGTAATGGATAGTGTTACCGGAAAACATGAAGCCAATCCATTGGGAAGCTACTACTATGTGTATGGTGCTTTCTCTGCTACCCCTTTGCACGAACCTATGAGTGTACATGCCGATCGTTTTAAAACCAATCGTGCATACTCTATTTCAAGCTATGTAAAAGGATCTATCTTCTTGTATCAACTCAACTACATTGTTGGAGAAGATGTTTTTTACCGCGGTATGAAACGTTACTTCAACACTTGGAAATTCAAGCATCCTGACCCTTGGGATTTTATTCGTGTTATGGAAAAAGAATCTGGCTTGGTGTTAGATTGGTACTTAGAACGTTTTGTGAATACAACAGAGGTTACAGATTATGCCATTGCATCAGTTGACAAAGCCAAAAAACAAACAGAAGTAACGTTAAAACGAATTGGTAATATTCCAATGCCGCTTGACATTAAAATAAGTTATACTGATGGTACAGAAGAGCTTTTCTATATCCCATTGGAGATGATGCGAGGAGAAAAAGCAAACGAAACCAAGCTCAAAAGAACTGTTCTGAAAGACTGGGTTTGGGTAGCTCCTACCTACACATTTACTCTTGACAAAAAAGTAAAAGAGGTAGCTTCCATTCAAATTGATCCTTCTGGCAGATTAGCAGACATAGATCTTGAAAACAATAGCTATTCGAACACCAAATAACTTTTAAAAATGTCCCCCACCGAAGAAGAAAAAGAAAAAGCGAAAAGAGTTGCACAGGAAATTCTTGCTGAACGAAAAACATCCGAAGCTACCAAATCTGTTAACATCGGGAGAAATACGTTGTTTTTCGTAGGAGGTTTAAACCTACTTATGATTTCTCTTTTTTATTTCCTGCAAGAAATTCCTTTTACAATAGACATCGGAATCTCATTTGTAGTTCCGATCATTTTTATTGGATTGGGATTTTTGGCCATTCAGCGACCGCAACCGGCTTTATACATGGGCTTATCGCTTTTTGTGCTTATTACAATTCTGGATTTTGTGGTGCTTATGCGTCTAAATATTACATCCATCTTTTCCAGGTCATTTTTCATCACTTTACTTCTCATAGCTGCACTTCGTTCAAAAAATGCCAAAACCAAAGTTAAACAGCACCCCGGTGCTCTTGACTCTCCTTTGGATCATGAAGACTGAACGAACACTAAAATCATTCATAAAATTGATCGATCTTTGAAAGATGAAAAAACCACTTGTTCTCCTTCTCTCAATCTTCTGCTTATCGCTTTCACTAAAGGCTCAGTCGCTATTATGGGAAATCTCCGGTAATGGATTAAAACAGCCTTCGTACTTGTTTGGAACCTACCATGCTATGGGAGAAGATTTCGTTACCGAACAGGAGCATGTTATGCAAGCCCTTGACGCATCTGAACTTATTGTTGTAGAAATGATTATGGATTCCAGCAAGCTTTTTCAATTTGCATTAACAATGATGCTTCCTGATACCACGCTTCACGAAATGGTTAGTGATGAAGAGTACAAGCTAATTGGTAGTGAATTACTTCGCCTCACCGGAACAGACATTGCTACATTTGACAGGATGAAGCCCATTTCTCTTGCGGCAACAATGAGTATGGCCTACGTAAAAGAAGCTGACTCAACTCAATTAACAGAAGAAACTACAGCTATGGATTTCTACTTTACATCCTATGCAAAAGCCAACAATAAAGAAGCAAAAGGGCTAGAAACCATGATGGAACAAGCTGATCTGCTAATGAATCAAATTCCACTTGAAGAACAGGTTGAATGGTTGTTAGAGTTGGTAAACAATAAAGATGCTACATTACAAGAAGGCTTGGCCTTAAAAAAAGCTTATACAAACCAAGACCTAGCAACTATCTACAGTATTTATAGTGAGATGCCCGAGGCTTCAGGCGAGTTAGCTTTTATGGTTGATGAGCGTAACCATAATTGGATGAAAAAAATCCCTGAAATAATCGAACAGCAACCTGCTTTTATTGCAGTTGGTGCACTTCATCTTCCGGGCAAAGAAGGACTAATTGAATTATTAAATAAAGCCGGTTATACGGTAAATCCCATCCGTTAATTTATCTGTTATGAAAAAACAAATCATCTCCATTCTTACATGCATCACATTATTCTGTTCTTTCTCTGCAACAGCCCAAAGAAGTCAGATAAATGCCCTTACTGATGAAACGCAATTGTTGAGTAATGAAGACGACAAAATGCGTATTGTGTGGTGGATTCCTTCTGAATTTTGGCAAATAGCCCTTGCTGAAGAAGGCTCAGTTTCACAAGACCAAATAGACGCTTTCATAGAGGTTTTCGACCAATACACACTTTTTGCTATGGCTGATGGTGATATTTCAACTTTTGGAAATGTAAGTTACAAGACTAAAAACGAAATCATTAATTCTACATACATCATTACAGATGATAAAGAATATCATCCCATCCCTACGAGTGAAGTAAGTGGTGATATGACTGTTATTCTGGGAATGTTTACTCCTGTATTAGCCAATATGTTAGGCACAATGGGCGAAAACATGCACTTTATTGTTTTTCAACCTGAGAATGAAAAAGGAAATCCTCTTATTAATCCTACCGAAAAAGGTGCTTTTACAATTATGTTGGCAGGAGAAGCTTTCAATTTCAGACTTCCAGTTGGAGCTCTTATGCCTGCAAAATGGTGTGAAAAAGATCAGGAAGAATTCAACGGTGCATGGAATTATTGCCCTTATTGCGGAAGTAAGCTTGTAGACGTAAAGTCCGAAGATTAAGTCTAAAACATTCCATCAAACGACACTAAAACAACTGTTTTCAATACAGTTAGAGACNATATTATTTTTTCGGGGCTTACGTGTCATTTTGGGATNTTTGACTACATTTGAATGTATAGACCTTTCCAAAATACCTAACATGATTTATGGCAAACCGAAATGATCTAAAAGTATTTGTTGTTGAAGACGATGAATGGTACTGCGACTTTCTGGAATATAATCTGAAGTTGAACGAAGAAAACACCGTTCAAAAATTTCATAACGCAAAAGATATTCTAGCAAAGGTTCACGAAAATCCTGATGTAATTACACTTGATTATTCTCTTCCTGACATGGATGGAGAACAATTACTCAAACGCATCAAAGATTACAATGAAGACATTCAGGTTATTGTTATTTCAGGACAGGAAGATATTAGTACAGCTGTTCAGTTACTCAAGCAAGGTGCCTATGATTACATTGTAAAAAATGAGGAAACCAGAGACAGGTTATTCAATATCTTAAACAACATTCGCAATAACCTGCAACTGCGCAATGAGATTTCTCAGTTAAAAGAAGAGATTGGCAAGAAGTACGATTTCAGCAATACCATTGTTGGAAACAGTACTGCCATCAAGAAAATATTTGCCCTTGTTGAAAAGGCCTGCCAAAGTAAAATTACAGTTTCAATAACCGGAGAAACAGGTACGGGTAAAGAAGTTGTGGCTAAGTCTATACNCTACAACTCTCNTCGGAAAAAAATGCCATTTGTTCCTGTCAACATCACAGCTATTCCAAGTGAATTGATTGANAGTGAATTATTNGGACACGAAAAAGGCGCTTTTACCGGGGCTAATGCCAAAAGGATTGGAAAATTTGAAGAAGCCAANGGTGGAACCATTTTTCTAGANGAGATTGGTGAAATGGATTTTAGCNTGCAAGCTAAACTGTTAAGGGTTTTACAAGAGCGAGAAGTTACTCGTGTTGGAGGCAACAAAACAATTCCGATTGATGTAAGGGTCATTTGTGCAACGCATAGAAANCTTGCTGATCAAGTGAAGAACGGCAAGTTCAGAGAGGATCTGTACTACAGACTCTTAGGACTTCCTATTCAACTTCCGCCATTAAGAGAACGTGGAAATGATATTCTATTAATTGCAGACTTTTTTGTTCAGGAATACTGTAAAGACAATGGGATTAATAGTATTACAATTAATTCTGCGGCCAAGAANAAACTCTTAAAATATCCTTTCCCAGGTAACGTAAGAGAGCTCAAAGCTGTTATGGAATTGGCTTGTGTTATGGCTGACAATTATGAAATTGATGAGGGGAATATCATTTTCAATTCATCCAACTCAATGCAGGATATTTTGATGAAAGAAATGACTCTTCGNGAGTACACTACCAAGATCATTAAAACCTTTCTTGAAAAATATGACAACAATGTTCTTGAAGTTGCTAAAAAATTAGACATTGGTAAATCAACCATTTACCGTATGATGCAGAACAACGAACTATAGTTTTACACAAATAACATGACTGAACCTCTCTTTAACATTGATGTATTGCGCAAACAAGTCAACGGAGACGAAGAGTTTGTAAAACACCTTATCAAATCATACATCGATAAGACTCCGGAGCAATTAAACGAAATGAAAATTGCTGCTAACGAAAGTAACTGGCAAGAAGTAAGTAACGTTGCCCACAAGCTCAAGTCTTCTGCAAAATTGATGGGAATGGAAATTATAAGTAATGAACTATTAAAATTAGAGCAAGACGGAAAATCTATGCAAAATATTGATACCATTGCTGCGCGGGCTACTGCTACAGTTGATANTATTCTGAAAGCAATTGATGGCTTAAAACAATATTGATTCCAAAAAGATTTCCTTTCTTTATAAAGCACAACTATACATCACCACAAGAATTCTATTGCTGAGCAATACTAAATAGTATGAAAAAGAAGTTACTGGCTGTTGATGATGAGAAATCCATTTTAATGATTCTTGACTTTGTATTTGGTAAAAAATATGAAGTGACATCAAAAAACAATGGAAAAGAAGCTCTAAATTGGATGCAAGAAGGAAACATTCCTGATGTAATAATTGCNGATTTAAATATGCCAGAGTTAGATGGTTTTAGCTTTATAGAACAAGTTAGATCAAGTGGTTTTTTTCGTGATGTTCCATTGATTATGCTTTCGGGAAATGAAAATACTCAAGACAAAATAAAAGCACTTAAATCTGGTGCAGATGATTACCTTGTTAAGCCTTTTAACCCCGAAGAACTTGAAGCTCGTATAGACAACATTTTTAGAATCATAAACCGATCTAAATAATGGCAGACTCAAAAATCATTGCCTTTTTAAGTTCTAAAAATGACCTTTCTCCTGATTTTCTAGACGCCTTTAAAAATGATAAAGTCCTCATTTTCGAAAATGGATTTGAGTACTATCAATGGATAGAAGCTTCAGAAAAAAGTNTTGATATGATTATNGCCAAAGGGCGTTACAATAGTCCTAATTGTAAGGGGCTTCTTACCAAACTTAAGGCTGATGATAAGTTGGGAAAAACAACTATTATATTTATCCTAACCGGCATTGATAATGCCATGCGNAAAGAAGCCATAATTGATGGTGTAAATGAGATTTTTGACGAACAGTCAACNGAAAGCCAAATTATTCACCGAATTCAATATTTATTNGAAAACCCACCNCCTAAGTTNAATGGCAAGAAAAAACAAGAAGCTTCTATNGAACGCTACAAAATGCCTTTTATAAAAAGAGTGTTCGACATTTTTTTCTCTGCAATTGCATTAATCCTTCTTTCTCCGCTATTCTTAATCATTGCTTTAGCTATCCGTTTTGAAAGTAAAGGCCCAATTTTCTATTATTCTATGCGGGTAGGGACAGGTTACCACATTTTTAAGTTCTACAAATTCAGGTCGATGTACACCGGAGCTGACGCAAAGTTGAAGGAGCTTTCGCACCTTAACCAATACAAAGCACAAGAAAAAATTGATGAGNAAGACGATNAAGAAGTCCATCACTCTAAAAAAGAAGGTGTCATTGAAATTATCTCCCGNATTAATAAAGACGATGAGCAAATGCTCTATATGGACGGTAAAGCCATTACTGAGGAAGAGTATGCTCAACTGAAAAAGAAAAAAGAAGCAGGCACGTTTATTAAAATNAAAAATGATCCACGCATTACCAAGGTGGGCAAATTTATTCGTAACACTAGTATTGATGAATTGCCGCAACTTTTTAATGTGCTAATCGGAGATATGTCTATTGTTGGTAACAGACCTCTTCCTTTGTATGAGGCTGAAAAACTAACNACAGACCGTTTCAGCCTTCGTTTCATTGCCCCTGCAGGAATNACAGGATTATGGCAAGTAACCAAACGTGGAAAAGGCGAAATGAGTGAAGAAGAACGCATGCAGCTCGATAATGATTACGCCAATAATTTTTCCATTTGGCAAGACATTCTCATTATTTTGAAAACAATTCCGGCTTTACTCCAGAAAGAAGACGTGTAAGGTTCCGNGGTTAATGTNAATTATGCTCAAGAACCGCAACATACTTTGTTTATCCAACCCTAACTGGGANGGTAATTATGCAAAAACAATTGTAGAACTAATGTCNGTTGCTGCAATTGAAAACAAAGTATTGTATGTTGACTATCAGTTTACCATTAAAGATTTTATTTCAACCTTATTGGGAAAATACAATGCTCCGGTAAAACGCATGCTGGGTATTCAGCCTAGNCTAAGAACACTAAAAACAGCTGCCGGNCATTCTGTTCATGTATTGACCCCTCCCATCATTTTATCCATTAACTTTTTAAAAGAAGGCTGGCTTTACCGAANGTTACTNCGCATGAACGCCTCCATTGTAGCTCGCTCTGTGCAAAAAGCTCTGGCACAGCTAAAAATGGAAAATGACCTTATACTNATTGACGCTTTCAATCCCGCTATGGGCTTACCCAACATTGGCANGTTTAAAGAAACCTTACACATTTATCACTGTTATGATGAAATAGGNGCTTCGGTATGGGCTGGAGATCATGGAGCTACTTTAGAAAAAGAATATATGCCTGAGGTTGATATGGTGATTACCACCAGCAAAGGGTTNTTTCAGGCTAAAAAAGAATACAACAAATACACTTTTCTGGTTCCTAACGGAGTAAATTATGCTCTATTCCACAAAGGNTTTTCAAACACTTTACNNNAAACTNAAAAACCNATTATTGGTTACATTGGAACCATTGATNACCGAATTGACTACGACCTGATGAAAGTACTCTTNACACAATTTCCNAATTATGAATTTCAGTTTATTGGAAGAGTCAGTTCAACAGAGGGAGAAGCATTCATCAACTCCTTTTCAAATGCAAAAACGTTGAAGCCCAGNCCTGCTAATGANCTACCTGCTTTGCTTCAATCTTTTTCAGCAGGATTAATTCCTTTTGTGAAAAACGAATTTACACAAGGNATTTACCCACTTAAAATCAATGAATACNTAGCAGCCGGACTTCCNGTTGTATTAACTCCTTTTAGTGACCTTTCAGAATTTGAAAGCATTGCCAGAATTGAAGCAGATTATGAGCAATTTGCACAAGCTCTTGAAGATGTTGTAAGTAATGACACGCTAGAAAAACGCTTACAAAGAGCCGAAGTCGCTCAAGCCAATTCATGGGAAGGAAGGTGGAATTCAATCGGTGAACTCATCCTTCAACACGAGAAAGAAAATGCGCTTATTTGAAACGTCTCATTGAAATATTAAAAAAAGACAGCGTTATGTCACTTGCCGGAAACTTGCTTACTGCAGGTCTCGGCTNTATCAATTTTGCTGCTCTTGCCCGTATTTTAAGCAAAGAAGATTTTGGAGCTTGGGTTTTCTACCTCACGTTGGTAGGTTTATTTGAAATGATTCGAGCCGGTTTTCTCCGTACTCCGGTTATCCGCAACATTTTTGAAGAAGAAGCAGCCGTAGTGGGTTCCGCTTGGTTCATCGGGTTACTCTTCTCCTTTTTGATTATTAGCATCAACGTTGTTTTATTGGTCTTTTTTCCAGACTTCACNGAGCATGCAGACCTTACCCTATTTGCTTATTGGTTCAGCTGGCTTTCAATTGGNGGACTCCCCACCTATTTTACCTTTTGGATTAAACAAGCACAATCTCGATTCGATCAAATCCTAATCAACCGACTCATTCAACTGGTGCCCTATACNGGTACGCTNGTTTATTTTTTCTTNTTTGAAGATGAAATCAACATCAANACCATTGCNTTAGTACACCTTATTACCAACTCAATAGCCGGAGTTTTCACATTATTTCTTGGCTGGAGCGGAATACAACACATCTTTCACACCAGCAAAGCCTGGATTATAAAAATTTATCATTTTGGAAAATANACGGTGGGATCCGTTATTGGAACCAACTTACTAAAAAGCTCCGATACTTTTTTAATCAACTATTTTCTGGGACAAAAAGCTCTGGCAATTTATGCGGTTCCTTACAAAGTGATTGAAATCATAGAAATCCCTATCCGTAGCTATGTCGCTACTATTTTGCCACAAATGGCTAAAAGTCATGCCACAGGAAAAGGCAACCAGCATATTGCTGAATTATTCACCAAAAACGTGGGATTTCTTACCGTAGCCATCATTCCTATTTTGTTAGGCATTTTCATTTTCGCACAACCNGTTGTAAACATTATTGGAGGTGAAGCATATAGCACAGAGGCCACACTTATTTTGCGCATATTCGTTGTTTATGGTTTCTTTTTAGCNGTAGATCGCTTTACAGGCATTACACTTGATGCAATTAACCAACCCCGCTACAACTTTATTAAAATGGTNATGATGGTAACAGCCAATGTCATTTTTGATTTGATAGCATTGTATACTATTGGCGAACTATGGGCTGTTTCAGCAGTTACAATCATCACTATTCTCGTAGGTGTTGTCACAGGAAATAATTACATTAGAAAACAAGTTCCAATACAATTCTCTCGCATCNTACCAGAAGGCTTTGCTTATTGGAAATCATTGATCAAGTCGAACTTAAATAAAACCTAATGCAGGAACTTCCAACGTTTGTAATCATTGGTGCCGGAAAGTCCGGAACAACTGCTATTCACGAATATTGCGATCAGCATCCTGAGGTTTTTATGACAGCTGTTAANGAAACCAACTTCTTTGAACTTGAAGGAAAAAAAATCAATTATACGCCAGAAGAAGATCCCGAACGCTTACACCATTATCCACAGTCAATCAATAACCNTGAAGACTACAAAGCTCTTTACAGAGCTGCCCAAGGGAACGAAAAAGCGTATGGAGAGACTTCTCCCATGTATTTGTATGGAAAAAATGCTCCTGCCAACATCAAAAAATATGTGCCAGAGGCAAAGATCATTGCCATTTTACGCAATCCTGTAGATCGACTTTATTCTAGGTTTCTACACCTGAGTAGAGATGGTAATGAGCCTACAAAAAACTTTGAAGATGCTTTAGATCAGTCTACCATTTGGTGGCGAAGAGATGACTTGGTNAAAGAAGGCTTTTACTATACCCACTTAAAACGCTATTACGNACTCTTTGAGCCCAATCAAATTAAAGTTTTCCTTTATGAAGACCTCAAAAAAGATTCGG
This sequence comes from Crocinitomicaceae bacterium, assembly GCA_002705995.1. GTDB lineage: Bacteria > Bacteroidota > Bacteroidia > Flavobacteriales_G > Salibacteraceae. The sequence continues at coordinate 278,872 of PAJI01000019.1, read as the reverse complement.
ATCAATTAATGCGTGACCTCTTTACCTTTATAGGTGTAAATCCTGATTTNAAACCTCAACTTGATGTAGAGTACAATGTATCTGGTAAACCTAAAAACCCACTAATTGACAAACTTATTGGGGCTAATTCAATTTTACTACGCACAGCAAAGACTGTTGCTCCGGGCATTATCAGTAAATTAAAAGGCTCTGCTCAGGCTCAAAANATGTTAACTGATATCAGAAAGAAAAACCTTGANCGNTCTCCGCTTTCAACTGAGGTTAAGGGTAAACTTATTGAAGAAGTTTATAAAGATGAAATCACCAAACTCGGGCAACTTATCCATCGCGATTTGTCTAAATGGCTTGAGTATTAATTCACAAACCGTTTGTTAATACTCAAAAACAAAAGCCAGATGAACGCTAAGCAACTTCACTAACTTTGGTTTGTGAACGTAAGAGCACTTCAAAATAACGCCAAAGAATTATTTACAGGCAATTTCGGAAAAGCATTAATTGTAATTCTTGCCGGGATTGTATTGGGATACATTATTTCTCTAATGAAAGTGGCTGGTGCTGGTCTTCCTATGGGATTGGCCTTTTTGATTGTGTTCTCTATCGTTTATATCTACAACCCAAAATTCGGTATTTATACTGTTGTTTTTATGGGGTTTGCTACCTCCGCACTTGGGCGTTACTTTCCTTTTGCTCCATATGGGCTCTCTGTTGACATATTGCTGATTGCTACATTTTTGATTGTGTTCTTCAAACGCTGGAAAGGCTTTACCCTAAAAGATGCAAAAAACGACCTCTCTTTAGTTTGGACCATCTGGATGGTCTACATCGTTCTAATGATTGGAAACCCTCTGGCCAGAAGTCTTGAAGCTTGGTTTTATGCCATGCGCGGTATTGCCCTCTACTCTTTCCTGATGATTCCGCTTGCCTTTATGATCTTTAATGATAAAAAAGATTTCGAACGGGTATTTGCCATGATTTTCATTTTTGAAATCATAGGTACGCTTTGGGCTATGAAACAAATGTATATTGGTGTTTCGCTAACTGAGCAACGTTGGTTAGATGCCGGAGCCGGAAGTACGCACGTATTGTTTGGCCAGCTAAGGGCTTTTTCATACTTCTCTGATGCTGCTCAGTTTGGCGCATCTCAGGCACACATTGCATTTCTTTCTGGCGTATTTGCTGTTGGTGAACCCAAAATAAAAAAACGGATTTTTTATGCTGTAACTTGCCTCTTATCGCTTTATGGAATGATTATCTCAGGTTCAAGAGGGCCTTTGGTTATTCCTGCAATTGGTGGAATTGTTTGGCTGTTTCTCAGTAAAAGACACGCCTTGTTTTTCAGCGGATTATTTGTTGGTTTACTAATTTTCGGATTCCTTAAATTCACAACCATTGCCCAATCAAATTACTTTGTTGCCAGAATGCGAACCGCACTTAATCCTACTGAAGATCCCTCTTTTATTGTGCGGTTAGAGCGTGAAAAACAATTGAGTGGATATCTTGCTGACAAACCCATTGGTGGTGGTGTGGGAAGTGCTGGTTTTTGGGGGAAACGCTTTTCTCCCGGGACATTCCTTGCTGAAATTGGAACTGATGGACATTATACTCGAATTTGGATGGAGACAGGTAAAATTGGACTTTACCTCTATTTGGGCATCTTTTTCTGGATCGGATTCCGAGTCATTAGGATTAGCTATAACCTTAAAGATGTTGAAATGAGGCTAAAAATAGGTGGGTTAGCCGCCTCATTTGTAGGGCTTGCTGTAGCCTCTTACACCAACGGGTTAATTGTTCAAATACCAACCGGGCCTATTGTTTACCTCAGCCTAGTTTTTGTTTACCTCAGCCCTAAATGGGAAAAAGAAATTTTAGCAGAGAAAGCTCAAATCACTCCTTCTTCTTTGAAGTAGCGCTCTTTACCACCATGAATTTTTCTTTGAACTTCAAGAAAGGGATTTCGAGGTATTTGTATGACAGGTAAGCCATCAGCAAAGTAAGTATGTAAGGCAAAGTATAAAGCAATACATTTTGTAGCCATTCTGAACCAACATTTACATAGCGAAACCCAGCAATAACAACAGCTATGATAGAAGTGTGCCACATGTAAATTCCATATGACATGTTCCCTAGCAGGTCGTATTTTTTGCTGTTAAATTTCAATGGAAATTTGTCATTTAAAGATACGTTCATAATTAAGACCGTAAAGACAATAGCTTCTAGCAAGCGAGAGCCATAAAAGTTCAGTTCAGTTAAAAGAATTCCGGCAAGAAGTAACGCCATAACAACTTGTGTTATCGGAGCATAAATCATGTTCAACGCTTTTTCTTTCTTTTCAAATAAAAACCATGCTCCAATAGCTCCAATCGCCATTTGCTCAATCATTAACAACTCCCAAATGGTATTGAACTTATCAATAATTGTGTGCAATGTTCCTGTTGTAACCGTTTCAGCATAAAGCCCAGCGCCCCCTATAGCCATTTTTAACACAATAAAAACAAGAAGGAATTGTAAAATGTAGTTTCTAAACCAGCGTATAAGTATCGGCCAAACGAGGTAAAATTGTTCCTCTACACCTATACTCCAAGTTTGATTAGCCCCTACTACTTGAATAGGTGTTGCACGCATTAAATTGGGTAAAATCAACAAGTGAATGACTAAAACCGTTGTAAACTCCCCTTTCATTAATTCTCCCCACCCACCTAAATCTGCAAAATGCGGTAAAACAAACAAGGTTAATAACACAATAACATAGTAAAGCGGCCATATGCGTAGTATTCTTCTGATGTAGAACTTTTTCAGCTGCACGGTGTCTGTTGTTCGCAATTCTTCTAGCAGCAAATAAGTAATTAGAAAACCACTTAGTACAAAAAACAGCGATACGGCTTTATTTCCAATGTTATCTACAAATGTTGCCAAAACAGAGTGTTGCCCCCAGATTCCGTTTAATCCTTCCCAATGCTTATACTGTGCTACGTGATGAAAAACAACAAAAGATGCAGCATAAAAACGCAATCCGTTAAGCCCTTTAAAAAACACCCGCTTATTTGCCATATGATTTAATTTGTCTATCAAATTTAACTTTATTGATGAGCTTGGGTATATCAATCGCGTTTTACACATCCGATTTGTTGATATCTTGCAGGTTAACAGACGAAAGGCTCTTTATTAAGAACTTAATTTCGGTTTATAAATTTTAGGCCGAAATGTATCTTCTATGAAGCATTGCTTTCAATCAATACTATTTTTCCTTCTGATCTTTTTGTTGCATTGCCCTGCTAAAGCTCAGGACTTTGACAACTTTTCGCGGGAGATGATTTACGATACATTGTGGAGTCATGGAAATTTTGATTTTAACAAACCACTTAAAGATCAGCTCCTTCCTTTAGACACCATATTAATCATTGCGATAGAGAATCATCCAAAGATGAAATTTGAAGAGGCGTTAATTGAACGTTCTGAGTATAACTTGAAAAACACCAAACGGTTGTGGATGAACAATCTCTACGGAACTGTTGGTTACAATGGTGGTAATCAATCAATTATACTCAACAACTCAGAAACTTCAGATGAATCGAGTAACCTTACCAATGGCTACCGTTGGGGGATTAATCTCAGACTACCTTTGTATGAATTAATGGGTAGACCAGCACAAGTAAAAATGATGAATGCGGAGCTGGATGCATCGCAACGTCAATACGAAGCCAGAGCACTTGACCTTCAGAAAACAGTCATTCAGGCTTATTTTGACTTACTCAATGCGCAAGAATTGGTAGAATCACGCGGAGCTGATATGGAAACACAGGCTTCTAACCTCGAAATGGCTCAAATAGAGATGATTCAAGGAAATTTGGAAATGGACACATATGCCAGAATATATAATATGTCTACCAATACAAAAGCAATTTACTTGGAAGCCAAACAACGCTTTTATACTGCTTTCTATGCTTTTGAAACTATTGTTGGAGTAGATATCAACTTGCTTAAAAGGTAAACGATGGATTTGATTACCCTAGGACGAATAATACTTAAGAACCTTAAATGGCTGATACTTTTCCCATTGGTTACTACGGTTGTTGTTATTTTCTTGACACGCTCACTTCCAAAGTCTTACACATCAAAAACTGTAGTTTATACCGGAATTGCATCAGGATACGACATTACAACCGGAGACAACTCACGCATCGACTATTTTGCTGTAAATAATGCTTTCGACAACCTTATTACAACCATTAAATCACGCGAAACTTCTGAAGAAGTTGCCATGAAACTAATCGCCCAACACCTTGTTTTGGATAGCGCCAGAGCTAGTGTTATTGGAAAAGAAGCCTACGCCATTTTTAAAGAATCATTTCCCGAAGATTTTAGAGCATCTCTTACTGTTCCCGGTGATTTTGATGCTACTTTCAAAAAAATCAAGGCCTTCAAAAACAAAAGTGTCAAAAACAAGCTGGAACAATTGCTAGCTTCTTCCAATCCTCTTTACAGCATTAAAGCCATTTCTTCAGGTATGTCTGTAAAGCGTATTAGCAACTCTGATATGATTGAGATCAATTACACTTCCATTGACCCGGGAGTAGCTCAACATACGCTATTTTTCTTAGCAAATGGTTTTATGCAACGCTTCAAAGGGCTTAAAGGCACTGAAACATCAGATGTAGTCTCTTATTTCGAAAAGCAGTTGCAAGAAGCTTTTAATAAGCTTCAGGAAAGTGAAGAAAAGCTAAAAGATTTTGGAGTTAATAATCGTATTATCAACTACCAGGAACAAACCAAATACATTGCTGAATCAAGAGAAGAGCTTCAAAAAGAACTCTACAATCAGCGCATGAATTTAGAAGCTGCTAGAGCTGCAATAGAGCGTTTGGAAACTAAAATGGACGACCGCGCTTCATTGCTGAAAAACAACAAAGAGATTGAGCAAAAGCGTAAGCAACTTGCAGAAATTAACATGTTGCTAACCAATGCTGAACTCTATAAAGAAGAAGAACACGTAAAAGATAGCTTGATGCGTGAATCGATTAAGATTCGTGCTGATTTGAGAGATTATGCGGAACGTTCTTATGGCTTTAAATACAGTGTTGAAGGTGTAAAAAGTGAAACGCTTTTAGACTCATGGCTAAAAGAAGTAATTAGTTATGAAGAAACATCTGCCAAGCTTATTGTTTTTCAGGAGCGCAAGAAAGAATTTGACGAACTCTATGACAAATTTGCTCCCTTAGGCTCTACGCTTGCTCAATTAGAACGCGAAGTAGGTATCCGTGAGAAGCAATACCTTGAAGTATTACACGGGTTAAACAATGCACAACTGCGAGCTCAAAACCTTAAAATGTCTAACTCACTTTCTGTTTTAGATGCACCTTTTTTCCCCATCGAAGCCCAAGCCTCAAAACGTGGAATTATGGTAATTGGCGCTTTTGCGGGATCGTTAATCTTACTTCTTGTCATCATCTTTGCCAAAGAGTTTTTAGACAACTCCATCAAAACCATATCTCGGGCAGAAAAACTTTCTAACCTTGCTTTAATCAGTGCGTTTCCATACAGAACTCCCAAGACTGAAAAACACTACGATTTTGAAACCATGGAGTCTTCATTATTGGAGCAGGCACTTACAACGTTGCACTTAGAAACGCAACGCGTAGATCCTTATAAGCCAACTTACCTTGTCAATATTTTCTCACTAAGAGAGTATGAAGGCAAAACTTATTTTTCATTAAAACTGATGGAGAAACTAGATAAGATCAATGGAAAGATTTTATACTTGGTTCCCGACAACGATGATTTTGATTTCCCTGACTCTTCGAATTATGAGAACCTCACAATCCTACCCTATGAGATTACTCCAAAATTTGTTCGATTAAAATCGTGGAAAGACCTTGTAACCGAACCTCGCATAGAAGAAAGTTTAGATAACTATTCTGCAGTTATTCTTGAATTGCCCTCTATCAGTCAAACCTCACTTCCTTCTGATATTGTTCAAGCTGCTGATTTCTCAATGTGTTTAACCAGTTCAAAACGCGTATGGACCCAGGCAGATGATCACTTATTACACCTGTACCTCGATTCGGCTTTTAACAAAACCATGATCTTACTCAACAAGGTGCATCCTGATCACTTGGAAGGGCTGTTAGGTGAGGTTCCTAAAAAACGTTCTGCACTTAGAAAGACTTTAAAAAGGATTGCCAGATTAAACTTCAATAAAGTTTAACTTAGTAGGGCAATGACAGAATTTCCATTGGTTTCAATCATATCAGTGAATTATAACAGCGCTGAAGTTACCGCTGATATGATCCGGTCGTTGAACCAAATCAGTTATCCCAATATTGAAATTGTTATTGTAGACAATGCTTCAACTCATCCCCCGGATGAATTAAAACAACAATTTCCTGAAATCATTTACATCAAATCCAATGAAAATTTGGGATTTGCGGGAGGAAATAACCTAGGCATTGCATCTGCTAAAGGCAAGTATTTTCTTTTACTCAATAACGATACTGAAGTTCATCCTCACTTCTTGGAACCACTCGTTGCATTCATGGAGAAAGATTCTTCCGTGGGCTGTGTTAGCTCTAAGTTGATTTACCACCATACTCCGGGACTCATCCAATATGCCGGAAACACTGGATTTAATGTGTATACCGGTCAAGCATTTTCAAGAGGATATAAAGAAACCGATCAGGGACAGTACGATGATATCATCCCTATAAAAATTGCACATGGGGCAGCCATGATGTTTAGCCGCAAAGTATTAGACACAATTGGTCCTATGGCTGACATCTATTTTCTCTATTACGAAGAGGTTGATTATTGTAAGCGAATTTTAGACGCAGGTTTTAAGATGTATTATGTAGGCACTTCTACAGTATACCATAAAGAATCTATCAGCACTGGAAAAAATAGCCCTTTGAAAGAATATTACTTAACCCGCAATCGGCTGTTGTTTATTCGCAGAAACCTCAAAGGAATTCAAAAGCTTGCCAGCTCCTTATTCTTTATCTTGTTTGCTGTTCCGAAAGGAATTTTTCTACATTTGATAAAGGGCGACTTTAGCCGTTTAAATGCTTTATGGAAAGGTGTTTATTGGCATTTGTCACACCTAGGAAAAACCTAACTACGAGAATTTCATGATTATTATTAAGTTCATATTTGCTATTGTATTCGCCTACCTCTATTTCAATACCGTCTACATTGCAGTATTTGCTTTTGCTGGATTATTTGCCAAAAAGAAATCAGGCTTTCAAGTTCTGGAGCAGAAGAAAAGCTTTGTGATTTTTATGCCTTGTTACAAAGGCGATGAAGTGATTAAACACACTGCTCGAGAAGCTTTAAAAGTCAATTATCCAAAAGATAAATTTCGCATTGTTGTCATTGCTGATTCTCTACAACCAGAAACGATAGCCGATTTACAAACATTGGACTTGCAAGTTGTTCCAGTTAAATTCGAGAACAGTACAAAGGCAAAATCACTCAAAGCAGCACTTAAAGCAGTAAAAGAGCATTACGATTATGCTATGATTCTGGACATTGACAACATTATGGAGCCAGCGTTTTTAGAGAAGATGAACTATCACCTTCGCAACAATACCCGTGTTCTACAGGCGCACCGTGTTGCTTTAAATACCGATACTCCTTTTGCTCTATTGGATGCTATTTCAGAAGAGATCAATAACCACATTTTTAGAAAAGGGCACCGTGTACTGGGGTTAAGTGCAGCTTTTATAGGCTCTGGAAAGGCATTAGAATATAATTTTTATGCTGCGTTCATTCAGGAAATTGACGCTATTGGAGGCTTTGACAAAGAAATGGAGCTGAAACTTTTAAAGCAAAAAGAATACATTGAATATGCTGATAATGCTTTGGTGTATGATGAAAAAGTACAAGAAGCCGGTCGTTTTCAGAACCAACGAAAAAGATGGTTAAGTGCTCAATTTCATTATTTTTCAAGTCACTTCTTTCCCGCTACACTAGCCTTGTTAAAAGGTAATCTCGATTATTTTGACAAGATGATTCAAATGATTTTGTTTCCACGTTTGCTCTTAATCGGATCATTATTTCTATTAACTGCACTTTCTTTCTTATTGCAATTGTATCCATTCATCTGGTTAGGAACCTTCCTGTTGGCGCTTTTTTCATTGTTGATAAGCATGCCTAGAGCATATTACTCCAAAAGAACACTGCTTGCTGTTTTGCACATTCCAAAAGCATTTTTCTTAATGTTCGCTACACTCTTTAAATTAAAAGGAGCCAATAAAAAATTCATCCACACCGAACATTCGCATGTCCAGAAAAACGAAACAGATGAAAATAGGAATTGAAGCACAACGCATTTTCAGACCACGAAAGCACGGTATGGACATGGTGGCACTTGAGGTCATCAAAAACTTACAAGAAATTGACACTCAAAATGAGTATGTCATCTTTGTAAATGATAATGAAGATCACTGCTTACAAGAAACCCCCAATTTTAAAATTGTCACTTTCTCAGGCTCATATCCTGTTTGGGAACAAATAGAATTGCCCAAAGCAGCTAAAGAACATGGCGTAGACCTTTTGCATTGTACCAGCAATACTGCACCCATGAACTGCCCGGTTCCTTTGGTACTTACTTTGCACGATATTATTTACCTAGAAAAGTCGTTGCTATTTACACCTGGCTTTACACTTTATCAGCGTTTTGGGAACCTCTACCGCAAATACATCGTTCCTAAAATCTTAAAACGGTGCGCTAAAATCATTACTGTTTCAAATTTTGAAAAAAAGCGAATTGGAGAAAAACTTCACATTCAAGATGATCGCTTAAGCTATATCTACAATGGTGTAAGTCCCCATTTTCAAAAAATAACTGATTCTACAACGCTAGATCGCATTCGGAAACAATACCACTTACCCGAGAATTATTTCTTCTTTTTAGGAAATACTGACCCTAAGAAAAATACTCCCAGGGTTTTAAAAGCGTTTCTCGATTTTGCAAAAACAGACAAAGACAATTACCATCTGGTGATTGTTGACTACGAAAAAACATTGGTAGAAGAGTTCTTAGCTCAACACAAGGCGGAGACATTTATAGATCGCTTTAGATTTCCGGGGTACGTTAAAAATACAGATTTACCCGCTATTTTAACAATGGCGAAAATTATGCTCTATCCATCATTAAGAGAATCGTTTGGAATTCCTATTTTAGAAGGCATGGCGTGTGCAACACCCGTAATAACCAGTAATACTTCATCAATGCCTGAAGTAAGTGGAGGCGCAGCGTTTTTGGTTGATCCTTTAAATGAAAATGAAATTACTTCTGCTATACACCAACTTATTGATGATCAAAAAACAAGAGACGAATTAGTTGAAAAAGGTAAAGTTCGTGCTCAACAATTTTCATGGAGGAATACAGCAAAAGAAGTGCTTAAGCTATATCAGGATGTGTACAATTCAAACAGTTAATGGGAAAAATCATAACCTATCTAAACTACTTCTACCAGTACTTTAAACATGGCGATATTATCTCTTTATGGTCATCGGTTACTTATGTTTTGTCTAGAAAAACCCATTCGAAAGACCGGATTATAACAACCGACCTTGGTACATTTTACGTACGCGGAGGAACAAATGATTTTCAATTTGCCAATCCTCAATACGAAATTGGAATCAAAAACATCATCAAAGACTATAACAAAAAAGGGTTCAATGTCTTGCTTGATGTTGGCTCTTGCATTGGTGAGCTAAGCGTATTTGGAGCTAAACTTGGAATGGAAGTACATGCCTTTGAGCCCATTACAAAAAACGTTGAAGTTATTCGCAAAAATGCAGCGCTAAACAAAACACCTTTTCATATCCATCATTTTGGACTGGGTAATAAAAACGAAGAAATTCAATTTGACTTCAACAGTGTAAACACCGGTGCTACTCACCGTTCAAAAAACCCAGAAAATCCTGTAACCGGTAGCGTTAAAAGGTTAGACGATGTGTTGGTGCCACAACAGGGGCAAAAAGTTGTTCTCAAAATAGATGCAGAAGGAATGGAACCTGAAGTACTCAAAGGAGCTCAACATTTCATTAGTCAAACAAATGATCTTATCTTAATCATGGAAGATAAGTTTTCAGGTAAAAACAACCTGTGCGAAATACTCAATTCACTGGGAAACTTTGAATCTACCAGAATTGATGATTTTAACATTATGGCCATCAAACACTAAACTATGAAAGCACTGGAAATTCTTTTTTGGGTAGGTCTGTTTACCGTGTTTTATGCCTATCTGGGATATGGGATTTTACTTTTTGTTGGCATTAAAATCAAACGATTATTTTCAACTAAAGAAACTGTTTTTGATGCTAATTTCACGCCAAAAGTTGCGTTGATTGTACCTTGTTTCAATGAGGAAAAATACATCGCTGAAAAAATTGAAGACAGCCTAAAGCTTGATTACCCCAAAGATCAACTCGAAATTATTTTCATCTCAGACGGGAGTAATGACCAAACTGCCGCTATTGTTCGAGATCACACTTCAAAAGGAATCATTGCTATGCACGAAGATAAACGAGCCGGAAAAGCAGCAGCAATGAACCGTGCCGTTAAAGCTACTCAAGCAGAAATTCTTGTTTTTTGTGATGCCAATACAGCACTAAACAGCAAAGCTATCCGTGAAATTGTTAAGCATTATCAAAATGCGAAAATTGGTGCTGTTGCCGGGCAAAAAAGAATTGTTGAAAAAGATGCCGACAGTGCTAGTGGTGCCGGAGAAGGAATCTACTGGAAATACGAATCTGCACTTAAAAAATGGGATGGGGAATTGTACACTGTAGTTGGAGCTGCCGGTGAGTTGATGTCTTATCGAAGAGCACTATATGAAGAACTTCCGGCAGATACTTTATTGGATGACTTCATGCAAAGTATGCGCGTATGCGAAAAAGGGTACCGGGTAGTCTACGAACCCAATGCCAATGCAACCGAAACGGCTTCTGCCAATGTACAAGAAGAATTAAAGCGTAAAATCAGAATAAGTGCCGGAGGATGGCAATCGATGTTTCGACTTAAAAAAGCCGGGAATCCTTTTTACAATTTTATACTTTGGTTTCAATACGTATCACATCGTATTATGCGCTGGAGTATTGCCCCTCTTTCGCTCATCTTGATTTTTATCGTCAATGCCATCTTAGCTGGCCAATCAACTTTTTATTTTGTTGTATTTATTCTCCAATTGGCTTTTTACTCCTTAGCCATCATTGGGTGGATTCTGGAAAACAAATCCATCCGTTTAAAGGTTCTATACATACCTTACTATTTCTTTATTATGAATTATTCTGTTTACATGGGTTTCTTTCGCTTCCTAAAAGGATCTCAAAGTTCATTGTGGGAACGGGCTAAAAGAGCTTAAAAAAACAGTCTCTAAATTTTATTAATTTATAGGGCATGAATCAGTTGGGTTTAATCATTTCCTTTTTGATGTGTAGTCTATATGGCTATGCAACCACTTTTTCAATCCCAACAACCACACTCCTTTTAGACACCTCTTCAACAATATTAAGTGGGCTACAAGCTGGTGATACCATTGCTTTAGAAGCCGGAAATCGTGATTTTTTAATTCTTAGAAACCTATCCGGCTCTTTAAATAATCCAATTGTAGTTATCAATAAAACCGGTTTGGTCAATATTTCAAGCCAACATTATTTTGGTATTAGCATTAGAAACTGTCAATACATCCACATAGCAGGCACTGGAAGTACAGAAGAATACGGTATTCAAATCTCAGGCATGCAAGGAACAGGAATTGGCGCTGGTGAGGGTACCACTGATCTGGAAATTAACAATGTTAAAATTAACCAGGTAGATGGCCCGGGAATGTTAATTAAAACCAATGCAACTTGTGATCAATGGCATCGAGCTGATTTCTCACAAATGAATACACGCATTCATCACAACCATATCTCATTTACCGGAAATGAAGGCCTTTATTTAGGAAGTAGTCATTTCCCAGGCAAAGAAATAATGTGTAACGATACGCTTACTCTCGTTTATGATCCCATGCTTGAACATGTTGAAGTCTATGAAAACATTGTTGAACATACCGGATGGGATGCTATACAAGTTAGCTCGGCTTTAGATGCCAATATTCACAATAACATTATTAGAGCGTACAGCACAGGTGTTAATTCAATTCATAAAAGCGGAGTATTTCTCGGATCAGGATTTGAAGGGTTAGTATATAACAACCTTATTGTGAGTGGGTATGGAAATGGTATTGTTGTTTTTGCCAACGGAAACACTGGTATTTTCAACAATCAATTGATTGAAACAGAAGGCGATTATGGTATTTTTATCAATACAGCTTATACCGATTCTTCGAGAACAGGTTTTTACATTTTAAATAACCTCATTATTTCTCCCCGTGTAAGCGGAATGTATCTTTTGTTGGCTCAAGTAGATTCTAATGCTGTTACGATTGCTAACAATGCCATTTTTACTCCCGGCTTCTATGACTACTTCAATGACCTCAATCACCCGGAACGGGCTTACATTAATACCAATAATTTCAAAGTATTACTTCAAACCAATTACACCAGTCAGAATATCGCTTTTGCCGAATATGAAAATCATCAACAGATGAACTTTAACCTGCAATACACTTCCCCTTTAATTGATGCTGGTACAAACTATCAATTCAGTTGGTTTGATGCTGATTTTAATGCTGATGATCGTATTCAAGCAGGTGCCATCGACATTGGGCCTTTTGAATCTCCTTTTTACAGTTCTGCTCCCGCTTCACAACCCAATGATCATTTTGATTTTTTCATCCCTGTTCCCGTAACCGGATCTTCTAGTGTTTTAACACTAAAAACAGATCAAAAAACGACAATTAACTTTGAAATTATTGATCTAAAAGGACACTCAGATCAATTGCTTCACGGTATTTTATTAGATCAGGGAACTTCTTTAAAAAGTATTGAATTATCAAGCTACCCTTCTGGGGTGTACTTGTTAAAAATGCAAGACCTAGAGAACTCTAGGTACGTTGCTAAAAAAATTATTGTGGTTCACTAACAATTAATAATTACAACTAGAGCTCTTCTTTCACTTGTTCAACAGCCTTGGGAATTGTTGCATTAAATTCTTCCATAAGGACAGGTAAACGCTCCAATCCGGTTCCGGTTTTTCCTATTTCTTCCATCTCTTTTATCTTATCAATAAACGATGGTATTTGAACAGTGCTAATCGTTGATTTTAACTTATGCGCTTCTTTTCCTAATGCATCAAAATCATTATTGGCATAATGCTTATTTATCAAATCAACAGACTCAGGAACAGTTTGAACAAAAAGTTCTAGCAATTGCTTCACAAACTCCTCATTTCCACCGGCCATCTCTCTTACAAAATCTAAACTGTATAACTTTTCCATTACTTCCTAAGTTTCCTCTTCTCAAATTTAAAAAATCATCCGTTTTAAAAGCTCGTTACTCGAAATTCTGTTCTACGATTTTTCTGGTGCACATCTTCATCACAATCTACTCCCGGAGGACATGGAATGGCAACTTTCTTTTCACCATAAAATTTGTACGTTAAACGAATGCGATCTATACCTTTTGACATGAGGTAATTAATGGCTGATTTTGCCCGTTTAATGCTCAAGTCATTGTTATAATCATCGGTTCCTCTAATATCAGTATGCGAGCTTAATTCTATCGTAATATTTGGATTCTCATTCATTATGAGAGCTATTTTATCCAATGTAGCAGCCGCATCAGAACGAATGTTCCATTGATCAAAATCGTAGAAAATCGGTTCTATTTCAATCGGTTCGTTCAATGTTATTGGAATCAATTCCAAAATAATTCGCTCTCCTTGTTTAAGAGAGGGTTTATTCAATGTTTTTGCAAAATACCCATCATGAGAAGCCGTAAAAACATACTTCTTAGTCGGTTCACCNATNAACGAAAACTCTCCGTATTGATCTGCAGTCAAATTCTCTTCAATCCCATCAGGATAAACAATTTTCACTTTTGCNCCGGGAATAGATTCTTGAGTAGCTTTATCTACAACTTGACCATCAAACTCATACGTTTCAGCTTTTGCCAGCTCTACAATCAAAGAAGTGTCTTTTGCCGTTTGAAGACCATAAGTAGAAATAGGTATTCGTTTTACGCGATACCCTTCTTTGAGNAAACTCATAGAATATTGATCACCAGGTAATAACTCTATCCGCACTTTTCCACGCTGATTTGTAAAATCAGTATGGTTGTGACCATTTTCACTTGAAATNCTCACATCTACAAAAGAAAGCGGGTCNTAAGTAACAGAATCAACTACCAAAGCATTTATTTTAAATTCTGTACGCTGAAAATAATAAATATCATCTCCTCCTTTTCCCCCTTCACGGTTGGACGAAAAATATCCTTTAAAGCTCTTTGCATCTTCCAAATAGAAACCAAAATCATCTTTCTCCGAGTTGATTGGTGCATTTAGATTTTCGACAGAAATTACCTGACCATCTCGAATAATGGCTTTATAAATGTCTAAACCACCTATTCCGATTAAGCGATCAGAAGAGAAGTACAACACCGAATCGTTTAGTGCAAAAGGAAACATTTCTTTCCCTTTTGTATTAACTAATTCACCCAAATTCTGAGGTGTCGTCCAACCATTTGGCGTATAACGGCAAAACCAAATATCAGTTTGTCCGTAACCATCTTTACGATCACTTGTAAAATAGATAAAACGCCCNGAAGGCGGTAGCGCGGCATGCCCTACAGANTAACTTTCATCGTTGTACTGAAATTCTTTTAGTGCTTCCCACTTGCCATCTTTGTAATTCGAATAATATAGCTTTAATCTATTCTCGAAAGCATTGTTTTTTTGCTTAAAATCAAGGTTGTTTCGCGTTAAAAAAAGTGTAGAAAACTTTGGAGCAAAAAGTACTGGTCCATCATGTAAACTTCCATTGATCTCTTCATCCATTAATTCCGGCTCTCCAAATGATTTTTTACCATTCACTTTTGNCTTGTAGACCTTAAGGTAGGATTGATCATCATAATGATAAACCGAAGTGCCCATACTCCCCTTTCTGGAACTNGTAAACAATAAATTGCCATTCCATACAGAAGGTGAGAAATCATTGTACTCAGAGTTTATACTTATCCCTTCTACAAAAGTTCCGGTTTTGTTTCGTTTTAAATCATCTGCTTTCTCACACGAAACAATTAAATCTAAAACCTCGTCACCTTGCTCAGAATCAGACTTCTTTAACAAGAATTGTTTAAATACATTTTCTGCTTTTTGGTATTCTCCCAACGATTTTAGTAAAAGCCCATAANCTACATAGTAGAAAGTGCTATCAGGATAATTGTTCTCTAAAAACTGATAATGAGGAAGAGCTGCNTTGTACAAGTTTTGATAGTGATAGCACAATGCCAATTTATAAACAACTCTTGGTTGAACGCCTGACTTAACGGCTTTTTCGTACAAAGGAGCNGCCAATGCATATTGGTAACTATCAAAGTATTTATTGGCTCGTTTAACACTCCACTTTTGAGCAAAAACTCCTAAAGAGCTCAATAGCACAATAATTATTAAACTATGTCTCAAGTACTTTTCCATTAGAAATACCTTGGGCTAACAACTTTTGATCGTTTAATATAATGGGTGTAGGAAATGAAAACTTCATGAGACCCGTTGGTTACGGTNCTTAGCTCCGTAAACGGGTAATCATAGGCATATCCAANCCAAAAATGGTCTTTTAAATTCACCTGAATCATAGCTACCATTCCATCCCANACTCTNGCAGATACACCTGTCCACACCCTATCGCTAATAACAAGTTCGAGGTTAAAGTCAGCCTGTAAAGGAGCGGCTTCAACNTATTTTAATAGCACAGATGGTTTCAGCTTCAACTGATCATTGAGGGTAAACAAAGCTCCTCCATTCAAGAACATATGACGAATTTGTTCTGCATCACCTTCATCTTCATTCAATGAATTGTTCAATATGTGAGGGACAGAAATTCCTGCAAAATATTTCTCACTGTACCAATAAGCCCCAAATCCAAAGTTTGGTTTGAGTATAGTTTCCGAACCATTGACAAAAGAAGGGTCGTTTGCTGTTANGGTTTGAATATCATTCCAATCGTTGTTCCAGCGCGTAACTCCAGCCTGCAAACCAAAACGAAGGTTACTTTCAGAAAGTTGAATTTTGTAGGCATATGCTGCTTGAATATCTAACCTTGAAGAAACTCCGATTTTATCATTCACAACATTNAGCCCCAGCCCCATTTTATCATCCATAAACGGACTATGAATGGTGAAATTTTGGGTGGTTGGAGCACCTTCAATATCTGTCCACTGCTGGCGGTGTAACAACAATGCATGAATCCCACCTTTGCTCCCNGCATAAGCAGGGTTAACTGACATCATGTTGTACATATATTGAGAATACATAGGGTCTTGCTGCGCNTGAATAAACAGAGACAGCAACAATAATAATCCGGTGAAAGTGTATTTTTTATCGCTGGATAACCACATACCCCGAGTATTTTTCGTTCAAATCTTTTAAATCTACAATGTANAAGTAAGTGCCATCCGGAAGAGGGTCTCCATCAAAGTTTTCTCCCTGCCAAGTGTTCAAGTAATCNTCTTTTCCATAGATTTCTTCTCCCCATCGGTTGAANATGCGTACTACATTATCTTCTGAATATTGTATATCTCTGATCACCCAATAATCATTAATACCATCTCCATTAGGAGAAAATCCATTGGGAATAAAAATGGAAATGTACTCTTCNGGTGTAATGTAGATTCCTACAAATGCCGTATCACAAGAATCATTTATGCAAAGACGGTAACAAAACAAATCTGATCCGGAGTAACCATCGTTTGGTGTATAATAAATTCCNGGAGGAGCACTACTCACTTGAGCAGTACCATTTTCAGGAGAGCAGATAATCTCTATATCCGTTAACCAGGTCATAATATCATTATCAAGTACCTCAATTAAAATACCTGTATTAAAGTCCGTAGTATCCACATCATCATTAGCTTCAACATTAAAAATATAGATGATGACATACCCGGTATCACAGTTTTGCAAAATTCCTGTNGCACAATTAACNTACATNAATGTGTCTGTTCCGGTATAATTCAAGTTGGGCATATAGCTCAGTACTCCATTTGAATAAGTATATGANCCATAACTAAATGGATTGAGCACNGTAGAGTAAGACGTATCTACNATCAANTCATTATCAAAAATATTGATGGTGGTTGATGTGTTTACGAAAATGGTATCGTAATCGTTTACAGCTTCTACGGCTATTATGTTGATGTAAACAACTGCCGTATCNCAAAAAGAAGGATTTGAATTCAAGCAAATTACGTATACCAATGAATCCATACCAAAATANCCTGAGTCTGGGGTGTAANTAATTTCATAACCATTGATCACATTGGCAGTTCCATTATANGGCCCGCTCAGAATTGTAGTTGTTGCTGATGTTTGNGCAGTATCGTTATCTTGAACATAAATTGTTACAGGAGTTCCTACAGCAGTAGTTGCCGTATCATTTACCGCNTCAATAAAATANANAGATTCTTCACAGACTTCTGTTCCATAAGGAATAGTTAAATCAGTACGAACACCACCAGCAGTTCCTGCTTGCGCTCCGTAATGCGAATTATAGCATGTTGAATTTGCATTAATGATCAATCCGGCTTGGCCAGCAGATAGATTTGCAGAAGAAACACCTGACTGAAGAGCTGTACTACTTAACCACAATATTCCACCTCCGCCACCGCCACCCGGACCATGACAAATAGAATTGTAATAATTATTATCAACATTGGCTCCGGTTCCACCTTTTGCCTCAACAGCAAGAGAACCTATTATGGTATCAGCCTCAATAAGGATACTCCCTCCTGCTCCTGCTCCACCTCCGCCATCTCTACCGGTTGTACTATCCTGACTCAAGCCATTGGCAAAAATATCTCCTCCTTGGGCGATTAGATGAGAAACATCAATAATGACTATCCCGCCTCCATCGGCACCATGACTACCTTGTCTTGGATCGTTCGGGTAATCGTTTTGGTGACCTCCGCCACCGCCTCCCCCCATAAATACACGGTTCAATGTAGATGCATAAGCAACAGGCTTTCCTCCTACACCTCCTGTTTCTAATATGGGGTTACATGCTGCTGTTCCATAACCATACTCGTCACCACCTCGTCCGCCAGAGCCATAATTACCTCCGCCTCCGCCTCCAGTGTTATGGTTATTACCACCTCCTGCTCCAATAGCTAAAGCGCCTCTTCCATAACGAAATAGGGTAAACGGAATAAAACTTTCTCCTTTCTCTCCTCCTTGTGTTATCTGATTTGTCTCGTAAAAAGTTTGTCCACAGTTTACAGAAGGCATTGATTCAGAGCCTCCCCTATATCCCAATCCTGTTACATCAATATCATGATTTAAAATAAGAGAATCTGATTTTATAAACACAACTCCTCCTCGTTGACCATCCCAAGCTGGAGCTGTAACTGCCCCAGTTGTGGCGGCAGTTCCTGTTGGTGTGTAATGGATTGCCTGAATAACTCTATTGGTGTTGTACGTATTGGCCAATTTATATTGTAGTACCAGCGTATCTCCTGCTATAGACTCAATAAACGCAATTTCATAATTGCCCGCTGATCCGTAGCTGGTAACATTACCATAAGTACTTGAATCTGCAGTATTAATTGATCCGCCTTTCATTTGAATCATTAAAAAGTATTCTCCCGGAGAGAAATACTGCACAGAATCTACAACAACCTTACAACTATCAGGAATAGCTTCAACAAGCGCATATTCATTAATTACACCACTCAAGCTCTGAGCTTGCAAAAAATGAGTTACGCCAAAAAAAATAAAAATAAGAAGTATACTTTTTCTCAATCGCACAGGAAATAAATTTTCAGCTGTTTTTCAAATTTCAAACCATTTCAACTTTACAGTTGAAGATGAATAACTTACCCAAGTTAACATTTTTTAGATCATTCCATCAAAGGGAAATTAATTCTTTATGTGCTACAATGAAAAGTTATTTTTGATCTTCATTCTGAACAAATATAGGAGCGACACATGACGAAATCCGAAAAAGCCAAATATGTTATTAACACATTAGAGAGGATTTACCCTAATGTTCCAATTCCTTTAGATCATACGGATTCATACACTTTATTGGTTGCTGTTTTACTTTCTGCACAGTGTACTGATGAACGGGTAAATCAAATTACACCCAAACTTTTTGCTAAAGCGAATACACCTGAAAACATGATTTTACTTTCAATTGATGAAATTCGTGAAATCATCAAACCGTGTGGACTTTCTCCTTCTAAAAGCAAGGCCATTTGGAATTTGTCAAGCATTATTATTAACGAACATAATGGAGAAGTACCTCAAAGTTTTGAAGCATTAGAAAAATTACCCGGAGTTGGGCACAAAACGGCTAGTGTTGTAATGAGTCAAGCTTTTGGTGTTCCTGCTTTCCCTATAGACACACACATCCACAGACTAATGTTCCGTTGGGGGCTTTCTTCTGGCAAAAGTGTTGAGCAAACAGAAAAAGATGCCAAACGTTTGTTTCCCAAAGAGAAATGGAACAAACTCCATTTACAGATCATTTTTTACGGACGAGAATATTCTCCAGCCAGAGGTTTAAACCTTGAAAAAGACATTATTTTTAGAACAATTGGCCGAAAATCCGAATTGAAAAAGTACGAAGCGTTAGCGCTTAAGAAAGCCACTAAATAAAAAAGGCAACAATCACTAAGATCATTGCCTTTATCATGTTTTGAAAAATTAACTGTTAGTTCAAGATCATCTCTACTTTTCCTAGTGTTGATGATTGTCTTACCGAATGGGCTTTAGAAAAATTCAGAATATTCTGAATTACATACTTACTTGGTTTCATTTGAGACTTTTGAGTTGATTCTTCTAAGAGTCCAAGTGAAGTGCATAGTGCTTTTTCGTTTTTCGAAAAATTTGTTAGATCATTTAAATGTAGAGAGTGTTTCATAAGCTCTGTTTAAGATTTCTTAATAAACGACCTTCAAGTTAAGTTATTGCATTTGAATAAAAATCACACCATAAAAAACCTCTGCTGAATAGTTCAACAGAGGTTTTCGTATTTGATTTTAATTGCGATCAATATTTCATTAGGTTGATTTCTTTTTCCTCAATCAACTTTCTCAAGTTAATCAAAGCATAGCGCATTCTCCCTAATGCTGTGTTTATACTCACATTTGTTTCCTCAGCAATTTCTTTGAAACTCATTTGCGCATAGTGCCTCATCTTTAGCACTTCTTTTTGCTCTTCCGGCAAGTGTTCAATTAACTCACGAACGTCTCCTCTGATCTGTTCCCAAACCATTGTTTCTTCAACATTCGGATCATCGCGTTTGATCGTATCAAAGATGTTGAAGTCTTCTCCTCCATCTGCTGTAGGAATACGCTTCTGGGCTCTAAACACATCAATAATCAGGTTGTGAGTTATACGCATTACCCAAGGCAAAAACTTTCCCTCCTCATTATATTTACCACTACGTAATACACGAATCACTTTGATGAAAACATCTTGAAAGATGTCATCAGCAGCTTGGCGGTTGTTAATGTATTTGAGAATGTAAGCGTAAATTCTTTCCTGATGACGATTCACTAAAACCTCTAATGCATTTTCATCACCTTTCAAGTAACGGCTGATCAAATCCTGATCTGTTAAGAATTCGCATTGCATAATACCTCCTTTTAAATAGTTGAGAATCGATAAAATAAAAAGGTAGATATTATCCTATAAGCACTGCGTTTTTAAAAGTTATGAGTATTGTAAACGAAAACCTTTTCCGTTTGTTGTGTGCTAAAATCAAAAAAAAAATCATGCAACGCAAATCCAATTGTAGGAATTACCTTTGCAAGCTTTAAAATTAACACTTTTTAAAACATGACTACGCAGGGCATTGAACATATCGATCCGAAGAAAAACATTGTGATCAAAGGCGCTAAAATGCACAACCTTAAAAATGTTAGCGTAGCCATTCCGCGTAATCATTTGGTTGTGATTACCGGTTTATCGGGCTCAGGAAAATCTTCACTGGCTTTTGACACTCTATATGCCGAAGGGCAAAGACGCTACGTAGAAAGCCTTTCTTCTTATGCTCGCCAATTTATGGGCAAACTCGATAAACCAGAGGTTGAATACATTAAAGGTATTTCTCCTGCAATTGCCATTCAACAAAAAGTAAACACACGAAACCCTCGTTCTACTGTTGGAACAACAACAGAGATCTACGACTACCTTAAACTCCTCTTTGCACGTATCGGTAAAACCTTTTCACCAATTTCTGGCGAAGAGGTCAAAAGTGACACCGTTACAGATGTTGTACAATTTTTAGCGACACAACCTGAAAACAGTAAGGTAATGATCAGTGCTCCTTTCATTGTGAAAGAAGACACCACGCTCGAAGAGCAAGCGGAGTTATTACAACAACAAGGCTTCAACCGAATTTTAATCAATAACTCACCTCAACGACTAGACGAATGGAAGCCATCTAACGAAAACATTGAAGACATTGAGCTACTCATTGACCGTGTAGTTGTTAAAAAAGACGATGAGGATAACGACTCTNGAATAGCTGATTCTGTACAAACTGCATTTTATGAAGGAGNTGGAGCTTGTAACATCCACATTGTTGGCGATAAAAAGTACGAATTCTCAAACCGTTTTGAATTAGACGGCATCACCTTCGAAAAACCTACTGTCCACTTTTTTGCATTCAACAATCCTGTTGGTGCTTGTAAACGCTGTGAAGGTTTTGGAAGCATCATCGGTATTGACCCTGATTTAGTGATTCCNAACAAATCACTTTCNGTTTATGACGATGCTGTTGTTTGTTGGAAAGGCGAAAAAATGAGCGAGTGGAAACAGGAATTGATAATGCATGCACATAAATTCGACTTTCCTATTCACCGTGCTTATTACGACCTATCTGCCGAAGAAAAAGAATTGCTTTGGACAGGCAACAAATANTTCAAAGGCTTAAATAGATTCTTCAAATACTTAGAAGAAAACTCTTATAAAATCCAGTATCGTGTAATGTTATCTCGCTACCGTGGTAAAACCCTTTGCCCGGAGTGTAAAGGGACACGCTTACGCAAGGATGCCAACAACGTTAAAGTCAATCGGCAATCAATTACCAATTTGGTGTTGATGCCCGTTAAAGAACTNAAGCCTTGGTTTGATCAATTGGACAACCACCTTTCTGATTATGAAAAGAAAGTGGCGAAACGTCTTTTAATCGAAATCAAAAATCGATTGCAATATTTNGCCGATGTTGGTTTAGACTATCTTACACTTAACCGTTTATCCAACACGCTCTCCGGAGGTGAATCACAACGGATTAACCTTGCAACGATGTTGGGAAGTAGTCTTGTAGGTTCTATGTACATTTTAGACGAACCCAGCATTGGACTTCATCCCAGAGATACCCAGCGCCTAATTTCAGTATTGCAAAACCTCAAACAACTGGGGAATACAGTTATTGTTGTTGAACACGAAGAGGAAGTGATGCAAGCCGCAGATCAAATTATTGATTTGGGACCATTGGCAGGTTCTCATGGTGGTGAGTTGATTTTCCAAGGAGATCATGATGACCTTATTACTGAATCGGAAAGTTTAACTGCTAAATACCTTACGGGAAAGGTTACCATTCCTATTCCTGAAAAACGTAGAAAGTGGAAAAAGAGCATTGACATTTTTGGTGCACGAGAAAACAACCTTAAAGACATTCATGTCTCTTTCCCATTAGAATGTCTTACTGTAATCACAGGTGTTTCCGGATCCGGGAAATCTTCATTAGTGAAGACTATTCTTTATCCTGCACTTAAGAAGCTAAGCGGAAATGTAACAGATGCTACCGGAAATTTTGATCGTTTAGATGGAGATTTCAAAGCAGTTGAAGAAATTGAATTTATTGACCAAAACCCTATTGGAAAAAGCTCTCGCTCAAATCCTGTTACCTATGTAAAAGCCTACGATGATATTCGTGCACTTTTTGCTTCTCAACAATTGGCCAAAATGCGCGGCTACAAACCCGCTACTTTCTCTTTTAATGTAGAAGGTGGTCGTTGTGATAACTGTCAAGGNGAAGGNATCATTACNGTAGAGATGCAATTTATGGCCGANATTCANTTNGANTGTGANGTATGTAAAGGCAAACGCTTTAANTCTGACGTGCTTGAAGTTACCTNNAAAGACCANTCTATCTATGATNTTTTATCAATGACCATTGATGATGCCATCTCATTTTTCAGNCAACACCANGACAATAAACATTGTAAGAAAATCATTGCNAAGCTTCAACCATTGCAAGANGTTGGANTNGGNTANGTNCANCTTGGACAAGCATCNTCTACCCTTTCTGGTGGTGAAGCGCAACGTATNAAANTNGCTTCNTTCTTAACCAAAGGAAGCAANTCTGCTAAAACACTCTTCATTTTTGANGANCCAACAACTGGTTTGCATTTTCACGATATTGAAAANTTNCTCACCTCTTTTTANGCTTTAATTGAAAANGGACANTCCATTATTGTNATNGAACACAATACAGAAGTCATCAAATGTGCTGACTGGGTAATTGACCTTGGTCCAGAAGGTGGAAAAGAAGGCGGNAACCTTGTTTTTGCAGGNACACCCGAAGAGTTGGTTAATTGTAAAGAAAGCTACACNGGTAAATTCCTGAAAGGCAAGCTCTAATACCATATCCTAATTTCTCACCATTCATCCAATGATGCAACCATTTGTCATTTTCATAGTACTATGNATTGCAAACTACCTTCCTTTATTTATATCTTTGTTTCACACAAAAGCTAAAAACCAGTAAAAATGAAAGCNGTACTNACCCTATTATTCTCACTNCTCTTCTCTTTCATCAGCAATGCACAGAAATTTGATGCACAAGAAGTTTACAANNCCTATGAAGCTCAAGAAAACGTATTGGTGATGTCTTTTAATAAAGANATGGAAGATGCCATTGACATGGATTTTGATTACAAGGAGCAAATCAAAAATGTAGAAGGAGACGTGAGTTTCTTAAAAATGATGGTGTCTATAAATGACGAAACATCAAAAGGCATAGCCAAGGAGATTGAGCAACTCATGAAGCATGCAAACTACAGCATGAAGATGATTGANGATGAAGATCAAACCGTAACCATGTACCTCAAACAAAAGGGAAAGAATATTTCTGAAGTTCATTTTTTAGGAAAAGATGAAGAAGGAGAATTCACTTTTTTCTTTACCCTACTTGGTGATTTAGTGATTAAAGAATAGAAGAAGCCATGAAAATAGAGAACACTAAAGCGCAAATGCGCAAGGGAGTTCTGGAGTTTTGCATTCTGATGATACTCAAAGAAGGTGAAATGTATCCTTCAGACATTATCGGAAAGCTGAANGAAGCAAAATTAATTGTTGTTGAAGGCACTTTATACCCTTTGCTAACACGATTAAAAAACGCAGGACTCCTCTCCTATCGATGGGAAGAATCTACTTCCGGGCCACCACGTAAATATTATCAACTCACTNCTACCGGAGAACAATTCATGCAGGAACTTTCTACAACTTGGTCAGAACTAGAAACTGCAGTTAACAAAATCAAAGGATAGCCTAAAACACAATACACATGAAAAAAACGCTTAGCATCAACATTAGCGGTATCATTTTCAACATAGACGAAGATGCTTACAAGCTGTTGAACGACTANCTTTCTACCATTNGGGGATATTTCAACNACTCTGAGGGACAGGAAGAAATTATGGCCGATATTGAAGCCAGAATTNCCGAAATGCTTCAGGAGAAAGTATCTAAAAGCAAACAAGTCATTACTATAGANGANATTGAAGCAATGATTGCCATTTTAGGTCAACCGGAAGATTACATTGACCCTGATGAAATGGAAAGCGAATCTTTTCANTCTGCCCAGAAAGCTTCAAAGTCACAACAAAAATCATCTTCATACAAACGNCTTTACCGCGATAAAGAGCATTTTATTTTAGGTGGTGTGTGTTCAGGAGTAGGACACTACTTAGGTATAGATCCGGTTTGGGTACGTCTTGCCTTTTTAGTTGCTTTCTTTGGTTATGGAACAGGTCTGTTAGCATATATTATATTATGGATTATAATACCGGAGGCCAGAACAACTGCTGAGAAGCTGGAAATGCGGGGGGAGCCCGTTAATGTCTCTAACATTGGNAAAACCATCGAAAATGAGATGGAAAATGTNAAAGNCAAATTCGATCAGTTTAGAAAAAGCGGAAAAGCAGAAGAAATGGGNCAAAGGTCGCTGAANTTTATTCAGCAATTGTTTCAATATATTTTTCGNTTCATCAAGTTTGTATTCACCTCATTTGGAAAATTCCTTGGAGTGATTTTGATTCTAGCAGGTGGTATTTTGCTCATTAGCTTTTTTGCTGGTCTTTTTGGAACCGGGGCTGCTGTTTCTTCGATTAACACAATATCTTTCGAAAACCTTCACATNTTTGATTTAGACAACCTCGTTTTTCAGCATTCCTATGAGATGTATCTAGCACTTATTGGACTAATTTTAACAGCAAGCATCCCAATAGTTGCCATTATTTTTGGAGGTATTGGCCTCATTGTNCCATTAGGAAAAAACGCCAAAAACTTTGGTTTTAGTTTATTAGGACTGTGGTTAATTGGCTTGTTCATTAGCCTTTTTACAATCTTCAAAACCATAGATCAATTTAGTAGCGAAGGTTCAGTAAGTGAAATCACAACATTAAAATCGCCAGCAAACGATACTTTAAAAATAGAAACTTCTCTNCTCTCTCGNATTGGNGANAAAAAAGCCATTCGAATGNANAAATCNTANTANGGNAANGTAACTTCTGACAGNATTTACATTTCAGACATTGATATTAACATCGTAAAATCTTCAGGNNANNATTTNGAATTATTANTTGAAAAAACCTCACGTGGAGACAGTTACACAGANGCTGANGAAGCTGCAGAAAAAATTGTTNACAACTTTTCTCAAGATACAAGCAACGTTTTAAAACTTGATGGGTTCTTTCATATAAGNAACCATGAAAAATGGAAAGCTCAGGATGTCTATGTAGAAATTGGAGTACCCATTGGAAAAACCGTTTACTTAGATCGTTCNTTAATTGATTTTTTAGATGATGTTGACAATACCACAAACACCTATGACAAAAAAATGGTCAACCATTTTTGGACCATGACCGATATAGGGTTAATGTCTCCTGATTTTCATAAAAAGAAGGAAAAGCAACATCATGTAAAATACGAAGAAAAGTCTGTAACCTATACAGATTCAACTTCAAAAGGACATGTAAAAATGAAAGCAGATGAAGATGGTTTTGAATTAACCATCCAATAACTGATAAAGAGTGTAGATTTCTAATAGTGTATGTTTAGTTAGGCAATGGCTGACCAGAGGTGGTCAGCCTTTTTTATGGCTACTCTCTACTGTTTATCAAGTCTTCCAAAAGGATATCGAACTAGAAAAAATGTTCAAATTTAGCTACCTTTGCCGCACACACTCAAGTAACTCTTTAAACCAAGTTTATGGCAAAAGAAAAAGACGATGTCCTTACCCAAACCGAAATTCCTCAAGACGTTAAAACAGAAATTCTCAACGATTACAAATTAGCTAACGAAAGTCGTGAAGCCAGTTTATTAGGCCGTAGAGAGGTTTTAACTGGAAAAGCCAAATTTGGCATATTCGGAGACGGTAAAGAGATNCCTCAAATTGCACTGGCCAAGCAATTTTCAGACGGTGACTTCCGATCTGGTTATTACCGCGACCAAACCTGGATGATGGCTGCNGGGATTTTAACACTNGAAAAATTCTTCGCTCAGCTATATGCAAATGCAGATGTTGAAGCCGATCCGTTTTCTGCGGGTCGTCAAATGAACTGCCATTTCGCTACACGATCAATCAATGAAGACGGAAGTTGGAATGATTTAACGGCTATGAAAAATACTTCATCCGATATTTCTCCAACAGCTGGGCAAATGCCCCGTTTATTAGGATTGGCACAAGCTTCAAAGGTGTATCGTCAAAACGATTTCTTACAAGAAATTGATGAATTCAAAAAATTCAGCGATGCTGGTAACGAAGTTGCTTTTGGTTCTATTGGCGATGCNTCTACATCAGAAGGTGTTTTTTGGGAAACNCTNAANGCTGCNGGAGTGCTTCANGTTCCAATGGTTATGTCTGTATGGGATGATGGCTATGGAATTTCAGTAAGCAAGAAATACCAAACAACNAAAGAAAGTATTTCAGANGCATTGAAAGGTTTTCAGCGTACNGAAGACCAACCCGGCTTTGAAATCTTCAAAGTAAAAGGTTGGGATTANGCTCAATTGTGNCTCGTATATGAAAAGGCCGTTGCATTGGCGCGAGAAGAACACATTCCTGTTTTAGTACACGTTGAAGAAGTAACGCAACCTCANGGACACTCNACTTCNGGATCTCACGAACGTTACAAATCAAAAGAGCGTTTAGAGTGGGAAAAAGAACACGATGGCATTGTAAAAATGCGCGAATGGATCCTTCACAAAGGAGTTGCCACTGCTGAAGAATTGGATGAGATTGAGAAAAACGCTAAGAAAACCGTTCGCGATGCGAAAAAAGCGGCTTGGAGTGCTTTCTTAAATCCCATCAATAAAGAATTGAAAGAAGCACAAACGTTGATTGAAGCTGTTATGAGTAACAGCACCAATCAAGCCTTCATAGAACCTGTTTTGAAAAAACTAATGGCCAACCCAGAGCCATTACGCAAAGAAATATTAGAAACAGTTCGAAAAGTATTGCGCTTAATTCGCACTGAAAACACAGCTGAAAAAGCTGCCCTTTTAAACTGGGCAAAACAGCAAAAAGAAATCAACNGAGAACGCTACAGTTCACANTTGCATTCTGAAAGTAATTTNGCNGCTACAAATGTTGAGGCTATTGCTGCAGAATATGCAAATGAACATGATTTAAAAGACGGNCGNGAAATTCTTCGNGATGCTTTCGATCATATTTTAGCCAGTAGACCNGAAGTNNTNTTCTTTGGTGANGACAGTGGNAAAATTGGTGGTGTAAATCAAGGTTTNGAAGGCATGCAAGCNAAGCATGGCGAATTGCGTGTTTCCGATACNGGAATTCGTGAAACCACCATTATTGGNCAGGGAATTGGAATGGCACTTAGAGGCCTTCGTCCAATTGCTGAAATACAATACCTCGATTATTTATTGTACGCTATTCAGGTAATGTCTGACGATTTAGCCACTGTGCATTACCGTACACGAGGTGGACAGAAAGCTCCGTTAATTATTCGCACAAGAGGTCATCGCCTAGAAGGTATTTGGCATTCTGGNTCTCCAATGGGCATGATCATTAATGCTATTCGCGGAATACACGTGTGTGTTCCAAGAAACATGACACAAGCAGTAGGAATGTATCATACCTTGTTAGAAGGTGACGAACCAGGACTTGTTATTGAATCACTGAACGGTTATCGNTTAAAAGAAAAGGTACCCACCAACCTCAACGACATTAAAGTTGAGTTAGGTAAAATTGATACTCTGAAAGAAGGAACTGATGTTACCATTGTCTCTTACGGTTCAACTGTAAGAATGGCTATGGAAGCGGCAAAAGAATTGAATCAAGTTGGAGTATCAGCTGAAATCATTGATGTTCAAACGTTATTGCCTTTTGATAACGATCATGACATTGCTGAATCTTTACGCAAAACCAGCAGGCTTTTAGTTGTTGATGAAGATGTTCCCGGAGGAGCTTCAGCATATATGCTTCAACAAATACTAGAGGTTCAAAAAGGCTATTATTTACTNGATGCTGAACCTAAAACATTAACAGCNCAGGCACATCGCCCTGCATATGGTTCNGATGGTGATTATTTCTCTAAACCAAGTGTAGACGACATTATTGATGCAGCTTACGCACTGGTTCAGGAAAGCAATCCAGAACAATATCCGGATATCGCCTAAGCACTANAAAATGGCAAGAATTACCGAATCAACATCCCGCTACGATNACCTCGAAAAAATGTCGACAAAAGAATTGTTGACCAACATTAATCGGGAAGATCAAACCGTGCCTTTAGCTGTTGAACAAGCGATACCTCAAATTGAGAAGCTTGTTAATGTCATAACAGACAAAATGCTTTCCGGTGGTCGTTTGTTTTACATTGGTGCTGGAACCAGTGGTCGTTTGGGAATTGTTGANGCTTCGGAATGTCCTCCTACTTTTGGAGTAGATNACAATTTAGTGATTGGTTTAATTGCNGGAGGTGATGGTGCTATTCGAAAAGCNGTTGAATTTGCTGAAGATGATACTAAACTGGGCTGGAAAGATTTACAAGAATACAAGATTACTGAAAATGATGTTGTTGTAGGTATTGCAGCATCAGGAACTACGCCTTATGTAATTGGTGCACTTGAACAATGTAATGCGAATAATATTGCTACAGGCTGTATTACTTGCAACCCTGAGTCGCCTTTAGCAAAAACAGCCCAATACAGCATTGAAGTAGTTGTCGGCCCTGAGTTCGTAACGGGAAGTACGCGTATGAAAGCAGGTACAGCTCAAAAGCTAGTACTAAACATGATCTCGACTTCTGTAATGATTCAATTGGGAAGAGTTGAAGGAAACCGTATGGTAGACATGCAGCTCAGCAACAATAAATTGGTAGAACGCGGCACAAAAATGGTGGCTCAAACGTTATCTATTTCCATGGAGGAAGCAAAAGCATTGTTGCTAGAGCACAAAAGTGTACGAAAAGCAATTGCTTCTGCTCAATAAAAGAGAAGTATTATGGAAGAAGACAAAGTAAAAAAGGCGTTTAGTCAGCATACGTGGAATGAGATCAAAACACAAGATTCTTGGCAGGTTTTTAAAATGATGTCAGAAATTGTGAATGGTTTTGAAAAGATGGCAGCCATAGGCCCATGTGTCACCATTTTTGGATCTGCACGCACCAAACCCGATCATAAATATTACGAACTTGCCGAGAATATTGCTTTTCACCTTACTAAGCAAGGTTATGGTGTAATTACTGGTGGCGGCCCCGGTATTATGGAAGCCGGTAACAAAGGAGCAAATCGTGGTGGTGGCTATTCTGTAGGCTTAAACATTGATCTTCCTTTTGAGCAACATAACAATCCTTACATCGATGAAGACAAACTGTTACAGTTTGACTATTTCTTTGTGCGAAAATTAATGTTCGTAAAGTATTCGCAAGGATTTATTGTTCTGCCTGGAGGTTTTGGAACAATGGATGAATTGTTTGAAGCCTTAACTTTAATTCAAACCAACAAAATAGGTCGCTTCCCTATCATCTTGGTAGGAACCGAATATTGGTCTGGGTTAGTAGATTGGATCCAAAACACGTTATTGAAAGAAAACAACATCAATAAAGAAGACATGTTGCTCTTCAAAATGGCCGACACTTGTGAAGAAGCTGTTGCAGAAATTGACAAATTCTACAGCAAATACTTACTCCGACCTAATTTCTAGTTTAACAACTAGTTATCATTTTTATCCACAAGTAATTCACAGGGTTTTAAACAGGTTTATCAACATTATNTTGTTTGCAAGTTGATNTATACGCAAGCGTAAAACGCTTTGATGAAAAGTAGCTTTGTTAGGAGAACACAATCAATTCNTAACAGGTAAAATTCTAACAAGATGTCCATGTTAAAAACGCTTGCCTTTAGTTTAAATGTCATTTTAATCGTTGCCTTTGGTGCATGGTTGGCTGAAGATGTTTCGGTTACACAAGATTTTCCGGATAGAGTTGANCCTTTATCAGAATTTGAAGTTACCGTACATTTCTCTAAAGGTGCTGTTACAGGTTTTGCCAAATACCAGCAAACAATGCCTGNNGGTGTAGAAGTTGAAATGATAGAAGGCAGTAATGCTACATTTACATTCAGCAACCAAACCATAAAGTTCATCTGGATGGTTTTACCGGAATCTGAAGAGTTTGATATCAAATACAAAGTCAAGGTAACCGATCCCAATCTTACTGCCATTATTATGGATGGTAAATTTTCTTATTTGGATGAGAATCAGCGTATGAGTTACGATGTGCCGGCAAAAGAGATCACTGTTGGCTATGAAGAAGTTACAGAAAATCAACCTGTTCCTGAACCTGTTGTAAGTATCAACAGAAAGATNGAAAACATCAGTGGTCAATCGTACAAAGTAACCATTAGTGTTACCAAAGAAAACATAACCGGCTTTGCCAAAGTNCAAGANTTNATTCCCGATGGAGCAATTGTTACCGAAAATGAAACGAGTGGAGCTGTATTTTCAGTAGTTGATCGTAAAGCAAAATTCGTTTGGTTAGAAATTCCCGGAGCTGCAACATTTGATGTGGCTTACACAATTGATCTAACATCCTCAGAAGACAGTGACTTAAGTGCTCTTTTTGGTGAATTTTCTTACCTCCACGAAGGTAGAACGCAAACGGAAGAAATTCCGGGTCCATCTACAGAAGCTCCAGATGAATTGTTGGTTGAGCATNAAACAAACACATCAACTCCCTCCCAATCTGAGCCAGAAGAAGCNACTACAGAAAAACAACCAGAGCCTAATACTACTTCAANACCACCTGTAGAGGATAACGCTACAGATCANCAGACAAAAGAAGANATTGCAAGTGATTTAGTTCAAAAAGTGACAAGNACTCCACAACCGCAAGAAGGTGTTTTTTACCGAGTACAACTATTGGCAGGAAAGAAAAATGTTGATGCCCAGTATTTCTCAAAATACCATCAATACAATGGCGAATTCCAAATGGAAAACCATGAGGGATGGATTAAGTATACAACCGGACATCATGAAGCCTATCGCGGTGCTAGAGATAATCGTGAAAACATCAAAGCAAATTACAACTTCCCNGGTCCTTTTGTAGTTGCATATAATTCTGGTGAACGCATTACAGTTCAAGAAGCACTTATGATCACTGGTCAACAGTGGTTGAAGTAATTTTAGGATTACTTCCGCTTATCAAGAAAAGTGTTAATTTAGGCCATTATAAAACTACATCTAATTGAGGAAATTTACCCTGTTACTGATAGTTAGCCTAATCAGCACTTCGGTTTGGAGTCAGCGACAAACACCTGCTGCTTCCAATTCTCGNACTCAAAAGGCCTCTACTTCNATTGATTGGGAAGAAGATGAGGGAATTCCTTTCACACCTACCATATCACTTGGAGCAGGTATGATCACTTATTATGGTGAAATTAGCCGAAAGTATAAATCCAATAATCCTATTGGTAACAGATTAGGGTATCGATTAAAAGTAGCTCAACCCATCAATAGTTTTTTGAATGTTAGCTTTAACCTTTGGAGAGGTAAAATAGCAGCTAATGAAAGGTCTCTTGACAGAAATTTGAATTTTGAATCTACTTTAACCAGTGGNGGTATTGCTATAGAATACAATTTTGGCAACTTCTATAAAAAGAAGCCCACTATGCAGCCCTATGTTAGTGTAGGGTTTGAAGCTATGGAGTTTCTTTCAAAAACCGATTTGGTNGATGAATATGGNAATGATTATTACTACTGGGATGACGGAAGTATTCGAAATATACCTGAAAATGCTCCTAATGCTGATGATGCTATTGAAATTCAACGTGATTACAAATACGAAACTGATATTAGAGAGCTAAACGCTGATGGTTTTGGAGACTATGACGAAAACACATTTGCATTGCCTCTTGGTGCTGGTTTAAGGCTTCACCTTAACGACCATGTTAAATTTGATTTTGGCGCTACTTATTATTTCACTTTCACGGATTACATTGATGGCGTAACCAATAAAAGTTCTGGNGCTAGAAAAGGAGATNNTCAAAACGATCAATTGCTTTTCACCCATGTNTCACTTAGNTACGACTTTGCCAGAGACATTCGCAAAAAAGTTTCNATAAAAGACGGTGTAGACCTTTCCATCATTGAAAAATCGGATAATGATAGCGATGGAGTGGCCGATTTTATTGACCGTTGTGCAGGAACTCCTGTAGGCGTACCTGTAGATGAATTTGGTTGTCCTTTTGACTCTGATAATGATGAAGTCAGNAACTACAAAGATGACGAACCGAATTCTGCTCCNGGTGCACTGGTTGATTCTTCTGGTGTTACTTATACTGATGAACGCTTAACCGAAATTTACAATGCTTACAGAGATTCAATAGGNACCTATTCTAAGATTGAACAAGAATCTTTCTCTACCGAGATTTCTGGACAACGCACCAAGCGTAAGCGTCCAAAAGCCAGCAAGCAATACATGGTTAAAGTTGGAGAATTTGAACATGGTATTCCTGCCGATATGGTCAATAGTATCTTGAACTTACCCGATGTACAAATTTCACAAGTTGGTGATAAAGTAATTGTATCGGTTGGTAGCTACGACAANCTTCCTGATGCTATGAAGCGAAAACTGGAACTTGAGAGTAAAGGCGTAAATTCTTCGGCAATTATTACGAAAGACTTTAAAGGAAATGTTAGAAANCTTGATGGTTCTATTGTAAAATACGATGAGAACAACTGGCCTTATGGCGATAATGTTTCTTACCGTGTGCAACTTGGTGCATTTACTAAAGCCGCTAACGAAAAAGTCTTTAAAGATGTGCCAAACATGCTNGCCATTCAGGGNGAAGATGGTTTTATGCGTTATTATACCGGAACTTACAATTCGTATAAAGAAGCTGCAGCTGTCAAAATTGACATGGTGGAACTAGGCTTCTCAGATGCTTACGTTGTAGCATTGAAAGGAGGGTCAAAAATTTCACTTTCTCAAGCCGGTGCAACTGTTATNCCTGCAACTGAACGTAAGGTATCAAATGCTGAACGTCAAAACCTGAAATTCAAAGTTCAAATAGGAACCTTTAAAGAACAAGTTCCAACAAACATGCTTGAAAAATTCATGGAATTAGATCANGTTGAGCAAAAAGTNGGNGATGATGGGGTTACCCGTTATGTTGTTGGAAATGCTGCTAACTATGAAGAGGCAGAGAAAATAAAACAAAGTCTCATCAATAAAGGCTTTACNGGTGCTTTCATTGTAGGCGAATACGAAGGGAAAATTATTCCTGCTAAAACCGCCTTAAAAATGATTAACTAATAACNCCCAAATACATTCTGAAAGACAAGGCTCTGCATATCAATATGTAGAGCCTTTTTCATTATTAACAATTATTTACAGTGTGTACATTTGGGTTTAGCTATATTTGGAAAACATCATTTTAATTAAATCTACATGAAAAAGCTTTTGATTCCGGCATTAACATTTGCCTTGGTAGGAATAACAAATGTATCACTGGCTCAATCCCAGGAAACACAAGAAGAAACGAAAACTACAACTGTAAAAAAAGAGGAAACTAAAAAGGCTTCTTGCTGCAGTTCTAAATCAGGCGAGGGTAAAAGTTGTTGCTCTGCTGATGAAAAAAAATCAAAGAAAAAAAGAAAAGAAAAGGCTAGAAAAGAAGAGGAATAATGAACTTCAAAAGCATTTTAAACCCTATCAAAAGGATCGGAATTCTGATCCTTTTATTGTTATATATACTTCCCTCTAAAGCTCAGAAAAAAAGCACTTTTAGAGTGATGTTCTACAACGTTGAAAACCTATTCGACACCATTGATAGCCCCAACACTATAGACGAAGAATTTTTACCTACTGCAGAAAAGCAGTGGAACTCTACACGTTACAACGAAAAGTTAGACCATTTGGCACAGGTTATTTCTTCTGTAAGCCCAAAAGATTTACCAGAGATTATTGGTATGGCAGAAGTTGAAAATGAATTAGTGTTGAAAGATCTGGCCAATACCGAAGCCTTAAAAAAAGGAAAATACGGTATTGTACACTATGATAGCCCTGATAAAAGAGGAATTGATAATGCTTTACTCTATCGTCAAAAAGAATTTAAACCCATTGCCTCTGAAAAAATTGAAGTGAAATTCACAGATTCTGATTATCCTACTCGCGATATTCTTTATGTGAAAGGTGTTAATCGTAAAAAAGACACGCTTCACATTTTTGTGAATCACTTTCCTTCAAGACGTGGTGGTAAAGAAGCTTCCGAGCCTAAAAGAATGCAAGTGGCTAAAATTTTACGAAGTCATATTGAAAACATTTTGAAGCAAAATCCTCATGCTAATGTAATTGTCATGGGCGATTTTAATGATAATCCCAGTGATAACAGCATGCTGTATGTTGCAGATGGAGAAGATCAGCAATTGAATCAACAATCTCCTATGTCTAATGTTACAGCATCATTGCATACAGACACAAGTGGAACTTATTTTTACCGTGGACATTGGGATATGCTCGATCAATTTATCATTTCAAGTGCCGTTTTAAAAGAACCTAAAGGGGTTGAATTTGTGAATGTTGCTATTTTTAAGCAACCTTGGATGCTTTATGAAAACAAACGCAACAACACTTTTGCACCAAACCGTTCATACGGAGGACCAAATTACTATGGAGGGTATTCCGATCATCTCCCTGTAGTATTAACGATGAAAATATACCGACCTAAAAAATAAAATTACAAATGAATTTATTGAACAAAGCGATTTTCACATTACTGCTGTCTTCTATCTTTCTGCATGTTAATGCTCAGCATTCAGAGGCAGCCCAAAAACTACAAACCTTTTACCGTTATTTGGAATTGGCTTATGTAGATGAAGTAAATGAAGATCAGCTGGTTGAGGACGCTATTGAGGCTATGCTTAGCGACCTTGATCCCCATTCTACTTATTTTTCAGCCGAAGAATTGGAACGTGCCAACGAACCTTTACAGGGTAATTTTGAAGGTATTGGTATTCAATTCAATATCCATAAAGATACCATTGTAGTGGTTTCTCCTATTTCTGGCGGACCATCGGAAAAATTAGGAATTCGCTCAGGAGATAAAATCATAGCCATAAACGACAGTGTTGTAGCCGGTGTTGGTTTCACAAATCAAGATGTAGCTGATAACTTACGTGGCCCCAAGGGCTCAAAAGTGAATGTCAGTATCAAAAGAAATGGTGTCAAAAACTTACTAGATTTTGAAATCACGCGTGATAAAATTCCCATTTACAGTGTAGATGCTCATTACATGGTTAAAGATGGTATTGGCTACATCAAATTAAACCGTTTTGCGGCAACCTCTATGGGGGAAATTTATGCCGCTATGGACACGCTTCAAAACAATGGTATGACCAGCCTTATACTTGACCTTAGAGGCAATGGCGGTGGATACCTTAACACAGCTACCGAATTGGCGGACATGTTCCTTACAAAAGACCAAATGATTGTTTATACCGAAGGAAGGGCTTATCCTCGTTCAGAAATGATTGCCAAAAAAGGTGGACGTTTCGAAAAAGGAAAACTTGTAATCCTTGTAGATGAAGGATCTGCTTCTGCCAGTGAAATTGTTTCAGGAGCCGTGCAAGACTGGGATAGAGGTTTAATCATAGGAAGAAGAACATTTGGTAAAGGGTTGGTTCAAAAACCTTTTAGTCTGCCAGACGGATCTGCTATTCGTTTAACTGTTTCTCGTTATTATACGCCAAGCGGAAGATGTATTCAGCGCCCTTATGATCAAGGAGATGATGCTTATTACGAAGAGTTTACCAGACGTTATGAGCATGGAGAATATACCAGTAAAGACAGTATTGATTTACCGGATTCTCTCAAGTATTTAACGCTACAATCGAAACGTACTGTTTATGGTGGCGGTGGAATTATGCCTGACATTTTTGTGCCTCTGGACACCACTCAAGGTTCTGAATATTACACGAAACTTGTTCGCAAAGGCATCTTAAATGATTTCACCTTAGAATATTTAGACAAGAACCGCAGTTCAATCAAAGGTGATTATCCTACAATCTCAGATTTTGTAGCTCAGTATGAAGTAAGCGAAAACCTTTTGAATGAACTCTATACTTTTGCAGAAGAACAAAAAGTAGAGAAAGACGATGAAGGCATTACTACGTCTATTGATTTGATTACGGGTTCTTTAAAAGGACTTATCGCCCGTGGATTGTACCAGAATGGGGCTTATTATCAAGTGATCAATCAAACTGACGAAGCTATGTCAAAAGCTATTCAAGCAATTGAAAACGATACTTTTAAAGCACTTAAAATCGATTACAAATAACCTAAAGCAAAATAGTAAAAGTCATGAAAGAAAACATTCAAACAGCACTTTTAGCCGTTTTAACCCTAACAATGGTTTATGGAGTATTTATCAAAGAAGATAGCCCTGCACCAACGATGGTTAACAACCAACGCAATACTGCAGCACCGTCTTCTAATGCATTTGCAGCTAACAACAAGACAATGCAAAACAATACTCCCCTTCAAATGCAACAGCAAAATGAGAGTCAGCAGCCTGCTACACCTCCTAAGCCTGCTACAACTGTTGACTTTACTGAAATGGATCACGATTTTGGAAACATCAATCAAGACACAGAAAATAAACATGTGTTCTCTTTTACCAACACAGGTAGTAACCCTTTAATTATTGAAAGCGCTACAGGTTCATGTGGTTGTACAGTTCCGGAATATCCAAAAGAGCCAATTATGCCTGGTGAAAAAGGAGAAATCAAGGTTGTATACAAACCTGGTAAACAACAGGGTAACCAACACAAAACGGTTAAGGTTGTAGCAAATACAACTCCAAAAGAAACAGTATTAAACATTACTGCACAGGTTGAGAAGATGTAAAGAAACCTGAAACCAATTGATATTCGAAAGGCCATTTCAAATTTGAAATGGCCTTTTTTATTGCCTTTATTTTCATTCAATGCCAAGCTCCCTCCTCTTTCAGTAAAATCAATTCGATGATTTCTTGACAAATAATTGCTCCATATACCTATTGTATACCTACTTCATTTCCTTGCAACACTGCATCTCCATAGGTTTGTAACAATTAAAAAGTGGTCTCTTTTTCAGAATAAGTAGATCGTATAAAATCTTGATCTCAATCAATAAATCCAACTATTCATTTCCAAACTTTTGTACCAAATAATTCACATAAAAAAAGCAACTCTATTATTCACAACAACAAACTAAAATGTTTATCATGAAAGCAATTACAACCTCATTGATCACCTTTATTTTATCACTACTAACAAGTTTTTTATCTGCTCAAACCGTAGGAGACCAAGGAGCATTAAAACTTGATGGATACGGAGCAAAATTGATTGTTTATGATACTGTATTTGCTAACATGGCTTCCGGAAGCTGGGGAGCCGTTGTCAAATTTGACAGCCTAAGTAATAACTCCAACACCTATCAAAGAATCATGTATAAAGAAGGCGTTTTAGAGTTATTTTATTCTAAAACCTACAATAGGTTTGAATCTGAAATTGTAATCAATGGTATCAGGTATGAGGTTACTACCGATAGTGCCACATTTCCAATTGAAGAGGGAGTATGGTATTATCTTTTCGCTACTTACGATGGAGATGTTTTAAAGCTTTATGCCAACGGCAATTTAGTAGATGAAAATAATACCCCTAATGGATACATCGATAACAACTCCGGAGATTGGGGAATTGGCGGAAGAGTTGGCTACAACACATGGACGTTTAAAGGAGAAATAGACGAGGCTTTTCTAATTAAAGCAGTTGTAGATAGTGCTACAATTGCAGAATTTGAATGTAATGCATTTGATACAGCAAGTGCGTATAACAGCAATATTGTCTCTTATTACCAATTTAATTATGTAGATGATTACACCTCTACCGATAGCTGGTATGACATCCCTGCCAATTTTGATAACAATGCCGAATGGGTTTCAGGAGGTGTCCGAGATGATAAGCTCATTCTTGAATTTGACGGTCAACAGCTTATACCCAACGTAGATGGCGATGAATATGCCTGGTATAGAAATGGCACTAAGATTTCTGGCGAGAATGGCAACACATTAACCATTACTGAAAATGGGAGTTATTCTCTACTCTTGGTAAAAGGAAATTGCATGTACTATTCAGATACATTGAATATCATCTCTAATGGTATAGATGAAGACCTCTTTAGCAATAAAACATCAGTGTATCCCAACCCCAGTGAGGGAAACCTTACTGTAAGTTTTTCAGAAGAATTGAAAGAAGGTCAACTAACAATCTATTCAATTACGGGCAACATTATCTACAACAAAACATTTAACAACACCAAAAACATTTACATTGATGGTCTCAATGAAAAAGGTATTTTCATTTTAACTGTAAGTGCTGGTAACAAAACTATACATCACCAAAAGCTAATCCTCAATTAAAAATAGATAAACCACTATATTTGGGTTCATTCAAAACAATTCAAACCCAATCCTATGAAAAAATTAATGGCGTTTTTCACTTTAGTCTTAACCACAGTTTTGCTTTCATTCACTTCCAACACTAAAAAAGTAGTGGTTATTGATGTTGGTCATGGTGGTAAAGACAATGGCAGTGAATACCAAGAGTATTTTGAAAAAGACATTACGCTTAAAGTAGCTCAGAAAATAAGAGCGATGAATAACAACATGAATTTGGAAATTGTTCTTACAAGAGAAGTGGATGACTTTGTATCACTCAAAGAAAGANTTGAGATCATCAATACTACAAATCCTGATTTCATGATTTCANTGCACGTGAATGAAAGTTCTGATTTTCNGGAGAAACAAGGNGCTGAATTTTATTTTTATAAGGATAACAAATATTCAGAAGCATCTGCTGAATTAACCCNCAAGATCAAANCTAACTTGAATACGGCTGTAAAAACTCATGAGGTAGCAAATGCAGGATTTTATGTATTAAAAAATGCTAATTGTCCGGCAACAATGGTTGAAATGGGTTTTATCAACAACAAAGAAGACAGAGCCTTTTTAACTACAGAAGAAGGCCTTGATGCTATAGCGCTAAACATATTAGCCGCTCTGGAAGACTAAGTCTTGTTTTAAAGAGCAGCATATNCTCANTNTAAGGGAGATTATTGAATATTGAAGTGGCAAATACCCACATTTTCAACGTTTAATAATCTCCTTTTTTATTGGGTATTTTTTTAAACACCAGTTAAAGGCATACAACNAAAAGCTACTCTTCTATCTTTGTGTTCGCTTTAATATTTATACCATGAACGTCTACTGGAAATGTGAACATTGTTCCNCTGAAAATGNAAAAAGAACATTTGCTCAAACTCGCGTTGAGTTTGCNATGAAAGAAGGAGAAGANCTCACGCTTAACTGCAAANCATGTAACCGGGAAAATGTAATTGCTGTTGATGATTTTTTTGCTCAGAAATCTGATTTGGCGATAAAATTNGCNGGATTTACTGCTNTAATAGGCCTGCCTCTTATCTTATACTTCATCTATTACCTTGCAAGTGAAAAAAGTACATATGTAGTTGGAGGTTTCATTCTTGTTCCCACTTCCATATATGGCATTGTACTTAAACAAGATCAACAAAGGGTTGCTAGTTTCAATCGGCATAAATTCAAGNGATAACTTAATTCAGTTTAGCTTAAACCACCTAAACAACATTAACTACATCACATTATGAATATCTATAAAATATCACCTNAAAACATCAAGCTGGAAAAACAAAAAATAGGGGTTAAAATCATCCCCTTTGTTCTAGCTGTTACAACAGTTGCTATCATAGCTCAATTCCTTACTGCACCTGAAGATGATNGTTCCCCTTTGTTATTGAGGTTTATCGGAGTGCCTATTGTAATCGTTTTTGTAGGTTTTACAATGTACACTGTGTTTAAGAAACAAGTGGTAGCTCTCGAATCGTATGAACTGGTCATTGATGATGATACAATTACACGTTATCAAGACAATGTATCCACCGTTTCTATTCAAAAAGACGAAATCTCAAAACTACTAGAGACACGANAAGGTTTTATTACAATTCAATCCGAAGGTAATCCTTCAAAGGTTATTCATATTCCTCCTACCATAACAGGATTTGATGAGATTAAACAAACCCTCCTCAATACATTTGGAACTTTTGAGCAATACTCCAACAAGAAATTGACAATTGCTTTTTCTATTATTGGTCNNGTAGCAACCATCATCGCTTTTATTGCCATGGATAAGATGATCTTATTGCCNTCNGGAATTATAAGTTTANCCTACTTCANTTGGATCNTATGNNNANATCCAACGCANCNCNCTNATTGACAAAAAANTCAAACGAAAAATGATTNNNNTNATTTTNCCANCATTTTNAGTNNTNCTNAAANTANTTCTTGTNCTCNCANGTTCNGCTGANCNCTTAAANNCCACAACCAATTANGTTTTTGTANACCGGAATAGCNATGTGCANAGCAAATTGCATCAACAAAGCAAAAAATGCACTGCNAAGTGCCATTATTGCCAATACCTCGAGTATAGAGTAATTAANCTTCTTTAAGGTTACTAAGAAAGCCANTCCGAGAAACNATATTATGGGGAGTTGCCCTAAAACAGGATACTCATAAGCNATCCACAANGCTGGTGCATTGTAAANATGAAACTTAAACCATCCTACTTGTAACAAAGCATCTGCATTAAAAGAAACCAACGCCAGNAATTCTAAAGACANCCATGCCAGTAATAAAGAACGAAGAACCTGAGGAAGTATTTGTTGGCGTATTGNATACAAAAANNCAGTTAGGGCAATTACCTTNAAGCCAAAACTAGAGACTGANATTGCNACAGTGCCTTCATTTAATCCTGAAAAATTACAAATGCTTCCAATCCCATAAAAATGCAACTGACCGTGAAACAAGAGTANAATTACATTTCTAGAGATGTTATTGATTCCAATGTAAAAAATNANTGCTAAAATTGATGGNACAATGAATCTCCAACTGTAATATTCNAGNTNTTCTTTGTTTAACCGAAAAGGATTNGAGANTTTAAGTGTATTCTGTTGCATGTACAATAAGCGTTAATGATTCACCAAAATTAGGACAANNTCCTTTTTAAGCACCTGAAACACANGAATACTCTCTAACAACATAATGTTCATTTTCAAAGACTAACATTAGCATAACGTCCTTCCAAAAATCATTTGCTTCATTTTTTGTACTTTCGCGCCATCCTAAAATTTTCGAGCTATCTGCATTTTCACTCGAGGTGAATTTTCNTCTCGTCATATTTAACTATTGCAAAAATTCTATTGAATGACAAAAGTTGATCGTTATCGTACATACGGAGTAAACAATTTCAGAAAAATAGAACAGGTAGAACAATACCTTAGTGAAGANCAAAAATTCANNATTGAAGTAGTNGGCAANGTGCTCCCTTTCAAAGTNAACAATTATGTAGTTAACGAATTGATCGATTGGGAAAAAGTGCCCAATGATCCTATTTATGTGCTNACTTTCCCACAGAAAGANATGCTTCAACCTNAACATTTCGACAAGGTAGCAACNGCTTTAAAAAGTGACCTTTCTAAAGAAGANTTTAAAGCCATNGTAAACGAAGTNCGCATGGAGCTAAACCCTCATCCGGCAGGGCAAATGGAAATGAATGTTCCTGAAATTGAAGGACACAAATTAACCGGAATTCAACACAAATACGATCAAACGATGTTGTTCTTTCCTAATCAAGGACAAACATGCCATGCTTACTGTACCTTCTGCTTCAGATGGCCACAGTTTGTTGGAATAGATGAATTGCGTTTTGCGATGAAGGAAACTGAACTTATGATCAAATACCTTCAGGCGCATCCTGAAATTACAGATGTATTGTTCACTGGAGGTGATCCGATGATTATGAGTACTTCTCGTTTAGAGCGTTATATTCTCCCCTTGTTAGAAGCTGATCTTCCCAACCTTCAAACCATTAGAATTGGAACAAAAGCATTGGGTTATTGGCCTTATCGTTTTACGGCTGACAGAGATGCTNATGGATTAATGGAGCTCTTCAACAAAGTAACTGCTGCCGGAAAACATTTGGCAATCATGGCTCACTTTAACCATCCTCAGGAATTAAAAACTCAAGCGGTGAAAGATGCTATAGCAGCCATTCGTGGAACGGGAGCTCAAATCAGAACACAATCTCCTATCATGCGCAACATCAACGACTCTGCTAAAGCGTGGAGTACNATGTGGAAAGAACAGGTGCGCTTAGGCATGATTCCTTACTACATGTTCCTTGCCCGTGACACGGGAGCTCAACATTATTTTGCATTGCCNTTGGCCAAAGCTTGGAGCATCTTCCAAGATGCTTATCAAGAAGTGAGCGGTGTTGCAAGAACTGTTAGAGGTCCTTCTATGTCTGCTGAACCTGGAAAAGTTCAGGTCTTAGGTAAAACTGAAATCAACGGAGAAGAAGTTTTTGCTTTNCGCTTTATTCAAGGAAGAAACAAAGATTGGGCGCACCGNCCGTTTTTCGCCAAATACGATGAAGAAGCTATTTGGCTAGACGACTTGGAGCCTGCTTTGGGTGAAGATGAATTTTTCTTTGAAGAAGAATACAACGAAATGAAAGAAGAAAAGATGATATCNGTTGAAGATGAAGAAGCCGTATTGTCTTAACCTTAAAAACATTATGAAATAGAAATAGCCTGTCTANNTCAATTGATATAGACAGGCTATTTTTTTAGTCTTTTACGTTCATTGAGATCAAAATATTCTCTAGCAAACACCAGTTTGTAAAAGCATTTTGAAANAGGTTTAAGCCAACAAAACCTGT
This sequence comes from Crocinitomicaceae bacterium, assembly GCA_002705995.1. GTDB lineage: Bacteria > Bacteroidota > Bacteroidia > Flavobacteriales_G > Salibacteraceae. The sequence continues at coordinate 235,169 of PAJI01000019.1, read as the reverse complement.
TAGAATAAACCAGTATTCGTTTACGGTTAATCCTAGAGTAAGCCCTATTAATATTAAAGTTCCTGCTACTCCGTGTATGATACGTTTTCTCATTTGACTCTTTTTGAATTAAAATTAAACTACCCGGTCTACAGGCAATTGAAAAGCNTGCAAGGGAAGAAGACCACTGTTTTCTTCATTCCANTTGGTTATAGCATCTAATACATCATTAGCGCANGCTTCTTTTACAAAAGCAAAAAACATTACTGAAAAATCAGCTTCTTTTCCTGCTCCAAACCAGTTTGTAATGTCTATTTGATCGGCCTCACTACGGTAGCCTTCCATTTCAATTTTGCTAAAAACCGGAATGTGTAATCCTTTTAAAATCGTTTTGATTTTAGCCTCGTGAGCTCGTGGACTCAGAATAATTACTTGTTTCATTGGGTTCAAATTAGGCCTCTCGCAACGAGNTTACGAGAGGCAATTAGACACTTTATTCTCTATCTAAGTATTTCTTACGTTCAGTCATGTAATAGATCAACGGAACAATGATCAATGTTAGAATGGTAGATGCAATTGATCCTCCCATCAAAGAGATGGCTAATCCTTGGAAAATAGGATCAAACAGGATAACAAATGCTCCAATAACTACCGTACCCGCTGTTAAAAGGATCGGTGTGGTTCTTACCGCTCCGGCTTCAATCACAGCATCAGAAAGTTTTGCTCCNTCTGCCAATCTAAGGTTAATAAAGTCAATTAACAGAATGGCATTTCGTACCATAATACCGGCCAAAGCAATCATACCAATCATTGAAGTTGCNGTGAAAAAGGCTCCTAACCACCAGTGACCTAAAAGAATTCCTACTAGTGATAATGGAATNGAGATCATCATTACNACAGGAACTTTAAANTCTTGGAACCANCCTACAATTAATAAGTAGATGATAACCAATACTACTGCNAAAGCAGCTCCAAGGTCTCTAAACACTTCATAGGTAATGTGCCATTCTCCGTCCCACTTAACAGCAAAGTCTTGCTCCATAAATGGTTGTGCTGTATAGTGCTCTTTTAGCTCATAACCAGCTGGNAATTCAATGTCTTTNAAACGTTCTGANGCATCTAAAATNCCATATACAGGAGACTCCAAATCGCCCGCCACATCGGCCATTACATACACAACGCGTTTCTGATTTTTTCTAAAGATGCTTTTTTGTTTGAAGCGCTCTTTGATCTCTACCAAATCGCCAATAGCAACAGGTTGTCCGTTAGCTGTTTGTAGCGTAATTTCTTTCAAGTTATTGATCGAAGAACGTTGGTCTTCAGCTAATCTAAGGTTTACAGAAGTTGAATAAACTTCATTCTCATNGTGTAGTTGAGTAACATCTGCACCATTCAACGCGGCATACATCACACGAATAACTTTATCGGTAGTGATGCCATAAAGCATGGCTTTTTCTTTGTCTACTACAAAATCATACGTTTTCTGATCATCTTCTACCATCCAGTCTACATCCACTACATCAGCAGTAGTTTCTAGTATGCCTTTAATCTGCGCAGCAATTTTCTCTTGCTCTTCAATATCATCACCATAAACTTCNGCAACAATTGTTGAGATAACCGGTGGTCCTGGTGGTACCTCAACTACTTTGGCATTAGCACCATATTTTTGAGCAATTTCTTGAATACCCGGACGAACACGTTTAGCAATATCATGACTTGCAGCATCACGATCTCCTTTGTCTAACAAATTTACCTGCACATCNCCAACNTTGGTCATTCTTCTCATATCGTAATGACGTACCAATCCGTTAAAGTTGATTGGAGCTGAAGTTCCTGCATAAGTCTGATAACTTTTCACTTCAGGCACGGTGCGGATGTAAGCCGCTATTTCTTGNGTAACAACTGCCGTTTTTTCCAAAGTGGTTCCTTCTGGCATATCTACCACAATTTGGAANTCGTTTTTGTTATCNAAAGGCAACATTTTTACAGCCACCATTTTGAAGTATACCAATGAGAAAGAGGCAAACATCAATACNGTAATTGAAATGATGAATGTCCAGCGTTTCTTTGGACTATCGATCATTGGCTGCATGGTCTTTTTATACATCTTATAGATCGATGAATCTTCCAGTTTAAANGCCTTTTCTTTGCTCTTATCTCCTTTTAATAATCGATAAGCCAAGTATGGAGTAATGATCAATGCCACCAATAAAGAGAAGAACATAGCTAATGAGGCTCCAATAGGCATTGGACTCATATAAGGTCCCATCAAGCCCGATACGAAAATCATTGGAAGNACTGCCGCAATTACCGTAAAGGTGGCCAAAATGGTNGGGTTTCCTACCTCATTAATAGAAGCGATGGCAGCNTGCATAAACGGCATTTTATTCATCTTAAAGTGCCTGTGCATGTTCTCTGCTATGATAATGGAGTCATCGACCACAATACCTGTTACAAATACCAAAGCAAATAAAGTAATACGGTTAAGGGTGTAGCCCGTTACGTAATAGATGAACAAGGTCAATGCAAAAGTTACGGGTACCGATAAGAATACTACCAATCCACCTCTCCATCCCATAGCAAGTGCTACTACAATGGTTACTGCTAAAATTGCAGAACCAAGGTGAACCATCAATTCGTTGACTTTATGCGAAGCTGTTTCACCATAATTTCGGATAACTTCTACATGTATNTCTTCTGGTATAAGGTCCAATTTCAAGAGGTTCACTTTCTCAATTACCTGNTCTGAAATACGCATAGCATCTGCTCCTTTTCTTTTGGCAACTGAAAGTGATACNGCCTGATAATCAGATGGCATAGCATTTAAGTTCTCACCATCTCCCATCCCATATCCAAAAGACACATATTCAGAGGGTAACTCAGGTCCATCAACCACATCTGCAACTTGCTTCAGATAAACAGGAGATTGACCGTTTACACCTACTACCAAATTCTCCAATTCTTCAGCATTTTGAATGAAGTTTCCGGTATTTACCATGTATTCGTAGTTTCCTTGGTTGAAACTACCTGAAGGTGTTTGGTTGTTNGCACTTGAGATGAAATGCATCACCATGTCCATATCTACACCAAACGAACTCATGCGATCAGGATCNAGTACCACTTGTACGTTACGACTTCTACCTCCATAGATATCAATGGCACTTACNTCTTCTACTTTCTCTAATTCTAGCGAAAGTTCTTCTACCACTCGTTTGATTTCGAAATCGTTGTACGTTTCACTAAAGAAGGTGAATGCCAACATAGGAACATCATCAATAGAACGCGTTTTTATGAGCGGTTGAGAAATTCCTTTAGGCATTTCATCCATATGTTTCTCCAGCTCATTGTAGAGCTTTACGATACTGCGCTCAATGTCTTCACCAACATAATAACGTACTACTAAAAAGGCCTGATTTTCTTGTGATGTGGAGTACACATATTCTACCCCCGGAATATCGGCAATGATNGCTTCCAAAGGNTTGGCGATGCGTGCTTCTACTTCTTGGCTAGATGCTCCCGGATAGTGTAAAAAGATATCGGCCATAGGTACATCAATCTGCGGCTCTTCTTCTTTTGGCGTCAGAACCGCACTGTAGATTCCTACAGCTACAAATGCCATCATCAACAGCGGTGTAAGCTTTGAGTTGATGAATAGTTTGGCAAGGTTTCCTGCTATTCCTGCTTTCATGTTCTGCTTACTTTGTAATTTCTACTGGTTGACCATTCACGAGTTTTGATGCAGCTGAAACAATAATTTGATCCCCCTGATCTAACCCAGATAGTACTTCGTACCCNTTCTTGTGTTTTTCACCCAAGCGTAACCAACGCAACATGGCTTGTCCCTGTTGNTTTACCGTAAAAACACCTTTNAGTTGTCCTCTTTCATACACATAGTCTGCATTTAAAATNGGCTTGTCTGTTGCTTTTTTATAGATGGTTACTTTCCCNACCATACCTGGCTTAACGGCCTGAGTTGTATCGTTCAAAAGCACAGATACTTTAAATTGTGTACTGTTTGCCGTTGATGGAATAACACTGGTGATAGTTGCTTCATAAACATCTTCCAACGCATTGAAACGAGCTGCTACTGTATCACCTTCTTGAAANGTNCCGATTTCAAATTCAGGTACATTCAGATCAATTTTTAAGTTATTGAGTGATTCTAAGATCAACAGTGGATGCCCTGGACTGGCCATATCGCCAACGTTGATCATTTTTCTNGATACAAANCCATCAATTGGCGAGGTAAGGTTAGCGTAAGTCATTAAATCATTTAATTCGGCAATGCTTTGATCAACTGATTCTACACGAGCATTTACAATGTTTAACTGGGTAGTAATGTCATCTAACTCCTTCTGTGTAGCACTCCCCTTTNCAAATAGATTTACAATNCGATCGTAATTCTTTTGAGCATTTTCCTGAGCAGCCGTGGCTTCTTTCTTACCGGCTTTAGCTGATTTCAGTTTGGCCGCTATATCATTACTGTTGATTTTAACCAGCAATTGTCCTTTAGTTACTTTATCGCCCTCTTCTACCAAAACTTCTTGAATTTGCCCCAGTAGTTTTGTGCTCAACATTGCTTGGTCATCTGAAATTACCTTGCCTGTATATTGATAGCTTTCTTTTACTCCTGATGTTCCAAATTCAGCAACCGATACTTTCACCGGAGCCAGAGAAGACANTTGTTCTTCTTTNTTTTCACTGCTACAAGAAACCATCCCAAGGATGATTACACCTGCTATAATGGATCTAATTGTTATCATTTTAATGTTATTTATCGTTGAATTGATGTAAGGTCTTGTGCTAATTCTGTTTCTAGTCTGAATAGTAACTGTGTGTAATTATTTTTTGCTTTCAAATAGGCCAATTGTCTATTGAGAGCGTTGGTTTCTGCCATTAGCAGATCTGCCGATTTTTCCAAACCTTCAGCAAATCGATCTGTACGAATAGCATGCATTTCTTTAGCTTGTCTTGCTGACAGTTNNGCCAACTCTACTTGCTCTTTTGCCAATATCAAGTCATTGATTAAGCGCATTACATCTCGCTTAGCCTGTGCTTGTTTTTCTTGTAAAGCAATGCTTGCAATCTCAGCTTCATGACGTGCTTTTTGAATGTTTCCAACTTGTTTTCCTCCTTGAAACAAGTCCCATTTCAATTGAACACCAACCATNTAATTGTCAGCCTGATCTCCAAACACTTGTGTGTCATTCAACTCATAACTTCCAAAAGCATTGATGCGCGGAATAAAACCTGTTTGTTGTGATTTTTTATTGAGTTCACCTGCTTTGGCCGCTTTCTCCATCGCTAATAAATCAGCTCGGTTTTCTCCTATTTGCATCGNTGACANAGCCGCTACATCCACATTTGTAATTACAATGGAATCAAGTGGTTCTATGGTGATATTTTCTTCACTTCCCATCAATTGTAAGAAGCGTTGATTCAAATCTGCCACCATGTGCTTTNCCTGTAGCGCCTGGCTTTTTACCTGGGTATAATGCAACTCTACTCCCATTAAATCAGCATTGGTAATTAACCCCTGATCGAATAAGTTTTNAGCGATTTTATAGTTCNCTTCNGCAGAAAGAACNGCCTTNTCTACCGTTTGCTTGGCTTGCTTGGCTACTACGATGTTGTAGTAAAGCACTTTTGTNTGCAAGATCATTTGTTCTTGTGACCACGATTGTTGACTAAATGCTGCTTCTGATGCAACCTTAGCTGCTTTTCTGCCATAGATTCCATCCAAGTTGAAAATCGGTTGATTCACTTCAACCCGTGTTGCAAAATTGTCAATGGCATCAGGATCATTCAAGAGATCAGGATTGAAATCAGCAGTGGTAATNGATGACTGCTTTAGCTTTGTACCAAAGGCCATCATTGGATCATTGGTATTCGTGTATGTTTCTGATACATTAACCGATGGCAAAAAAGCACTGTTCGCTTTCATTACATCTGCCTTAGATGCCTTGGTTTGCTCTTCGGCCATTCGCAGCTGCCAATTTTGTTGCAGCATAATGCCTACCGCTTCGTCCAATGTCATGNTTNTTGTTTCCTGCCCTATCGAAACTTGTGTTAAAGCTCCTGATAGTGCTAATGTTACNAAAACATGTTTATATGATGTTATTTTCATATGTTAAACTAAATTTTTTTATTTGATTTTACACGTTGACATACATTCAATTACATTCAATACCTCCTGCAACTTTACAGAATAGTATATGTGTTTACCTTCTCTTCTACTTTCTAAAATCCCTTTGAGTTTCATGTTATTTAAATGATGAGATACNAGCGATTGCTCTGTATCACACTTTTCTACAATATCATTTACAGTCATTGATTCATACATAGAAAGCAGAATAATAATTTTAAGACGAANAGGGTGACCTATTGTTTTTAATACAAAAGCCACTTTTTCCAGGTTCTCTTTTTGTTTTGATAGTTCTGCTAGTCCTTCAATCATAATCNTCACATGTTCATATTTTCATATGTGCAAACATATTTATTTTTTGTTGATGCAAAATTGTATGGATTAAGCGAATTCATAAGTAACATTTATCACAATATCAAAAAGCCACTTATTCAACAGATAATATTGNAAAGTATTCTTCGCTTCAGAACCAACAAGAANTGTTTTTNCAGAAAAAATCAGGGTTGTATGAACAATTCNTAAAACATTATGTTAAACTGACGTCTTTGCACAAACATGCAATATTGTCGGGAATTTTGTACAAAACGTCAGATCAACACATTTATANGAAATCTTTTTTTGAGATGTTAGCTATTGNACCAATAGCNTACTCTACAGGCGTTTTATCCCNTCAAAATAGTCTTCTTCTAGTGCCTTTTTGGTATCCCTGCATGATGCTTGCGCCCTTGTATAGCAACTTTAGTCAAACAATTAATACTGTATATAGTAACCAATAAATAGATATATGAAAGTTCTAGTAATTGGCGGAGGAAACATGGGGCTAACCTATGCCGAAGCCATTGCCCATTCAAAATTTTTAAAAGACAAAGACCTGATGATTATGGACAGTTCTGAAGACAAGGTCTCAGAGCTGAAGAAGTTACCTCACTTCGATGTTTACAACAACCTAGAGGATTCACTCCCCAAGGCNGATGTTGTTTTCTTAGCTGTTAAACCTTACCATGCTGAAAATCTGTTTGAGACCATGAAATCAATGGTAACGCAAGACCAAATCTTCGTTTCTATCATGGCAGGCATTACAATTGCCGGTATCCAACAGGGTTTAGGTGTGGAAAAAGTAGTGCGCGCAATGCCAAACCTTCCTGCTTTGGTAGGAAAAGGAGTAACATCCTATACTGCTTCTGATGAAGTATCTCGACTTGAACTTTCAACCATCCAACATTTGTTGGAAACAACCGGTCGTGCNCTGCAACTTGATACAGAAAATGACATTGATGCGTCTACNGGAATTTCTGGTAGTGGACCGGCTTACATTTTCTACTTCATGCAATCAATGCTTGANGCTGCCCTNAAAATGGGATTCTCTGAACGCGATTCTAAACTATTGGTNGGACAAACCTTTGAAGGAGCCGTGGAATTGTTTAATGCAAATGACCTTGACCCAGAAACCTGGATGGATCGTGTAGCTTCTAAAGGTGGAACTACCCGAGCTGCACTTGACTCTATGGATGACAACAATGTGAAAGAAATGATCAAGGAAGCAGCTTATGCAGCTTTTAATCGTGCCGTTGAACTCGGAAAGGAATATAGCAATGCATAATCNAAACGAAGAAAGACAAAAGAGAATAGTTATTAANGTTGGAACCAATGTGATGACCAATAAAAACAATCGCATCGTTGTTCCTATTCTAAGAAAATTAGTAGACCAAATTGCAGTATTGTATGANCGCGACATTATGTCGGTGCTTGTATCATCCGGCTCTGTAATTGCCGGTAAAGAAGTTTTGGGTAAGCGTGTTGAAGCACAAGATAAGACTACCCGAAGACAAATATTTTCAGCTGTAGGACAACCGCGTATGATGCGCCACTACTACAGNATTTTTCACGATTACGGAATGCGCTGCGCACAGGTATTAGCCACTAAGCGNGATTTTGCTCCNGGTAAATACCGTGAAAATATGATTAACTGTTACGAAGGATTACTGTCTGAGGGCATTATCCCGATTGCCAATGAAGATGACGCAGTTTCACTCTCCATGTCGATGTTTACAGACAATGATGAATTAGCCAGCCTTGTTGCTGAGTTAATTGATGCAGACATGATGATTCTGCTAACCGACACAGATGGTTTGTTCAACGGACACCCTGATGACGAAGGTACAGAAATGATTAAGCATGTTACGATTGATCAAGATGTTGAGAAATACATCCAAAAGTCAGAAAAAGGGGAAGCCGAAGGACGTGGCGGTATGGAGTCTAAATTAGGAGTGGCGAAAGAGACCGCTAAAAAAGACATTCCAACCTTTATTGCAAATGGCAAGCGCGATAATGTCATTATAGACATTGTAGACGGTAAAGAAGTCGGTACTGCGATAACTGCCTAATCAATATACATTAACCCCAAAACCTCAATAAATAGATATATGGAACTTTTAGATACAACAACAAAAAACAACGTATTGGAGTCGATGATTCAGATCATTGACAAGAATCGTGATAAAATATTAGCTGCGAATAAAGCAGACCTTGAAGCATTTCAAAAAGANGACCAAGCCTTATATGACCGCTTGGTGGTCAACGACAAAAAAATTGACGGAATGATTCAGGCTGTTCGCGAAGTCAAAGAACAGGCAGACCCTGTTGGAAAAGAAATTTCAAAACGAAATTTAGACAACGGCTTAGAAATCATCAATCAAACAGCGCCATTCGGAACCATTATGATTATTTATGAATCGCGTCCGGATGTTACCATTGAAGCAGCTGTTCTNGCCTTTAAAGCCAACAGTAAAATNTTACTAAAAGGTGGTAAAGAAGCTGTNAANAGTAACAANGCNTTGGTNGAATGNTGGCATGANGCNCTGAAAGAAAATANCCTTTCTGAAGATTGGATTGAGCTTTTTACACTTAACCGTGAAGAAACGCAGGCATTCCTAAAAAACCCATCGCAAAAGCTTGACTTGATTGTACCAAGAGGTGGAGAACGNTTAATTGCTTTTGTAAAAGAACATGCACAATGTGCTGTATTAGTAAGCGGTCGCGGAAACAACTTTGCCTACATTGCAGAAGATGCTGATTGGGAACAAGCCAAAAAAGTAATNATCAATGCGAAAACGGATAAGATCAGTGGTTGTAACGCTTTAGATAAGATCTTAGTCAACAAACACCTTCCAGATTACGATGAGAAACTANAAGATTTGGCGAAAACGTTGAAAGGCTACAATGTNGAATTATTGGCTGATGACAGTGTAAAATCTCACGTAGAAGATTTGNCTGCCATTCCTTCNGAAGATACTTGGTATGAAGAGTTTTTAGCCTTGAAAGCTTGCATTGGCGAAGTAGACAATTTGGAAGAAGCNATTGAAAAAATCAACCAATACAGTGGTGGCCACTCCTCTACTATCTTAACTTCTGACAAAGCAAAAGCTGCTAAGTTTATGGAGCAAGTAGACAGTGCTGCTGTTTACCACAATGCTTCTACCCGCTTTACNGATGGTGGACAAATGGGCGTTGGAGCTGAGTTGGCAATTAGTACCGATAAATTNCACCATAGAGGCCCNCTAGGCCTGGAACAATTGGTAACNAATAAATATTACGTTTACGGAAACGGCCAAGTAAGAGTTTAATCTTATTGACACACAATTTGAAAAGCCCTGCCATTTGCGGGGCTTTTTCATTTTGATATTAACTCACTTAGGATTTTCTTTGCTAAAAAGCTTTTTATGCATAAAATTTTTCCATTCCTCTTCTTTTCACTTTTNTTACTNAGTTGTTCTAAAGACGATAGTTCTGCCAGTGATTTATCGCGTCAGAACGAACTAGAAGAAAACAANTANATCAAAGCTTTTTTTAATGCGGAAGAGGTATTNTTTAACGAAACATTATCTCATGGAGATNTGTATTTCAATTCTTANGTAGCCTCTGAGCAAAAGCTAAGAATGCAACGTGTTGATTCATTAANCGAGGCCCATATCATTGACATGGAGATCAANCGGTTTAACCTTGATGCTACACTTGTTCCTTCTACCTATACTTATACACACGATACGTTAAATTCACCCAGCATAACGGTTTATTATTACGATACACTGGGAACTACTTACTCAAATAAATATGTTAATCCATATGCGTTTCAATTCACCATTGATTCTCGTAATGAAGACTTACTTATTGGTAGTTTTGAAGGCAATATTTACTCTGCTGCAGGAGATTCAATAGAAATTATTAACGGGCTTTACCGCATCAAAATAGAACGTTTTCAATAATGGAAGATCAAGCTCAATACCAGTCTGAAAAAACCTCAACGAAACCCGTAAAGAAGTCAGGTTCGTTCAAAAATAAAATCCTGATTTTCTCCATTTTACTAAATATCATTCTAGGGTTAGGCCTCTATTATTTCTACACTNTAAAAGCTAAAAAAGANGCCCAAATTGAGCAACTTAAAACNGATGTAGCNAAAGCTCAAGGAGCTTTAGAAGAAGTAAAACGTCAGTTAGAGGATGCCAGAGATTATTAGAACTGCTTTAGGATAAGTTATACTGCCTTTATTAAAAGTAAATCTAAATAAGACTCATTCTTTCTGAAACCATTAATTTTGCACCACATTTTCAGCAAGCACAGAATTTAATTATTAAGCATGAAAAAAGATCAGGATAACCTGAAGGGAATGAACATCAGCGAGCTAACAGCTGAAGAAATTGGAGACATGCACTTGTCTACCAATATTGAAACGCCTTTAAGAGACGATGCGTTTGCCCTTTCAGATGATGAGAAGATTGCAAAGATTGAAGAATATTTCCACGGCATTATGCACACCCTCGGGCTAAACATGGAAGATGATAGCCTAAGTGGTACTCCACATCGTGTGGCTAAAATGTATGTAAAAGAAATGTTCAGTGGGCTTAATCCAGCTAATAAACCCAAGCTAACAACTTTCGACAATAAGTACGAATACGATAAAATGTTGATTGANAAAAACATCACGATCAACTCTGCTTGCGAGCACCATTTCCTTCCTATCATTGGAAAAGCACACGTTGCTTATATTTCCAGTGGAAGAGTAATTGGTTTATCGAAAATTAACCGCATTGTCAACTATTACGCGCGTAGACCTCAGGTACAAGAACGCCATGCACTTCAAGTATTGAACGAATTGAAAAATGCNTTGAACACTGAACACGTTGCCGTAATTATTGAAGCGAAACACTTATGTGTTTCTACACGTGGTGTTGAAGATCAAAACAGTTCAACGGTAACTGTTGAGTTTAGCGGTAAGTTCAATGAAAAAGAAACCAAAGATGAGTTCTTGCGCTACATCAGCAGTGACCTCATGCAACAGCTATAATTTCGTATAAGATGAATCATTCATTTGTAGACTTAATCTTATCTGCACTTAAAGAGCACGATAATGGAAACATCAAAAACGAAACAACAGAATCGTTGGTNAAATTNCTGATTGAGNTAAGAGAAAGTGCGCGTAAAAATCACGATTTTGAAACGTTTGAGAAGATTACTTCTGAAATGGAAAACTTTGGGATTAAACTGCGCGAAGAGACTCATATTGTAGCATCTCTTTCAACAGATTCTCGTCCTTAATTATANATCGACTTTGTTTCAGGTTGTTATAACCAATNACATCTAAAATTTCGTCTGTTCCGGCTAAACAAGAAGTATTACTAAATAATCCTGTTTTCGGATAGATCATATATTTCACATCATTTTCAAATTCAAGAATCAATCCACATTCAGTAGTTACATCTGCTTTGGGTTGGTTCTTGATTTCCATGTCTGAAACCGTAGATTTCAACAATACCAAATCCTCTAAATAGCCNGTGTAAAACGGTGTAAAACTAAACGCATCGTTCAACTCACAATTGTGAAAGTCTTTCACAATCAAAAAGTGAACATCATACTTACCGGCTACTACTTCNGTTTTAATGCGCACAAAGAAATAAGAGAAATCACTTGCAATAACAAACCCTTCGTTGAATTCACTATCGTAATATTTATAACGGCACAAACTAACCTTCTCCCCTTTTATGGAGGCTAGTTCATAAAGCGTAAAATTTGAAATGTCCGTTAGCATACCTTTCTAAAGGTAGAAAACTATTTTACTTCGCTCCAAAGATCGAATCATTTTTAACTTCGCCTAAAGATCAACTTAATACGCATATGGAATTCGAAGGCATTTTCGTAGATATTAGAAATAAAACACAATATCCTGTTAAACTGACCATTAGCAATGGAAAGATTGCTGCTATTGAAGAACTCGAAAGCACCTCTTCAACACATTACATTTTACCAGGTTTTGTAGATGCCCACATCCACATTGAGAGCTCTATGTTAACTCCTTCGACCTTTGCCCCTATGGCGGTTGTGCACGGCACTGTTGGAACAGTTTCTGACCCTCATGAAATTGCCAATGTATTGGGNATGGAGGGTGTAGATTATATGATTAAAAGTGCCTCAAAAGTACCTTTGAAATTCAATTTTGGAGCTCCTTCTTGTGTACCGGCTACACCGTTTGAAACNGCTGGAGCTGAGTTAACTGCTACAGATGTTGAAACTTTAATGGCTCGCGATGAAATCAAGTACCTCTCTGAAATGATGAACTGGCCTGGAGTTTTACACCGTGATGAAGTAGTAATGCAAAAAATTGCTGCCGCCCAAAAATTCAACAAACCTGTTGACGGACATGCTCCCGGACTAAAAGGAGAGGATGCCAGAAATTACATCAGTGCTGGAATTTCAACAGATCATGAATGCTTTTCAGAAGAAGAAGCCTTAGATAAACTCAATGCCGGAATGAAAGTGTTGATTCGTGAAGGAAGTGCTGCTAAGAATTATCCGGCTTTACATACTTTGATAGATAAACATTGGCAACAGCTTATGTTTTGTTCNGATGACAAACACCCGGATGATTTAGTATTNGGTCACATCAATCAACTTGTAGCAAGAGCNTTGAAAGATGGNCATGATTTGTACAAAGTACTCTACATGGCCTGCATCCATCCGGTAGAACACTATAACCTTGAGATTGGAACTTTACAAATAGNAGATCCAGCTGATTTTATTGTTGTTGANGATTTAAGTNAAATGAGTGTTCNGCAAACATTCATCAATGGAGTTTGTGTGGCAGAAAATGGCAAAGCCTTATTTGATGCGCCTGAAGATCCAATCGTCAATAACTTTCACATTGAACAACTTTTGCCTTCGGATTTTGAAATGCCTAAAACTGGAAATAGGGTACGCTGTATTGAGGCTATTGATGGAGAACTCATCACCAAAGAATTGCATGTAACTCCTCTAGTTAATGATGAGAAATGGGATGCTGATGTAGAACAAGACCTTTTAAAAATTGCCGTAATCAACCGTTATGAAAAAGCTCCTGTAGCTGTTTCATTTGTCAAAAATTTCGGCATCCAAAAAGGAGCNATNGCNTCTTCNGTNGCNCACGATTCACACAACATTGTTGTTGTAGGTACTTCGGATGAAATGTTGGCGAAAGCAGCCAATTTANTCATCGATAAAAAAGGCGGATTAAGTTACGCAGATGAAAANGAAGCTGAAGTTTTACCNCTACCGATTGCAGGTATAATCAGTAATTTACCGGGAGCAGAAGTTGCNGAACGCTATACTNCTTTATTGAAAAAATGCAAGGCTGCGGGAAGTACCTTGCATTCTCCTTATATGNCAATGTCTTTTTTGGCCTTGTTGGTTATCCCGCAATTAAAACTGAGTGACAAAGGCCTTTTTGACGGTCAGACATTTGAGTTTGTTTCACCTCAACTGCCTTANTTTTTTATTTGATGTATCGAAAATCTTGTCCGTTTTCNATTTGCTTTAGCGATTGGTAAATCAGCTTAATCACATTTTCAACATCATCTTTATGCACCATTTCAACAGTAGTGTGCATATAACGTTGTGGCAATGAAATCAATGCTGAAACTACACCTCCATTTGAATAAGCAAAAGCATCCGTATCAGTTCCCGTTGCTCTTGAAGCTGCCATACGNTGAAATGGAATCTCATTCGATTTAGCAGTATCAATGATCAACTTCAACAAATTNTTGTGCACCGCAGGAGCATAACTTACCACCGGACCTTGTCCGCAAGTAACATCTCCCTGAGCAATTTTACTGATCATNGGTGTATGCGTATCATGCGTTACATCTGTAATAATTGCCACATTAGGCTTNATAGATTGTGTAATCATTTCAGCNCCACGCAAGCCTACTTCTTCTTGCACCGCATTCGTAATGTAAAGTCCAAAAGGAAGTTTATCTCNTTTTTCTTTTAACATTTTCGCTACTTGGGCAATCATGAAACCTCCGATGCGATTATCCAATGCACGACCAACATAATAGCGATCGTTCAACACCATAAANTCATCTTCATAGGTTACTACGCAACCAACGTGAATACCCAGTGCTTCAACTTCTTCTTTTGAAGTACATCCACAATCGAGAAANATATTGTCNAATTGTGGCGGCTTTTCCTTACCTGTCTCACGATTTCTGGTATGAATAGCCGGCCATCCGAAAACAGCCTTTACCATACCATTTTCAGTATGAATATTAACACGCTTTGATGGTGCAATCTGATGATCAGAACCACCGTTTCTTCTCAGGTAAATAAATCCTTTCTCTGAAATATAGTGTACAAACCAACTGATTTCATCAGCATGTGCTTCAATAACTACTTTGTATTCTGCTTCAGGATTAATTACACCTACAGCTGTTCCGTAATTATCTGTAAAATAATCGTCAACATATGGTTTGATGTAATCTAACCACAATTGCTGTCCGCTAGATTCAAAACCTGTTGGTGAAGGATTATTTAAATAAGACTCTAAAAAATTTAATGCTTCTTGATCTACGATCTTGGTATCAGCCATAACTCTTTTTGCTATTTGTATTCGAGATTGACGAAATTAACATTATTCAAACCCACAACACACCTTTTTGTTCGCCAAATCAAACTCAAATTATAAGCTGATAGTAGCNGTATACCCGTTAACAGATACTGTAGCTTGGTTATCGCAATTTCCATTTCCCCAATCAATAGTTCTAACAGCAGCTGANTTAGGCTGAATTTCTAATGTNCCACTGGTAATGTATTGGCAATCGAGTTCTATCACTAACTGATCTGTTATATCTGCTGTATAAGAAGTTCCGTTTGAACTTTGCCCTGATGCATCGCCTGTTATCCAATACACNTCATCTGTTCTACCACTAACTCCATGTGTGTATAGGTTTGTATTGATACCGGCCACCCANTTTCTGATACGATCGCTGGAATATGAAATTACCGTGCTGTCTGGCTTGGTGATGTAACCNTCCATATCAATAGTGTATACTAAATAATTGTTGGAGTTGTAACCTGTATTGGTCACCGTTTTTGTTCCTTGAATTAAATATCCNTCTACGGTATAATTTGATGANNTTACTGTATAACTACTACCCGGAGTTCTATACCTACCCGTAGCCACAATGGTTAAATTTCCGGTTCTGTANCTCCCATCCATTCCTGTACAACCACTACCAAAATCTACCTCAATGGTTTTAGGAAAAGTAGTATCAGGCCATGCCGGAGAAACTGTAACCGTAGCACAAGAACTCAAATACCAATAAGCCAATGAACGCTTTCCCGAAGGATCTTCGGTAGAATAGCCTACTGCTTCTTCACCTATATCAGANAGCTGATTGCTCTCATGNTCAGCACGGTAAAAATCTCTGGTAGCTTCGATATTAGCAGACTGATCTTCGTCNTTGTCTTTTCTACANCCTGTAAAAATTAACACAAGAACTAATACACTAAGGGATGAAATTCTAAACTGCATATGTTATTCATTTAAAGTTAGATGCAACATTATTGTAGCTTGATAATTATAACGAAGAAAAACAATTATTATTCGTTATAAGTTATTATTGTCATAATAAACAACCACAAAAGCGTAATTTTGCACTTCATTTTGTGATTCTATATTGATATGGCATTTTCTGACGGTCAACTCCTTTTTGCTGCAATTTTTCTAGTATTCTTTATCGTCTTTATGGTATTTGCTTACCGGAAAGATTTTAAAATCAGCAGCTGGTACACTAAAGGAGCTTGGAAAGTGTTGCTTATAGTCATTGGAATTTTTGCATTTTTTTACCTTGTGGTCAGACTACTCGGTACATCATGATAAAAAAACTTCTNACACTAATAGCATTCGCGGCATTGTTCTATGCTTGCAGCACTCCTGCTCCTACAAATACNTCTCAAGAGTCATCNAGGCGCGACTCCATTCCGCTTGAAACCATAATAGACCGAGGAAAACTGGTCGTCTATACTGAAAACAGCATTACCAGCTATTTTATTTACAAGGGTCAACCNATGGGGTATGACTATGAAATGCTCCACAAATTTGCTCAAGAACTTGGTGTTGATCTTGAAGTNAGGTTACTTACAGATGTTGATGATGTGATGGACAGCATTGCTTACGGAAAAGGAGATATTGCTGCAGGTAATTATACCGTNACCAAATCGAGAAAAGAAAAAGTAAGCTTTACTCATCCATTATTAGAAACCAATCAGGTTTTGGTNCAGCGCTTACCTGAAAACTACTGGAAGTATTCAGAAGCTACGTTAAATGATTCTTTGGTACGCGATCCTTTAGAACTTGTAGGCAAAGCAATTCATGTAAGAAAATCGAGTTCGTTTTACCAGCGTTTACTTCATCTTGAAGAAGAAATTGGAGCCGATTTTAATATTATTGAAGCCGATCAAGGTCTTGAGACAGATGACCTTATTCGNCANGTTTCCGAAGGAAAAATTGACTATACCATTGCTGATAGAAATGTAGCGCTTGTAAATCAACACTTTTACGATAATCTGGACATTGAAACCCCTATTAGTCTTAACCAACGNATTGCCTGGATGGTCAATAAAGATGCTTTTGAATTACAAGACACTATTAATTCATGGATAGAGGCCAATAAAAAATCTGCTCTTTTTGCGGTTACCTACAACAAGTATTTCACTTACAGATCGCAGCACAAAGCGCGTATTGACAATGAATACACATTGGTTGATAGTGGTAACATATCTCCTTATGATNATTTGTTAAAGCACTATGCAAAAGAAATTCACTGGGACTGGCGNTTGCTTTCTGCCGTTGTGTTTTATGAATCGCGCTTTAAGAAAGATGTAAGCTCATGGACAGGCGCTATTGGCCTTATGCAGATATTACCATCAACNGCTGCCACTTTTGGAGTTGATAGTGTTAGTTTATGGGATCCTGCTATGAACATTAAAGCAGGAACTGCCTTTCTGAACTATTTGTCTGATTATTGGTATGAACAGGTGCCAGATACAACTGAAGCTCAAAAATTTGCACTGGCAAGTTATAATGTTGGATTAGGTCACATTAAAGATGCGCAAAGACTAGCCGANAAATACGACAAAGATCCTCTTGTGTGGAAAGGCAATGTTGAAGACATGTTACTGCACAAATCTGAGGCAAAATACTATCGCGATGAAGTGGTTAAACATGGNTATTGCAGAGGTTACGAACCTGTACGCTACGTAAACTCAATTTATAACCGCTATAACGATTACAANAACTTCACCCGTTAATCTTTCTTCTTTTTACGCTTTTTAGGTTCAGGATCAGCATGGAAGAAATACCGCAAATCAACCGTTAAATAATCTCCAAANAGTTCAATAGTAGTTTCCGGAATTTGAGCTTGNTAAGCTCCAATTTTAGAAAGGTAAATNTTAGAAAAAGGGCGGTGGAAAGAGCCTCCTAAGTAGAAAATCCCATTTTCTTTTGTTCTGTATTCAAAGCCTATATTAGCATCTAACCCTACCGCAATCCAACTATTTCTAATTGTCTCNTGCTGAATGTAATCATTTGCAGTCGCTACATCTGAAGGGAAAAAATCAAGTACGGGTCCAAACGTTGCTGTCATAAACCATTGACGGTCTAACTGCACATAAACCAGCCCTCGGATAGGAAGTTCATAGCCAATAATGCGGTAACTCAACTCTTGATTAAATCCTCCTGATTGTTCTTCTGCACTCAATGTAAAATTGCGCTGAACAAATGAAATCCCTGTTTCCAATGCAAAACGATCGTTAAAGCCAAACCGAATAACTCCTCCTGCTGAATATCCAAAGTTTTGATTGATGGTAAATGTTGTGTCATTCACCAAAGAACTTTGTTCTGCTCCATTGAAAAAACCAACCGGTAACATTGGCCGAAATTGGATTCCACCGGTTATTAAACGCGTTGGTCTTTGCGCCATCAATGAAATTGAACTAAAAAGAGAAATAAGTGTCAGTAAGCCAATTAATCTACGCATGTTTTTCAACTATTACTATTCTGTAAATTGATTCCAATATGATTATTTTTTCAGGAAGTAGCCTGCAATTGCTAATGCTAAAACACCTAGCGAAACAATAATTAACAGGTATCTAAAAAGACTATTGGGAATGAATTTCTTACGGTATCGACCTAGCGCTAAATGATTCAACGCTTTTACACGGTGAAGGTCATCTTTATTGATTGCAAACAACACTTTTGCCCGCTCTGATTCAACATCATTATCTTTCTCAAACCAAACCTTGTGCTCTATGAGCAATTGTTCAAAATAGGCGCCTTCTTGCTCTGTTTTATAGAAAAAAACCAAATATTTCTTTTGTGTTGGATGTACCCGCCAATTGGTAAAATCAAATGCCTCCTCAAACTTCATATAACCCTCAATTTCTGACCCACGTATAAAACCTGGTTTCTTCGAATGCCATTTAATTGACAAAGATGCGAAATTGAAACACCATATTGGTGTGCTATTTTAAACAGAAATTCACCTTTCTTCACTGTATGAAACTCTGCTCCCTCTGGAAATGCAGCATAACCATAAGCCGTTTTCTTCAACACCAAGGTATCATTCATTAATTCTTGAGTATCAAAATCTATAAACATTTTAGGGTCTATGGGTACACCTTTAAAACGAATTTCCCAGTGCAAATGACTTCCTGTTGACCTTCCGCTGCTTCCTCCTAGCCCAATAACATCTCCGGCATTTACAATCTGACCGGGGTTAACATTAAACCTATGGAGGTGTGCATATATGGTTTCTAACCCATTATAATGCCTTACCACCACTACCCTTCCATAACTGCCATACCACCTAGCCACACGTACCATTCCGCTAAAACAAGTTTTTACGGTATCCCACACCTCAAGATCTATATCTATTCCATTGTGATTTCTACCATCTCTCCAACCAAAGCCAGAGGTTATTATTCCTTCAATGGGCGGAACATACTTCAAACTTCTGCTATTGTCTACCAATGGTAACTGTAGAGTAGAATCCTTGACTGTTATTGATCTTTTATACGGATTAGGAACATCCGTGTTCCAGTCGTGGTAATAAAAATCTGCAGGATAAGCTGACGTATCAAACGTTTCTTTTTCGTGCAATTTAAGCTCCTCTTCATGACGTGCCACATACCAATTAATCTGATTGATCAGCGGGTATGGAATCTCCTCTAACTCAAACAGAGAATCAATAACATGAAACACATCATCAAATGTCAGTTCAGGAATTTTCAGATAAAGTTCTATCTGGCTAATTAGATTTAAATTAGGAGTTGGTAATGTTGCCAATGAGTCTTTGTAACGAATCAATTGTTCACGAGGCAAGTCTACCACATTAGAAAGTAGCATTTCTTCTCCGTAAACTACAACGGCTGTTACTGTATCTTTTTTAGGATCGCCTTCCTTATCCCCCTTATGGGCAAAGGCAATCAACGAAAATAATATTGCCGCAATGGTCAATAAATGCTTCATGCTTAATTTTGAAAAGGCACTAATTTACGATTTTTGAACGCTCTTAAAACTCTTAACGACCAAACAGCTATACTGTTATGGATGTAAACAAACTTTTGATCCTTGCTGCTATTGATCTACTTCTTGCCTTTTTTACTGCTTTCTACTTTAAAAATCGCGGATATACTTTTTGGAAAACATTTGTAATGAGCACAATAGGATATTTGGGATTAGAACTTACTCTTATTAAAATTTTATGGCCATGAGATGTTTACAGCTTAAAGAAGAGCTTTAATAAATTATTTACTTTTACTTCAAAGTAATCTGAACCTAAAACTTTTAAGAAGGATGAAAGCATTAAAAATTATTGGCTTAGTCGTTGTCTCTATTATCCTCATCATTTTGGTTGTGGGATATACTCAAGATGACAAATTGGTTGTTTCCCGCTCTACTATCGTCCACGCTCCTATTGATGTTGTTTTTGATCAGGTAAATGATCTTAAAAAGCGAACCCAGTGGTCTCCGTGGGAGAACATGGACAGCACTATGACGTTTGAGTTTTCTGACAAAACAAAAGGTGAAGGTGCCCAGTATTCATGGAGTAGTAAAAATCAAGGAAGCGGTTCTTTAGTTTACACCAAAGTAATCGATAATCAGCTTATTGAGTCAAATGTTGATTTTGGTCCTTCTGGGAAAATAACCGGTGTTTTTGCATTTGAAGAAGCTCCTGACGGTGTGAAAGTTACTTGGAACATGGAGTCTGAAGAGATTTCAAATCCTCTAACCCGTTTGGGTATGGCCATTATGAAACCGGGTATGGAAAGCGTTTTTGACATGGGCTTAGACAGTTTAGCTGCTGCAGCTGAACGTGCTACCTCAAGTGCATTACCAGCAGGCATTTCTATTGAGGAAGTTACTCCTGTTACTTACATTAGTGTTATAGACTCTTGCAGCTGGGAAGTAATGGAACAACATTACGCAAAAGACTATGGTCAACTTATGGAATTCATTGGTAGTAACAACATTGAACTTACAGGAATGCCATTTTCTTTTTACCATGTTTGGGATGAGAAAAAAGCATTTGCCGTTTTTGAGCCAGCTTTAGCTGTTAACCCAGAAACAGTTCCTGACGAAAGTGGCTATGAAGTAAAACAATCATACGAAGGCACGGCTGTAAAAGGCACTCACAAAGGAAACTATGATAATTTAGGAAGTACTTGGGAGTCTTTGTATGCTTATGTTGGTAAAGAGGGATTAGAGTTCAATGGTTCTCCGTGGGAAGTGTACGTTACTGACCCCGGACAAGAGCCCGATACTTCAAAGTGGATTACCGAAATTTACATCCCTGTGAAATAACTCAAGAGCAGAGCAAAAAAACTAACTTTGAGCCGGTTCCTTCGAATCGGCTTTTTTTATGCGAAAATCACGACTTTACATTCTTGGATTAGTAACCTTGGTTCTGTTTCCATTGATAGGCATAACCATAATTGGTTTTGTCGAAGACAATCCTTGGGCATATGAAATTCCATTTCAGCTAGGGTGGCACTTTCAAACCATCATCGGTCTTGTATTTGGGGTATTAGCCGGTTTTTTGGCATGGAGAATGATTCGTTTACCATTTATGACTCCCGTAAGAGCCAAATACGGAGTATTGATCCACCAATTGGGGCTAAGTACATTTGACATCTTCTTCATTTCTTTTTGTGCCGGTGTGGGCGAAGAATTATTATTCAGAGGCGCCTTGCAAACCTATTTGGGAATATGGCCAACAGCAATATTTTTTGTAGCCATTCATGGTTATTTAAATCCTATGGACTGGCGTATTTCAGTTTACGGAATTTTAATGACTTTAATTATTGCCATACTGGGTTATTTTACTGCTGACTTTGGTATTCTTACTTCTATTGTAGCTCACTTTGCCATAGACGTTGTTTTGTTGTTCTATCTTACAAAATCCAATCCTGATGAAACAGATTAAGCTTTTACTCTTACTTGTTATTACTGCAACAGCCTGTAAAGGGCAACCTAGTGATGTAATTGAACGAGCGGAGAAACCTGCTCCAATTACTTTTAGTTTAGCAGATTACTACACTAAAAATGCTGTGTTAGACAGTAGTGTTGAAGCCCTCTACCAAGCTTTAAGTGATTCCTCGCGATTAGCTCAAATGATTGTTACCTCTGCCGGAGAACTGGGCATGCCGCAGTCTCATGTATTAAAGTGTGCTGAAGAGAACCTGATTGGTGGTGTGATTTTTCTCAAAGGTTCTAAGACAAGCAATAAAGCATTTATAGATCAACTCAACGATGTTGCTACAAAAAACAATACGCTTCCGCTTCTTTTCTCTATTGATGCAGAACCCAGCCTATACAACAGAAGAGTAATTGGAAGTGAACTGAATATTCCAAAAACCATTACCATTAAAGATGCTGCTCAGGCTTATGACGTAGCTCAACAGATTGATGGTGAAATTACAGAAATGGGATTCCAGCAAAACTATGCTCCTGTTGTAGACTTAAGTCCTAATAACGAAGCAATTAAAGACAGAAGTTTTGGTTCAAATGCAGATACAGTAGTTGAAAAAGCTATTGGTTTTATAAAGGGCACACAAGACAACCAAGTTGTTGCTACTGCCAAGCATTTTCCGGGACATGGATATGTAAAAGGAGACACGCATAAGCAGTCGGTATACATTGATGGAGAGTTGAGTGAACTTGATGTTTACAAACCCATTATTAAGGCCGGAGTACTTTCGATTATGGTGGCACATGTTACTGTAAAAAACAATGAAAAATATGGCACAGATGGTCTTCCTTCTACCTGCTCAAGAGTTATTGTTACAGACCTTCTTCGCAACGAATTAGGGTTTGATGGAATTATTGTAACAGATGCTATGAACATGATGGCTGCTGTTAACAGTGGTGAAAGCGGACCATTAAAAGCAGCACTTGCCGGATGTGATATGATTTTAATGCCTCCAAGTGAAAAGCAATTAATCGGAGAATTATTAACAGCTCAGGCTACTGATGTTGAAGTACAGCAACAGTTTGAAGCATCAGTAAAACGTATTCTTCGACTGAAACTTTGCCTGAACATGATTGACTAACTCTTACGGATTAACTTTCCTCTGTTATGCTGAAAAACACTCAACTATTTATCATACTGGCAGTTATTGCAGGAATGTTNGTNCCGCTTCANGGCGCTTTAAACGGAACACTTGGTCAAACACTAAAACATCCGCTTCAAGCCACACTTATNAGTTTTNTAGGAGGAGTAATTGCCGTAGGGNTTTTATTGNTATTTGTGCATCCGAACCTCCCCAAGTGGGATATTCTAAAAACATTGCCTTGGTACCTTTTCATTGGAGGGTTTTTAGGGGCTGTTTTTGTAACTTCAGCCTTACTTGCCGTGCCTAGAATTGGGGCAACTTCTTTTTTNGCAGCNAGCTTATTGGGGCAAATGATCGGATCATTGGTAATTGATCATTTTGGATTACTCAACGTTCCTGTTCATCANATTGACTTAAAACGCATTGGAGGTATTTTACTTATTGGTTTTGGGATGTGGTTAGTGAATCAAAAGAGTTGATTACTCCGAAGGGATAATCCCCATTTTCTTCATTAGAAAAGTCGCATTCATGTTCTGACAAACTCCTTTTCGCAATTTGTAGTCAAACTTAAGATCATCACCGNCAAANTCTACTTCAAANCTAAAGTTCTTGACGCTTTCAGGAAGTTCTGTCTCCAAATCACATAAACTCAAATCATGTGTAGCAATTGCTCCCATTGCTTTTTTCCCTGTAAGGGATCTTAAAAATGCTTTAGACCCTGAAGCTTTGTCTTCTGAATTGGTTCCTTTTAAAATCTCATCCAGAATAATGAANAGCCTTTCTCCTTCATTTAGGCGGTCAACAATTTGTTTTAACCTAGAAAGCTCTGCAAAAAAGTANGATGCTTGATCTTGCAAAGAATCTTCGGTGCGCATACTACTAAACAACTGCACTGGGGTGAATGTAAANGCTTTGGCACAAACCGGAGCTCCTGCCATGGCCAGCACAAGGTTAATTCCAACNGATCTNAGAAAGGTGCTTTTCCCGGCCATATTTGCTCCGGTTACGATGGCAAAATGACCTTCTCCTGATAATTCAAAATTGTTGTTTACCCTCTCTCTATCATTAATAAACGGGTGACCAGCCTCTACATATTGATAACGATACGAGGAATTAGTTTCCGGAAAAGCCCAAGCCGGTTGATTATAATGTAAGTTAGCTAATCCGCTATAAGCCTCGATTTCAGAGAGTGCATCAAACCATGCTTTGTAATCTGCCTGATGCTTGCTTTTCCATTTCTGAATGCGCCAAACACAATTTAAATCCCACAANAACAATATATTAAGAACTATTCCAATGAGGATATTGTTGCGGTTATCAAAAGCTTCCAGTACTTTATGAAATGANCTGATGGAATGTGCTGCTCCTTTTTCNGTGTCCAGNTTTTTTTGCAGCGCTTGTAACACCTCTGATTCAAAGTTTTGTTCTGCTATNAATTCAAAAAACACAGCATAGGTTTTAAGGTGTGAAAGCACTTTGGTTGCAACAGCATATTCTTCGTTAATTTTCTTCAGGAAAAAACCTGTTATTGCCATTGAGCCTACTATAAAGTAGGTATACGTTGAAGATGTAAGATAACCTAAGCCCCATGCTAGAGTTGATAGCAACATTATCACAGGAATAACAGATAGTAATAATGCCCATCTCTTGCCTACAACCTGAGTTGGCTTTTGCAGCCATTCTATCATTTCTTCAAATGTGCTTTTGTCTAACTGNTTAACCNTTCCTCTTGCTCCCAGCTTTTGACGAAAGTCCAATNCTTTTGAAAGCTCTTTTACTGCTTCTTGTTTTTTGTGAATTGACGCAGCAGAAAGGTTCGCATTCGCCAACCAACCGGCCAGCTTATCTTGACCATGAAAAGTTTCGGCCCTGTTTATCCATTGAAAAATAGAGCGCTTNCCAAAAATATCAAGGTCATAGGCATAAGGGTGAGCCTCTTTTCTATATTTAGCGCCATCAAAACGATTATTCCAGTTTCCATCCAATGANGCTATCTCTTCCTTATTTATTGCAGCTACAGCCTCATAAAAAGCTTTGTCTTCTTTTAGGTTTGCNCCACGTTTAATCAATGCTATAAAACCAAACAGTCCTNCAAGGAGCAATAGAATTAAACCAATAATTCCTGTTGTAAATAGCATGTATCCCACATAAATTAATGCGAGAAATAACACTAATCTTCCCATCGACAAGTAAAACAACTGCTTGCCAATTCTCTTGGCTTTGCCTTTAAACTCTTCTTCTCTGTTTTTATATGTTTCTCCCTGCATNCTCCAAAAATATAATCCTCGCCAGTTTCACCATCNATAACCTCTTGTTATACTCTGTTAAAATTTAAATAATCGTTAACGGTANTTAAATTACATGTATATACATATATTTGCATGGTAATTAATATAAACCAAACAATACAACAATGAAGAAATTAGGATTATTAGCTGTTATAGCACTGTCTTTAAGTGCTTTTAAAGGAAATCCGGCTGCTAAAAAAGCTGCTGTAGATACTCAAAACAGTAAACTAGAATGGGTTGCTGAAAAAGTAACTGGAAAACACTGGGGAACAGTAAACATTAAAGAAGGTTCTTTTGAACTAACTGATGGTCAAGTAAGCGGTGGTACTTTCACAATTGACATGACCTCTATTAAAGTAACTGATATTGAAGACAAAGAAACCAACGGTAAACTTGTTGGGCACCTGAAATCTCCAGATTTCTTCTCAGTTGCAGAAAACCCAACTTCAAAATTTGTGATCAAAAAAGTAAAAGAAAAAGCTGGTGACAATGGTAACAACTATGAAGTTACTGGTGATTTAACTATCAAAGGAATTACTAACTCTATTACTTTCCCTGCTAGAATTGATGTAAAAGACGGAAAAGTTAAAGCATATGCCAGTCTTAAAGTAGATAGAACAAAGTGGGATGTTCGCTACGGTTCAGGATCTTTCTTTGATGACTTAGGTGACAAGACGATCTATGACGAGTTTGACATTAAGTTAGACCTTACTGCAAAACTTTAATTCACGATTATTTTTTAATTAGAGTTATGGCCTCATTGAGTTTTCAGTGAGGTTTTTTTGTGCATTTTTGGCACGCTAAGGATTATCTTTTTAAGCGTGAACTTACCTCCGAAACATAAAGTCAGGCAATTTCTAGGCATTATTATAGTAGTTGCCGGATATACCGGTATGGTCTACTTCACTTTTCAAGAATTGAACTACGGCAACGAATGGCCTATTGATACCTTTTTATTTTTTATGATCATTATAGGAATAGGCACCTACTATGTTGTCAGTGGAGCTAAGCGACAACGCAACAACAATAACAAACGGTAAGAGAAAGAATGCGAACAAATACTATTAATGCGTGCGCATTTTATAGGCTAGCATTGTATTTTTCAACAACATTGCCCTGGTCATTGGCCCTACTCCACCAGGAACTGGTGTAATAAATGAAGACTTTTTACTCACAGATTCAAAGTGAACATCTCCCGCAATTCTGTATCCCGACTTTTTAGTTGTATCCGGAACTCTTGAAATACCTACATCTATAACAACAGCTCCTTTTTTCACCATCTCTCCTGTTACAAAATCTGGTTTACCTAAAGCTGCAATAATAATGTCTGCTTCTTTTAATAGTTTTTCAAGATTGCGTGTCCTTGAATGTGTGATGGTTACTGTACAATTGCCAGGATAATGATTTTGAGACATCAGTACACTTATCGGCATTCCAACAATATGGCTTCTGCCTACCACAACACAGTGTTTACCACCTGTTTCAATGTTATAGCGGTCTAAAAGTTCAATGATTCCAGCTGGTGTTGCCGGTAAAAAAGTTGGTAGGTTCAATGCCATTTTACCCACATTTTCAGGATGAAATCCATCTACATCTTTTTCGGGCTTAATGGCTCTGATGACATTTTGCTCATCAATGTGTTTGGGTAAAGGTAGCTGAACAATAAAACCATCAACTCCATCATCTTCGTTTAATCGTTCAATCTCGTCTAAAAGCTCTTTTTCTGAAACAGTATCTGAAAGTTTCAACAATGTTGATTTGTAACCAACCTCTTCACAATCTTTCACTTTCCAGTTTACGTAGGTAACACTTGCTCCGTTGTTTCCAACCAATACTGCTACCAAGTGCGGAGGACGTTGTCCTGCTTTAGTGATTTCTTTTACCTCAACAGCCAATTCATCTTTAATGTCTTTAGCCGTTTTATTTCCATCAAGTGTAATCATTGCCCTACTCTCCTCCTTAAATTATTAACGTAAACCAGGAATATTTTTCATTTGACTCATCAGATTCATCATGTTCTTTTTATTGCCCATGACCTTCATCATCTTTCTGGTATCGTCAAATTGCTTAATCAATCGATTAACCTCCTGAACTGAAGTACCGCTACCTTTAGCTATACGCTTTCTGCGAGAACCATTCAAAATTTCTGGACTCTCACGTTCCTCTGGAGTCATCGATTTGATAATTGCTTCAATGTGTTTAAAAGCATCATCTTCAATTTCAACATCCTTAAGCGCTTTGCTCATTCCCGGTAGCATTCCCATCAAATCTTTGATGTTACCCATCTTTTTGATTTGCTCTAATTGCCCCAAGAAATCGTTGAAGTTAAATTGGTTTTTCGCAATTTTCTTTTGAAGCTTTTTAGCCTGTTCAGCATCGTATTGTTCTTGGGCACGTTCTACAAGTGACACNACATCACCCATTCCCAAAATACGATCAGACATTCTGGAAGGATGGAAAACATCTAAGGCTTCCATCTTTTCACCTGTACCAATAAACTTAATTGGTTTATTGACTACNGTACGGATAGAAAGTGCTGCTCCACCTCGGGTATCACCATCTAACTTGGTTAAGATTACACCTTCAAAATCTAGTCTATCGTTAAACTCTTTAGCCGTATTTACNGCATCNTGACCAGTCATAGAGTCAACAACAAAAAGCGTTTCATTAGGCTTNATGGCTTTTTTAACAGCAGTGATTTCATCCATCATTTGCTCGTCAATGGCCAAACGACCTGCCGTATCGACTATAACTACATTGTGTCCGTTTTGCTTTGCATATTCAATTCCGCGTTGAGCAAGACTTACCGGATCTTTATCTTCTTTATCACTAAAGACTGGAACTCCTATAGAATCTCCAACAACATGCAACTGATCAATGGCTGCAGGACGGTAAACATCACACGCTACCAACAGCGGGTTTTTACCTTTCTTNCGTTTAAGAAAGTTGGCTAATTTACCAGAATGAGTGGTTTTACCAGAACCTTGNAAACCTGCCATTAAAATTACAGCNGGATTACCGGTNAGATCAAGATCACTCTTTTCACTTCCCATTAATTCGGTCAGTTCCTCATGAGTAATTTTAATCAGAAGCTGCCCCGGAGATACCGAAGTAAGNACATCTCTACCAAGCGCTTTNTCCTTTACATTATTGGTAAACGTTTTGGCTATTTTAAAGTTAACATCTGCATCAAGTAGTGATCTTCTCACTTCTTTTAGCGTTTCAGCAACGTTAACTTCTGTAATTTGTCCTTTCCCTTTCAGTATCTGGAATGACTTCTCAAGCTTTTCCTGTAGTCCTTCGAACATAATTTTGGCTTTAGGGCTGCAAATTTAAATAAAACATTGAGTGTTTTTNGCTGCACGTCATACGTGANTGGTGATTAATTGTATTTTTAAATACTACAANACAAGTTATGGACTTTTTAATTTCGTTTATTCAAAAGTTTGAGCAGCTCAAAAAANTCAACTTAGATGCACAGCAATTGCATACAATTGTTGAGAAACGCTGCAATGAAATAGGCATTTCAACAAATGTCTATCAAGAGTATNTTGAANCAAATGAAGAGGAAGCATTTCAGCTTTACCATGCCATGCTAACATCTAGAACCGCATGGAATGATTATCGTACTTCTGCCATCAGACACCGATTTATTACGGAACATTTGCCCAGCATGATTTGGGATGCNAATGCTAAAGGAGAAATTGTATANATNAATAAATATGGNGTAGAGCTACTTAATCCGCAAAAGAATGAAGCTAACTTCTATGACCTAAGTACTATTAGGCATCCAGATGATGTTGAGTGGGTGAAACATGAAACTAAAAAGGCACTTGACAACCTCACCACCTTCCGAGGTGAGATAAGGTATTACGTACCTTCTAGTAAGCGCTATGAATGGTTTTGGGTNCAAGCATCTCCTGTTAAAAGTCCCAACCCTGATAACGAGATTACATGGCACGGAGTTTCTGTAAATATTCATGAAAGAAAACAAACATTAGAGGCGCTNAAAAATGAGCAAGCTAAAAACACGCTTCTCATGGATAATCTTCCCGGAGTGATTTACAAAGCTTCTTCTAAAAAAGGCTGGCCTTTAAACTTCATTTCAGANGGAGTACAACAATTGTTTGGCAGGTCACCTTCGGATTTTTTATCCGGNAAAACATCTTTTGATGAATTTATTTACCCTGAAGTTGACAANAAAAGTTGGGCTGATATTAAAGAAAGNCTCCGTAACAAAGAAGANTTTGAAATTACATACCGTATCAAGGTTAATGATGAAATAAAATGGGTNTGGGAGCAAGGTAAACCTCTTATCAATAATCAAGGAGAAGAGGTTATTGAAGGGTTGATTATGGANGTTACCCAGCGCATAAAGATGCAAGAAGAGATAGAGTCCATTAGTAAATTTAATCAGGATATGTTGATGGCTATGCCCGGTATTTTGATTATTCTGGATATNGAAACCTTTTCATTAGAATATACCAATGAGCGGTTTNAAGAGCTATCAACCTATACGCGTGATGAAATAAATGCCCACAAACATGGATTAATTGATGTAGTGCATCCTGATGATGTGAAGATTGTTCGTAATGCCATGGACAGTTTAAATACACAGCATGATGATTTTGTTGTTAATATAGAAGTGCGGGCTGTTACNAAAGAACGAACACATAAGTGGTATGGAATAAGNGGTAAATCTTTTGTGAAAGAAAATGGTTCTGTCAAAAAAATAATTGCAGTTGCAGAAGACATTACTCAACGGAAAGAAGCTGAGCATAAATACATTAACTCACAACGTAATATTCAGGCTTTATTAGATGGNACACTCCACTCTTTTTATTTATTAGATAAAGACCTTAAAGTTTTGAGNTTGAATGCTTATGCNAAAAACGAGAGTAAAAATATACTGGGAATAGAAATTACATCAGGGTTTGATTTCAATAAATTAATTCCNNAAGATTTAAGAGAACGTTTCATGTACAGCTTCAATAAAGCCTTGAAGGGTGAAATTGTTGACCATATTAATGACTATGCAAACGGTGAAATTATTGGTAGNTACAGAGTTACATACAANCCGGTAATAGAAGCAGATGGAACTGTTAGTGCTGTTGTTTTTTCATCACTTGACTTATCTGAAGTTCTAAAAGCACAGCAAAAACTAAAAGAGCGTGAAACGTTGCTCAATTCAATCAATAAAAACATACAAGAAGGTATTTTTAGAATTATTCCTGAAGAGGGAATTGTATANATCAATGATGCTTTTGCTCAAATGTTTGGGTATGAAAATAGCGANGAGTTTATGCTTTACGGTAAGCGACACCTAAGCTATAAACACAAAGAGAAATATCAATTCTTTGTTGAAAGGTTACTTAAAGATAAAGTTGTTACCAACATTGAAACCGAATTAGTTAATAAAAATGGAAATAGCTTTTGGGGACTGATTTCATGTGTNCTGGAGCAAGATGAAAAAGGCAACTCATACTTTGACGGAGCTGTTAGAGATGTTACCGATTTAAAGAATATCAGAGAAGAGCTTATAAAAGCAAAAAATGCGGCTGAGGAAATGAACAAACTCAAATCGAGTTTTTTAGCGAATATGAGTCATGAAATTCGTACGCCTATTAATGGAATATTAGGCTTGGCTCAGATTATGGAGGATGAGCCTGATTTGGCAGAAATGAAAAACTACGTTCAACTGTTAAAAATCAGTGGAGAACGTTTACTCGATACCATNACCAGCATATTAGACCTNTCAAGACTTGAGGCCAACAAGCCNGAGTTAGCATTAAAAGGCATTAACCTCAATGAATTATTACTTGACACTCAACGAATTTTTGAAATNCTCGCCCACAAGAAAGGGATTACATTGGAGTATCANCTGAACACTACTGATATAGCTATTTTAGCTGATGAAAACATCTTTCTGCAAACCATGAANAACCTCTTNGGNAATGCTATTAAATTCACTAAAAAGGGAGGGGTTGACGTTTTTACTCAAACGATTACAATCAAGAAAAAGAAGTTTGTACAAATCGATGTAAAAGACACAGGGATTGGTATCAGTGAAGAATTTCTACCCAAAGTATTTCTTCCTTTTCATCAAGAAAGTACAGGCCAATCAAGAGCTTTTGAAGGCTCNGGACTAGGATTATCAATTGCAAAAAAGTATGTTGAACTCCTTGGAGGAAAATTAAANGTCATCAGTAAACTTCACAAAGGCAGTACTTTTACTTTGATNCTGCCTATTTATGAAGAATAACTACCGCACTACATTCTTTCAGGAACACCTATTCCNAACATGTTCATGGCATNGGCCACTACTCTGGCTACTAATGCCGAAAGTGCCANGCGAAATTCTTTGTATTCGCTCTCTGCATCAAAAATGCGTACAGACTGGTAGAATGAATTGTACGTNTTCACCAACTCGTAGGTGTAATTGCACAAGTGNGCCGGGTTAAATCCTGCCGCAGCTTCATTTACCATTTGAGGAAATTCATACAATAGCTTCACCAACTCCTTCTCTTTCTCATTCCATTCAAGGTCAAAGCTTACCTGCTCAGAAGGTTGTTCTCTTCTCAATAGCGACTTGATACGAGCATGGGTATATTGAATAAAAGGTGCCGTATTTCCATTCAGGTCAATGGACTCTTTAGGGTCAAACAGCATTTTTTTCTTCGGATCTACCTTTAAAAGGAAATATTTCAATGCACCAAGACCAATTGTTTTGCTAAGCTCCTCTCCTTCTTCCTCNGACAAATCATCAAAAACACCACGGTCTTGTAACTCAACTTTCGCTGTATCTACCATTTCACTCATCAGATCATCGGCATCTACAACTGTTCCTTCTCTAGATTTCATCTTACCCTCAGGCAACTCAACCATTCCGTATGAAAGGTGGTAACATTCTTTCGCCCAATCATATCCTAACTTATCCAAAATGAGGAATAANACTTTAAAGTGATAGTCTTGCTCGTTTCCAACAGTGTATACCATTTGCTTCAAGTCAGGAAAATCTTTGAAGCGTTCAATCGCTGTCCCAATATCCTGAGTCATGTATACAGCTGTTCCGTCTTTACGCAGAACTAGTTTCTCATCCAATCCATCTGCTGTTAAATCACACCAAACCGAGCCATCTTCTCTTCTGTAAAAAACACCTTTTTTCAATCCCTCTTCCACAACTTTCTTACCCAACAAATAGGTATCTGATTCGTAGTAGAGTTTATCAAAATCAACTCCCATCATGGTGTAGGTTTTATCAAAACCTTCATAAACCCAACCATTCATAGTTTTCCACAGCTCTACAACTTCAGGTTCTCCTTGCTCCCACTTTCTCAAAAGTTCTTGTGCTTCAACCAAAATAGGTGCTGACTTTTTAGCTTCTTCTTCAGTTTTTCCAAGTTCTACAATTGCAGCTATTTCTTTTTTGTACTGCTGGTCAAACTTTACATAATAGTTACCAACCAATTTATCTCCTTTGATTCCTGAAGATGTCGGTGTTTCACCATTACCATATTTTTGCCAAGCAACCATCGATTTACAGATATGAATACCACGATCATTTATGATCTGTGTTTTCAACACTTTTTGCCCGTCAGCTTTTAAGATACCTGCCACTGAATACCCCAAAAAGATATTTCTTAAGTGTCCTAAATGTAAAGGTTTATTGGTATTTGGAGAACTGTATTCCACCATTACGGCATGGTCTTTAGCAGCACCATTTCCAAAAGATGGATTTTGATAAGCACCTTTAAGAAAATTGGCCCAAAAAGATTGACTTAGCGATAAATTTAAGAACCCCTTGATTACATTAAAATCAGTAACCTCAGCATATTGCTCTACAAGGTATGCTCCTATTTTTTCTGCCGTTTGTTCAGGTCCTGTTTTACTTATTTTTAAAAAAGGAAAAACATTAACAGTATAGTCTCCTTCAAACTCTTTTCTGGTTTTTTGTACCTGAAGATGGTCTGAATTTACCTCTGCTGAAAAAACAGCTGAAAACGACTTTGCAAATGCTTCTTTCAAAAACACATCAACACTAAACAAATTGGCACTCATAATCTTGTACTCTTTTAAAATGCTTGTAAGCTATTATTCGCTTGCCTTACAATGGGGGTTTTAGGGATGACAAAGGTATCCTAATTCCAAAAATAAAATTCTCAAACCATCACTTTTCATCATTATCCGTCATAAAAGCCACCAGTGTATTTATTGAACCTTTGAACCTCTTTATTGAGATTTAACTAAAAATCTTTCGCATTTTTGGAATATTATGAAATACACAGTAAACATGAGATTTTTAACAGCCTTATTAATAACACTAGTTACACTTACTGCCTCTGCGCAAAAGAAATTCGAAGGAATAATCGAATATCAAATGACTTATGAAAACCTACCTTCTGAAATGGCAGGTATGGAAAGTATGTTTCCTCAAAAACAGAGAATTGTCATGTCTAAGAATTTCTCCAGAATGGATCAAGAATTAGGTATGGGTGGTAATATGGTCGTTATATCTGACGCAAAACAATCTGATTACAGAATGTATATGAACGCCATGGGGAAAAAAATTAAAATTGCTCTACCTGAGGAAGAAATCAACAAATCAAAAGAGAAAGCTGGCGATATAAACATTGAGTATGTTGATGAAACCATGGAAGTTCTTGGTTACGAGTGTAAAAAAGCCATTATTAAAAATGGTGAAGATGAAATTACTGTTTTCTATACAGAAAAGATACCTGTTCCAAGCATTCAGGAGCAGTTTAACCAACTGAAAGGTTTTCCATTGTATTACCAAATGGAAAAAAGTGGTATGACCATTAATGTTACTGCAACCAAAGTTGAAGAAGAAAAAGTAGACAAATCAGAATTTGAAGACCTAGAAGGGTACGAAGAAATGTCTCTTGAAGATTACAAAGCTTTAATGGGCGGTGGCGGACAATAAGCCAACATTAAAAAACACAAAACTGAAATCCCTTCGATGACAATAATTCGAAGGGATTTTTTGTTTTAAATAGGAGTTGTTTAAAACTACCTCTATACACTTCTGCACAGGCTTTCTATATTTTTATTTTTGACAAAATTAGGTCGCGTTCACTCTATTACATGGCGAAAAACAGAAACACATTTATCGGAAGCAAGGAAGAAGAACCAAAGAAGAGTTCTCAAAAAGTTTCAAAAAAGAAACCGAAGAAAAAACCTTCATGGCTAAAAACTCCTTCTGTAAATATCAAATGGTTGAAAGATGAGCGCTTGCACAAAGCTTCTGGCTTACTGCTCTTATTGTCTTCAGCACTGTTATTGATTGCTTTTACATCGTACTTATTTACGGGTAATGCAGATCAAACGATTTTAAACCCCATAAGTGAACTCAGTGATGATCAGGTAATTCAAAACTGGATTGGCTATTACGGAGCCGTTTTCGCGCAAAAATTCATTGGCGACTGGTTTGGTATTGCTGCATTTATATTTGTTGGCTTATTCTTCTTAGCAGGTTTCCGTATTTTATTTAAAATCAACCTATTACCACCAAAGCTTGTCGCCAAATATTCATTATTTACGCTTATTTGGTTACCCGCTTCATTGGGCTTTCTATTCGACAAAGCACCTTATACATTTTTGGGTGGCGGAGTAGGTGCAGCAACAGATCACCTCCTTACGTTACTGGTTGGTGAAGTAGGGTCTGCACTTATATTACTCTTCCTCTTTATAGGATTCATTGTTATTAATTTCAACCTAAACCTAGCTTTAACTAAAAATAAAGAGGCTGAAGTCGCTTTAGAGAAAGACATTGAAGAAGATGAACCTTCTGGAAACACATACATTTCTACTCAAGATCACATTTCTCAACAAACTGTTGAAGAAGAGGTCTCTTCTGAAATCAATTTAAATGAGCCTTCTGTTGAAGAAGAGGAAAAGCAGGAAGAAATCGATGAAAGCGATTTGGTTGTAGAAAATACCACCGAGGATGAACCTAAGGCTAACATTGAAACGATAAGCTCATTTGACCTTTCAGAAGAAACAGAAGAGCAACCATCTACATTAGAGGTAGAATCAAATGAAGATGAAGAAGAGAGTGACGAGCTTGAAATGGAAGTTGAGGAAGCTCAAAGTGACGACAAAGAATTAAAAGAATCTGACATCGATAAAAAGCTGAAAGAGTTTGGAGAGTATGACCCTACGTTAGACCTTCCAAAATTTCAGTTGCCTAGCATTGATTTATTAGCAGATCATGGTGGAGGAAAAATAAAAGTCAACCGCGAAGAACTTGAAGCCAATAAAAACCGCATTGTTGATACGCTTCGCAATTATAAAATTGAGATTGCTCAAATTAAAGCAACAATTGGCCCTACGGTTACGCTTTATGAAATTGTTCCCGAGGCAGGCGTTCGTATCTCTAAAATTAAAAACCTTGAAGACGATATTGCTTTAAGTTTATCGGCATTGGGCATTCGAATTATTGCTCCTATTCCAGGGAAAGGAACAATTGGTATAGAAGTTCCTAACCAATCTCCTGATACGGTTTCAATGCGTACAATGATTGCTTCTGACAAGTTTCAGAACTCAAACATGGCACTACCAATAGCGATTGGTAAAACCATCTCAAATGAAACATTTGTAACTGATCTGGCAAAAATGCCTCACTTACTAATGGCTGGTGCTACAGGTCAAGGTAAATCTGTTGGGTTGAACGTGATTTTAACGTCTCTTCTTTACAAGAAGCATCCCTCTCAGGTGAAGTTTGTTTTGGTTGATCCTAAAAAAGTAGAGCTTACATTATTCAATAAAATTGAACGCCATTATTTGGCCAAACTGCCCGATGCTGAAGAGGCAATTATTACAGACACAAAAAAGGTTGTAAACACTTTAAACTCATTGTGTATTGAAATGGATCAGCGCTATGACTTGCTGAAAGATGCCATGGTGAGAAACATTAAAGAATACAATCAGAAGTTCATTCAGCGCAAACTCAATCCTGAAAAAGGCCACCGTTACCTTCCTTACATTGTATTGGTTATTGATGAGTTTGCCGACCTTATTATGACTGCCGGTAAAGAAGTAGAAACGCCAATTGCTCGTTTGGCTCAGTTAGCTCGTGCTATTGGAATTCATCTTATTGTTGCTACACAAAGACCTTCTGTTAACGTAATTACCGGTATCATTAAAGCGAACTTCCCTGCAAGAATCGCTTTTAGAGTAACTTCTAAAATTGATTCGAGAACCATCTTAGATGCAGGAGGTGCAGATCAACTCATTGGACGAGGAGACTTACTGCTTTCTTTGGGAAGTGATTTAGTCCGTTTGCAATGTGCTTTTGTTGACACTCCCGAAGTAGAAGAGATTACTGATTTCATTGGAAATCAAAAAGGGTATCCTGATGCCTTTAATTTGCCTGAATATGTTGGCGAAGAAGGAGATAGTTCTCCGGGAGCACTTGATCCGGCAGATCGCGATGCTTTGTTTGAAGATGCGGCAAGAATAGTGGTTCAACATCAACAAGGTTCTGCATCTTTGCTACAAAGAAGATTAAAATTAGGCTACAACAGAGCTGGTAGAATTGTAGACCAGTTGGAGGCTGCAGGCATTATTGGCCCATTTGAAGGCAGTAAAGCCAGACAAGTATTAGTTCCTGATGAAATGGCTTTGGAACAGTTATTGAACAACAACAATTAAATTGAAATAGAACCCCATTATGATGAAAAAGATTTTAACACTAAATATCGCTTTCTTATTTGTGGCTTTGTTTACTTACGCACAGCAAACTGATGAAGATGTTGATGTAAAAGACCCTAAAGCTAAAGCGATTCTGGATCAATTAAGCGCGAAAAGTAAATCTTACTCTTCTGTTGTTGCCGCATTTAGTTACAACCTTAAAAACTCTAGTGCAGGAATTGATGAAACACAAAAAGGTAAGCTGATGCTAAAAGGTCAGAAATACAACCTTAAAATTGCTGGGCAAGAAATTATTTCTGATGGTAAAAAAGTTTACACTTACATTCCTGATGTAAATGAGGTTCAGGTCAACTGGGTAGAAAACGATGAAGAAGAAAGCATGTTTAACCCAGCTACTCTTTTTACACTTTACGAAAAAGGGTTTAAGTATAAGCATACAGGTAAGTCTACTAAAAATGGTGCGAGTGTAGATGTTATTAAACTCTATCCTGAGAATGCTAACGACAAACCTTACCATACCGTAATTCTTTACATTAACACCGCTAAAATGCAATTTGAAGCCATAGAGATTAAAGGTAAAGATGGCAATACATACACCTACTCTATTGATAGCTTTAAAACAAATGAAACACTAAGTGATTCAAATTTTACATTTGACGTAAGTAAAGCAGACGATGTAATTGACTTTACAGAATAAAAGCATATTTTCGGCATCGCTGAGAATCGCGATTAAATTCGTTGAGTCTCCAAAAAATGAGCTTCAATGGTTTTAATCGCGATTTTTTTTTCACCCCTTGTAACATTTTCTTTAGCTCCCCGTTTTACGGAAAATTATAATCCTTCCCCTTTTAATTGATTAAGCCTAAACTTCAATAAAACAGTAAACAACACTAAAAGAAAAATTGAATGACATCTCAAAACATCCGATTCTCAAGGTCAAAAAAATCTGATTTCGATGCCACTCTACGTAAAAGGGTTAATGACTATTTTAAATCTAACAACCTCGATATTCATGGAGACTATCGTATTTGGTTAAAGTTAATTGTAATGTTTGCTATTTACTTTGTGCCTTATACGCTTACTATTTCCGGTGTAATTAGTTCAGCTCTTGGCGTATGGTCAATGTATGCTATTATGGGAGTTGGCATGGCTGGAATTGGTCTTACTGTAATGCACGATGCTTGTCATGGAGCTTTTTCCAGAAGCAAAAAAGTGAATCAAATTATAGGGTATAGCCTTAATATGTTAGGCGGAACTGCTTTTAACTGGATTGTTCAACACAATGTGTTACACCATACATTTACAAATGTTAGTGGTGTAGATGAAGATATAAGCCATGGTGCTATCTTAAGATTAGCTCCTAATCAAAAGCACTATTTCATGCATAAATTTCAAGTTGTTTACGCTTGGTTTTTATACGGTTTCATGACTGTATCATGGGTAACAATGAAAGATTTTGTACGTCTTGAGCGCTACAAGAAAATGGGATTAGTAGAAACCCAAGGCAGAACATACAAAGGCGTTTTGACTGAAATTATCTTATCGAAGATTTTGTACTATTCTTATGCTTTAGTGCTTCCATTAATTCTGATTGACTTGCCTTGGTACGTAATCCTAGGTTCTTTCATCACATTACATTTCATTGCTGGTCTTATTTTAGGATTAATCTTTCAACCGGCACACGTTATGGAAGATAACGAGTTTCCACTTCCTGATGAAAGTGGAACTATTGACAACCAAAGAAGTGTACACCAGATTGTTACTACAGCAAATTTTGCCACAAAAAGTACATTCTTTTCATGGTATGCTGGCGGACTAAACTTTCAGGTAGAGCATCATTTGTTCCCAAATATTAGTCATGTACACTACAAAAAGCTTTCTAAAATTGTAAAAGCTACAGCAGAAGAATATGGTTTGCCTTATCACAACCAGCCAACATTCGCACATGCTATTTTCTATCATGGCCGTATGTTGTATAAACTCGGAAAACGTAATCCTGTTTTAGGTTAAATTACAGAGAAACAAATACATTATAAATGAAAGGCTTCTAAAATCAATTAGAAGCCTTTTTTATTGGACTATTTTTAATTTAAAACGTTCTTCAATCAACTTATATTAACCCAGTCAATCTCTTTTTTAAGTAAGGACAAGGTTTGAGCTTCCTCTGAATGTTCTTCTGGCTGGAAGTTATACTCCCAACTTGCTAACTTGGGTAAGCTCATCAAGATCGACTCAATTCTTCCACTAGTGTCTAACCCAAACTTGGTACCTTTATCATACACCAAATTAAATTCTACATAGCGTCCTCTTCTCAACAATTGCCACTGCTTTTCTTGTTCTCCATAAGGAAGATCTGCATTAGCCTTCATGAGTTTCGTATAAATAGGAGCAAATGCTTTACCAACTTCTTTCACATAATTGAAGATATGTTCTTTGGTATGCCCCGTACTATTTTCATTCAATCGATCAAAGAAAATGCCGCCAACCCCACGAGTTTCATTACGGTGTTTATTGAAGAAATAATCATCTGCCCATTTTTTGTGTTCAGAATAGAAATTAGCATCAAAAACATCGCAAACTGTTTTAAGTTGTTGATGAAAATCCACCGCTTGAGCTTTGTCAATATAATGCGGTGTAAGATCTATTCCTCCCCCAAACCAATAGGTTTCTCCTGCAATCTCAAAATACCTTGTATTCATATGAATAATAGGAACCATCGGACTATTCGGGTGAATTACAATTGACACTCCTGTAGCATAAAATTCGTTATGCTCTACCTTGAGTGCTTTTTGGATGTTTTCGGGTAACTGGCCATACACTGCAGAAAAATTAACTCCGCCTTTTTCTAAAATATTTCCATCTTGAATAATGCGAGTTCTTCCACCACCACCGCCTTCACGCTCCCATAAATCCTGATGAAATTTAGCTTTACCATCAGTTACTTCAAGTGCCTCACATATTTGATCTTGTAAGGTTTTAAACCATTCTGTAATCTGTTCTTTATCAGGCATAAATCAATTTGCTCTTCTTTTTAGGCGGTAATCATCAAACTCAAGAATATATACCGCACTATTTTCATAACCGCTCTCAGCCCCTACTTTCACAAAATCAAAAGAAGTGGTTAACATCTCATCTTTAATTCCCGGCAGTTTGATCACACATCCGGCACCATAATTCCCTCCGCATTGTAGAAAGAAGTAGCCAACATCAAAGCCAAGAAAACCAAATTTCCCGGGGTCTGCCGCATAATTTTGACGGTACTTGCGCAGGAAATTTTTGACATTGTCATTTTCGTAATCTTCATAATGTTGAGCAACCACATGTACGTTTAAAGCCATCAATTGCTCTGTTTCCAGATTATCGTAGTCTAACCACTTTTCTGTACCAAAAACAGAAATATTATCTCGTTTTAAACTCAATTTCAAATCATACAATGTTGAAATAGCTTTGCTTACATAAGCCTGATCATCGGTAGGAATCACAATCGCAACCGGTAGTGAGTCTTTTAATGCGGCTGTAAACTTGTCTTTCGTGATCGAAAACATATTCAATACCAATGTGGTATCTGTTGAGTCTACTACATTTTTATTCAAATATTTTTGAGTAAGTTCAAGGTTATACTTGTCTTTTAACCTTCCTGTATTAACTACAAAAGTTCGGTTTGATGGATATTTTTCAGCAACATGACGAGCTAACCCTATAATGTGAGCCGGTTCTGAGGCTTCTACCTTTGCGACATTACTCCTTCCCAATAAAATTTTTGAAGAGATTTTTACCGGTGTTACCAATGTTACAGCAGAGTCTTTCAATTGATCTGCCACATATTCAAAATTAGAACGGTACAAAGGACCAATGATAACATGTACACCATTTAAGGCTCCACTTTTTAAAATGTCCTCAATTCTTTTTTTATCATTAGAAGTGTCAAAAACTTTTACCTTAAAATTTCTCCCTTGCTTACGCAACGAATCGATAGCTACTTTAAATCCCTGATAGAAATCTAATGAATAAGTTGAAGCTTCGTAGATTTTATACTGGCGCTTATCGTAATCGGCCTTTAACGTGTCTAAAGAATCATTAATATCCAAGTAAAAAGGAAGTAATAAAGCTACAACGGTAGTATCTGTCTCTTCTGCCAGAATTATTGTAGAATCTTTCAGAATAGAAGGGATTCCATATTTCCCTGGCTTAGTTGTATAATTGGGGTTACGAAGAGGTATTCGAATGGTGGTTCCTACTTTTAGCCCTTCTTTTAACCCATCATTAACCATTTGAATAGAGTCAATCGTTACCTCATATTGCCGCGATAAACTAAAGAGTGTTTCTTTTGGTTTTACTTCATGAAGAAGTAAAGAGTCTTTAGTTGGTTCAGACAATTCTTTGGGATCAATTGCTGCTATGGTCTTTTTGTAAGGAATTACTATAGTAGCACCAGCCTTTAATCCGTCTTTGGCTATGCTTGGATTTACAGCCATTATCTCATCAATAGAGATATCGTAACGTTTAGAGATGGAATACAGCGTTTCTTGCACCAATACCGTATGATATATGGTATCTCCCGAAATTTTCACCTTATTCTCTTTTAAGTCTTGCTTCACACTTTTGGTGTAAGGTATGCGCAAGACCTGATCAATTTTAAGGTTTTCAATATCTACGGAAGGGTTAGCTTCAACAATTTCTTTTACGGAAACATTGTATTTTCTACTAATTGCATACAATGTTTGCTGAGGCTCTACCTGATGAATAATGTATTTCTCTCCCTCTATCTTTTCAATTCGAAGGTCTTCTTGAGCTGAGAGTTGTAACACTCCCAACACCAAAGAAAACAATATGATAAACGGTTTAACGTAGTTGCTTTTTATTCCCATTCGATAGTTGCTGGCGGCTTAGAGCTAATGTCATAAACCACTCTGTTTATTCCTTTTACTTTATTGATGATATTATTCGAAACACGTGCCAAAAAATCGTAAGGTAAATGACACCAATCTGCTGTCATTCCATCTGTTGAAGTAACAGCCCTCAAAGCTACGGCATTTTCGTAAGTACGCTCATCTCCCATTACACCTACACTCTGAACAGGAAGTAAAATAGCACCGGCTTGCCATACCTCATCATAAAGTCCTTCATCTTTTAATCCTTGAATAAAGATGTGATCTACTTCTTGTAATATAGCCACTTTCTCTGGTGTGATATCTCCCAATATTCGGATAGCTAATCCGGGCCCGGGAAAAGGGTGTCTTCCCAATAAATTTTCAGGTAATCCCATTGAACGCCCTACTTCTCTTACTTCATCTTTAAACAAAGTATTTAGCGGTTCAACTACTTTCAATTTCATGTAGTCTGGTAATCCGCCAACGTTATGATGAGATTTAATGGTTGCAGAAGGACCTTTGACTGATTTTGACTCAATCACATCCGGGTAAATTGTTCCTTGTCCAAGCCATTTTACATTTTCAATCGCCCCAGCTTCATCATCAAATACTTCAATGAATTCGTTACCAATGGCTTTTCGCTTCTTTTCAGGATCTGTAACTCCAGCTAGCTTTTCATAAAATCTGGATTTTGCATCAACACCTTTAATGTTTAAGCCAAGGTGTTTGTACTGTTCCAGTACTGCTTCAAATTCATTTTTGCGTAACAGTCCGTTATCAACAAAAATGCAATACAAATTCTCACCTATTGCACGGTGTAACAACATAGCCGCTACAGAGCTATCAACTCCACCAGACAAGCCTAACACCACTTTATCATCTCCCAATTGATCCTTTAATCCGGCCACTGTTTCTTCTACAAAAGAATCAGGTGTCCAATCTTGCTGACAACCACAGACGGTTATAAAATTCTCCAGCAACTTCTTCCCATCTACCGAATGGTACACTTCGGGGTGAAACTGAATTCCGTATGTTGTTTCTCCTTCAATTTTGTAGCCCGCAACTTTTACATCTGGTGTACTACAAATAATTTTGAATGTATCTGGTAACGTAAAAATGGTATCCCCATGAGACATCCACACTTGAGACTCAAGCGGCAAGCCTTTCATTAAGTCACTATTCTCATCTATAAACGACAAGTTTGCACGTCCATACTCGCGAATGTTTG
Source organism: Crocinitomicaceae bacterium (assembly GCA_002705995.1). GTDB lineage: Bacteria > Bacteroidota > Bacteroidia > Flavobacteriales_G > Salibacteraceae. The sequence goes on along the minus strand of PAJI01000019.1, from coordinate 192,068 downwards.
ATGGCTCAACTTCTCCTCCGCTACTTTGCACTAAATATTGAGCTCCGTAACAAACTCCCAATAAAGGTAATTTACCTCTAAAAGAGGATAAATCCGGACGAGGAGACTTTTCGTCTCTTACCGAAAAAGGACTTCCACTAAGGATAATCCCTTTTACATATTCGTCAATTTCAGGATAATCGTTATAAGGATGAATTTCACAGTAAGTATTGAGTTCTCTCACACGCCTTGCAATCAACTGTGTGTACTGCGAACCAAAGTCTAGAATGAGGATTTTTTCTTGCATACGCAAAAGTAGAATTTTCCCTGTTCTGACTAGTGTGAATCGTACAACTGATTACTATTTTTTCTATAAAACAAATGCCGTTTATTTTCCAAAAAACCAATCATCGATAACCTTAGCATAACATTCGCATCATTTTAGCAGCGATTAACAGCGATAGCTTTGCAAACTCAAGAAAACATCAATTTGCGTGAAAAGAATATTGCTGGCGTTCTTTTGTTTAACCACCTTTTTATCAAACGCTCAGGTCATTATTAACGAATTTAGTAATGGTCCCAGCGGAAGTCAGGAATTCTATGAACTCGCAGTTGTTGGCCCTCCCGGAACATTTGTTGACATCAGAGGATGGATTCTCGATGACCATAGTGGTTATTTTGGGTGTGCAGGTGGAAACGGAATTGCATCAGGGCATTTACGCTTTGCAAATCACACAAACTGGCAATGCGTTCCCACTGGAAGCTTAATTGTAATTTACAATCCGGTTGAGATAAACTCTTCCATCACACAATCTAACGATTACACTGACGCAAACGGAGATGGCGTTTACATTCTCAATATATCTGCTTCTCCATACTTAGAAGCCGATATCTCATCACCCACATCTACTGCTTGCAACACGTTTGGAACTAGTTATGCCGCACCTCTTAATTGGAGTTGCATAGCACTTGGAAACTCTGCCGATGCCGCAGAAATAGTAGACCCTACAAACACAACTACAGCCTACCACGCCATCGGATACGGTAGTCTAAATGGCCCCTTACCTACCATTTATTTTTCTGGCAATGGTGGTGGAAAAAACTACAGCTTCACCAACACAACCAGTAACGATTGGAACTTACTTGCCAATTGGACTTCAGCAAGCGCCTCTACAAATGACACCCCAGGACTCCCTAACAACACGGCAAATGCTAACTGGTTAGACAGTTTAAAATTAAATGCCAGTTCTGATGTTTCACAAGGATGTTCTCCTCTAACGGTTAACTTTCAATGCAACAGTAATGCTTCGGGATACACCTATTCTTGGGATTTTGACGATGGTAACACCGGTTCTGGAGCAATAACTAGTCACACATACAATTCAACAGGCACTTTCTCAGCGATATTAACCGTAACATCTCCTTTGGGGTGTTCCGTTACTGATACTGTTGACATTACCGTAAGCACAGGAGGAACTGTTATTGCTCCTGCACTTTCAGACATTTGTGAAAGCTTAAACACTTACGCTTTACCCAATGGCACACCTATCGGAGGAACCTGGTCCGGAACTGGAGTTTCTAATAATGTTTTTTCACCGTCAACGGCAGGAAGCGGCACTTATACCCTCACTTATTCAACAACCGGAAATTGTCCGGGCAGTGACCAAACAACGATAACTGTTGTTCCTTCACCAAATGTTACATTCACCCCATCCAATACTTCTTTCTGTGTTGATGATAATGCTGTAACGCTTTCCTCAGGATTTCCAACAGGAGGAGCGTACTTTGGAACCGGAATATCCGGAACTACATTTACACCCTCAGTTGCACAACAAGGAAGTCATACAATAGGTTATACATACTCTAATAATGGATGTGCAGATACTGCATATGCAACATTTAATGTAGATTCATTACCTGTGATTACTTGGAGTTTACCAGATACGGTATGTGAAGATGCCGGACAAATTACAGTGGCAACAGCTCAACCTGCAGGAGGCGATTATTTTCTAAACGGAAATACGTTAACCACAACTTCAATTGATGTATCAAATTATCCGGCCGCCACTACACTACAACTTTCTTATACTACAACCAACAACACTTGTTCGGTTACTGAGAATAATGCTATCTATATTAGTCCTATACCCAATGTACAGTTTACACCAACCACAACTTCATTTTGCCAAAACCAAGCAACTACACCATTAACAGGCGGATCTCCTACAGGGGGAACTTACTTTGGATCAGGAGTAAGCGGCAATAATTTCACTCCCTCTTCCTTAACTCCTGGAACATACTCTGTTGGATACAGTTATACAACCGGTGGTTGTGCAGATACTGCTTATGCTACTTTTACAATCAATGCTGCTCCTACTATATCATGGAATTTACCGGATACAATTTGTGATGATGACGGAGCTGTTTTCATTGGAGGAGCCACTCCAATAGCTGGTAATTATTATGCCAATGGCACACTACTCCCTAATGACTCACTCTATCCTCACAATTATTCTACCAACACTTCTATTCAGGTTGAATATTCAGTAGCCCAGAATGGTTGTAGTAGTTCTGCCACAGAAACAATATACCTTACAACCTCCCCTTCTATTACCATTACGGCATCAAACGACACGATTTTGTGCGAACAAGAGGTCATTGCTTTAACCGCTAACGGATTTGGAAATTACACTTGGTCTACAGGAGATCACACCAACTCAATTTCTCCCACACAAACAAACACTTACTGGGTTGAAGCACAAAACAAGTGCGGAATTGATAGCGATACACAAACTGTAACTTTTATTACTACACCTTCTCTTTCTCTAAACAAGCAAGAGGCCACAATCTGTCCCGGAGACACGGCCGTATTTATAGCTACATCTAACCTTTCCCCTATTGTATGGTCTAATGGCGATACCGGAAACTCCATTACAATTGATCAGGCTGGGCAGTATAGTGTTGAAGTAAGCAATGCTTGCGGAATGGTTCAGGAAGATTTTCATGTATACAGCGATAACCCTTCTGTAGAAATTGATGCTTCTGTTTTTGTAGACAATAATTATTCTTTTGGGGCATTTCCCTCAAATTTTTCATTCTACGATTGGACAATTAATACTTCTAATGTAAGCTCTACAGCTTATTTTAATTATTCTTTTACTGATGAGGGAGAATATTGGGTAGAACTTACAGCCACTACAGAAAATGGATGTATAGCAACGGACTCTCTTTTGCTAACCATTGAAAGTGAAATTACAGGATTATTTATACCAAATGCCTTTACTCCTAATGGTGATTTACTCAATGACCAATTTATAATTGTTGGTGTTCAACCCAGCAAATTTCACGCAGCTGTTTTCAACCGCTGGGGAGAAGAAATTAAAGCCTGGACAATCATTTCGGAACCTTGGGATGGTACACAAAATGGCATTGAATGTCCGGAAGGTGTTTACGTTTTGCGCGTAGTTTACGGTGAAGAAACCATTATCAAATCGATAACATTAGTCCGTTAAAACGCTAAGTTAACTAATTGTTAAGTAAATCATCTGATTTACTTATTTTCACGCAACATTTTACTCTTACAATTAATAACTCCTTAAAGTTTTGCCTCGATTATTACAATATCCATGTTTATACCTTTGTCCCGTTAACCTGCAAGTATCCCCGTTCTTATCAAACTCTCATACCCCGTGAGAAATGCATGACTAACTACAGTTAGCTTTCACAAGTAGATTAGAAAGTTAGCTCTCTGAGAAAACCGCACATTTCAATTAACATGTTAATTAAACTGATTTCAATGAGATTTAAAAATCTACTTGGGGCCATTATTGGTCTGCTTTCTACGTCCACTATAAGTTTTGGGCAAACTCAACTTTTAGAGGTTGACTTTGAAGACAACAGTGGATATACAACTAGTCCTTCTGAATATAGTGATGGATCGTCTGATTTCTTCACCAGCACATTTAACAATTCCATTAGTAGTGGTTATTATGTAACAAATATTCAAGGAAGCAATTACTTTACAGCTCAGGATTTAGATGCCGAAACAGGAACTTACGGAGCTTCGAACCCTTCTTATTTATACATCAATGGTGTTAACATTTCTGGTTATTCTAACCTTGAGTTTAGAATTTACTTAGCTGAAGATGATGATGGTTCTAATCAGGATTGGGACGCAGTTGATTATTTTCATGTTAGCTATACCATTGATGCTGGAAGTACCCAAGAGCTTTTATGGGTAGAAGCCCCCATTTCATCTGGCAGTAACTCTACTCCTAACATTGATACTGATTTTGACGGTATTGGTGACGGAACTGAAATCACCAGTACATTTGCTCAGTTCTCAGAGAACATTTCAGGAACGGGAACATCATTATCATTAACCTTTGAATTCAAATTGAATTCGGGAGATGAAGATATTGCTATTGACCATATTGAGATTTACGGTACTTCTAGCTTCTCAAATTCTAATGATGAGACGACTGAAATTTATTCTGCATCTTCTCCAATTGCAGCAAAAACAATTATTGCTGCCGATGTAATTGATTCTGCAAGTGCAGAGGATGTTTTTAACTTCACGATTGAAGACATGGCCAGTGGTGATGGAAAACCAACAATTGTTACTCAATTAGGCTTCACTCCTGCAAGCAATAATACAGCCGATTGGACAGATCACATTCAGAATGTTATGATTCATAATGGCAGTAACTTTATCAATCCCGCTTCTACTCCTATAATCAATGATGGTTTCATCACTATTATGTTAGACTCTGGTGATTTATCAATTGGTGATGGAGGTAGTACTGACCTAACGCTATATGCTTATTTGAACACTACCAACATTGTAGATGGAGCCGTACTTGCTTTTGAAATTGATGGCAATAGTCATTCGTTTGTAGCAGACACATCCGGCTCAGCCTTTATTGATACACTTACATTGGGTACTGTAACTGGAAATGACATCACCATTGATGTAGATGCAACAGTGCTCACTTTTACAACACAACCATCTGTTGTTAGTGTTAATAATGTAATGTCTCCTTCCGTTGAAGTTACTTTTGAAGATGCTAATGGAAACATTGACGTAGACTATGACGGTGGAATTGGCACTGTTGACCTTTCAACTACAGGAACATTTTCAGGTTCCAGCACAACGTCAGCTGATGCTGTGAGTGGTATTGCAACATTTAACAACCTTTCTTTTTCTGCTACTGGAACTGATATTACACTTACAGCTTCTGAAGCTAGTAGCTTAGTATCTGGAACCTATGCTTCAGACTCTTTTAACATTGTTGAATTACCAAACTTAATTATCTCGGAAGTTGCTGACCCTTCTGATAATTACAATGCCAGATTTGTTGAAATATATAACTCTGGATCATCTGATGTAGATCTTTCTTCTAGTGAAATCTACCTTGTTAGACAAGCGAATGGAGGAACCATATCTTCAATTGCTCTTANCGGAACAATTGAAGCCGGAGAAATTTTTGTTATCGCCTATAATGNGAGTTCTTTTAGTTCNGTNTTTGGCTTTTCAGCCGATCAAAGTGATTTTTCTATAAGTGGTAATGGTGATGATGGTTATTACCTTTATTTTGGTGGTGANTATTCTACAGGTAGNNTNCTAGATGCCTATGGCGTACTTGGAGTTGATGGTACNGGTGAAGATTGGGAATATGNAGATTCAAGAGCTATTCGAAATTCTCCAGAGTCAACTTCCCCAAATACAACATGGACAGCATCAGAATGGACAATTAGCTCTGCTGCTACTTCTGCAACTACACCCGGAGCTTTAGAAAACGAATATCGATATATTGATGACTCATGGAAACCACGCGATGCCCATACAAATGCTACTTCAGCTGANAACATCATCATATACGATACCCTTACTTCAAGCAGTAATTTAACAGGTAATAACTTTGANNTTAAAGCAGGCATACCTTATACCATTGCTAGTGGTTATTCACTGGATTTAGCAGGTGACCTCGAAAACAACGGAACTATAACGGTAGAAAACACCGCTAGCCTTGTTCAAACNGNTAGTTCAGACAACAACAGCGGGTCAGGAACCTATAACATCGTGCGCAACTCAGGTACCGTTATCGATAGTACCCGTTACAACTACTGGGCATCGCCATTGAGTGATGAAGCCATTGGAGATGTTTTCTCAAGCTCTAACACCAGTGACTTCTATACCTATACCACAGGAGCGTGGGCAGCTGCCTCAGGAACCATGACACCCGGAGTAGGATACATCACCACCAGTGACCTTGGTGTTTCATACCCTACTTCATTTGACAGAACATTCTCAGGAAGTAGCCTGAACAACAGCACAGTTACAGCCAGTTCATTGTCAGGATCATACGTTTTAATCGGAAACCCTTACCCCAGTGGATTAAGCGCTACCGAATTTGCAACAGCAAACTCCAATGTAGGAACATTCTACTTTTGGGATCACAACACCGCTGCAGTAAACGACACCAATACCTCAAACGATTATGCCTCTTACACCATAGGAGCAGGAGGTGTAGCCGCCAACAGCGGTTCAACAGCACCAACAGGAAACATTGCCTCTTGCCAAGGATTCTTCGTTGAGTTGTTGTCAGGTTCATCCGTTACCTTCGAAAACGATCAGCGTGTAAGCTCCAACGATCAGTTCTTTACACCCGGAGTAGAAGAAAGAGCCCGTTTTTGGTTGAACCTTACCAATGCCAATGACTTTAACCAATTGATGGTGTGTTTCTCAGACAATGCTACAGACGGAGTAGATCGTTTGTTTGATGGTAAAAAACTAAAAGGAAACCCAAGCATTGCTTTCTACTCAAAACTAAATGGAGAAGATTATGCCATTCAAGGTATGAGCAAACCAGCAGTAAACAATGCGAAAGTAATTCCATTAGGCGTAGATGCAGGTACAGCAGGACAATACACCATAAGCCTGGATTCATTGAACAACTGGCCGGAAGACTATAGCCTTGTTTTAGTAGATGAAACCAATAACACAACCACCAACCTGTTGCAAGCAACCTACACCTTTGAAGTTAACCAAACAGGAGCCCTCAACAACCGTTTCTACATCAACGTACGCAAAGGCATTGCAACAACAGGCGATGATGACACCACAGCTGGTAACGAAACAGAAGGAACCACAGGAGTAGCAGAAGTAGCCAACAACTGGGAAGAAGTGAAAGTATACCAAGCGCAAAATCAACTGTGGATAGATGCTACAAACAGCAACATTAACCTTGAAAAAGCAGAATTGGTAACCATCAATGGACAAGTGATCTACACTGCTTCTGTAAATAGCAACCGTGAGAGCATTGCAACAGACAACCTTGCAAGTGGCGTGTACTTTGTAAGAATGCACACTACAGAAGGAGCAACAAACAACAAAAAGGTATTTATCAAATAATCAATACGGGATAATGAAAATAGTCAAACACGTTTTAGTAGCCGCAGCACTGTTAACAACAACAAGTGTTTTTGCTCAAACACCTACTCCTCCTACTTCAGGAAATGCTTCACCCATTGATGGTGGTATAGCTATCCTAGCCATTGCAGGTGCCGGATATGGAGTTTACAAAAAGATCAAAAAATAAGTCAGATTGACTCTTTATAATTCAAAAGCAGCCTTGGATAAGGCTGCTTTTGTTTTTTACATTTATTTCTAAGTCTCCATTACATACTTTTGTGGCTGTGAAGCAATTTAGACCGATTATACTATTTATTTTAAAATTCAGCATTGTATATGGAATAGGCAGCTACCTCTACGGTCTATATATCGAGCAATACCCTAATGCTTTGGATCCTTTTAGTTGGGAAATTACTAGAGAGGTCACAACTGTTTTAAAGCAGTTTTTTAGCGACATTATGCAGCAAGATTATCCTGGTTATGCCTTGTCAGACATTTACTGTAGTGGTAACGTTATTGTACGCATTATTGAAGGTTGCAACGGAGCAAGCACAATGATTTTATTTACAGCATTCGTTATTGCTTTTTCAGGAAGCTATAAGCATACACTGTGGTATATCCCNACNGGNCTTGTCATTATTCACATTGCCAACATTTTCAGGATTTTCATTATTGGTGTGGTAACCTTAAAAAAGCCTGAATGGGCACATTTTTTTCANGACTACTTTTTTCCTGCTGCCATCTACGGTACTATTTTTATACTTTGGGTAATTTGGGTAANNATGGTATTGAAGCAAAAGAAAAATGAAACTACTGAAGTATAGTTTAATTGGAGCTTGTCTGATAGGACTTGTGGGAGTCCGAGTAANNGAAAGNNCTCTTTTTTACGACCCTCTCATTGAATTTTACAAAGGCGATTTTCACCACAATCCATTTCCTGAAATCAATCAATTACTTTATGGTGTAAACCTCATTTTCAGGTATTTGNTTAATAGCGTATTACTGACAGCTATTATCCATTTTTCGTTTCAGAATAAAAGCTTTACCAAATTTTCAAGCTATTTCTTTCTAGTATTGATGTTCATNTTATTGATCACTTTCTTTATAATGATCAATCTAGATGTGGAATCAAACTTGATGAAGATTTTCTACGTACGCAGGTTTATCATTCAGCCTTTGGCNGGAATTATTCTTATCCCTGCACTCTATTACCAAAAAATCAGTAATCAATCTAAAAAAGAAGAGTAAAACACTACTTACTTAGTAGAATCATTTGAAAATCCAGAGGGTCTAATTGCNATTTCACATCTTGAATAAATGACCTTCCCCAATTCGCNTAGAGTGTTGAATAATTCTCAAACCTTTCCTGAACTTTNCCTTTTGGAAAAACGGCTTCATACAAAGCATCTATACGATTCAACAAATCGGTTTGCTTANGCTTTTCAGCTCTAATAAACTTCTTTTCTAANCGATCTAAACCTTTAACCCTACGGGTCAATTCTGCTTCAACAGCAGGTTGAAGTGTTATATCAATCTCAGCAGCTTTTTTTCGGAGCATTTCATTGAGTTGACGTAACTCATAACGCTCTTTAGAGAGGTCTATTTCAATGCTTGCATGCTCAGTAACCAATTGTCTTGTCAGAGCATCTTTCGGTTTAAAAACTGAAGCAATAGGAATTGACAATTGTTCTAATTTCTTTACAGCTGTTGCATTCAAAACCATGACCATGTTGCGTAACATCACCATTGGGTAAGGCACTTCAAAATGGTCAAAAACAGCTTTCAATTCCAACCAATAAGCTACTTCTGCTCCACCGCCTAAATATGCTAAATTGGGTAAAATTAATTCTTGATATAGAGGCCTTAATACAACATTCGGACTAAAACGCTCAGGGTAATTTTCTATCTCGGAAAGTAATTCTTCTTTGTTCCAATGAATACTGGTTTCCAATACTTGCCAACCTTCTTCCGTTTGAACGATGCGTTCACGAAAACCTTCTCCCATGTANAAAAAGTTGATCTCTCTTGGATTGACTTGGATATTATAGCCCATCTCTTCTAACCGGGCATTGGTAGTAGCTATATTTTTATGAGGAGTTTGCTCAAAGATATCTTGTTGCATCACTGNNATCAGACTTCTTTTCAGGNTNGTGTGATCTGCATCNACAATCACTAATCCGTAATCTTTAAACAGTTCATTCACCAAAGCCCTTGTAGCTGTAGCAAGAGTTGGATGTTGTGTGTATGCCCACTGAAACAACTCCACCAATTCATCAATGTGCCAGGCACCATTGGANTACTTTTTCANNGCTTCAAAAACACCTTCNATTCCTTCNGTTTTTAAAGNNCCTACTTTNCCTCCGCCATCGCGCTCCCAAGTAATTTTATGGCCNTGAAACACAAAGTGATCGATCTCATCAAAATCATGNTCTTCNGTNGCCATCCANTAAACCGGAACAATTTTTAAATNNGGATTTTCGACATTCAGCTTTTCAGCCAAATTGATGGTCGATAATATNTTATAAATGAAATACAACGGTCCAGTGGNCAAATTTAACTGGTGACCTGTTGTTACTGTAAAAGTCTTTTCATCATNCAAAGCATCAATGTTCTTTTTCGTTGCCTTAGAACATTTTAATCCGGCATATTGCTCATGAAGTACTTCAACCAGTACTTTACGNTCTATTTTCTGGTGTGCTTTTTCTTCAGCCTGAAGTTTGAAATTTTCNAANGCTGGAAAGCGATGATAAAAAGGGACTAAAGTTTCTTTTTGGTCGAGATAATCAAGCGTTAACGNAGCCAACTGCCTTGTTTCGCGAAAAGGAACCAAATGCTTTAGCATGAAGCCTCCGAATCTTTTTGCACCAACTCACCGTGTAANTCGTAATGGTCTGCAGATGTAATTTTCACATCAGCAAAATCGCCAATACGTACNTANTTTCCTTCNGTNGGAACCAATACTTCGTTGTCTACTTCTGGTGAATCATATTCNGTGCGACCAATAAAGTGATCTCCTTCAACTTTATCGAACAAGACCTTCATNGTTTTNCCCACCAACTGCTGATTTTTNTCAAATGAAATTCCGCTTTGAAGCTCCATAATGGCTTCTGCACGTTCTTGTTTTACATGCTCTGGNACATTGTCTTCCATACCATAAGCATGTGTNTTTTCTTCATGAGAATAAGGGAAAATACCCAATCGATCAAATTTGGTTTCAGCTACCCAATCATACAACTCTTGAAAATCTTTATCGGTTTCNCCTGGAAAACCAGAGATCAATGTTGTTCTAAATGCCATATCCGGCATTTTTTGCTTGATGGTATCAANTAGCTCTTGGGTTTTCTTTTTTGTAATTAATCTGCGCATAGAACGCAACATATTATCTGAAATGTGTTGCAAAGGCATATCNAAATAATTACAAATATTNTCGCGCTCTTTCATCACATCTAAGATTTCTAACGGAAATCCTGCCGGATAAGCATAATGTAANCGAATCCANTCAATGCCATTCACATCAGAAAGGCGCTGCATTAATTCGGCTAGCTTACGTTCTTTGTATAAATCAAGGCCGTAAAACGTTAAATCTTGTGCGATTAGCATCAGCTCNTTTGTTCCATTAGCNGCCAACTTCTCTGCATTGGCTACCAATTCTTCAATGGGAGTCGATTGATGTTTTCCACGCATTAGCGGAATAGCNCAAAAAGCACACGGACGATCACAACCTTCTGCAATTTTAAAATAGGCATAATGAGCAGGAGTTGTCAATAGCCTTTCACCTACTAATTCGTGCTTGTAATCTGCTTTAAGCGTTTTTAATAAACGTGGTAAGTCACGGGTTCCAAAGTAAGCATCAACATCCGGAATTTCTTTTTCTAATTCTGGCTTGTAACGCTGAGAAAGACATCCGGTAACATATACCTTTTCTACCATTCCTTCTTTCTTGGCATCTGCCCAGCTTAAAATGGTATCAATGCTTTCTTGCTTTGCATTTTCAATAAACCCACATGTGTTGATAATCACTATTTGTGCATCCTGATCTTCAGATTCNTGNGCTACATCAAAGTTATTGGCTTTGAGTTGCCCCATCATCACTTCTGAATCGTAAATATTTTTAGCGCACCCTAGTGTAACAACGTTTACTTTATTTTTTTTGAGTGTTTTGGTCTTCATACACGCGAGAATACTCTTCCCGATAATTAAATGTTAAACAAAGAATCAACGAATTCTTTGCTGTTAAAAACCTGTAAGTCTTCCATNCCTTCACCAACTCCAATAAACTTTACAGGAATTTTAAATTGATCAGATATTCCAATCACAACACCACCTTTTGCGGTACCATCTAACTTGGTTAAAGCCAATGATGACACATCTGTAGCCTTGGTGAATTGTTTGGCCTGTTCAATTGCATTTTGACCTGTAGAAGCATCCAACACCAACATCACATCNTGNGGTGCATTGGGAAGAACTTTCTTCATAACATTTTTAATCTTGGTAAGTTCATTCATCAAACCNACTTTATTATGAAGTCTACCAGCAGTATCNATAATTACNACATCAGCATTAGCTGAAACTGCCGANTGAAGTGTATCATANGCTACTGATGCCGGATCTGANCCCATATTTTGAGCCACAATAGGAACATCTACACGTTCTGCCCAAATTTTAAGCTGATCAATTGCNGCAGCTCTAAANGTATCTGCCGCTCCAAGAACTACAGANTTACCNGCNGATTTCAACTGATACGCTAATTTACCTATGGTNGTTGTTTTTCCAACTCCATTTACACCTACTACCATAATAACATATGGNCCTTCGGTTTTTGGGATAGTAAATTCACCGTCTCCTTCAGAATTGTTTTCGGCTAGCAATTCAGCTATTTCTTCTCTCAGGATATTGTTCAATTCAGAAGTTCCTAAATATTTGTCTTTAGAAACTCTTTCCTCGATGCGCTCTATAATTTTAAGAGTAGTATCAACTCCTACATCAGAAGTTACCAGTACTTCTTCAAGGTTATCTAAAACCTCATCNTCTACCTTACTTTTTCCGGCAATGGANCGCGTTAGCTTGCCAAAGAAACCTTCTTTTGTTTTTTCAAGCCCTTTATCAAGCTTTTCTTTTTTGTCTTTTGAAAATAAGCCAAACAGCCCCATGTTGGTAATTTTAAGTGAATGAAAAATCGGGCAAATTTAAGATTTCTTTGCCGGAGTATGTGCACTTACAAGTATAGGGTAGAAATTAAAAAACCCCTTCTCTGTTAGAGAAAGGGTTAAAGTATCTTTTACAAGGACATGAAATTATCCTTTGATAAACTCGTCTACTTTTTCGTTTGGAAGAATTTTTTCTTCAAATACGTAAGCACCAGTTTTAGATGATTTAACCATTCTAATCACTTTAGTTAAATCTTTTGCTCCTCCCTTACCAAGGGTTGCTACCGTTTTCTTAGCCATTCCTTATTGTTTTATGGAGATTACTTAATTTCTTTATGAACAGTCATTCGCTTAAGAATCGGGTTGAATTTTTTCAACTCCATACGATCTGGAGTGTTCTTACGATTCTTAGTTGTAATATATCTTGAAGTTCCAGGCATACCAGACTCTTTGTGCTCCGTGCACTCAAGAATCACCTGAATTCTGTTACCTTTTTTCTTTGCCATGACCCAATTGGTTTTCTAAGATTTAATCGTTGTAATAGCCTTTCTCACGTGCTTTCTTAAGGCTGGCAGCGATTCCGTTTTTNTTAATATGACGAATTCCAGCAGCTGAAACTTTCAACGTTACCCATANATCTTCTNCCGGAACATAGAACTTCTTCGTATGAAGGTTGGGCTTGAAAACACGCTTGGTTTTCTTGTTTGAATGGGAAACGTGATTTCCCGTAATCATTTTCTTTCCGGTTATTTGACAAATATTAGCCATCTTTCCTGCAATAATCTGGTTATTCCTTCTTTCAAAAGGGGTGCAAATATACATTATTAATTTCTACAAAATCAAGCATCTTGTAATATTTCTTTCCTTAACATACTCATTGCCTGTAGTGCAGACATTCGAATATTGCGCTCCCTACTGTTTCCAAAGGTATATTTTTTAGCTATAGTTCTATTTGGCCCNGCAACAGCTACCCATACTGTTCCTACAGGTTTTTCATCACTTCCTCCTGTTGGCCCAGCCACTCCTGAGGTTGCTACTGCGTAATCNGTTTGAAGTTTATTCTTAGCACCTTCTGCCATTTGAAGAACAACAGCTTCGCTTACCGCTCCATATTTTTCTAAATTTTCTTTAGAGACTCCCAGAACTTCTTCTTTAATTTCATTTGCATAACTAACCACACTACCTTTAAAATAAGTGCTACTACCAGAAATGCTAGTGATCAAGTGGGCAATGTACCCTCCCGTACAGCTTTCTGCGGTTGCAACAGTTTTACCAACTTGTTTCAACAACCTTCCTAGTACTTCCTCAAGGGTTTCTTTATTATCTCCAAAAACAAATTCAGGTATTAGTTCCTTCAACTCACCTACTTTGCGCTCTACTTTTTCTTTTATAGTTGTTTCGTTATCACCAATGGCGCTCACTCTAAGTCTTACTATTCCAGGAGATGGTAAATAAGCCAACTTGATGTTTTCTTCTACCAAACTATCTTCCCACTTAGAAATTATCCCCATTAGACTTGACTCTCCAATTCCTTGAGTCAATACTGTTTGATGATAAAAGTGTGGTGTTTTAAAATAGTCTTTGACTTTTGGAAGAATTGCTTCTTCCATCATCGCCTTCATTTCATAGGGCACTCCAGGTAACGATACAAACACTTTACCTTCGTCTTCAATCCACATTGCAGGCGCAGTACCATTCTTGTTGCGAATAGCCTGACACTTTTCAGGAACCATCGCCTGAAATTTATTGACGTCAAGAAGGTCTCTTCCTCTGTTTTTAAACAACTCTTTAATATCTTCCAATACTTCCTCATTCATTATTAAAGGTGTGTTGAAATAAGCTGCCAAGGTATTTTTCGTGATGTCATCACGTGTAGGGCCAAGTCCTCCTGTAGTGATAATAAGATCTGCTCGTTGTCTTGCATCATTAAGAGCACCTACAATATGCTCCTTATCATCTGAGATAGATGTAATTTGTTTTACAAGAATTCCGTTAAGGTTTAACTGCTGAGCTATCCATGCGGAGTTGGAATCTATAATTTGACCAATTAGAATCTCATCTCCAATTGTTATGATTTCTGCAAACATGGCACAAATATAGCTAGCTCTAATCGAGTGGTAAATTGTATTTTTGACTAAATTAAAATCTTATGAAAAAAACAAAGTTCTTATTATCCCTTTCCCTTGTTTTATTCGTTAGTTTTTCATCTTTTTCACAAAACCTAAACAGCTTAAAAAAAGCACTCAATGAGAAGATATCTTCAGGTTCTACCGGAGATTTAACCAACAATGAAGTTGTTTCAGGGCTTAAAGAAGCACTTGAAGTAGGTGCCGAGAAGGCAGTTAGCCTAGCCTCTAAAGAAGGTGGTTTTTCTGCCAACGAACTCATTCGAATTCCTTTTCCTGAAGAGGCAGAGAGTGCCAAAGAACTTGCATTAAAAGTAGGTATGGATGCTCAAGTTGAGCAGTTTGAAGCTACTATGAACGAAGCCGCAGAAAAGGCTTCTGCAGAAGCTGTTGAAATTTTAAAGAATGCTATTTTAGGAATGTCTGTTCAAGATGGGTTTGATATTTTGAATGGAGGTGATACTGCTGCTACACATTTCTTACGAAAAAGCACTTATAATCAGCTTTTTGAAAAGTTTAGCCCAATTGTAGAAAGCTCTTTATCTGCTGTAGACGTTACAAAATACTGGAACCCCATTATTAATACCTACAATAAAAATCCTTTTAAAAAGGAAGCTATAGATCCTGATTTACAGTCTTATGTTACTAATAAGGCTTTAGACGGACTATTTACACTGATTAAAGAAGAAGAAAAAGAGATTCGGGAAAATCCCCAAGCACGGGTTACCGATTTGCTCAAAAAAGTATTTGGAAACTGAACATGACTAAACAGAATAGTGAATTAATTATCAACGATGATGGAAGTATTTACCACTTGGGTATTCTTCCTGAAGATCTTGCTAATGATATTATTGTTGTAGGCGATCCGGGAAGGGTAATCACCATCTCGGATCGTTTTGACCATATTCGTGTAAAGAAACAAAACCGTGAATTTGTTACACATACCGGAACGCTCAATGGCAAAGAGTTAACTGTTCTTAGTACCGGCATTGGCACAGACAATATTGACATTGTAATGAACGAGCTTGATGCACTTGTTAATTTCGACCTCAACAAACGAGAAGAGAAAGCACAAAAAAAGTCGCTCAGGATAATTCGTTTAGGAACAAGTGGAGGGCTTCAAACAGACATAGAAATTGATTCTTTTCTTCTTTCCGAATTTTCTGTTGGAATGGATGGACTCTTAAACTACTACAGTTGGCTCCCCAATGAAACCGAAAATAATTTAGAGAAAGCTTTAAATCATCATTTTCAGTGGCCAGAGCGTTATCCCCTACCCTATGCCGTTGAGGCTGATGCCGAACTGGTTCAGCTTTTAGAAAAAGGGATGACAAAAGGCATTACTTTAACCGCTGGCGGTTTTTATGCACCACAAGGTCGCTCTTTAAGACTTGCTTTACCGGTTGCCGATTTTCATACACAGATACAGGCTTTTAACTGGGGAGGAAAGAAGCTCACCAACTTTGAAATGGAAAGTGCGGCTATTTATGGACTTGGAAAACTTTTAGGACATAAATGCTGTACGGTATGTGCAATTATTGCGAACCGCGCGAATGGCACATTTAGCAAGCAACACAATGCAACGATAAGTCGTTTGATTGACGATGTTTTGGATAAGTTAACAACTTGATTGTTAATATTTAGATCACATCGGTTTTCAATCGCTTTCTCAACAAAGTACCTTTGAAGTAAGTTAGAGAGAATAGTGACTGATAATCGCGAAATACAAGCTTTAATTCGTTTATTAGACGATCCTGATGAATTGATTTACAATCATATTCGTGAAAAGTTGATTGACTTTGGAATCGAGGTTATCCCTGCACTTGAGGAAGTTTGGGAACACGAATCATTTGGGATGCTCTTTCAGAACAGGATTGAAGACATTGTTCACCAAATTCAATTTGAAGATATTCTCCATCAAATCAGTAATTGGAAACACAGTGAAACGCATGATTTATTACAGGGAATAATTCTTATTGCTAAATATCAATACCCAGATCTTGATGAATGTGTTATCCATACTTTTTTTGACAGAACTTTTCAGGAAATTTGGCTTGAGTTAAACAACAACCTTACAGCATTAGAAAAGATTCGCATTATTAACCACATGCTGTTTGAGGAACATGGTTTTACAGGAAACACTACAAACTATCATTCTCCACAAAACTCTTTTATCAATCATGTTATTGAAACTAAAAGAGGCAATCCTATTTCTTTAGCCATTATCTACCTCATTCTAGCACAGCGCCTGAACATTCCTATTTACGGTGTAAACCTTCCTCGTCATTTTATTCTAGCTTATGCAGATGAGTTTGTTTTCAAACCCGAACGCGTTGAAGACTCAAGTATAATGTTCTACATTAACCCTTTTAGTAAGGGAACTGTATTCAGCAAACGGGAAATTGAGTATTTCATCAAGCAACTAAAACTACCTTCTCTACCAGAATATTTTCAACCTTGCAGTAATGTTCAGATCATTAATAGAGTCTGTAACAACCTTATCTATTCTTATGATAAACTGGGCTATGAGGAAAAAGTAAATGAGATTAAAAGAATATTAGATGTACTTAACGAATGATTTTTGCCAGTGTAGCAAAAATTAGTTTTAGATCAGTCTTCAACCCCATTTCCTGAATATACTTCAAATTTAAACTCAACTTGTGGGGCATAATTTCTTCTCTATAGGTTTTTTCAGGATCAGATGATTGTGCCAATACCTCACTTTCGTTCACATAGTGAAGCGAAGAATAATCGGTTAATCCCGGACGAGCTTGTAATACTTTTCGCTGTTCATCAGTATACAAAGCAACATATTTAGGAACCTCAGGACGTGGGCCTACCACACTCATATCTCCTTTAATAATGTTGAATAACTGAGGCAATTCATCCAGCTTATATTTCCGCAGAAAGTAACCAATGCCCGTAACGCGAGGATCTCTGTCACCAACGGTTATTTGAGACAGTTTTTCAGAATCTGGACGCATGGTTCTGAATTTAATCAACTTAAATTCTTTTCCATTCCTTCCTACTCTGACCTGCTTAAAAAAGACTCCACCTTTAGAATCTGCCACAATAAGGAAAGCTATCACCAAAAAAAACGGTGCCGCTAAAATCAGCACCGTTAATGAAGAAAGAATATCAAAAATTCGTTTCACTTCACGCTTCTTGTTTACTCAATACTTTTTCAACAGCAACAACCACAGCTTTCACTACTGTTTCAATGTCTTCATCACTCAAATCATAGTAAATAGGTAATGAAATTTCTTGTGTGTAGTTCTTAAACGCTTGTGGATAATCATCTATGTTATATCCGCGATGCTTGTAAAAAGAAAGCATTGGAAGCGGCTGATAATGCACATTAACACTTACATCTTGCTCATAAATTTCATATATGATAAGGTTGCGTTGGTGCTCTGTAACATCTTTGATTCTCAACAAATAAAGATGATGATTGGATTGCTTGGTTTCATCATCAAACTCTGGTGTCCATGCCCAATCATATTGTGCCAATAATTGGTTATAGCGGTCATAAATGTGCTGACGTTTTTTCAACGTATCACTTTCATAACGTTCCAACTCAACCAATCCTATTGAAGCTAAAATATCTGTCATGTTGTATTTATAGCCTGCTTCAACAACATCATATCTCCAACCACCTTTCTGCACTTTGGCAAAGGCGTCTTTCGTTTGTCCGTGAAGTGCTTTTGTACACAAGTCAGCATACATTCTTTCCGGATCAAAGCGATATGGAAGGTTTAGCGCAATAGCACCTCCTTCAGCAGTTGTAAGGTTTTTTACAGCATGAAATGAAAAGGCAGTAGCATCTGCTAAAGTTCCAGACATTTTACCCTTGTATTTTGCACCAATAGAATGTGCCCCATCAGCTAAAATCATGATACGCCCGAGTAATTCCTGAACTTCAGTAGAAGGTGTAAACTTGCTGCGAATACTCTTTTTGCGTACCAACTCATTCAACTCATCATAATCTACAGGAAGTCCGGCTATATCAACAGGAATAATCACCTTGGTTTTCTCAGTAATTAACCCTTCCAGTTTAGATACGTCTATATTAAAGTCTTCTTTAACATCACACATTATAGGAGTTGCTCCTGTATGAACTACCACATTTGCTGTTGCACAATAAGTGTATGAAGGTACAATAACCTCGTCTCCAGGTCCTACACCAAACCAGCTTAACATCAACTCCATTCCGGCTGTACCAGAATTCAGGCAAACCGTTTTTCGGCAACCTACATATTCTGTTAATTCCTTCTCAAATCGCTTGGTTTTTGGTCCTGTTGTAATCCACCCGGACTGAAGAGCATCAACTACTTCTTCAATTATCTTATCGTCTATCCTTGGAGGAGAAAATGGAATCATGAACTTAATCTAATTTTAAAGTGCAAATTTAACGATTAATAGAATCTTAAGTTTTAAACTATTGCTTCTATTCTTTTGACTTTTCAGCCTTTGAAATTAGTGGATGGTTTGTCGTATTAGTAGTAAAGAAAAGTAAAGCATTGAACAATGCAAAGAATACTACTCCACTTTGTCGTTCGAACATAGATTCTGTAAGACACCCTGACGCTACAATAAAAGCAAATAGAGGGTATAGAAAGTTTTTGTTTCTGGAAAAAAACAAAAAAGGTAGAATTAAGGGTAAAATAAATGCTAACATGCCTATTAGTCCTAACGAAACACCTGCCTGGATAAATTGGTTATGAGGATTTAGGTGTTGTGAAGCCGCATAAACAAATGCTTCTTTTTCAAACTTGGTTTGTATTACTTCATCCACATCTCCTGTACCGTATCCTAGTAAAGGGCGTTCTTTCATCAACTCAAGGCTATATTTCCACATAACAATTCTGGAACCGGCACTGGAACTCTCATCAAATTGTTCAAATTCATTTACAGCTTTATCGAAACGATTCATGTACCCCGATGATAGCCAGATTACCACAATTGCAACTGATAATGAGATCAGCATTGAAATAATTGTGGTTTTCAATTTTAGTTTGGGAAACAACAGGTACATTATACTGTATCCCAACATTGCAGCTAGGATGATTACTCCCATCCTTGACGACAGTTGGTAAATAAAAACAATTGAGAAAGTTAACGCAACATAATAGCGCAAGTTCAATTTACCTTTTTCATGGAAAATGAGAACAAGAATTATTGCTACTGCAAAATTAAGGTACATTGAAAAATAACCGGGATGCTGAAAATAAGACAGCAACTTGTAATAAAACACATTTGTGTTATCTGTTTCAATAAATGTAAATGTGCTTATGAGTAAAGAGAATGCTGCTGCTAAAACGGCCCCTACCACATATGTTTTTAGTAAATCGTAGACATTTTTTCCATTGATAACATTGCTTGATAAAACAACTAATGGAACAATCAGTAAGCTAAACTTTGTTTCAAGATCTTTCATGCCTATCGGGACATGAACAGAATCCGTATAAAGCATCCCGACAATATGTAGGAGATAATAGCTTGAGAAAATCAGTATGAACCATTTTCTTTCCTTAAACAACCTCACTCTGTTATTCCATGGTTCTGCAATTAAATTCACCACCAAGAAAAAAACCAGAAACAAAGGCAGTAATGTCTGGTAAAACGAAATAATAAAGACCAGTAAGTGCGCTAAATATTGATTTAACCGTCTGAATACTTCGTTATTATTTCTTAGAGATTTTAGCACGGCTATTTTATTCCCTTAATTTTTCTCAAAATTACAGTGATAATGTTTTCTACAGACCTGTTGACAGAAGGTTTATTCAACAGTCTCTATCTTGATATCTCTACCGGCTTCATTTTTCTACCGGTTAAAAATGCTAACACTTTAAAAAAGCCTAGCAAATAGCCCCATCCATAGCTCAAATGAATTTGAGGAAACGTTTGTACCAACTTCATAAAAAGTCCGGGTGTTTTCTCTTTCCCTGATATTTTGGCACTTACTAAACTAATAATGCCCAAATAGGGAGCCCATATCAGGACAAAAGCTACTGTTGCCCAAACAAAATTTCCTAAGAGTGCCAATATCAACCATAAAAGTTGAGCTAACGTAAAAGCAGGAGGAATAAATTGTCTGATTGTGGTTGGTGCTCCAATTTTGACGTTTACCAATGGTTTGTACAATCCATAATGGTAGAACATTTTACGCATTTTCTTAAAGTTTGGCCTGGCAAAATAGCTGATCTTCACCGAAGGAATCATAAAGATTTTACCTCCGTGCTTTTTCAAACGTGCATTGAGTTCATCATCTTGATTTCTTACAAGATCGGTATCAAAGAGTCCAATCTTATCAAACACTTCTCTTTTATAACACCCATAAGGAACTGTGTCTACCTCTTTTATAGTATCATTCTCTAACCTAAACTCAGAATTCCCTACACCTAGAGGATGGCTGGTAGCCAATGCAATGGCAATTGCCTCTGCTGAATTGTTAGCCGGTTTTGTAATCCACACACCACCAACATTATCAGCATTTAAACTTGAAAGGTATTTTGTAAGCTCCGAGATATAATCTTGTGGATAAATACTATGTGCATCCAAACGGATAATAATGTCTCCTTTACTTTTGGCGATACACCTGTTTAGCGCATAGGGAACAACTCCTTCTGGGTTATCTACCCAATGAATTTGGGGATATTTTGCTGCATATTCATCCAGAATAACTCTGGTTCCATCATCACTCATTCCATCAGCCACAATTATTTCCAAATCGCCCACGTAATCCTGATTTAAAACACTGTCTAATGCTTTAGCGATATATGGCTGTTCGTTTCTACATGGAATAATAATACTTACCATCCTTTGTTCATCCCTCATTTTACAGGTTCAATATTACTATTTTCTGCACTGATGGCTATTCAATGAAAGGTAATCTATCTGTGAGGTTGATTTATTTGAGGATAAAGCTACTTCATGTAAATTATTCCATTCTGACTAAATGGTGTGTTATATATTCGCATTACAATAGATTTCATTATCCATGAGCGAAAAAAAAATTACATTTCTTGAGTTCGTTGGTTCTATTTTAGAACTTGTTATTGCCCAAAAACGTGTTTTTATTACTTTTTTTCTGGTTTCTGTTCTGGGGGCTGTAGCTATATACATGGCTTCTTCTCCAGCCTACGAATCTTCTTTTTCAATAAGTTCTGATGTGATTACACATGAAGAATTTAACCAGCAGATGAAAAGTCTGGAGATGCTTTACAATAGTTCAAATGATAAAAATTTAGCCAAAGCCCTTGGTTTAGGGATAGAGCAAGCAGAAGCTTGGAGTAAATTTGAATTCACTGTTACAAACCTAGATGCTCCATCTTTCTTAAAAGATGGCGTTAGCCATTCTAAAATTTTGGTAAACATTACACTTGCTTCAACGAAAGCCGATTACATCCCTTCTTATCAGAACGCAATTGTCTCTTTTCTTAATGAAAGCGATTACTTGAAAAGTATTCAACAAAAGAATACTAAAGCAATACAAGCTCTGATAACATCTTACCAAGCTGCACTTTCTAATTCTACTAATAATGATCAAATTGCGATTCAATTGAACAGTGATACTCCTTCGGAAAAGGCATACCTGGCTCAACAGATTGAAGAACTGAAATTACGTCTATCAAATTTCCAGATCATTAATATCGTTTCGAACTCCATTGTTCCAGACAAATCCAGTAACAAGCAACTTATTCTTGGAATTGGTACATTGGTAGCCTTTAACATACTAGGCTTAATCATAGCTATTCTAAACCAGGCTTGGCCTTCAAAAGATTCCAACTAGTTTCTGTGCTCATAGTATCATGGTGCAATAAAAAATGGAAAAACACCAAATCAAACAATGATACTCCCCAAAAAATAATGTATTGGGTCATTGCATAAAACAAGACAGGAATCAAAAGCCAATAATTTTTTGAGTGTATATTTCTAAAAATCAAGATTAAAAACAAGCCAAAAATAACACTGCCTTGACTCACCAATGTTTCTAAAAACGAGTTGTGAGCATGGTATTTTCCCAGCCATAGTTTATACGAACCATTTCCCATTACAGGATGATCAATTAAAAAAGCTGTAAAGTTTGCCCATATATCTCCTCTACCGGTAAGTTCTACTTCTCCTTTGTTTCTGGTAAATTGATTAAAAATAGGCTCTGAATAAGTATACAGTACCCAGGCAATCGCCACTAAACCAATAAAAATCACAAAAACACTTCCCATCCAATGCAGTGAATTTCGCTTTTCTGCTGACTGTGATCTAAAAAAAACGGTAGTACTTAATACTATTAATGCTAATATTCCTGTGCGTGAAAAGGTTATTACCATTCCTAGAAACAACAATCCTAAAATAATTTTACCATATAGTTTTTTGTACAAATCAAATCCTAGTAACAACAAAAAACTCACAAAGACTTTTTCTGCCAAACCGCTTGAATTAGCACTTAATCCGTTTACCCTTCTGAAATAGAGTAACGTTTCATTAGACTGATCTTTAAAGTTTTCCAATTCAGTAAAAATGGTGTTGACACCTATGGCAAATTCATACGCTCCTACAAGTACTTCTATAGCTACAAGGGATGTAATAATCCACGCATCGCGCTTACGAATAAACTTCGAAAAGTACATGGTAATGGTCATCAGCATCATGTAAGGTATTAGGTCTTTTTCAGAAGACATCATACTTACATTAAAAGCATTATTCAATAAAGAAAGTGCCAGAATAACCAACATTAAAAAAGCTGTGTAAGTCATTCGAATGGTTCTGTCTTTTTCAAACATCCCCATAAAGTCTTGTGCAATTGACTTTCTTTCTCTGAAGGCAACTACCGCAAAAAAAATCAAATAGAGGTAATGCTCTCCAAAAACTGTGGTTGGAAGATATGCTAACAGACCAATCATACCTTAATAAGAGATTTCCACGGTAATTTATATTTTCTCTGTACAATAAAAGCCGTCACTGTTAACTGTGTTAAAAATGCTCCTAATGTTGCCAATGCTGCTCCTTCCATTCCAAGAACCGGAACAAAGATCCAGTTAAGAACAATGTTCATTACAGCTACGGATATAGTGATAAAAAGAATCAAATTGGTTTGACGATAGTAATAAAGGTAATTGACAAATAGTTTATACAATCCATGAAAAAAGAAACCTCCCATTACAAAAGCAACTACCTGAAAAGGTACTGCATATTCTTTATTCAAGTATTCTAAAAAGTGAGGAGCTACAAATACAATTCCAAGGCAAACAACAAAAAAACCTAAGGCAAAATAAACTGAGTATTTTAAGATTGGTCGATAGCTTATTTCATCTTTAGATAGTTCTTTGTATAACCACGGTGCCCATGCCTGATTGAATGAATTCTGTAGCAAAGAGATAATCATTCCCAATTGAAAAGCCACACTATAAATCCCATTTGCTTCAATCCCAAGATAATTAGTAATGAACAATTTATCCGTAAATCCTATTGCAGCTCCTAGAACAGCATTGGGCACAAGAGGTAAAGAGTAGTTTATAATGCCCTTGATAATTGATTTATTGTAGGAATAATAGCGTGTTTTGAGTATTCGAATAATTACAAGTAAAAACAAAAATCCATTCCCAATTAAAAAGGCATCTATTCTCCATATCCAATCTTGACTAACCCATAGTACACATCCAACTGTAATTGCAATCTCAATTAGACCTCTTCCAAATTTCCAACCTGCGAAAAACAGCGGTTTATCTTTCAAACGAAAAACAGCCATACGGCTTTCCACCGCTTGAAAAAACATGGCATATGCAATTGAAAACCAAACTAATTTTAATGGTAATGCCGTTAACTCTGCTATATAATCACCCAATAACAGCATAACGACCATCACAATACTGGTAGTGGTTAAATAAATGTATACCACTTGCCAAATAAACTCAGTAAATTCAATGTCATTATTGTAATACTCCCGGTTTATTGAAGATGTAGTTGACAGGCTAATCAGCGGTATCAGTATATAAGCCAAATACTGAAAGTTTGTAATTATACCCACTCCTTCTGGAGCGATGTATTTTGTTAAAAACAGAATCAGTAAATAGGAAACGCCAGACCCCCATGCATTGGAGACACCATATATAACTACGTTTTTAAATAGTCTCACAGAGGTTTTAGTTTAAAATGATTTTCATTGCAGCCTTGATATTCTCAAAATAATTGGCTTCAATGTTTCGATTGTTTGACGTTCTGATTTCTTTTTCTTTCGTTGCCTTCAACTTCCCTACCTCTTTTATTTTTTTAAGGTACTCTTCAGGTGTGTCTGCATATAATGTATAATTATATTCATCTAAAAAAGCAGAGAAATACGACTTCGCCCTGTTGTCTATATTTACCAGTACATTCGGTGTTCCCAAAGAAGGCGCCTCAATAGCACATGTTGAGTAAACTGATGTGTGTACATCTGAGTACATGATAGCCTGATAAATATTCCACTCCGGTTGAAAAATTATATTTTCAGGTAGATCATAATGGGTAGCATAGTACTCCGTTGTTTTTTTCCTTGGAATAAAAACATATTCAATAGAGTTGTCTTTGCGAGCTGCTTCAATCAAGAAAGGAATTATTTTTTCGCCTATTTTATCATCTTGAAGAGATACAGCTACTCTAACCTTTTCTTCTTTTTGTCTCTTAATACCCTTCATTTGTTGATAGGTAGCCTCAAGGTAAAAATGACCTACGGGAATCACCTTTTCTCCTTTTAGCATGTGAGATGTTTGACTAAAAAAACCTTTTTCATTTTCTCCAAAAGACAGAAGGTAATCAGGAAAATAACGGTCGTCAATAGGTTTCGAATAATAATATCCAAAATGCTCTTTACTAATGGTTCCGTGTTGTGTTTCTATAACCTTAATACCCTTTTCTTTTGCCGCCAATAATGAGCCAAAATTCATGTATGAAACCACAATAAAAAGTGCCTTTACATTTTTACGTTTTCTCAAAAACCACTGCATTGCTTTGTATTGTCCCCAGAACCTTCTTAACACATAGTCAGATGAAAGTTCAACGTCACAATAGGCATTAATTTCTTGTAGAATAGATTCATTTTCTATTTGAGGAACATTCCCAAACTTTGAATAATAAGCCTCAACTATTCTCAATGGAAGTTTTGAAGCCGTTGTTTGATTTGGAATAAGTCGCTTTGGCTTAGGATCTGTTACAGGTAATTCAAGATGAAATGTTTTGCCTTGTTCTTTAATGGCCTCAACAATGCCATCAATCATTTTATCAGGAAATGCTCCGTTCAATTCTTTACGCTGTTCTGTTAATGAGAAAGCTAAAAACGGGGCTGAATAGTTCCAGTAATTTTTCCAGCCATAAAAAGCATGTTTTACCAATTTTAATTTCTGACCCAGGCTATGTTTTACCAAGGTACCTCCCGGAACATAAATTTTATCGAATAAAAACACCTTATAAAATGGCCATAAAGGAACTCCATTTACCAATACACGCTCTACTTCAAATTTAGACTCTACTTCTTCAATTAATTGACTAACCTTCTTCATTATCTATAGAAAGTATATTGTGCTCCCTGCTTAGGTTTATTATTGCCATAACTTATTGCTTTCCCGCAAAGGCATGCAAAATTAGCATAAAGTATGATGTTCTTAGAAACGTAATCTTGTGTTTGTCTTTATATTCGCACACACTGGCTGAATGATAATTTATGGACAATTCTGATGCTCTTGATTTTTTGGTTCAACACAGTAAAGACTGTATTTTCAACCATCCCGTTTTTCTCGATAAACTATCGAGTGGTGAATACAACATCAGTACCTGTAAAGATGGGTCGGGAAAAATTATTGCGGCACTCCCTTATGCTAAAGTTAAAGGGAAGGGTATTTCCAGAATTTCTATGCCTGCTTTTGCCCAGTTTTTTAAAGTTGTTTTTGATTACCCTAAAGGATTATCGAAAGCACGCAAATTTACTTTTGAGAAAAACTGTTTGGTTGAACTTTTAAAAGGTATACCACAAGCCGATCATATTTTATTTCACATCCATCCTGAACAGTCTAATCTACTGCCTTTTATTTGGGAAGGCTACTCTACAGCTGTGCGTTATACTTTTATGTTGGACACCAACTGCACCTTGGATGAATTAAACTCAAACCTTCGTCCTAAGTCGAGACGCTACATCCGTAATGCTGAAAAATCAATGAGAATTGAAGAAGACAATACCATTGATTTGTTGCACGACATTAGAGAAAGTGATTTTAAAGAAAAAGGCATTGCTAATCCTTATTCAAAGCAAGAATTACAAGCCTTATTTGATACAGGAAAAGAACTAACTCAAGGAGTTTTATTGAAGGCGATCGATAATGTATCAAATAAACCAATAGGAGCTGCTTTTTTTCTATGGGATGATAAATACTTCCACTATCTGGTTTCAGGAGCTTATCCCGGAACAAAATCTACAGGTGCTACTCCTTATTTGATTTGGAAAGGAATTGAATTGGCACATCAAAAAGGACTTACCTTTAATTTTGAGGGAAGTATGATCGAAAGTATAGCTCGTCATTTTAGCTCATATGGCTCTACTCCTATTCCTTATTACAGTGTTGAGAAATACAACAATAAGCTGGTAAAAGGAATTAAACTTGCTCTGGGAAGGGCATAAAAAAAGGAGTCCGTTTCCGAACTCCTCTTTTTCAACAAGGTAAAATTTAACTTACTAATTCACGTTTTAACGAGCAATGCTCACCGCACGTGTTTCGCGTATTACGGTTACGCGCACCTGACCTGGGTAGGTCATTTCATCTTCTATCTTTTTCGAGATTTCATAAGAAATCTGTCCTGCCATTTCATCATTTACTTTTTCACTCTCTACCATTACACGTAGCTCACGACCTGCCTGAATTGCATAGGCTTTAATAACACCCTCGTGGCTTAATGCAAGGTGTTCCAAGTCTTTCAAACGTTGAATGTAAGACTCAACAACTTCTCTACGAGCTCCCGGACGGGCTCCAGACATAGCATCACACACCTGAATAATTGGTGACAATAAGCTCTTCATTTCAATTTCATCATGGTGGGCTCCAATCGCATTACATACTTCAGGGCTTTCTCCATACTTCTCTGCCCATTTCATACCTAAAATTGCGTGAGGTAACTCAGACTCATCAGAAGGCACTTTACCAATATCGTGCAACAAACCTGCACGCTTAGCCAATTTGGTATTTAATCCAAGTTCTGCCGCCATTGTAGCACATAAGTTGGCTACTTCTCTAGAGTGCTGTAAAAGGTTTTGTCCGTATGAAGAACGATATTTCATTCTACCTACAGCTTTAATTAGTTCCGGATGCATGTTGTGAATACCAAGATCGATGATGGTTCTTTTCCCTGTTTCAACAATCTCTTCTTCAATACGTTTTTCCGTTTTACGTACTACTTCTTCAATACGTGCCGGGTGAATTCTACCATCAGTAACCAATTGGTGAAGTGATAAACGAGCAATCTCTCTACGAACAGGGTCAAAACATGAAAGAATAATTGCTTCAGGTGTATCGTCTACAACAATCTCTACTCCGGTTGCACTTTCAAGTGCTCTAATGTTACGCCCTTCTCTACCGATGATTCTACCTTTAATATCATCACTTTCAATGTTGAATACAGATACAGAATTTTCAATAGCATGCTCTGTAGCAACACGTTGAATGGTTTGGATAACCACCTTCTTGGCTTCTTTATTGGCATTGATCTTAGCTTCATCAATGATATCCTGAGAGATTTTAGCAGCATCTGATCTAGCTTCTTCTCTCAATACGTTCATCAACTCTTTACGTGCATCATCTTCAGTAATGCTTGCAATGTTTTCTAATTGCTCTATGCGTTGACGTTGTAGCTTATCAAGTTCAGATTGTTTATTCTGAAGAATGTCTAATTGATTGTCAAGGTTTTTGCGAATTGCTTCAATTTTCTTGTCTTTTTTATTCGCCTCAGCTAGCTTCTGATTGAGTGACGTTTCTTTCTGCTTAACGCGCTGTTCTGCTTGTTGAATTTTATTGTTGCGCTCGTTAATTACCTTTTCGTGTTCTTCTTTTAATTGCAAGAACTTTTCTTTGGCCTGAAGCATTTTCTGTTGCTTTCTTACTTCAGCTTCAGCTTCAGCTTCTTTTATAATGTTTTCTGATCTCTTGTCTGTGGCTTTTCTCAAAAACAGGTAGATCATTCCTCCGCCTAAAACCAGTCCAACGATTAATCCAATTAATATACTGATTACGTCCATGTTAGTTGTTGTGTTATTTTATTTTAAAAACCCGTATAAACTAATTGGTTTGAGTAAAACCCTGATAAGTACAGGAGTAGAGCCGCCTCAGCTCGGCTGCAGTCCAGTGTCTTTCAGCAAGCTGAAAAATCTCCTCGGTAAACCGGGATAAACAGGCCTTGCATTAGAACCTCGTGCTATGCTCTTAACGATTTGCGTGTTGATTTTACCAAACGTTATAGTTCATACGGGATATCGTATTTCATTCCACTTCAATGGAATAAACTATTTTCTTACTATGCAAAAGAACTTATAAACTATCTAAGTAGTTTTTCAATCGTTCTTGCACTTCTTGTAACTCGGCATTGGAAGAAGAATCATCAGAACCTTTGCTAGAACTTTGCATTTCTAACGATCGGTTTGCGTAGAATAATGCTGTCATTGCCAACAAATCCTGTTTATCACGAACAGCATAGTTGCTTTCCAGCTCTTTTATATTATCGTTGACGAGTTTAGCCGCCTTACGAATCAATTCTTCTTCTTCTCTCCGAATGGTCAACGGATATACCCTGTTTGCTATTGTTACTTTTATCGAAAGATGACTCATTAACACATGGGTATTACTGTATTGTTACTTATTGAGAAGTGCAATACATTCATCAACTTCTTTCACTAACTCATTAATCCTTCTCTTTAAGGCTATCGTATTTTCCGATGAACCTCCATCAACGTTTTTAGCTATTTCTAATGTTTTATTCTGAGCTATCAACTGTTGATTCTTACTCTCACTATGCGTTAGCTTTTCCGTTAAGAATTTGTTTTCCTCTTTAAGCCTTTTCACCTCAGAAACAGCAGATTTATGGAGAGCAATAAGTTTGTCTACATGACCAATTGCACTATTTCCAAATTGTCCTACTTCTTCCATTTCAAAGGCACTCTAGCTTCCCGCAAATTTACGACTAGGCAATCAACTGACAAAGTTTTTAACCTCGTTCTTGTGAATAGAATCAACAATATTTTATGATTGTTTGGTATGATTTCAGATAGATTTGTACCCATACCTTTCAAACTCAGTACACTTTTATGAAGAATTTGTTTTTGTTGATCACTCTTGAATTGTGCTTTTTTACTGCTTTTACTCAAAATAAATATCCTCAAGACTATTTCCAGTCTCCTCTGGATGTTCCTCTATACCTGGCCGGTAATTTCGGGGAAATTCGTGCCGGACATTTCCATGCTGGAATAGACCTAAAAACACAACAAGTTGAAGGACTTGAAGTTAAAGCTGCTGCTGCAGGTACAGTTTCGCGCATTAAGGTTTCTTTATACGGATACGGGAAGGTAATTTACATTGATCATCCTAACGGATATACTACTGCTTATGCCCACCTTCAGCATTTTAATGATGAGATAGAGGCTTACGTACAAAAAAATCAATATGCGCAGAAAACATTTGAAATTGAGCTTTTCCCACCAGACGGAGCTTTGAAAGTTGAACAAGGTGAAGTTATTGCACTTTCAGGAAATACAGGAGGCAGTGGTGGCCCACACCTTCACTTTGAAATTAGGGACAGTAGAAACAGTGTTCCTCTTAATCCTTTATTATTTGGGTTTGATATTAAAGACAACATTCCGCCAATTATTAAAACACTTGCTATTTATCCGATGAATGATACTTCTGCTATCAATGGATCTAATACTCCTGTTTATTTGCCAGTTAATGGCTCAAACGGTAATTACTCTATCACAAATACTGAGCTTAAAGGACGAGGTGTACTGAGTTTTGGTCTTGAAGCTATTGATCACCTTAATGGTTCTCCTAACAGATGTGGTGTTTATTCTATTGCTTTGAATACAGATGGAAACACCATTTATAAACATGAAATGGAGGAAATTCCATTTCACCTTACCCGCTACATCAATAGCCATGTCGACTATTATGCATGGAATAAACTCAAGCATAGGGTTCAAAAATCCCACCTAGACCCAGGAAATCATTTAAACATCTATAAAACCATTAANGTNAATGGTAAAGTGTTCTTCTCTAAGTATGCGCATCAACTCGGTTATGAAGTTAAAGATGCATATGGCAATACCTCTTTNTTAAATTTTGAAATAGCCATTGACACTCACTCTTATCAATTCCCTANTGAAAAAAAGTTCATTTTATTCAAGTATAACGCCCCTAATACGTTTAGCCAAAATGGTTTTTCAATCGCTCTACCCGAAGGAGCTCTNTATGACGACATTCATTTTGAATACCATAAAGAAACGGTTGAAAAATATCCTTTTAGTGCCATTCACTACATTCAAGACTTGTATACTCCTCTTCAAAAATCGGCTCAGGTTTCTATACCACTTGACTCCATTCCTCCATCAAATGAAGACAAACTATTGGTCATTTCACTAGATGAAAAAGGAGAATTACTTTCTCCTGAAGGAGGAAAATATAGCAATGGCTCTATGCATTTTTCTACAAGAAGTTTTGGTCCTTATACCGTTGTAATAGATACTATTTCGCCAAGTATAGTTCCCGCCAATTTTTCGGGAAACGGAAAAACATTTACCAATTTGAAAAGCATTACCTTTAAAATTGAAGATGAACTTTCTGGAATTGCCTCATACAATGGCTACATTGACGGTAACTGGGCATTGTTTGAATACGATAGAAAAACGAGTGAAATGAGTTATACTTTTGACACCAAACGATTAGATCACGGAAAACATCAGGCTGAGATAATCGTTACAGATAACAGAGGTAACAAAACAACAAAGACCATTGATTTTATTTGGTAATTTTGAATTATGAAACAACTTATTCCTATTCTGTTTTTATTCTTTTTGTCTGGATCAATAACAGCACAACGTTCAGATACAACTGATTATTCGAAAGATTTGATTCAGTTTTCTGGTGTCATCGTAAATGGTTCTGACCTTACTCCTATTCCTTTCGTAAGTATCATGATTTCTCACTCCTTAAGAGGAACAATTGCAGATAACAATGGGTATTTCAGTCTGGTAGCTGCTAAAGGAGATACCATTCATTTTACAAGTATTGGTTTTCAAAGTTCAGATTTTGTTATTCCTGACACGCTTGCTACCAAACGTTACTCTCTCATTCAGGTTTTAGAAAGTGATACAGTATTGCTTAGTGAGCATCAGGTATATCCATGGCCATCAAAAGAGCAATTTAAAGAAGCTTTTCTTAGCCTAAATGAGCAGCATAACGAGTTCGAGCGTGTTAAGCACAACATTGATATGGCCAGTCAAGCTGAAGAAAATGTGGACGTTGTTAAACCCGGTTACGCTAGTATGGCCTACAAATACCAAATGCAACAATATCAGAGCAAGTTATATTATGCAGGACAATATCCTACCAACAACTTGCTAAACCCTATTGCATGGGCACAGTTCATCAAATCGTGGAAAAACAACTTCGAAGAGTAGTTTAAATCCTCGCTCTTTTTCACTGAAAAAAAAATTTACCATTAACATACTATTTCCTTCCCGCTACAGTTGATAGGAGAACCATTCGCTTTACCTACTTTTGACGCTTTCGAAAAAAAATTGAAGCAACTACTCCTCATATCAGCTTTTCTTATTCAGGCTACGGTTTTGTTGGCGCAACAAGCTACGGTTACAGGAAAGATTATAACTGATGATAGCAAACCACTTGAACGGGTAAACATCTTTATTAACAACAAAACATTTGCCGGATCAACTTCTAATACAGGAATTTATTTGGTGAATATTCCGGCAGGAGAGCCCGTTTCTATTACTTACACATTTCTTGGTTTTGACACCATTTACAAAGAAGTTAACCTATCTCCTGGCGAAGTACATGAACTGAATATTCAAATGCAATTTTCTGCACATGAATATGCTGAGGTTGAGGTAAAAGACAAAAGGCTAGACAGACCTACTTTAATTTCTTTAGACCCCAGGGCAACAGACTTTTTGGCCTCTCCTAATGGAGGTGTTGAACGCACGTTATTGTTTCAGGCCATTGGCGTAAGTTCTAACAACGAGTTAAGTTCTCAGTACAATGTACGTGGTGGAAATTTTGACGAAAATTTAGTTTACGTTAATGATGTTGCGGTTTACAGACCTTTTCTTGTGCGTTCAGGACAACAAGAGGGGCTTAGCTTTATCAATCCATTTATGGTACAATCCATCGATTTTTCTTCCGGTGGATTCCAAGCCAAGTATGGAGATAAAATGTCATCTGTAATGGATGTTACCTACAAAGCTCCCCGCAAACAAATCTCAGGTGCCGTTGAAGGATCTTTACTGGGTACAAGTGTATTTCTGTCCAATGCCAGTAAAAACTATCGATTTACTCAAATGCATGGCTTTCGCTACAGAACCAACCAATACATTCTAAACGGTTTAGAGACAAGCGGAACATACAAACCTGCTTTTACAGATTACCAAGGGTACATTACCTATGATGTTACCGATGAATTTGAACTTTCATTTCTGGGAACATACAGCAAGAATAAATACCAGTTTATTCCTGAAAACAGACAAACAGATTTTGGAACTGTTAACGAAGCCCTTCGGTTAACCATCTATTTTGATGGTCAGGAAATTAATGAGTTTGAAAACTACATGGGAGCCCTAACCGGAACTTATACTCCTTCCGATAAATTAAGCCTGAAGTTCATCACTTCTGCATGGCGTTCTTTAGAAAGTGAAACATATGATGTAGAAGGAGCTTATCGTTTAGATGAATTGGAAAACGATTTAAGTTCCGAAGATTTTGGAGATGTAGCTGCAAACAGAGGTGTTGGAGGTTTCCTCAATCATGCTAGAAATTACCTTGATGCTGTGGTTACTACCGCTGAACACAAAGGTTCTTATTATGGTGATAAATACCAGATAGACTGGGGGTTGAAAGGGCAGTATGAATCTGTTATCGATGAATACAATGAATGGGAGATGATTGACTCTGCCGGTTATAGTGTTCCTCAAACTCCATCAGATGAAATAGAACTCTATGAGCTGATCAGTGCTGACAATGAAGTTGAATCTACTCGTTTAATGGGATATACTCAGATTTCACGAGAATGGAAGCTAGACAGCAACATACTGAATGTTAATGTTGGGGGACGTTTAAATTACTGGGATTTTAACGAGCAAATTGTTGGAGGACCAAGAATTAATGCTTCTTATGTTCCCAACTGGAAAAACGATTATGTCTTTAGAGCTGCCTGGGGTTATTACCATCAACCCCCCTTCTACAGAGAAATGCGTAATCTCTACGGAGAAATCAACAAAAACATCAAAGCACAAACATCCATTCACTATGTGCTTGGGATGGATCGTATTTTCAAATTGTGGGATAGACCATTTAAGTTGACTGCCGAAGCGTATTACAAAGACTTAAAAAACCTTATCCCCTACGAAATTGACAATGTTAGAATCCGCTATTATGCCACGAACAATTCTGAAGGATATGCTACCGGTATAGACCTGAAATTAAATGGTGAATTTGTAAAAGGTATTGAAAGCTGGGTAAGCTTATCCGTTATGAAAACGGAAGAAAATTTAGTTGACGACTATTACTACAAAAAGTACAATGCAGATGGCGATTTGATTATTCCGGGCTATACCTACGATCAGGTAGCTGTTGACAGTGTTAAAGTTGAACCTGGCAACATTCCAAGGCCTACGGATCAACGTTTTAAAATAGCACTTTTCTTTCAAGATTATTTCCCNGGAAATAAAACCATCCGCATGAATCTTAGCCTTATATATGCTACTGGATTACCCTTTGGTCCTCCTAGCTATGATCGTTATCAAGACACTTTGCGTATACCAAGTTACAGACGGGTAGATTTGGGACTTTCGAAGCAATTACTTCGCGATAAAGACGATGACAAGCGTAAAGGCTGGGGATTGAAAAAGCCTTTTTCATACTTAGAAAACATTTGGTTGAGTGTTGAAGTTTTTAACCTTTTTCAAGTCAACAACACCATTTCTTACTTATGGGTTAAAGATGTTAATGACCGTACTTATGCCGTTCCTAATTACCTTACAAGTAGGCAGGTGAACGTTAAACTACAAGTGAGGTTTTAAAAACAACAAAGCCGATTCTTACCTCAGTAAAAACCGGCTTCGATATTCTATTTTAAAGCTATTAATTCTTTACTTCACTTATTACTTCTTCTGACAAATAACTTGACAAAATTTCTAAATAATCTTCCGTTGAAGAGAATCCAAAACCTCCGTTTAAGAATTCATCCATAACAAGCTTCCAATCAGAGCCTGGAGATACAGCAAAAGCAAATTGTTCTTTTTCAGCCGTTGCAATACGATGAATTTTCATTCCCATATCTCCGTTTCTTACCCAACTCCAAAAGGTTAGTAAATCAACCATGGTAAAATAGTCTACATTTGTTTTCAACGCATCGTGTAACTCATCAGTTGCCCACACATATTTCACTTGCATCTCTGGAAAGTGTAATGCCTTGATCTCCATCAATTCGTCTTCGTGTGTTGTTTCTCTAATCACTACGGCTGTTGCAGCTTCAAAATAGTTTGGAAAATCATTGTAACGTGTAAGCGTAGGATAATTTAAAGACGATACTAACACTGATTTATTTCTCAAATAAGGAGTCGTAAAGTCAACCTCATTTTTACGTTCTTTAGTAATTGTTATTGACGCAGCACCTAGTATATTTTCTTGTTGCCTTACTGCATCATAAACTTTAAAAAATTCATGTTCAGTCGTCATTGCTATTTCAAGAGAAACGCCATAACGTAGTTCTACCCATTTGACAAACTGATTAAGGATATCAATTTCGATTCCTACCAATTCATTATTTTGGTAAAATGCAAATGGATATTCTTCCTGTACATAAACAGTAAGAGTTCCTTTTCCTTTTGCCTGAACCTCTGTCCAGCTTTGTTGCCCCATTACTGAATTTGCAAATAATGTGGTCATCAATAAAACGATAATCGTGCTAAAAAAAAATTGTTTTTGATTCATTTTCAATCGGTTTTGAAATTCGCGGCAAAAGTAGATTGAACTTCACATAAGAGCATTATATCCAACCTCTTATAACCAATATGATTCCGTTACCCAATTGTTTATGAATGCTTAACTACCTGCTTCTATTTATTTCGAAATTGTTGCGGTAAAAAAATGAATAGCTCATTTCTTATTCATAAAAAAAGCGCAACCCAAACAAGGCTACGCTTTTCTTAATTTTATGAGAATATTAATGTTAGACTTTTTCCTAACGGTTATTGGGCATTAAATTCCTGAAGTGTTTTTTCAATAATGTCGCAACATTCATCCAATTGCTCTTCGTTCATTACCAAAGGAGGTGCAAAACGAATGATATTTCCATGTGTTGGTTTTGCTATTAACCCATTTTTAGCCATTTCAACACAAATATCCCAAGCCGTACTTGACTCAGGGTCATCATCAATCACAATTGCATTTAACAACCCTTTTCCTCTTACTAACTTTACCAGCGAAGTATTTTGAATAATTTCATTCATTCTTGCACGGAACTGCTCGCCCAATTTTTGAGCATTCTCTGCCAATTGCTCATCACGAACCACTTCAAGTGCCTCCATGGCTACTCTTGCCGCTACAGGGTTTCCTCCAAATGTAGAACCGTGCTGACCCGGCTGAATAACTCCCATTATATCATCATTGGCTAGCACTGCCGAAACCGGGTATACCCCACCACTCAACGCTTTTCCTAAAATCAGCATATCTGGTTTTACATTTTCATGATCACAAGCCAATAATTTTCCTGTACGTGCAACACCAGTCTGAACCTCATCTGCAATAAACAAGACACCCTTGCTTTTACACAACTGAGCCGCGGCTGTTAAATAACCTTCATCCGGAACAAAAACACCCGCTTCTCCTTGAATAGGCTCTACTAAAAATCCGGCTACATTTTCGTCTTCTAACACTTCAGCAAGCGCATCAATATCATTATATGGTATTTGCACAAAGCCTGGAGTATAGGGTCCAAAGTTTTCACGTGCTACTTCATCATTGGAGAATGAAATAACCGTAGTTGTTCTTCCGTGAAAATTGTCTTTGGCTACAATAATTTTTGCATCGTTTTGTGCTATTCCTTTTTTCTCGTAGGCCCACTTGCGACAAATTTTAATTGCTGTTTCAACAGCTTCTGCTCCGGTATTCATCGGAAGCACCTTATCAAAATTGAAATATTCTGTGATGTATTTTTCAAATGGACCAAGCGCATCGTTAAAAAATGCTCTGGAGGTTAACGTTAATGTTTGAGCCTGCTCAGTCATTGCTCCTACAATTCTTGGATGACAATGCCCTTGATTTACTGCTGAATACGCTGAAAGGAAATCATAATATTTTTTCCCTTCCACATCCCATACATAAACTCCCTCTCCTTTCGAAAGTACTACGGGTAGCGGGTGATAATTGTGTGCTCCATAACGATTCTCCAACTCCATCAAATCTTTTGAAGAGTATGTTGCTGTTCCTTCTTCCATAGCCTAAATAGTATTTTATCGATTTCTACTTGTGTGCGAACAAAGCTAAAAGAATTCGCGCGATCAGAACGAATGCTTTACTTTGCCAACTCAAAATTGAATGCACTTGACAACAATAAATTTTAAACGCGGTTCTGTCCTTACTGTTCAAATTGACGATATCGCTTTTGGTGGAAAAGGAATTGCCAGATTAGCAACTGAAAAAGGCGACTATATTGTTTTTGTTCCCAACACATTACCCGGACAAAAAGTGAAAGCCCGGGTGGTAAAAAAGCAAAAGCGCCATGCAGAATGTAAATTACTGGAAGTTGTTGAACGCTCTCCTAGAGAAGTTGATGTGCCCTATCAGGAAATTCCGGGGGCTCCGTATGCTAAACTTCCTATTAAAGAACAAGAAGCCGATAAGCAAAAAACAACCTTCGAATTGTTTAAACGCATTGGGAAAGTCGAAAACGTTGAGCAGTTGTTTGATGTCTTTATTCAATCTCCTCGTACGTGGCACTACCGTAATAAAATGGAATATTCTTTCTCTAGCATCATCTATGATCTTGAAACCAGAGAAGAATATGATGGATTTGCCTTAGGGTTTAAACATCGCGGCCAGTGGTGGTCGGTTGAAAACCTCGATAAAGACTCTGGCTTATTTGACCCTTTGGTTGAAGATAACCTAAAAAAAATTCGCGATTGGTGTGAAGCTACCGGGTTACCCGCATGGTCTCCTCCTAAAAGAATGGGTTTTTTTCGTTACCTAACCGTACGAAAGAGTTTTCACACGAATAAATTCCTTTTGAATTTTGTGACTTCTTCTACTCGATTAGACGAGTTTGATATGGAAGGATTTATCACTTTAATTCAATCTATTTTTGGTGAGCATTTAGGCGGTTTGTTACACACTATAAATGACAGTACAGGAGACCGTAGTCATGATGCTGACGCCATTACTCAGCTCGTTTATGGAGCTTCTATTTTGAAAGAGCATTTATTGGGACTAGATTTTGAAATTAGCATTAATAGCTTCTTTCAACCGAACCCTGCAAGTGCAGAAAAACTTTATAGCAAAGCCATTGAATATGCATTAGAAGGAAAAGCTGAAGCTGATGAAGTTATTATGGATTTATTCTGTGGAACCGGAACCATTGGACAAATTTTATCTAAGCGCAGCGAAGGAAAGACAAAGATTATTGGAGTAGATATTGTTGAAAGTGCTATTGAAAATGCGAAACAAAATGCCGCGTTAAACGGAGTTTCTAATTTGGAATTCTATGCTGCTGACGTCAATAAATTCTTATACGAATATCCACAGTTTCAAGGAAAAATCAATACGATTGTTTTAGATCCGCCTCGTGGGGGGATTACCCCTAAAGCATTGAAACGTATTATCGAAATTAATGCACCTCGAATTGTGTATGTTTCATGCAACCCTGCTACCCAAGCTAGAGACACTACAATTTTATACGAAGCAGGTTACCAAATGAAGAAAATAAGCATGGTAGATCAATTCCCTCATACAGCACATATTGAAACAGTTGTTTTATTTGAGAAATAATAAGCTATAACTATGGAAGATCATAATTTATCCAAAGAGTATTGGACCAATCGATACCAAGATGGAAGCACCGGATGGGATGTTGGCCTTGCCACACCTCCAATAGCAGAATATGCTCAACAACTCGAAGATAAAAGCATTAAAATTTTAGTCCCAGGTTGTGGAAATGCACACGAAGCGGAATTTTTACATCAACATGGTTTTGAAAATGTATTTGTGCTTGATATCTCAAAAGCTCCTCTGGAAAATTTCAAAAAAAGAATTTCAACTTTTCCACAAGAACATTTAATCTGTAGTGATTTTTTTCACCATCAAGGTGAATATGACTTAATTCTGGAGCAAACTTTTTTCTGTGCGATTGACCCTGTTTTACGTGAAGAATATGTAAAACATTGCGCTAGTCTACTCAAACCAGGAGGAAAATTAGTTGGTGTACTCTGGGGTGTTCCAATGAATTCAGACAAACCTCCTTTCGGAGGAAATCACTCCGAATACGAATCACTTTTCACACCTTATTTTGATATTTTAGTAATGGAAGAAGCACGCAATAGCATCTCTCCGCGAATGGGAAACGAACTGTTCGTAATTTTCAAGAAGAAATAAATAGCTTTGAGCCCAAATAATAAAAGCATGCCTGAAGAAAAGACGCTTGTACTAAATCATAAGCAAATTCAGCAAAAAATTACGCGAATTGCCCACCAGATTTATGAAAATAATTTTCAGGAATCTGAACTTTATCTTATTGGTATTGAAAACCGTGGATCGATTTTATCAGAGCGCTTATTCCACCTTTTGAAAGACATCACTCCATTAAAAGTATACCATCATACGATATCGCTCAACAAAGACGAGCCTCTGAAAGATGATATGGTATGTTCCATAAGCCTTGAAGAACTTGATGGCAAAAACATTGTACTCATTGATGATGTCCTCAACACCGGGAAGGCTTTAATTTATGCCGCAAAACATTTTCTTCGTGCCTGTCCTAAATCAATGCAAACGGTAGCGCTAATTGATAGAAGACATCGAAACTTTCCTATAAGGGCAGATTATGTAGGATTAACGCTTGCAACTACACTCCAGGAGCATATATCCGTAGAGTTTGGCGAAGAGGATGTCGCTTATTTAGAATAAGTGGTTTCTAAAATTTCTGTAAAAGCTGCCAGGTTTAATTTTTTCCAATTTAAAGAATCAACAGTAAGTTGTGCTCTTTCATAAAAAGGGGCTCTCTCTCCTAGGTGATTCTCAATAAACTCAAGAAGGCTTTCTTCTGTTTTTCCTTGAATAATAGGGCGTTCTTCTTTGGCATTTACCAAGCGGCTAAACAAAGCTTTAGGAGTAGTCTTTAAGTAAACCGTAATACCATTTGCATTCATCCATTCCATGTTATCAAAATACATTGGAACACCTCCACCAGTAGAGATCACAACATTATTGTATGCTGTACATGAATGCAACTTCTTACGTTCTAGTTTTCGGAAATAATCTTCGCCTTCTTCTTCAAAAATTTCTCTAATTGATCTTTCTTCTTGTTCTTCTATAAGCGTATCGATGTCAATATGCTTTACTTCCATAAAAGTGGCAAGTTTCTTCCCAAAGGCCGTTTTTCCGGATCCCATGTATCCGACTAAGAAAATTCTCATTTTAGTTTGGTTTTGCTTTTTAGCAGTAAGATGAATCAAAATTAGGAGGATAATAATAGTATGCAACTTATTCTATATAAAATGGCTTTGCTGAATACCTTTTGCTCAATCAAAGGCCTATATAGCCATTTTCTAACCTCTTCATTTTTTTATTAGAGAAAAATAAAAAATTTATCTCCCAACAAATACCAGTGTTTCAGACAGTTTCATTTCCACACCACCAGATTTCAAAAAAATATCTGTTTTTAAGTTTTGGTAACTAAAAAATGACCTTATATTTGCAACCCGTTTGAAACACGATCCGGTAGCTCAGCTGGTAGAGCATAACACTTTTAATGTTAGGGTCCTGGGTTCGAGCCCCAGCCGGATCACCAAAAAAGCCTCTCAAAATTGAGAGGCTTTTTTATTTCTTATTCTTTCTTCACAGCATAATTTGGCATTTTTCAATTGGTTTATTTTGCACTAAAATTGATCTTATTAATTGCAGTTTATGCTTGACTTAAAATCTAAATGGAATCAGCTCGCCCAAGAGTATTCTCAAGACTCATCACTAATTGGCAGTCTATGGGAAGAAATAGAACTGGCATACACTCACAAGAAAAGGCATTACCACAACCTTAATCACATTACTTATATGCTAAACAAGGCTTATGAGTTTCATGACGAAATTGAAGACATGGGCATCTTCAGTTTTTCCATTTTCTACCATGATATTGTATACAACACAAGTAAAAAAGACAACGAAGAAAAGAGCGCTCAATTGGCCAAAAAACGTCTGGAGAAACTTAACCTCTCTGATGAGCAAATTTTAAAATGTGAACATCAAATTATTGCTACGAAACTCCATAATGAGCAGTCTTCTTCAGACACCAATTACCTTG
Organism: Crocinitomicaceae bacterium; assembly: GCA_002705995.1. Taxonomy (GTDB): domain Bacteria; phylum Bacteroidota; class Bacteroidia; order Flavobacteriales_G; family Salibacteraceae. Next base: position 150,600 of record PAJI01000019.1, on the reverse strand, counting down.
TTGATATTGACCTTGCCATATTAGCTGAAGATTGGCCAATTTACCTCAACTATACGCTGCAGATTCGAAAAGAATATTCTATTTATCCTGAATTTATGTACCGAAAAGGAAGAAAAAAGGTACTTCATCATTTTTTAGACATGGATCGTATTTTCAAAACCGATACTTTTTTTCAGGCTAGAGAACAGAATGCCAGAAAAAACCTTGAAAAAGAATTAAACAGCCTACTTTAAAAGGTGAAAGTATTCCTAAAACAAAAAGCCCCTCATATATAGAGGGGCTCTCAATTCATTAATCCAGGGTTAAGTTTAATTTGTTTTTATTTTGATAAAATCATCTTTTGTGTAGCGATTTCTTTTCCATCAAGTACTAATGTATAGAGATACATTCCAGCATTTAGTGTATTTCCTGATACCATTACCTGACCATTTCCTACTTGTGGAGCTAACTTAAATGACTCAATCAATTCACCATTCAAGTTCATAATCATGATTTGAGCAGCTTCAACCTCTGTTTTAATTTCATACGAGATTTTAGTTGTTTCTGTAAAAGGATTTGGCGAATTCCCCATCAAAACTCCATATGAAACAGCTGTTAATGCTTTCTCTTCCTCTGCTGCAACACCATTATTTTCATTTGTCCCACTGTTTGCACAACACTCTGTCTCGTAATAAGAAAACTGTTGTTGTAATGTTTCAAATTGGGCTTTCAATGCTTCAATTTCTGATTGCATAGTTGCCAATTCTACTTCTTTTTCTTCTAAAAGCGCATTTTGTTCCTGAATAGCACTGGTTAAGATCGGAATGATACCTGTATAATTTACCGCCTTATAGCCTTGAGCATCTTCTTTCACCAATTCGGGAAGTACTTCTTCCAATTCCTGAGCAATAAAACCATAAGACAATTCTTTGCTAAAGGTTCTATCGGTAAACTCTTCATTTCTAAAATAGTAAGATGTTGGATTTAATTTGGATATAATATCTAATCCATTATCTATTGAATGAATATCCTTTTTAAACCTTTTATCACTGGTTTGAACTACTGATGCACATATTATTGCTCCGTTAACGCCCAACCTGTAAGAGCCTGGTGTTGAAGTTCCTATCCCTACGTTTCCATTATACTTAGCTCTAATAACTTCTAGCATTTCGGCACCTGAAGTTCCATTTTCAACTTGAAGTGCAAAATCTGATTTATGATCATCTACAGCAATGCAATTTAACGTTATATTCCCTTGGTTATTTGTTGCAATTGCTGCAAGTGTCACACTTGAACAAGACCCCTGTAAATGAGCCCTGTTTGTAATAAATAACCCATTTCCGTAAGTACTCGAATCATATGCAGTAGAATCATTAAATCGCAGATCAAGAAGTCTATGAGCAGAAGTTAATGAAGAAGGGGTACCTATTCCCACAGATCCATCCGAATAAATACTCATTCGCTCCGTATTATCAGTTCTGAATTTAACCGGTTGAGCATTTGTAGAACCCAAAAATTCAGAGCCAGATAAACTGTTTCCTGATAAACTCCAGTCTTGGGAAAAGGCAGTGTAAGTAGTGGTTGTCATAAAGGATAATGACAGTGCTAAAATTTTAAGTGTTTTCATAGTAAAAGTGTATTAATGGATTAATGAATTTTCAGTGTCAGTTGCAATTGAATCAATACAACACTGATAAACAACCATATAGGCAAGATCAGTTATCCATTTTAANAAAAATTTTAACTATAAAGTCACACACATTCATCATTCAGTCAAAGAACTCATATGCGGTCTTTTCTATCAATTACCCGTATTTTTTTTACACGATCATTCTGATAAATTGCTGTAGACTATTCCATCTGAAAAACTTTTCCTAAATTCTCGCAACAAACAATCGAATCCAACCCAATGGCTGAATCATTGAAAGAAATCCTGTTTCAACTTATAAAAGAAAGGGAAGATGCTTTTGAATTTATTAGATCATATGCACATAACGGAATATGGTTTGCCGATAAATCTGATACTATAACTGAACAGTGGATTAACCCTCGGTTTTGGAAAACATTAGAATATGACCAAGACCTTATCAACGTTGACAAGCCTGAATGGGGAGAAATTCTTCACCCCGATGACTGGGAAAAAGCATCTATCATGTACTTTGACTTCATTAATGAACGGAGAGATGATTACGATGTAAAAATCAGATTTAAAACAAAGACAGGAAAATGGATTTGGATGAATTGTCGAGGGATGCTGATCACTTCAATTCCTAACGAATGTGACAAGATTTTAGTTGCTCTTACTGACATTACTAAACAACACGAAAAAGAACTTTCTCTCAATAAACTTATACAACGCTATAATCATATTATAGAAGGCACCCATATTGGAACATGGGAATGGAATGTTGCTACCGGAGAAACAATTTTCAATGAGCGCTGGGCCGAAATGATTGGTTACACGCTTGAAGAGCTTAAACCTACAGACATTAATACTTGGGCAAAATTTGCTCATCCAGATGACCTTGAACAATCAAACGCTTTATTGCAAGAACACTTTGAAGGAAAATCTGAATTCTATGAATTTGAAGCGCGTATTCAACACAAAAACGGACATTGGATATGGGTTCATGACAAAGGAAAGTTAATCACCAGAACTCCGGATGGTTCCCCGGAATGGATGACCGGATCTCATCAAGACATTACATTTCGTAAAAAAAATGAAGAAGAAATAAAATCTTTACTGGTTGTTGCCACCAATCAAAATACACGCCTTTTGAACTTTGCACATATCGCATCTCATAATTTGCGGTCGCATGTTGGAAATTTGGTAATGCTTGAACAACTGCTGCAAAATGAATTTCCGGAAGTATCAAAAAACCAATATGCTACATTAATGTCTAAGGCTATTGAAAACTTATCGGAAACAGTTGATCACCTGAATGAAGTTGTTAAATACAGTTCTGATCAGGCTGACAAGCTTGCTCCTCTTGAGGTTAAACAGTACATTATTAAAGCCATAGATGATATTAGCGCTTTAATTGAAGAAGTGCATGGAGAAGTTATCATCAACATTCCTGATGAGTTGGAGGTAATGGCTATTCCCGCTTATTTAGAAAGCATTATACTCAACTTAATGACCAATGCTATAAAATACAGGCATCCGGAGAGGGCACCTTTAATCAAACTTACTTTTTCTAAAAATGAGTCAATGACATGCATCCATTTTCAGGATAATGGGTTGGGAATTGACATGAAGAAATATGGTGAAAAGCTGTTTGGTATGTACAACACCTTTCATGACAATAAAGATTCTAAAGGCATCGGTTTATACATTACACGAAATCAAGTTGAGGCTATGGGAGGTACAATAGAGGTGTCTAGTAAAGTTAATGAAGGGACTTTGTTTACCGTTTCTTTCAAAAAACCAGATGAGTTATCTCTTTCTGAATTTTAAAATTCATCTTAATAATATTGAGCTGAATGGCTCATTTTAATTAAATTTGCACTCCTTTTTCAAACATCAGATACCCTGGTGGCGGAATTGGTAGACGCGCAAGGTTGAGGGCCTTGTGTCCATTGCGGACGTGCTGGTTCGATTCCAGTTCAGGGTACACTCTTTTTTAAAGCGATTAATATTTTTTGTTAGTCGCTTTTTTAGTTATAAGCATTCACAATAACATTCGTTTTTTGCCATTTTTCAACCTAGAAAAAACACAAAGTTTTCAACAACTTACCATGAATTTCTAAAAACATTCCGCTACAACCCAATACAGACAAGGGTTTCATCTTAACTCAATCTATCCTGCTTGTCTTGCTCCAATTAATAACATTGACCCTATATTTAACTTTCTTGTTTTGAATTATTTAATAATTTGGATCCTTCATTTATCTAAAGTTCACGTGATGGAGTCGAATAACTATACAAAATCTGCATACTATCGTAAAAAACGACTACTCAATAACCTACTTAGTACTGCTTTTATACTTCAAGGATTTATCGGGTTATATTTCCAGAACCCTTCTTTTCCGCTCTATTACTTTTACCCTTTTATGATTCTTTATGGAATAGGTCTTGCCATCTATTCTGCAGCTACCTACGGTAAGCTTTCTCTTTTTACGATTCGCTTTTCTATTACAGACAAGGGTATTATTTGTAAAAATAATTGGTTTAAACCAGCCAAGAATATTGCCTGGAGTGAGATTAAATCTATAAAAATAGGAACCCGACAAGCAAAAATTCACTTGGGAACCAACATCGTTGTTGTTTATAATTACGACAGAGATTTTTCAAGTGACATAAAGCGCAATCTTAGAAACTCGGCTTTTAGAAATGGTATTCAGGTTTATCCTTGATCTTCCATTTCACTATCATTTATTTCCAATCCCAACGAACGGGTATTAAAACTAAAATAGATTCCACTCAAGGACACTAATGCTGAAATAGCATAAAAAATCAAGCTAACACTCATTGCTACAGCAGAATTCAGACTAAAATATTCTGCCATGTAATACATCGCAACCTCCCTAGCTCCAAGTCCTCCCAAAGAAAGTGGCAACATGGCCGCTACCGAAGAAACTAAAAACAACAAAGCATAAGCTATCAATGCTGCATTTTCTCCCAAGGCAATCAAAAGGCATACAGCACTTAAAACTTGAGAAAATTGAACCAAAACAGAAAGGCCTATTATATTCAGATAAATGCCTTTAAACTGATTAAAAAATTGTTTTATCAGTAAATACCCTACAATGGGAATCAGCAATAGAGCAGCTACTGAAAGTACATATACCCAACCGGGTAATTCTACCACAAAACTCCCTATCGCCAACAGCAAACCTATTGCAGCCAAACCTCCTAGCCTGTCAAGTAACATTACCCAGGTTAACGATTTTAACGATTTACCGTGTGATTTTCTTAGGAGGTATACTTTATAGCCATCTCCCCCTATTCCTCCGGGAAGAAACAGGTTGTAGTACATTCCTAACAGATACAATTTGGCATTCTGCCAATACCCTAAAACAATACCCGAATGTCTGAAAAAGAGGTTCAGTCGATATGCTGCAATCATTTTAGAAGCAACAAAGCACACCATTGCCAATACAATGAAACTTACTGAAGCTGACTTCCATGCCTTACCCAACTCCGCCCAATCTACTTTTGTAAATACGAACCAAAGAGCTAATGCAGAAAGAGCTAATTTAATTGCATATTTCGCAATGTTTTTAGCCTTAGCTTTCAAGTGTATGAATTTGTTTTACCCGATAAGGTTTTTTGTGCTGTCCTTCGTAATAGATACGCATCAATAATTCAACAACAATTCCTGTTGTAACCAGCTGAATACCCCCTAAAACAAGCAATAAACCAAGCACTAGTAAAGGTTTGCCCCATATATCATGTCCGAGTATCTTAAGCACCAACAAATACACATTGATTAAAACACCAATAGCGAAGGTAAGGATCCCCAAACCGCCAAAAAGGTGCATTGGTTTTGATAAGTATTTCTGGAAAAAGAGCATGAGCATCAAATCGCTCATTACCTTTAGTGTTCTGTTTAATCCATACTTAGATGTTCCAAACTGACGAGCATGGTGGCGCACATCCATCTGTGTGATTTTGGCACCTTCTAATTTAGCCAAGATTGGAATAAAGCGGTGTAATTCACCATAAAGCCCCATATTCTTAGCAATATCAGAATCAAAAACTTTTAACGTACACCCATAATCTTTAATGTGTACATCGGTTGTAGTACGAATAATCCAATTGGCAAACTTACTGGGGATTTTACGTAAAAGCATTCCATCTTGTCGGTTGGCACGAATACCAGCAACTACATCTACACCTTCTTTGTGTAGCTTATCCAACATGATTGGAATATCCAAAGGATCGTTTTGCAAATCTCCATCTAATAAGGCAATGTATTTCCCTGAAGCATGATGAATACCTGCTGCCAGAGCATTACTCTGACCATAATTCTTTCTCAATTCAACCAGTTTCATACCCGAACGCATGCAACGCTTAATCTCTGCTACGGTATTATCTGTAGATCCATCATCAACATAAAGCAACTCAAAATCACGTCCTTCAAGTGCCTGATAAATTTGTTGAATTAGCGGCTCAATATTTTGTTCTTCATTGTATACACAAACTACAACCGATAATTCCGGAGAGTTGTTATTAATGTTTGACGACATATCGCTCAGATTTTTCCCAAATTATATTAAATGTNCCAATCAGTTCCTCATTTTCNTTTTGAGGAGGGGTATTCATTATCAAAAGAGTATCACTCTCTGCCGTTTCAAATACATTATTAGATACCGGCAAAATTTCATCTCTGGTAGTACTAAAGTAAAATCCCGAAAAGTGTCCTATAACCCCATCATAAGAGAGCGAAAGTGGTTTACCCTTTGTTTTCTCGGCAGCTGCTATTGCTTTCTCTTTAAAATCTTTTCTNAAAATATCATTGAATCGTGCCGGGAGCAGAAACCAATCGAACCCTAACCGCACAACTAATAACACCCAACTAAAGGCGATTANACGATAGGCACGTTCTTTATACATAACATACACACCGGGTAGCATCAATAAAACTACGGCAACGACTTTAAGTCCTATGTATTCAAAACCTTTTGTTTGAGGAATAAAAAAGACAGAAAACACAGCTAGTACAGCCAAAGCACTAATACCAATGAAGAAAAATTCCAATGATTTATACGATTTGTTATAAGCTTCAAAGCGTGTTTTGTANAAGTATAGCGACACAGTAAATACTAATGGAGCTAACATTAATAAATACCTTGGAAACACTTCAACACTGGTCCAATAAGGTATTATATTGATTGCAAAAACCGCACTACAGTAATAGATAAACCGGTTGGCTCTTACCTGTTTCCAGAAATCTTTTCTGAGCAAGAACAAACTAAACAACGACCATGGAAGGAAGTGGTACATCATTTCAAAAGGAAATGTAAACAAGTGTAAGATCGTTCTCCACACGCCAAAACGAACTGCTGTACGCTTTGAGGTTTCTGTAAACAAAGTTACCCAAGCTGTCTCCAAATCATTGTATTGATGATAGGTCAAGTAATAACTTCCAACAATGAATACGAAAACACCTAATCCCACAAAATGGGGAAGAANAAACAACCTTTTGAACTCTTTATTTAAAAGAAACCAAATAAATAAAGTGGCACCAACAAACACTACCGAAGGCAGCCCTTTCATNAGAAAAGCTATTGCCGCCAANGCATATGCCACAATAAATAATTTATACCANGCCTTTTTTTCGAAAAAATAGTACACAGACATAAACATGGCATAATTTACCCATGAGAAACAAATGTCTATCAAGCCCAACATNCTGTCCCAAAACAGTATTCGACCGCAAGTCAGAAAAATCAATGCATTTACCCAAGCCCACTTTACTCCAAAGTGTTTTTTAGAGAAAAAGAAAATAGTTATGACGTATCCGAATAAGCTTAAAATAGTAGGAAAACGTGTTGTAAATTCATTGACAACTCCAAAGGANTTGTATGAAAGAATAATAAACCAATTGTATAGCGGAGGCTTNTTATAATAATACTCTCCAAATATTTTAGGAACAATGTAATTGCCGCTTTTCATCATCTCAAAAGCAACCATTGCTCGAGTAGGTTCATCGCTATCAAGAGGCATTAGGCCNAGGTTTAACAACAACACAACTGCCGTAAAAGCTACAAATAGAACAATAAGAAACGGCTTATTCGTCAATAAACGCATCAAGGCTGATTGTTGTTCCGTTTTATTTATCATGAATTATGCTCTTCCGGTTAGCCGTGCAAAAGTCTATGTATTTTTGTAGAAGACCAACAGCTAACACCAATTAACTCTTTTTGCGGCCGCAAAGATGCTATATTTATATGGTTTAACCTCCTTCAAAAAGCAGTGCCAATTTCAAATCACAAAGACTTCTCTACATTTGAAACATGGATTTTTCACACTTNAAAATTGTAGAGCTTGCTACTGTATTAGCAGGNCCTTCGGNAGGTATGTTTTTTGCTGAATTAGGNGCAGAAGTTATTAAAATTGAAAACCCAAAAACCAATGGAGACATGACCCGCCATTGGAAGCTTNCATCTGAAAACATAGCCAACTCTGTTAGTGCTTATTATAGCTCCATAAACTATCAAAAGCAATCTATTTTTATTGACTACTCAACACCCGATGGTTACCTTGAATTGAAGCAACTTCTCGAAAATNCTGATATAGTCATTACCAATTTNAAACCACAAAGTGCCGAAAAGCTCCAATTGGATTTCAACCATGTTAAGCAGATCAACCCGAAAATTATTTATGCTGCAATTACCGGTTTTGGAGACCATGACAAACGNCCTGCTTTTGATGTTGTATTACAAGCAGAAACCGGTTTTATGAGTATGATGGGAGAGCCNGAAAGNCCTCCTGTTAAAATGCCTGTTGCTTTAATTGATGTTCTGGCTGCCCACCATCTGAAAGAAGGTATTCTGTGCGCTATGTTGCAGCAACACAAAANACAACAAGCCATATGTGTTACGGTTTCTCTCTANGATGCAGCGGTTGCTTCTTTGGTTAATCAAGCCAGTAATTACCTGATGACNGGACACATTCCTTCTCCCATGGGATCTCAACATCCTAATATTGCCCCCTATGGTGATTGTTATTCTACTAAAGATGATAAATGGTTAGTACTGGCNGTTGGCACAGAACAGCAATTCCAAAAGCTATGTAGCGTTTTAGGTCTAAATCATTTGCTNCAAGATGANCGCTTTAACTCAAATCAAAATCGGGTAAGTANTCGTGAAGTCTTGAATACAAGCTTGGAACAAGCAATCAAAACATGGAACAGAAAAGAACTTTGTCAAGNGCTTTTGGCGAGTAAAGTACCATGTGGAGAAGTCAAAAACCTGCAAGAAGTATTTGAAGACACCAAGGCTAAAAACATGGTATTGAAAGAAACAATTGAAAAAGTGGAGACTCAAAGAGTAAAGAGCGCAGTCTTTAATTTGACTTTATAGCAGTTCTGATTAAACGAATAATTTCTTTCGCTTCTTTTTCACTGATTTGAATTCCCAAAGCCATTTTCTTGGTCAAGTGTTTAAAGCCTACTTGTTCATTTCCTACTACCCAAAATGATTTATTATAGGCTCCTGCAAATGACTTTCGCGAGTGTTGAATCAATCCTAATTCAGAAATGTTTTTTAAATCAAAACGCTTTGGTTTTTCAACCCCTATGATGTTGCGTTTGTAATACATGTATCCGTCTTTGATGCGAATCAGTTCATACCCTATTTTTTTATAGAGAAAGGCATGTAAACTCTTGTATTCAAAATATCCCCAAAATGCTAGGTAAGCCATAAAAAAGCTTTTTTGTTCTCCTGAAAACTCTCCGGCAATCATGTAATAAAGAATAATTCCACCTAACGAAGACCAAAGGATAACCCACGCTAGGATAGAATGCTCCATCCATTTTTCAGGCAATGTTCCTGTTATTTTGATGATCAATTCTCCTTCTTGTTTACTTACCGTAGTGTTCTTACCTACATTTTTCTTCATCCTGCAAAAGTAAAAAGTAGCTTGGCACTTCAATTGCTTTATACAAAAAACAATCATCCACAGGATCTACCTGAATGAATAGCATCTCGCGGATTTTTATTAACATTGAATACTCAAAAACAATGATCAATATGCAGTTAAAACATCTTTTTTCAGCAACAGCACTCTCGGCTACTTTTTTCCTTGCTCCGTCAATCAGTGAAGCGCAGGTTCAAGGTGGAACACATCAAAAACTTTTCGATTTATACGTAATGGGAGATTATGAAAAGTGTGTTATGAAGGCTGAAGCCCTGACGGAAAAAGACAATTACAAAAGAGAATCTGAGCCTTATTTGTACATGGCAATGTGCTTGATTGAAATTGCTGATGATCCGGATTTAAGAGATTTGGAGCCTTTTGAAAAAGCGACTAAAGATGCCCTTAAAAGTGGAGCTAAGTTTGTTAAAAAAGACATGAAACTTAAGGAAAAAGGAGAGCCTTATCTGTATGATGATAACTACGACTTTATCCAAAAATTAAAGTTTATTGGTATTCAGGAAGCAAAAGCTGAGTTAGCTCAAAACGATTACCGTAAAGCTGTATACTATTATAAATTAGCACTTCAGCTGGATGAAAATGATCCTTCGGTACGTATGATTAAAGGAACATGCGATATTCTATCCAGAAATACCAAAGAAGGTAACCTGGAAGTAGAAAAAGCACTTGAAGAATACAATGCTTTGGCTAAAAGCAGTGGATTTGAGCCTACACAATACAATGAAATGGCTTTTGAAGATGGTTTTATTTATTACACCAATTATCTTATAGAGAAAAATCAAATTGGTAAAGCTCAAGAGGTAATGGAATTAGCGAGAACGCTAGCTCCAAAGAATGAGAAATTCATTAGAAAACTAAAAGAAATTACCGGTTAATTATACCAATAGTCTAATTTTAGAAACCTTGTCGTTAGCTCGGCAAGGTTTTTTTTATGGTTAAATTTGCCGCCCGTTATGCGAATAGACATAGTTACCATATTGCCCCAATTGATGCAAAGTCCTTTTTCAGACTCCATTTTACAGCGGGCTATCGAGAAAAACCTAGTTGAAATTCACTTCCATGATCCCAGAGATTATGCTACTGATAAACACAAGAAAGTAGATGACTATCAGTTTGGAGGTGGTGCTGGTATGGTTATGATGGTTGAGCCATTGGCTTTGCTTTTGGATAAATTAAAATCTGAAAGGAATTACGATGAGATTATCTACATGACTCCTGATGGAGTTAGGTTCAAACAATCTATCGCCAATCAGCTCTCTATTCGAGAAAACATTATAATCATCTGTGGGCATTACAAAGGAATTGATGACAGGATTCGACAACAGTATGTAACCAAAGAAATTTCTATTGGAGACTTTGTACTTAGTGGTGGCGAACTTGCTGCAAGTGTTGTATGCGATGCAGTAATCAGACTCATTCCCGGAGTATTAAATGACGGAACATCTGCTCTTACCGATTCTTTTCAAGACGGACTATTGGCACCTCCTGTATATACGCGTCCCGCAGAATATAGAGGATGGAAAGTTCCTGACATTCTTTTAGGCGGAAATCTGAAAGAAATAGAGAACTGGAGGCACGATCAGGCGCTTCAACGCACGAAAGAGAGACGCCCTGACTTATTAAAAGATTAAATTATTTGCACATAGATAACGTTACAATCAAAATATTTCTGTAATATTGCAGGCTCAATTCAACAGGGCACTAAAAAGCATTAGAACGATGGATCCCAGAATTAAAGAAATTACTAAAGAAGTAAGCAACATAAACGAATTACCTTCATTCAAAGCTGGTGACACGGTAATCGTATCTTATAAAATTCGCGAAGGTAACAAAGAGCGTGTTCAGCAATTTCAGGGTACTGTAATCCAACGCAAAGGATCAGGACCCACTGCAACTTTTACAGTTCGTAAGATTTCAAACGGAATTGGTATCGAAAGAATTTTCCCGGTATCTTCTCCTTTCCTTGAGAGCATTACAGTAACTAAAGTTGGTGTTGTTCGTAGAGCTCGTATCTTCTACTTAAGAGAGCGTAGAGGTAAAGCAGCACGTATCAAAGAAAAAAGACATTAATAGTCGGTTTTCATCGATTATTTATCCTTATAAAAAAACCTGTTCGAAGCATCGAACAGGTTTTTTTGTGTGTTTGTATTTATAGTTCTTGGGTAAGTCCTACCTGAACTTCTTTTTAGTTTATTTCAAGCTTTTTAATTTTAGTTATCGGCCCCATGCAATAGTTTTGATGGCATGAAACGCAATTTGAAATTACAGCATTATAGGCTTCAACACTAGGATCGTCTTTTAACTCTTTTACCCGCTGTAAAAACAACTGTGCATATCCATTAAAATGATCCTGATCTTTGATCATACCAGCAGTTGATTCCATCTCGACCACTTTAGCAAAGTCTAACCATACCGTATCTGGAATAACAACAGAGTCCTTTACAAATTGACGAGCTACTTTTAACTCGCTGTGCATATTGCGCATGAATACTGCTAATTCACTTACTGTTCTTACAGCAGCTTTATCTGTGTTTGGAGCTTTAACAGCTTCAGTGTTTTCTATTTCAGTATTTTCATTCGTCTTCTGCCCTGCCTGTTGCTCTGGTACATTACAAGCAAAAAAAAGGATCACTGCTATGGGCAATGATCCTTTCATGATATTTTTTCTCAACTTCATATGCTTAGTTTACCACAACTCCATCTGCAAGAAATGAATATGAAATTGTTGGTTCTGTAATTTTTGCAATCGAATCAGCAGAAGCTCCTGCATCTTCGGCATAATGACGCAATGTTTCTACGCTAACTGTATCACGAAATACTTTTCCTTTCAAGATTGTAGATCTTCCATCTGCATTTAGCGGAACAAAAAAGTCATAGTCTCTGAAACGAACAAGCATATCATCTCCATTCTCCAAATCAATTGTCATCCAACAACCTTTTTTCTTACAACACTCGTTAATGTTTGCTGCAAGCACTACATCAAGGCTATCTCCATCATACCCTTTTCTCATTTCTAACATCTCTACTGGCGTTACAGCTAGCGATGCATCAAACTCAGCTCCTGCTTGATAAGGATAATCCACCTCGTCTTCGTGCTGTTCTTCAGCTGTTTCTTCAGTACTTACACTAGTACTATCAACTGCAGCTACTTCTTCATTGGTTGTTGATCCGTTTTTGCATGCTACAAGACTTGTAACAGCAAAGAGTAATATAAAAGTCTTTCTCATTCTTAATTTGATTTACTACAAATGTAACTATTCTTCAATCCATTCTGTAACCTGTCTACGCTCCATGCGCTCAGTCTTTTTAGGCCAATCCATTGCAGGGTAGCCGATATAAAAGAAGCCCAAACAGCGTTCGTTATCAGCTAATTTTAAAAACTGCTTCATTTCTTCGTGACGTGTAAGGCCTCCACTACCCCAATATGCTCCTAATCCGTATGCAGAACAGGTAAGGTGCATATTTTGAACAGCCATTGCTACTGATGCTATTTCTTCTTCTTCCGGAATAGAAGCCTTTTCATCTCTATGCAAGACAATTGCAATTACAACGGATGAACGCTCAGCATTTTGACGTATCTTTTTGTATTTCATTTCGCTGAACTTTTCTTCAGGAGTAATCTCTTTATATTTCTCACTGTGAAAGTCTGCAAAACGCTGTTTTCCCTCATCTATGAAAACTTTAAACCTCCAAGGTTGTGTAAGCTTATGTGTTGGAGCCCAACGAGCATTTTCCAACATTACTTCTATCAACTCTTTAGAAACTTCACGGTCTGAAAATTGAACCGGATAAATAGACCTTCTTGTTCGAATACAATCGTTTATCTCGCTTACATTAAATCTCATCATGATAAATTACACTTGATCTTATGCAATAATAATTACTCGCCTTCTATTAATGAGAATAGTTAACAAACTTGAAACACAAATCACCACAGGTTTCGGCTACCAGAAGCCCTTAACCAGCCTTTATCTTTTAAGCAAAAATCACAACATACATAAGATTTACAATTCATTTACAACTAGTTAATACTCATTCAATTTTTCCGTTCAGCAGTAAAAATTTTGTTCGTATCTTGCCACTTCGCTATCATCAATAAATAAAGATTTATAAAAATTACTGCTCAGACAAGTACTTTGAAAAAAGCTATTCTCATAGAAGACGATCCTGAAGTTTTGCTATATTTCACGAAGTATTGTAAGCAATCGGCACTCAATTTTTCTATGGAAAAAGTATTCTCTAAAATACGCGATGCTGCCATTTGGTTGTTGAGTAACAAAGACATTGATTATATATTTTTGTCTTTGACATTAGAGAATAACAGAGGGGCAAATATCTTTAAGCAAGCTCCCATTCGCAGCAAGCTGATCATCATTACTCCTGAAAATTCTTTTATTAGACAAGTTTGCTCACAAGCAAATGTTCCGTTTGTGGTTAAACCCATTGAAGCAAAAAACATTAACCAACAAATTGAGGTTGCTGATAATCCAATGTCACTTAAGCCCAATATACCGGGAATGGTTAGAAGGTTATTCAGTCATTATCTTCCTGAAGAAAAAGAATTTTTAGTTGAAGCCGAGCATAAGTTACTTACGATAAAGTTAGAGCAAGTGTGTTATTTTCAACGGTTTGATGATCATATAAGAGTTGTAGACTTATCGGGTAATGTTTATACGATAAGACGCCCGTTTGAAGCATTGATTGCTGACTTGGAAGAAGAGGCACTGTTTCAGCCTCACGAAGATTATCTCGTAGCCAATGATGCTGTGGGTAAACACATTAGTGTCGACCAAGATTTTATTGTACTGAAATCTCCTTCTGTTCGAATTCCACTTTCTGCTTCCGGAAAAACAAATTCGCTTGAAGCTGGTATTATAGACAGTACTACTCAAAACTAAAATTGATTTCATTTGAAATTTTCTGAATTAAACCTTAAACAAGAACTTCTTGAAAGCATTGATGCAATGCGTTTTGAAGAAGCCACACCAATTCAAGAAAAAGCGATTCCAGCTATTTTAAGCGGAAAGGATCTTATTGCCTGTGCGCAAACCGGAACGGGAAAAACAGCTGCTTTTATTATACCTGTGCTCAACAAATTAATTGGGAAAAACGATTCGGTAACCCGCTGTTTAATTATTGTTCCAACAAGAGAGTTGGCCATTCAAATTGATCAGAACCTAGACGGGTTGAGCTATTTTACAGGAATTACTTCGCAAGCTATTTATGGCGGAAGCCAATCTGAAGATTTTGTTGCTCAGAAAAAATCAATACAAAAAGGTGTTGATATACTAATTGCTACTCCAGGAAGGTTAAAAAGCTATTTACACCTCAATATACTCGACTTAAGCACTATTGAAATGTTGGTTCTAGATGAAGCTGATCGTATGTTAGACATGGGGTTTATCAGCGACATTCGCCACATTATTTCAAAGTGTCCTGCGAACAGACAAACACTAATGTTCTCTGCCACAATGGCTGCGAATATTCGTAAGCTTTCAGAAACCATTCTCAACAAACCGGAACAAATTAATCTGGCAATTGCAAAGCCTTCTGAAAAAATTAACCAACGTGCAATTATGGTGCACGATAAGAATAAGGATGCGCTGTTATTAGATATACTTGAAAAGGAAAAAATTAAAAACCTTATTGCTTTTACCTCAAGAAAAGATTCTGCTGACGAGCTTTACCGAAAGTTAAAAAACAAGAACTATAGTGTTAAGGTAATTCACAGTGGAAGAGATCAAACCGAGCGTAATGAAACCATGCGCTTGTTCAAGGCCGGAAAATTGCAAATTGTTGTAGCAACAGACATCCTTTCTCGTGGAATAGACATTGATGAATTGAGTCATGTAGTCAATTATGATATCCCAGATGATCCTGCAGATTATGTACACCGCATAGGAAGAACTGCGCGTGCAGGAGCCAGTGGTGCAGCTATCTCATTCATCAACGAAAAAGATCAATATTATTTCTACAATATTGAGCAACTGATTGAGCGCGAAGTTCCAAAAGAAAACACTCCTGAAGAAATTGGGGAAAGCCCGGTTTATGATCCGAATAAGCCTCGCAAGAAAAAAGGTAACCGCAATAAAAAATCAGGATTTAAAGGTAACTCTAAGGGTAAATTCAACAACCGAAAGAAAGGCCCTAATCCTCGCAACACAAAACAACCACAAAATCAGAAACCTGCTCCTAAAAAGGACTAATCGTTCACGCGCAATAGTTACCTTCGCGCAGTTTTATGGAATTCGAAATTTTTACGCTTTCAAATGGTATCCGTGTGATCCATCAAGAAGTAGATTCTCCTGCCTCTCATTGTGGTTTTACCATTAATGCCGGATCAAGAGATGAAGCAGAAAATGAACACGGTTTAGCCCACTTTTTAGAGCACAGTATTTTTAAAGGAACGCAAAAGCGAAAAGCTTTTCACATCCTTAACCGTATAGATGCTGTTGGTGGCGAATTAAACGCTTTCACCAGTAAGGAAGACACTGTTATTCATGCTTCTTTTTTGCCTCATCATTACGAAAGAGCAATTGAGTTATTAGCGGATATTACGTTTCATTCCGTTTTCCCTCCCAAAGAGATCAAGAAAGAGAAAGACATCATTATTGATGAAATATCTTCTTACAATGATAGTCCGGGAGAACAAATTTTTGATGATTTTGAAGATCAGATTTACAAAGGACACCCTCTGGGAAGATCGATATTAGGAACACGAGCTAATTTGCAACAACTCGGCCAGCCCGATTTGATCCATTTTATGCAAAAGCATTATGTGACTGAAAATGTTGTTTTCAGTTCGGTAGGAAAAATTAAGACATCACAACTAAAGCGTTTGCTTGAAAAACACCTCGCTCCTATTCCTTCAAGATCTCACAATGAACAGCGTGAAGTTTTCTCAGGTTATAAACCTGAAAATGTAATTATCGAAAAAGACGTTTATCAGGCNCACCTCATGCTCGGAAATGTTGCTTATTCTTATCCTGATGAGCGCAGAAGAGCTATGATCTTACTCAATAACATATTGGGNGGTCCGGCTATGAANAGCCGATTAAACCTCAATATCAGTGAGAAATATGGNTTNGCTTATAATCTAGAATCCAATTACGCCAGNTATTCAGACACCGGAGTTTTTAACATCTATCTTGGAACAGAAAAAAATGCTTTACCTAAAGCTACAGAATTGATNCATAAAGAGTTGAAAAAACTACGTGATACAAAGCTAGGTACNAGACAATTGGCTTCTGCTAAAGAACAGTTTAAAGGACAATTGGCCTTAAGCCAAGAAAGTGGAGCTAGCTTAATGATTGCCCTNGGAAAAAGCTTGCTCGCTTTTGACAAAGTTGACACGCTNGAAGAGATTTATACTTTCATTGACAATATNACTGCTGAAGAAATTTTGGAAATTGCCAATGAAGTATTTGACCCGCATCAGTTAAGTAGTCTTACTTTTTTACCACGCTAACGATGAACGGATTTGCTTTTTTAGGGTTGATCTTCGTAGCAGCACTTATTGTTTGGGGGCTTTACAGTTCTTCTTCAAAAAAATGGAAAATGCCTAAAAGCCAATTTCCCGACAGTTGGAGAACAATCTTAAAAGAGAAAATAGATTTCTACAACAAGCTTACTCCTGAATTGCAATTGCGTTTTGAACGAAAAGTACATGAGTTTTTACTCAATGTAAAAATTACCGGAGTAAACACAGAAGTCACACCTACTGATAAGCTTTATGTAGCTGCAAGTGCCATTATACCCATTTTGGCATTTGAAAATTGGCATTATTACAACCTTAAAGAAGTATTGGTTTATCCAGCGCATTTTAACCTTGACTATGAACAGGAAGGTGAAGAAAGAAATGTGTTAGGNGTAGTAGGATCGGGCACACTTTCTAACCAAATGATCTTATCCAAAAAGGCTTTGCATTTGGGGTTTGAAAACCTCACCGATAAGAAGAATACTGCTATTCACGAATTTGTACACCTTATCGATAAAGCAGACGGCACTGTAGATGGTGTTCCCGAACTTTTATTGGATAAGCAATATACGCTGCCTTGGCTCNGCCTCATTCACAAAGAAATGGAGAAAATAGCCGAAGGTAAAAGTGATATTAATCCCTATGGAGCAACCAACCAAGCTGAGTTTTTAGCAGTGGTTTCTGAATACTTTTTTGAGCGNCCACACTTGTTTCAAAAGAAACANCCACAGCTCTATGCCTATATGAATCAAATGTTTCAATTAGAAAAAAACAANTCACGGGAAAATTCCCATTAAATTTGACAAAACAGCAAAATCATGACACATTCAATTATCATCGGTAAAGGGTTAGAAAACCTTTCTTTTGGCTTACAGAAAACAGCTGCAAGNTTTGTATTAGGTGATCCGGACGAAATAGAACGTTTTGCTATTGGCCCTGATGAAGAAGACAATACAGAAGCTTGGCACTACGATGAAATAGAAGTTTCTCTTTCATTTGACGAAGACGAAGACTGGACGCTTTCNGCCATTACTTCAAGTCACCCTGATTTAACATTAGACAATGTTGAATTGATTGGAATTACCAAAGAAGAATTGCTTTCTGCATTGGAAAACTTCGATTTCGGAATTCCTGAAGAAGAAACAATCGAAGGAGACGATGATGAAGATCCGCTTTACGTACTTTCTTTTCCTGATGTNAACCTTACGTTTTGGATGGATGAAGAAGTGGTTACAGAAGTACAATGGGGTCCGCTTACAGATGAAGACGGAGAGTACATCTGGCCAGAAGCAAATTAATACTGTTGAATGGAGTTATTTGATCCCAAATTAGATCAATACGTAGATCAACACAGCGAAAAAGAGCCTGATGTTTTGTACCAGCTCTACCGCGAAACACATCAAAAAGTGCTTAATGCACGCATGGTTTCCGGTCACTTACAAGGGCGTGTTTTTAGCATGTTGAGTCACATGATTCGCCCAAAGTATGTGCTAGAACTGGGCACGTTTACTGGTTATTCGGCCATTTGTTGGACCGAAGGAATGTCTGATGATGGCGAATTACATACCATAGACAGAAACGAAGAGTTGCACGATTTGGCTGCAAAGTATTTCGAAAAAGCTGGCGTTGATCACAAAATACATCAACACACTGGTAATGCTATGGACATTATCCCTACGCTAGAGAAGCCTTGGGATATTGTTTTCATTGATGCCGACAAGAAAAACTATTGCAACTATTTTGACTTGTTAATAGACAGAGTTCCATCTGGGTGCTACATCATCACAGACAATGTTTTATGGTANGGCAAAGTAGTTGAACCCGTTGATGAAAAAGACGCTGACACGCAAGAAATTATTCGCTTCAATCAGAAAATGCAGGATGACGACCGCGTACAAAATGTTTTGTTTCCCATTCGGGATGGCTTTATGATTTGTAGAAAAAAATAGCACAAAATGGATAGCTTCATGATCAATGGGGTACATGTACCTCTTGGTAAAACGCAAATGATTAATTTCAACATTGCGCGCTTGCCTTCCGGTACTCAAATTGATTTACCGGTGTATGTATACCGTAGTCAAAACCCCGGCCCCACACTACTGTTAAACGGTGGCTTACATGGTGATGAAGTCAATGGTATTGAAATCATCAGACGAATGATTTTCAATGATTATTTCAAGAACCTATCTAGCGGAAACGTTATTGCTATTCCTATTCTCAACATCTATGGTTTTTTNAACTTCTCTCGTCAGGTACCAGACGGAAAAGACATTAATCGCAATTTNCCCGGAAGCACAACNGGTTCTTTAGCCAGTAGAGTTGCCCATTTTATGAGCAATAAAATTCTGCCTTTAGCAGATTATGGCATCGACTTCCATACCGGTGGAGCTAGCCGACACAACCATCCACAAACGCGCCACACTGGTGTAGATTTAGAATCTTCGAAATTGGCCAATGCCTTCTCTGCTCCTATTCAATTGATTTCGCCTTTAATTGATAAATCTATCCGAAAGCAAGCTTTTCGTAAAAACATTCCGTTTTTGGTTTACGAAGGTGGCGAAGCGATGCGAATAGATGAATTTTCTATTCAGGAAGCTATTGAAGGAACTGTGCGTGTAATGCATTATTTGGGGCTCAAAACAAAAAGTAAAAAACAGTCTATTCCACAAGTTTATTGCGATAAAAGCAGTTGGGTTAGAGCGCGCTCTTCCGGAATATTTATTTTAAACGCTACCAGTGGTCAATACATTGAACGTGGCGATTTGTTAGGAACAGTCTCTGATCCTTTTGGAAACTTTAAGGTAAAAGTGAAAGCTCCTCATGATGGNTACATNATTGGTCACAACAACATGCCGGTAATTAATCAGGGAGACGCTTTATTCCACATTGGAATTCCGGCTATTCGATAAACGTTCAATTTTTAGTCTAAATGATTGATTATAGAAGTGATACAGTAACTCAACCNACTCANCAAATGTTGAATGCAATGTTTACTGCACAGGTTGGCGATGATGTATANGATGAAGATCCTACGGTAAATGCACTTCAAGAAAAAGCAGCCGAACTATTTGGCCATGAAGCAGCCTTGTTTTGCCCATCTGGTACGATGACCAATCAAATTGCGATTAAAGTACATACACGTCCCGGTGGAGAAGTTATTTGCGGGAATTTATCGCACATCTATCATTATGAGGGTGGAGGAATTGCCTTTAATTCTGGATGCTCTGTTCGNCTTATTGATGGAGATCGAGGCAGGTTTACAGCCCAGCAAGTAGAAGCCAACATGAACAATCCTGATGATATTCATGCNGCNAAAACCATGTTAGTAGCAATAGAAAACACTGTTAATAAAGGTGGCGGNGCCATTTGGGNTTTAGACGAAATTCAAAAAATAAAAGCCGTTTGCGATCAACATCAACTTCCATTGCACTTGGATGGAGCTCGCGTTTTTAATGCTTTGGTAGCAGAAGATCTTTTACCACGAGCCATAGGTTCTATGTTTACTTCAATTTCAATTTGTTTAAGCAAAGGATTAGGCTGCCCCATTGGATCCTTGTTAATTGGTTCGAAAGAATTNATCAAAGAAGCTAAACGCGTTAGAAAAGTATTGGGTGGTGGNATGCGTCAAGCAGGTTATTTGGCTGCTGCCGGAATTTATGCACTGGATCATCATGTGGAAAGAATGAAGGAAGATCATCTTAATGCTAAGATGATTGCCGAGGCTCTACAACAAAAATCCTTTNTTCAAGAGGTTTTACCTGTTGAAACCAATATTGTTATTGCCGAATTAAACAACGAAAAAGAAGCTGCTACATTTGTTCAGCAATTAAACGATAAGAATATTCTCATTTCAACAATGGGACACCANAAAGTGCGTTTTGTAACACATCTAAATATAGAACAACACAAGGTTGAACNGACCTTAGCAGCTATTCAGNCTATTCTATAATTCTAAATACATGTCTAATTTCACCCCAACTAAAAAGTTCATTATGTACAAATTGCTACTTGCCTTATCCATCCTCCTCATTTGTTCTTGNAATCGTGGAAACGGCCAGCAAACCAGTGAAAACAAATATGTTCAGGGTGAAGTCCAAAATGAAACTCCTGCTACTTTTAAATATGGAGAGAATGGTTTACAGCTNTTTATCTCTAAAAACCTTGTTATTCCTCATGATGCGATGCATTATGGCATTAACGGGAGCGTTGATGTGGAGTTTATGATTGATGAAAATGGTAAAGTAGTTTCTGTTCGTGCTCTAAAAGAAAATTTTGATGTTCCTGATGAAGTAGTTTTACCTCAAGAAGTAGTCAAAAGNTTGAAGGGGATTTTTGCCATAGAAGCTGAACGTGTTATTTGGCTAACCGATACGCTATGGACTCCCGCCACCAAATTAGACCGGATTATTCCTTCATCACAAGTTATCAGCTTTAACTTTCAGTCTAAGCAATATGCTGATAACCTAGATCGCATTGGTAAAGNTGAACCGGTAGAATTTGGAATTTTCACTCAAGGATATGTAGANCCTACACCTGTGAACCATTATCAAATTGGGGTTCGGCTTATGCTCGATGGCTTTTTTGGAGAAGCCGGTAAGCACCTCAGTTATTCTTTNCTATTAAATCCTAACCAAACTGACGCTTGGTTTAACCTTGCTTTGTGTTACAAAAAACTCAACTTACTTCAAGAAGCTTGTGATGCATGGCAAAAGGCNGCTGATTTGGGAGANCAGGAAGCACAACAACTAATTGAGCAAAATTGCCAATAGTGTGTATTTATTTACACACTAAAAGTTGAGTATTCTCTACACTATTTTCAATTGGCTTATTTCCAACAAAACAACTAANANCTGTTTATCAGTNATTTAAGNCTNAANCATTTTCTATTCTTCGTNNAGGCATGCTTCTTTCATTACACTTAGCGAATCACAAAAAACCAAATAAAATGAAAAAGTTAAGCATCCTATCAACTGTATTAATAGTCTCATCATTAATGTTTGCNGCATGTGACGGACACAAAAGCGCAAAAGAAGAAGGCGAAGACGTTAAGCAAGAAATGAAAGATATGGCTGAGGAAACCTCAGAATATTTCGACCAATTGGGAGAAGATGTAAAAGCCGATTTGGAAAAGTCTGCTAATGACATTGATGACTTGATTGAAGATATTGACGAGAAATTAGAAGATCAATCAGAAAGCTTGAGTGACGCTTCAAGAACTAAATTAGAAAACGCTAAAGCTAAACTTCAAGACATGAAAGAAAACATCAATGATGAAATTGATGACATAGACAACAAGTCTGAGGAAGAACTTGAAGAGTTCAAAGCCAACATGAAAGAGATGAAACAAAAAACGAAAGAAAAATTTGCCAAGGTTAAAGAAGACGTAAAAGAATTCTTTAACAGCGAATCATAATANAATACTGGTGTAAACTTATCTTGCTAGTAATAAANAAGCTGCTCAATGAGCGGCTTTTTTATTGACCTATAATCNATCGAAAAGTATCCTTCCAANAAGCTTTNCGATAAACATTTAACCTCTNAATATGTTGGCTTTACAATATCTGNGGTGCTCAACTTCTCTTTTTAGTACTATTATTACTCTTTTAATTCCTTTTCATCAGAATAGAATTGTGTTATCTGTTTATTTTGATGCTTTACTTTTGANACATGGAAAGAATTTTACTGGTTGATGACGATCATTATTTTAACTCAATGCTCTCTGCTTTTCTAGAGCGTCATCACTATCAGGTGAACTTGGCTCTTTCCTCTAANGNAGCGTTAGAAGCTTTCCGAAAAGAAACATATGATTTNGTTCTGGTTGATTACAAACTTCCNGANATCAATGGATTGGAGNTGATCCAATTGCTCAAAAAAGAGAACAAAGACATCCCGATTATACTCATCACCAGCTACTCTGACATTAACACTGCAGTAAAATCGATTAAACTTGGAGCTTACGAATTTGTCAACAAACCCATTGTTCCCGATGAGTTGTTGCTTACTATTCAAGGCGCATTGAAAGTAAACCAATCACAACAGCAGTCTTCCAGTGCTGAATCGGCCTCACCGGAGTATGTTATTGGAAAAAGTGCAGCTGCTCAAACTGTTTGGGAACATTTGCATTTGGTTGCTCCCACTAAAATGACGGTTTTGATATTGGGAGAAAGCGGAACGGGTAAAGAATATGCTGCCCGCTTGATTCATCAAAAAAGCAAACGTGCGCATCAGCCTTTTGTAGCTTTAGATTGTGGAGTACTCTCAAAAGACTTGGCTGTAAGTGAATTGTTTGGCCACACCAAAGGTTCGTTTACCGGTGCTACACAAGACAAAAAAGGAAGCTTTGAGCAAGCTCANGGCGGCACTATTTTTTTAGATGAAGTAGGTAATTTACCGTTAGAAGTTCAGGTACAACTCTTACGCGCTATTCAGGAACGCAGCATCAGAAGATTAGGCAGCGACCANGATATTGCCATTGACGTACGCATTATTGCGGCTACAAATGAGCAATTGAAAAAAGCAGTTGAAGAAGGTACTTTCAGGTCTGACCTTTATCACCGTTTGAATGAATTTGAAATTCAAATTCCACCATTGAGAGGACGNCAAGACGACATTGACGATTACGTGGATTTGTTTCTGAAAGAAGCCTGCGAAGAACTGGGTAAANATGTTGAAGGCGTTGATGAAAAAGCTTCTGCATTATTGAAACAATACAATTGGCCGGGCAATTTNCGCGAATTAAAAAACATCATTAAACGCGGAGTTTTACTGACNAAAGGTACACACATCACTGAAGATCATTTACCGCAGGCCATTCATCAAACTCCAGTNACTACTGCTACNNCNGTTTCTATNGAGGNGGGTGAAACTGATTTAAAAGTCATTCAGGAACAAAACGAAAAAGAATTGATTGTAAAGCTCTTACAAGAAACCAAATACAATAAAAGCAAGACGGCCAAATTGCTAAACATCGACCGAAAAACATTGTATTTAAAGCTGGCTAAGTATAACTTGAATGACTAACAGCATCGTTTAATTGCTGTTGTATTTCTTTCAATTTTTGCTGCAGCAATTCCGCTTCTTCCAATGCTCTAGCNGTTTTGCTNATTTTTACATAGAGCTCAATGCTGTACAATGCTTCACTGATATTTTCCAGCTTTAACTGTTCATACATCGGCTTCATTTTGTGGCATAATTCGGCCAATTGAGCACTCTTTTTCTCATGCAATAAAACATCNAACTGTGCTCTATTTNGGTTATTGTTGTTGACTAGCTCCAGTAATAATTTGTGGTATACCTCCTCATCTTCACCAGCATATTTTCGAATGAANTCAAAGTCAAANACAGCAGTCTTAATACGGTTTTGGGCATCCTCTTGCTCTTTTTCAAAATCAGCNTTAACGNTNCTACTCAAATCGCTTAAAAAGCGNTGAAGTATTTCTCCAATATTGGCTGTTTTGTAGGGCTTCCTACATATTGCATCAAAACGTTTGTGTTGCTCATTTTTCTCAACATTGAAATCTGCGGTTAGGGCAACAACNGGAACTTTAATTCCACGCGCTCTAATTTGATTCAACAATTCAAACCCATCCATTTCAGGCATTTGAACATCCGTGAAAATTAAATCTACCGAATGGTTCTTCAGGTATTCCANCGCTTCTCCCGGATGATTAAACACAATCAATTCATCTACTCGCGGAGCTAAAAACTCTTGCAATAAAAGTGTATTCCAGGTATCATCATCTACCACTAAAATTTTAGCCTTAAAATGATGTTCTTGCATTTTCTCTACTTGNCTATCGACCTCTTGTTTTTCCTCCACTTCTTGGTAGGTTAACGGAATAACAACCTGAAATGCACTGCCTTGATTTGGCTTGCTCTCTAATGTAATTGTTCCTTCCATGGCCTCCACCAGACTTTTGGTAATGGACAATCCTAACCCAGTTCCACCGTAGTTTTTTACTACCGATTGGGTGTTTTGAGAAAACTGTTCAAAAACGCGATCGTGAAGTTCCTCAGGAATCCCCACCCCAGTATCTTTCACATTTATGTGCAACTGACAACGGTAGTGATCTTGCTTTAACACATTTACTTCCAATGCCACATACCCTTCATGCGTNAACTTAATGGCATTGCTTAGCAGGTTGGTAATAATCTGTTTAATGCGCAGCGAATCNCCTAACANTTGNACTTCTAAATCGTTCTGAATTTTGNTTTTTAATACAATGTTTTTTCGCTGTGCCGAATACGAAAAAATAGCATCTAATTCATTNGTAATATCGCGAATAGTAAATGGTGTTGTAATCAGTTCCAGTTTTCCGGCTCCAATCTTTGCCTGATCTAAAATATCACTGATCAAATCAGTAAGGTATCGGTTTGCAAAGTTGATCGCCTCCATGTATTGCTGTTGCTTTTCATCGAGTTTACTTTGCTCCATCAACTCTGAAAATCCGCGAATGCTTTGTAACGGAGTTCTGATCTCGTGGCTCATGTTAGACAAGAACTGCTCTTTAATGCTGGAAAGCTCTTCTGCCCTATCTTTTTCTACTTCTAGCTGTGTGCGGTAGAAATTAGAACGCGTAATGTCTCGCATCACTAAAAACAACAAAATGGCACTCAGTAAAAGGCCTGTTATTCCTGAAATNAGAATGAACCGAATGGATTCATTGGCTGTAGCTGTAGCTTGCTCATTGCTATAATCAGCCTTCTTCTTTTCGTCTGTTTTAAGTGTATTGATAATNGAGCGAATGTTGGCAATAAAGGCTCTGTCTTGCTTAAGCAGTTCTAATTCTTTATCGACCAATCGTTGCTGTAAATCGCGTTCTTTGCGGATAATGGGCGCCAGAATATTTCGGATTTTAAACAACGTAGAATCGCGGTAGTAGCTTTTCACCAAACTGGTATCTACATTTACTTGTCGAGAATATTCTACATTTTCTTCTATGGTTTTTACCGTGTCAATTACGGTTTGATCACCTCCGAATATCTTTCGGAAGAAACCGCGCATTCCTTTATATTCATCGGGTGTAACAACAATTTCTCGTTTTTCAACCGGCACCTTCATTCCGTTAATGACCTCCGTTGTGAGCAATTGAGAAATATTGGTTAACGTATCGTCTATGTTTTTACTGATTTCTTCGAGCGCATCGCTGGTAAAAAGGTAGCGTTGTTTTTCGTCTTTCACCTCAAGGTACTCCTCTAGCGATTGTAGTTTTTTGTTGTAGATCACCTCCAATGAATCTACCATTCGAATTTGAGAAGGATCGTCTTCAAAGCTTTGCTTTAACAGNTGAATGTTGTTCGCTGCTGATTCAATCTGCTCACGATAAAGCACTTCTGAAGCAGAATCTCCGGTAAGGATGAAGTATTTGATATTCCCTTCTGCCTCAACAATTTTAGACAAGGTTGAATTGAGTANTTCAATTTTTGTATCGGGCTGACTTAACCCTGCCACAGAGCTTTTGATGTCTGAAAAACTGCGGTAACTGAGGTAAGAAATGAACAGGGTAATAAACAGCGAAATTAGTAACGCTACCCAAATCATACGTTTGGATTGGTTATTGGCTTGTTTATAGGGTTGTTTGNCTGCGGACATTTTTTCTTTTTGGTCAGCAGAACATTACTTCCATCCTCCTCCCAGACTTCTGTATAGTTCTACGTTAGCAGCAAATATCTGCATTTTCACATTCTCAAGATTCAGTTCACTATCCAGTGCCTCACCTTGTGCTGTAATTACTTCNAGGTAATTGGCCAAACCGCTTCGGAANAGGAATGAGGCNTCTTTCACTGATTTACGTGCGGCATTTACACGCTCTTGTGCCAATTCNTATTCTTGGTTCAGTTTTTCAATGGCNACCATTGCATTTGAAACCTCTGTCATAGCTTGCAGAAACTGGTCTCTAAATTCCAATTCGGCAATTTTCTTTTCAGAAAGTGCTATTTCATAATTGGTTTTCAGTTTGCGCTTATTGAAAAGGGGCTGAATTACAGCTCCATTCAACAACAAATATCCCGCACTAACAGGGTTTAGCAATTTGTCCAGTTCCATTGAATTTAACCCCACACTTGTACCTAAACTAANAGAGGGATAACGCATTGCATTGGCGATTCCTACCTTAGCATAACTGGCTTGTAACTTGTATTCTGCTGATGCNACATCTGGTCTATTNCCCAACAAATTGAGTGGCATTCCGGTAGCTTGGTTGGTATCTAACATTGTCCAATCAAGTTCGGCTACATTTACCTTTTCNCCATAGCGACCTACCAATTGGTTCAGNCGGTTTTCTTGTCGGATGTATTCCCTTTCGAGTTGAGGNATTAAGGTCTGCGCTCTTAATTTTTGCGATTGGGTTTGTTTAACGGCCAANGAGGTTACCTCCCCNGCATCGTACTGTAATTCAACAATTTTGAGTGTACTATCGTTCAGCGAAAGGTTACGCCTATATACTTCTAATTGNGATTTGAGGAGAATGAGGTTAGAATACGTTGTTGCGATTTCTGCAATTAAAGAAGTTTGTACGGCTTTGCGAAACTCTTCGGTTTGCATGTAGGCCAATTGGCTGGCTTTTTTCTGATTGCGCAACTTTCCCCAAATGTCAACCTCCCAACTTAAATCTACTCCTATCTGGTATTCTAAACGCTCTGTGTATAAACTNTTGGGAACATTGCCTTCGCTGTGATTTCTACGCGATCTGTTTGAATTGTAGTTGTTGTAATACTCAGAATAATAGTCGCGTCTATAGCTAAACGGTGCTGCNGATACGGAAGGAAAAAATGCGGCTTTTGATTGCTTTAATTTTGCCAATCCGATGGCTACNTATTCATCGGCTATTTTTAAATCGATGTTATTAGCCAAGGCCGAATCGATTAATTTAACCAAGACTGTNTCACAGAAAAAGCTCTTCCAGTTGATTGCTGCAATGCTTGTACTATCTCCTGTTGTGTCTGCACTATTCTTATTGCTTCCGTAAAATGCAGTTGGTTCTTGTAAATCGGGTTGCTCATACGGCTCACTAATTTTACATCCGGCTAATGCCAGCAAAACAACAACTACTGCTATTGCACGGTATGTTANGGTCTTATTCTTCATCATCGTCATAACTCAAACTGAATCTTTCTTGAAGCATTTGAAAAATGTAGGTCAGCACCGGGATAATCAGTACTCCCAAAATAATTCCGGTCATCATNCCTCCTGCCGTACCAATACTTACTGATTTGTTTCCTTGTGCAGAAGCGCCTTCGGCAAACATGAGNGGAATTAAACCAACAGTAAACGCCAATGAGGTCATTACAATGGAACGCAAACGCAATGCGCTAGCATCTAACACAGCTTGTAATACGGGTAATCCTTCTTTTCTTTTTTGGGATGCNAATTCTACAATCAAAATGGCNTTTTTGGCCANCANTCCAATTAGCATAATAATTCCGACCTGAACATAAACGTTGTTGTCTATGCCTGCGAGTTTAATNGCTANAAAGACTCCGATTATACCTGTCGGAATAGACAAGATTACAGCCAAAGGCAACCAAAAACTTTCATACTGTCCGGCCAAAATGAAGTAAACCAGTACAATGCTCATGATAAAAATCAAAGCGGTATCACCACCGGAATTTTTCTCTTCTAAACTCATGCTCGTCCATTCGTAACTTAAACTGGCGGGCAATTTGTTGGCTGCTGTTTCTTCAATAATTGCCATTACATCTCCGGTACTATATCCTTTTGCCGGAGTTACGTTAATCTTGGCTGCATTGTAAAGGTTATAGCGGTTCACGGTTTCAGGGCCAAAACCTTGTTCAAGTTTCACCAAAGAGTTGATGGATACCATTTCGCCACGGTTGTTCTTCACAAAAATGTTATTGAAGTCCGAAGGCTTTTCGCGAAACTGAATATCAGATTGCATGTATACTTTATACTGTCTGCTAAACCGGTTAAAATCTCCGGCTTGAGTACGCCCGAAATACGATTTAATGGTAAACATCATATCGTTAACACTTACGCCAAGGCTTTTGGCTTTTTCGTAGTCGATGTTTAGCTTCAACTGCGGAAAGTTGGGGTTAAACGAAGTAAATGCATTCTCTATCTCAGGCAAACGATTCAGTTCGGCTATAAATTCATTGGCCAGTTGTCCGAATTCGCCCAAATCACCATCTGAACGGTCTTGCAGCATAAACTGCACCCCGTCAAAGTTCCCAAACCCTTGTACGGTTGGTCTTGGATAAATGTTAATGCTGGCTCCGTCAATGGATGACACCACACCAATAAGGTGTTTCACCACTTCGTCAATCTCTTCAATTTCGCCACGATCTACACCATTTTTCAAACGGATGTAAGCCATCCCCGATGAGGGACTATTGGCATTGTCTACTACGTTAAACCCCGAAACGGTATTTACACTCAACACGGTTTCTTCTTCTTTCAGCAAAGAATCTGCCTGGCGAAGTGCCATGTTTGTTCTGTGTAAGGATGCCCCTTCAGGCATGCGCAAAGACATGATGAGGAAGTTATCATCTTCAGTAGGGATAAATCCTGCAGGTGTAGAACGCATGAGGTAAGCTGTCAATCCAAAAACGACCAACAAGCCTCCCATTGAGATCCATTTGTGGAGAATTGCCCATTTGATGATCTCAACATATTTTCTAGTCGATTTATCAAAATAATAGTCAAATTTCTCCAGCGACTTCTTCCATTTGTAATTGATGTTTTGAAAGACCTGAATCTGTCGAATTTTATCGATAAATGTATTTTCTTTCTTCTCTTTTTTGCGCTCTTTAAATAGTAATCGGGTTAACACTGGTCCTACTGTAAGTGCATTTACCGCTGAAATGATGACCGCAAAAATGATGGTATAAGCAAACTCGCGGTAGAAAATACCTACTGGTCCCTGAAGAAATCCAATGGGTAAGAAAACAGCCGCAATAACAATGGTGATGGAAACAATGGCACTTGTGATTTCCTTCATGGCTGATGAGACAGCTGCTTTAGCCGACATGCCGTGGTTGTGCATTTTCTCATAAATGGCCTCCATAACTACAATGGCATTATCGACTACAATACCAATGGACAACACCAAAGAGAACATACTTAATACGTTCATAGAAACGCCAACCAGACTCAAAAAAAAGAAAGTTCCAATCAAAGAAATGGGAATGGTAACTGCTGTAATAATGGTAACGCGTAGGTTTTGTAGAAAAATGAACACCACTAAAAACACCAACAAAAAAGCTTCAACCAAGGTATGCACCACCTGACTCATAGATTGATCAATCTGATCGCGCACACTGTATGAAATTTCATACTTCATACCTTCGGGAAAAATACGAGCTTGTTCTTCCAGTACTCTCCTTACTTCTTTGTCAATTTCAACGGCATTGGCTCCGCTTAATTGAACAATATCAATGGTAACGGAAGGTCTACCATCTAACCGGTTTTCACTGGTATAATTTGATGCCCCAAATTCAATGCGAGCCACATCTCGCAAGTGCAATAAGTCTCCGGTTTTATCAGCTTTAATGACTAGGTTTCCGTATTCTTCCTCCTCGTCAAAACGCCCTTCGTGTTTCAATACGATTTCAAAAAGTTCATCGGAGTTCTCGCCAAACTTACCTGGGCCTGCCTCAAAGTTTTGATCTTTAATTTGGTTGTAAACATCGCGCGGGGTTAATTCATAAACCGCCAGTTTGTTCGGATCTAACCACACACGCATGGCATAATCTCTGGAACGCAAAATGCTGGCCTCTGCCAACCCTTCGATACGTTTCAGTTCTCTACGCACATTAATCCTAGTGTAAGCATTCAGAAAAGTCTCATCATACATGTCAGACTCGCTGTAAATGTTGATGGTCATGATAGAACCCTTCATCCGTTTCATCACCTTAATTCCCGCTTCGGTTACTTCTGCCGGAATTTGTTCTGATACACTGGAAATGCGGTTCTGAATTTCAACGGCTGCTTTGTTAGGGTCTGTTCCGGGTTTAAAATAAACGGTTACCCTTCCTGCCCCTGAGTTGGTTGCTGTTGAGTTGGCGTAGGTCATGTCTTCCGTACCATTAATCGCCTCTTCAATCGGGAGTAAAACAGATTTTGCCACCGTTTCTGCATTCCCTCCGGGATATCTGACCTGTACACTCACACTGGGCGGTGCAATTTCAGGAAAACGTTCAACGGGAAGTGTGCTAATGCTCAGTGCTCCCGCAAGAATTAAAAGGATGGATATGACCAGTGTTAAAACCGGCTTTGCTATAATTTTTTCTAACATATTTTCTTGTGAAATACCATTCAAAATGCCTTTGACTGAAAGGCTGTTATGAAAAAGGGTGCGTTAATTTTTGGAAAGTAATCTCCCGCTCTTTATCGGTTTAATTTCAACACCGTCTGTTAGCTTGTTTAATCCTGAGATCACAATTCGGTCTCCTTCTTTTAAGCCTTCGCTGATGATAAAATCTTTTCCCGACCGACCTTCTATCTGTATTTCTTTTCTCACGGTAAGGTTGCTATCGTTCAATACAAAAACAAAACGTTTGTCTTGAATAGAAATGGCTGCACTTTGAGGAATCAGAATGGCATTGGGATAAATCTGTTCCATGAGAATTTTACCGGTATTTCCTGAACGTAGTAAAGTATCCGGATTATCAAAAACGGCACGCAATGTAATGGAGCCGGTATTTTTGTTGATTTGGCCAGAGTTGGCATCAATTCTACCGGTATGGTCGTATACATATCCATCTGCCAAAATAAGTTTCACATCAGGGCTTATGCGCTTTGAGGTTGAATCGTTTTTCATACGAGCATAGTACAAGTAGTCTGACTCACTCATAGAGAAGTAGACATATATCTTGCTCACATTGGAAAGAATGGTCATCGGTTCGGAATCTGTTTTCTTAATCACATTTCCCACCGATTTTGGAATACGCCCAATAAACCCACTTACAGGAGCATTAATGGTGGTAAAACCAAGGCTAATTTCCATGTTGGCCTGAATGGCTTCTGCTTTCGCCAATGATGCTTCGGCAATTTCATAATCTGCTTCGGCAGTCTTCATTTGCACGTTTGAAATCACTTCATTATCGATGAGTGGCTGTAAACGATCGAGCTCCGTTTTAGCCTTTCTCAAACGCGCCTTTTCTAACGCCACATTAGCTCTCGCATTTTTTAAATCTTCGATGTAAGGTTGTGCATTGATTTTAAACAACGGTTGCCCTTTTTCTACAAAATCACCTTCGTCTACATAGATTTCTTCCAGAATTCCGTCTACTTGTGGGCGAATTTCAACATCTTCAATTCCTTCAACATTTCCAAGGTATTGAAACGTGTTTGCAGCAGACTCTCCTTTGAGGGTTTTTACAGGCAAGGGTAAGCCTTCGTCTACCTTTTTTTCTTCTTTACACCCAACACTAAATAGAATGATTAATCCCAGTAAAAAAGGGGACTTTTTTACCAGCAATTTGCAAGGGTTGCTCTTCATTAGAATATATTGATTTACGGTATGCTCCAATTTGGTTGGACAATAGAGAAAAATTAATGCCAAGACCTGATGCTTCCCTATAAACAAGCTAACCTTCTGATATTCTGAACCAAGTGTTTTTCGAACACTTCAGGCTCTCTTACAAACTGTAGAATTATTCAACACTTTGTTGATTTAACCCTGTTGAAGAAGTGGGCACTTTATCAATTGTTTCAACAAAAAAGCTACTGAAACAAGTTGTTCAGCAGCTTTTCAAATAGTTAAATTATTAGCGTAAGAAATTTCCAAAAAGCAATAAGAAACTTCCTTTATTGCAGCTTACTTATCCCCAAATTTTCTTTTACATGAAGATCAGGGTTATTGATGAGTTTGGCTACAAAAGCGGCTATACTTTTTCTTGAAAGTGCACCTCCAATTTCGGGTTCGGGCTTTTTGGTAATGTGATAGTTTACCTCATCTCCATTGGTAAACCAATCTGGTCTGATGATAGTATAATCTAAGCCTGATGCTTCAAAATTATCTGCCAAGGCACGGTAAGGTCTTAAAACAGATTTTAGAGGTTCTTTATATATACCAATAGAACTAATTGCAATAACACGCTGAACACCTGCTTGCTGCATTGCTTTTACAATATTGGCACTCATGGAATTCAAATCTCCGGCAAGATTTACGTATACAATATCCTGATTTTCAATTGCGGCCTTGAGTGTATTGTAATTCATCACATCACCCTCGACCACTTTTGCACCAGGTGGTCTGTTTACTAATCTTCTTTTATTGCGTAGAAACAGTGTTAATTCTACATCGCTGAAGTGAGACAATACATCTATAACATATTCGGCAAGGCTACCACTTGCACCTATTACTATTACTTTTTTCATGCTTCTTGGTTTTTATTTTCTTAAATAAGACTGTCTTTATCAATTGACTCAGTGTTTTTCTGAACGGTAAGGAACAAGCAGAACAACAGCAGATGCAACTGCAAAAACAGCCATAATCCAGGTCATAGTCCAAGGGTTTCCTTTGCCATCACTAAAAATGGTGAGTAACAATGTTGAGACAATTCCACTGCCGTATTGTAGTGACCCCAAAAGTGCTGCAGCTGCCCCCGCCATTTCAGGAACTTTGTCTAATGCAGCTGCTGTACAACAAGCTGCAACTATTCCGTTCATAGAAAAAAAGACAAACACTGGAATAACGATACCGTAAATTCCACCTATTCCTAATTTCACACATATTGCTAATGTGAGCGCAGCCAATACTGCAATGCTTGTTGAAATTTTTAACAGCAGGTCTAAGCTGTATTTACGCACTAAAAACCGATTCACGAAACTCAGCAGCATTACGCCTACAATATTGAGGGCAAACAACCAACCAAAATTTTCAGGTGCAATTCCAAAATGCGAAATGTACACCAATGGAGAGCCTGTAATAAATGCGTAAGCAGCTACGTAATAAAACGTAACACATAGTGTATAGGCCATAAATTTACCGTTCAGCAACAGCAGTTTGTATTTCTTAAAAGCTTCCCAAAGTGATGTATTGGAACGGCTTGACGATGGCACTGTTTCAGGAACTTTAGTTAGTAAAATCAGCATTACAACTCCAATTCCGGTCAACAACCAAAATACACTGTGCCATGTACTGTACTTAATAATTTGTCCTCCTAACAAAGGCCCTACAATGGGTGCAAGTGCCATAATGATTGTAAGGGTTGAAAGCATTTCTGCCGCTTTGGTTCGTTCAAGGGTATCTCTTACCATAGCACGTGATAGCATTGGCCCAACACACGCACCAAAAGCCTGTAGGACTCTTGATAAAACAATTTGTTCAATGGTCTGAGACAGTGCACACCCAATGGATCCAATTACAAAAATGATAAGCCCTATTGCCAATGGAACCTTTCTTCCATAACGATCACTAATTGGTCCCCATATGATTTGTGCAATAGAAAATCCAATTAAAAATCCGGTAATTGTAAGCTCCACATCTCCTTGCAAATCTTTTTGCATTTGGGGCATGGCTGGCAAATAAATGTCGGTAGACAATGAGGTAAATGCCATTAATCCAGCAAGGATGACCCATACCGCATTACTCATATTTACTTTCTCTGGTGATGTAAGAGCCATTGCTTTATTTTTCAACTGTAACTCCTATTCTTTCTAACCAAACGTTTACCTCTTGTTTTACTTCCTCTGCTCTTTCATTCTTTACAGCAAGAAAAACACCTTTCTTTTCATAGCCACCTCTGGTTGATAGACCTTCTAATACTTCTGAATCCGGGCATAATTTGCCTATTGTTTCAAACCCAGATCCTACTCCAAATTTCGCATTGGTATTAAATGGAATAATCGTTTTACCAGATAGGTTGTACTGCTTTAAAAAGCTTTTCATTGGTGGTGGCAATTGCATCCCCCATGTAGGGAATCCAATAAAAATAGTGTCATAATTCCCTACATCTAACTTGGTTTTTAAAGGGGGCAAATAGCCAGTTTCGTTTTCCTTTTCCACTTGATCTACATGTGCTTGATAATTTTCAGGGTAAGGAATTTGGATTTCAAGCTCCACCAAATTGCCACCTACTTTTTGTTGAATTATTTCTGCTACTGCTTTTGTGTTCTTTGTTCGCGTTAAGTAAAGAATTAATGTTTTGTTTTCCTTTTGGCGTTGTTCGTTAGAGTGAGAATCGTTAGTCGGTTGATATAAAAGAATACCAAGTCCTCCCATTATAAGCACAACTATATTGAACAATAAATACCTCATATAAATTCTGTATAATCTAATTCGCTTACTCTACTACTCGGTTATGAAGGTTAATTGTTCTAAAATGTAGATGCCAATAAACTCAGAATAATCCATTTTCCATTGCACTTTTCAAGCTGAAAAATTTGCTGCAATTTCCACGTATTTCTACTTCCCCATATGCTGGCATCAACTAAATTTTGATTCATAAATTCAGCTTCATCACCCTCTACTTTAACTATGTAATTCACTTCATCAGCAGAATAGTATTTCATGCTCTCACGGTCTATTTCATCAAACCAATCTTCTTTTGATTGCACATAACCGGTCATGTGTGTTAATGTAAATTCTCTATCTACCATTTGATTCATTTCAATGGTATTCCGACTTAACATTAATTGTGTAAAATGACGTATTACTTCTAAAATTTCAGTTTCTTCAATACTTTGTTTTTTAATCATGCTAACGAAATTGGTTTGAACAATCACCGTTTTTAGCTCTATTATTGCCCACTCTACAATTCTCGTAAAGGCGATTTACCCGAAGTGCCTTCTGAACTAGAGCCAATATTTACCCCGATATCGTGTGCAGATGCAATTGATTCAGGTGCACGATTTCCGATTACCTTTACTTTGGCAAATTCAGT
This sequence comes from Crocinitomicaceae bacterium, assembly GCA_002705995.1. GTDB lineage: Bacteria > Bacteroidota > Bacteroidia > Flavobacteriales_G > Salibacteraceae. Next base: position 114,694 of record PAJI01000019.1, on the reverse strand, counting down.
TTCTAATTCCTGCATATCATCTGCTGTAAGTTTCACATTAACAGCCCCAAGGTTTTCTGTCAAATGCACTGGGTTTGATGTTCCCGGAATAGGCACAATAAAGGGCTTTTTAGCAAGCAACCATGCCAAATCTATTTGCGCAGCGGTTGCATTCTTTTTATGCGCCATCTTTTGCAATATGTTCACGATTGGACGATTGCCCGTAATGGCTTCATCTGTAAATCTTGGAAAGGAAGCAGAAACCCTTAAGTCGTTCTCTCTAAATGGAAAACCCGGACCAATTTCACCGCTCAAATACCCCATTCCCAATGGACTCCAAGGAACAAAACCTATTTCCAATTCTTCACAAACCGGCAAAACTTCATGCTCTGGATCACGTGTCCAAAAAGAATATTCATTTTGAACAGCAGTTACAGAGAATTCTCCATGTGCTCTGCGAATGGTAGCTCCGCCAGCTGCAGAAAGTCCAAAGCGCTTCACTTTTCCTTCTTTCACCAATTCACCTACTGTTCCAGCCACATCTTCAATAGGCACATTAGGGTCTACACGGTGCTGATACAACAAGTCGATATGATCTGTTTGTAATCTTTTCAGCATGCGTTCCACATTTTCACGGATGTATTCCGGACGGCTATTAAAGCCTCTGCGTTCTTGAGTTTTTGGATCTACCTCAAACCCGAATTTTGTAGCAATTACCACATCATCTCGAAAAGGTTTCAAGGCTTTGCCCACCATCTCCTCACTGTAAAACGGACCATAGACTTCTGCCGTATCAAAAAAACGTACTCCCTGATCATAGGCTGAACGAATAAGATCAACTGCTCTTTTTTCTTCGGTAGCCGGACCATAAGCCCAAGCAATGTTCATACAGCCAAACCCAAGTTTTGTCACCTCCAAGTCACCCAATTTCCTTATTTCAAAAGCATTGGATTCTTTGTTGTTTTCTGAATCCGCAGCAATTATTGCTGCGGATTTTTCTTTCTGTGCTTTACCAGATTCACACGAAGCCAATAGCCCGGATACACCAAAAGTTAATCCTGCACCGGTAACTGCTGACTTTGTTATGAAACCTCTACGGCTTATCACATTGTTTTCTTTTTTCTCCATAGAAAATCAATTAATTCAAAGAAGCCATATCGATTACGAAGCGGTATTTTACATCGCCTTTTTCCAATCTTTCGAATGCTTCGTTTACATCTTGAATGTTGATAATTTCGGATTCTGCAACAATATTGTGTTCAAAGCAGAAGTCTAACATTTCTTGTGTTTCGGCAATCCCACCGATGTTAGAACCTGAGAAGCTTTTTCTACCCATAACTATGTTAAAGGCACCCACTTCTAGGTTTTCAGGTGGCAAGCCTACCAATACCAATGAACCATCTACTTTCAACATTCCCAAGTATTGGTTTACATCGTGTTTAGCAGAAACCGTATCGATGATGATATCTTGAGACCCCATAGCGGCTTTCATTTGCTCATCATCTGTTGACAAAACAGCTTTATCAGCACCCAAACGTTTAGCATCTTCAGCTTTAGCAGGAGTTCTGGTAAATACAGTTACTTCTGCCCCCATTGCTTTTGCAATTTTAATGGCTAGGTGCCCCAGTCCACCAATACCTAAAACACCTACTTTTTTATCCGGACCAGCTCTCCAATATCTCAATGGAGAATAAACAGTAATACCAGCACATAAAAGCGGAGCCGAAGAAGCTAAATCTTCAAAAGCTGGCATTTTCAACACATATTTATCTTCACACACATAGGTTTTAGAAAAACCTCCATAGGTATGATCGCCTTCCATATAAGTATCTGGTGAGTTAAAAGAGAAAGTCACCCCATTTTCGCAGAACATTTCCAAGCTGTGCTCACAGTGTTGACACTCACCACACGAATCTACAATGCAACCCACTGCTGCTAAATCACCTACTTTGAATTTGGTTACCTCTGCACCAACTTGAGTTACTCTCCCTACAATCTCATGACCGGGTACAATTGGCCACATTGTTCCACCAAAATCATTTTTAATTTGGTGTAAATCAGAATGACAAATTCCACAATAAAGTACTTCAAATGCTACGTCTTTAGGTTGAAGTTCTCTTCTTTTAATTTCCATGGCTTCCAATGGCTTATCTGCTGCACCGGTACCATAGGCTTTCACGCTAAATGTATCCATTTGTCTTTATTTTAATTGTTTAATAATGTTCCGAACCACTTTACTGTAGCCGGATCTCTGTGACTAAAAAACTGACTTTCGTTTTTGTCTAAAGCGGCAATCGCCTCCATATCTTCCTGCGAAAGCTCAAAGTCAAAAACATCAATATTTTCCCTTATTCTGGATGGTGTTACTGATTTTGGAATCACCACCACATCGCGCTGAATCATCCACCGAAGAGTGACCTGCGCTACCGATTTTCCATATTTTTCACCAATACCGGCCAGCACTTCATTATTGAAAAACTCACCGCGCCCTTCGGCAAATGGTGCCCATGATTCGTGAACAACACCTTCTTCTACAAGGAAAGTGTGATCTTCATTTCTTTGATAAAATGGGTTGGTTTCAATCTGATTAACCATAGGTATGATCTCATTGAAATTGATAAGATCCATCACCCGATCCGGGTAAAAATTGCTTACGCCAATAGCACGGATTTTTCCCTCTTTGTATAGTTCTTCCAGTGCTTTCCATGCACCGTGTACATCGCCAAAGGGCTGATGGAGCAGGTACAAATCCACATATTCGAGTTGCAATTTTTCCAGCGAAACCTGAAAAGCTTTTTTTGCCGCTTCATAACCAAAATCAGTAATCCACAGCTTTGTAGTAATGAAAAGCTCCTTGCGGTCAATGCCACTTTCTTTGATGGCATCGCCCACCGCTTCTTCATTCTGATAGGCCTGCGCGGTATCAATGGAGCAATAGCCCGCTTCCAAGGCCACCAATACACTTTTTTTACACTCGTCATAATCCGGAACCTGATACACGCCATATCCAAGTATGGGCATCTCTACTCCGTTATTTAGTCTTATTGTTTTCATTTTGTTTTTCTGTTATTTCATTAATCGCATTCAAGGCATTTAACGTTCGCGGATAACCGATGTAAGGCAAAAGCTGAGTGGTAATGGCTATCAGTTTTTCTTTGTCGTTTCCTATATTAAGGTTTCCCTGAATGTGCCCACGCACCTGAGAATCGGTTCCACCCAAGCTGATGAGCATGGCATACGTGAGCAACTCCCGTGTTTTCATATCTAAACCCGTTCTGGTGTAGTAATCGCCAAAGCAATTGGCTGATAAATATCCTTGAATGTGCTCCTGACCTTGAGGAGCATTCTTTTGCATTTGCTCAATTCGATTGCCAAAAGTTGCTTTTTGAATCGCTAGACCTTCGTCAAACCGGGTTTCTCGATTGGTAGTAGATTGGCTTTCTAACGGTAAGCTAATTCCTTGCTCTGTCAGCACCTCATTACAAGTCTTCAGGCTCTCAACAACTTTAGCAATTCCCAAATAGGGCACAGTCTGATAAACTATTTCTTTAATTTCAATGGGAGATACTCCTATATTCAAGGCTGCATTCACAAACATTCTGTACTCATTTGTTGACTGTGTTGCAATGGTGGAAGCCATTATGGTCATAACCTTTAATTTGGGATCAACATCTCCAAATTCAAACACTTCATCAAATGCCCAGTTATCGAATACTTCAATCAAATCCGGATCAGTCAATGCAAAAGTTGAATGGTAATCTGGCCACAATAACTCGTGATTTTTAACCGCATTTTCTGACAATGCAATTGCAGCTTTCTTATCACTCAAAATACTGTTGTAATCTTCGTCAGAAACCACTTCCATCCAAATGGCTGAAGCATATTGATCCGTTTCAGTCACAATGGCAATGTGACTCATTGAACTATAATGTGAACCTCCATGCCAATGCTTCGTTTTAGCTGGAATTTTAACCACATCTCCTTTTTTGATTTCTAGAATAGGCTTTCCCTCTTCTTGATAGTACCCAACTCCATCTGTTACCATCAAAACTTGTCCGTTATCGTGACTGTGCCAATTGGTGCGTGCTTGAGGTTCAAAAATCACGTTACCCGAACTCATGTTGTATAATTCATCAGGAGTAGTAATCATACTTACCCAAACTGTGCCAGTGAAATGTTCTTTAGAAGCTTTTATAGGCTCTGTGTATGTGCTTATGTTATAATTCATTGCTGTTTGACATTGAACAGATAACCTGAAGACTGCTATAAATAAAGCTGTTAGACCTACAGCGATTTGAAATTTAATCTTCATTGGTTTTACTATTTGAGTGTTTTCATATCAATTACATATCGGAATTTTACATTTCCATCCAGCACATTTTGATAGGCTTCTTCTACTAAATTTGGAGTGGCTTCAATGATTTCAACCATCGGATATATGTTGTTCTCTACAGAGAAATCAATCATTTCTTGCGTTTCTTTCATTCCACCGATTTGAGAACCATAGACATTACGACCTCCTAGAAAAACAAAGTTGGCCACTGTTAAAGTCGGTTGGTTGTCTAAAGCCGGAAGACCAACAATGGCGAAATCGCCTTTGTATTTGGTCATTTTCAAATACATGGCAGGTTCATACATAGCCGGAATGGTGCTTAAAATGAAATCGAAGGAATCGTCCATCCCTTTCAATTCATCCTCATTGTTTACATTGACATATTTGGTTGCCCCCATATCCAATGCATCTTGGCGCTTATCTTCGGTAATGTCAAACACGGTAACCTCTGCACCTAATTTCAATGCATATTGCACCGCCATATGACCTAATCCTCCATAACCGGCTACCGCCACTTTATCGCCTTGTTTTACTTCAGATTGCATCAATGGAGAGTATGTGGTGATTCCGGCACACAACAAAGGAGCTATCTGATCCATTTTAGCATTCTCTGGAATTTTTACCGCGAATTGATCTTTGACAACGATGTTGTTTGAATAACCACCTTGAGTGATTTCATCACCATGATACTGATCGTGTGCATGATAAGTCATCACTACATTCTTGCAGTATTGTTCTAAATTGGCTTTGCAGTAATTGCAGTCTCCGCATGAATTGATCATGCAACCGACTCCGGCATAATCACCTACCTTAAACTTGATTACGTTTTTGCCAACTTGTGTTACACGACCTGCAATTTCATGCCCAGGAACCATAGGATATTCTTCACTTCCCCAGTCTTCATGCACATGATGCAGATCGCTGTGACAAATACTTGCATACATGGTTTCGATGAGAATATCGTTATCGCCAATGGCATGACGCTCGAATTCATAGACCTCAAACTTGCCTTTATTACTCACTGCTGCAAGTCCTTTGGACGGAATTTTTTCTTGTGCTAAACCAGATACTGGTGCTGTCATTAAACACAGTAATCCCATTAAAACGTTAAAGATTTTCATATTCACCTGATATTTAAATTGTTTCTATATGAGTAGAGAAAACTATGAGTTGTCTACCATTTTTTGACTGCTTTCCGGATAGCGATGTCCAACGATTTCGATGTGAGAGGTTGCTTCCTCAATACGGGTTAAATCCGAGGATGTTAAAACCACATTTGAAGCTCCTAGATTTTCTTCTAATCGGTGTGTTTTTGTTGTTCCCGGAATAGGAACGATCCAAGGTTTTTGAGCCAAAACCCATGCAATAGCTAACTGAGCTAGTGTGCAGTTTTTCTCTTGGGCTATGTTTTGCAATAAATCAACCAATGCTTGATTCGCTTCAATGGCTTCTTTTTGAAACCTTGGAACTCCACTTCTAAAATCTTGACAATCAAAAGCCGTGGTTTGATCAATTTTACCTGTTAAAAACCCTTTTCCAAGTGGGCTAAAAGGTACAAATCCAATTCCCAGTTCTTCAAGCGTTGCAAAGGTCTTTTGCTCGGGCTCTCTCCACCACAAGGAATATTCGCTTTGCAATGCTGTAACCGGTTGCACAGCATGTGCTTTACGGATACTTCCTTCACCTGCTTCAGACATTCCAAAATATTTCACCTTCCCTTCAGCAATCAAGCCTTTAACCGTACCAGCAACATCTTCTATTGGTACATTAGGGTCAACGCGATGTTGATACAACAAATCAATCGCATCAACCTGTAAGCGCTTCAATGAAGCTTCAACCATGTTGCGAATGTTTTCAGGTCTGCTGTCAAACCCGTTTTGGGTTTTCGCATCCTTGAATCCAAATTTAGTGGCTATTGTAACCTGTTCTTTGAACGGAGCTAGTGCTTCTCCTACCAACTCTTCGTTGGCATAAGGGCCATAAACTTCTGCTGTATCAAAAAATGTTACGCCTAACTCAACCGCTTTTCGGATGAGCGCAATCATTTGTTTTTTATCGTGAGCTAGTCCGTAACCAAAACTCATTCCCATACAACCCAGTCCTATTTGAGAGACTTGTAGGCCTTGATTACCGAGTTTTCTATTTTCCATAATCGTGTGTTTTTAATTATGGAACAAAGGTAGATGGGCTTCAAAGCCTTTAGCTAACGAGAAGGAAACAGAAACTTACGAAAATCAAACATTACGAAATTGAGACGGGCTCATTTCTGTGTTTTTCTTGAAAAAATTATTGAAGTGAGTGGGTTCTGCATATCCTAAAGCATTTGAAATTTCAGCTACGTTTAAGGCTGTTTGCTTCAACAAAACTTTAGATTCTTGAAGAACTCTTTCAGAGATAATTTGAGTCGTTGTTTTGCCTGTAACTTCTTTTATTGCTCTGTTCAAATGATTGGTATGAACATTCAATTTTTCAGCATATTCGGAAGCCTTCCTTAGGTTTATTGTTGGATGCAAATCATCAATTGGGAATTGTCTTTCCAACAACTCCAAAAACAAAGACGTTATGCGTTGTGATGCATTATTCTTATGATTTAAAGTTGCTTTCGATGGATTTAATTTTAACCCAAAATGAATGATTTCTTGTGCAATTGCTCGCAGTAAATCATATTTAAATTCATAATCAGTATCAATTTCTTCATGCATTTTTTGAAAACGTGAAATCACCCATTGATACTGCTCATCATTCAATTCAAACACATGTTCTCCTTCTGGCTGAAAGACAGGATATTTAAACAGTTTACCGTATTGATAAAAGAATTCTTCGTTAAAGATGGCATAGTGTCCTGTGTGAATTTTATCGTTGTGTTCCCAACGATAAGGAATAAAAGGATTAGAGAATACCAACGCCTGCTTTGGAACATGGATAGTTTTGTCTGCAAACTCAATTTGGCTATTTCCGGTTAATACCGTAATCTTATAAAAATCTCTTTTTTGATACGGTAATGACCCACTTGGCTTTCCTTGAAAAGGCTCTACTTTAAATACATTAAAATGGCCAATACCATTGTTTAACCCATCTGGAACTTCTCCGAATTTCCGTTGATACAATTCTTTTAGCGACTCTGGAGTTTGCACACTACAATATTACGACAATCAAATAATAATTAACAGCTAGAACTTAATAGTAATTGTTTTTTTTCCTTCATTCCTCTACTCTTAAGATTTATAGCCAAAAAACGCCTACCTGCAATTTTATCCAACTTCCCCTCTACCGTTTCATCCTGTAACTATTTTACCCTTATTTTCGCGCTCAAAGAATAGACTATGGCTTCAGGCTTTTTTGCACTTTTAGATGATATCGCATCCTTAATGGACGATGTGGCTTCCTTGACAGACGATGTGGTTTCTTTAACGGATGATGTAGCATCGGTAGGAAAAGTTGCCGGAAAAAAAACGGCCGGTATCTTGGGTGATGATCTCGCTGTAAATGCAGAAAAAGCTTCGGGATTCTTATCGTCTCGAGAACTTCCGGTTTTATGGGCCATTACAAAAGGTTCTTTGCTCAACAAACTGATTATTTTGCCCATAGCCTTTTTACTGAGTGCTTTTTTCCCTTCTGTAATTACAATTATCTTAATTATTGGCGGCTTGTACCTGGCCTATGAAGGAGCTGAAAAAATCTATGAGTTTTTTGTTCCGCACAAGCACAAAGCTGAAGCTAAAACAACCAACCAATTATCTCAAGAAGAAGTTCTGAAAATAGAAAAGCAAAAGGTGAAGTCTGCTATTATTACAGACTTTATTCTATCGGTTGAGATTGTCATTATTGCTTTGGGTTCAGTTCCTGATCAACCTTTAGAAATTCAAATACCTGTAGTTTCTTTGATTGCCTTAGCAGCAACCGTTGGTGTTTATGGTATTGTTGCACTAATTGTAAGAATGGATGATTTTGGGTTTAGTTTAATCAAACTCACTCCGGAAAACGATAGCTTTTCAGACAAAGTTGGAAAGGTATTAGTAAAGGCTTTACCCAAAGTCATTAAAGCCTTAACGGTAATTGGAACTGTTGCTTTGTTGTTGGTTTCCGGTGGATTGTTCGTGCACAATTTACCGTTTATACATCACTTAGAGGAAACCATTCACATCCCTGGAATTTTATTTGAAATGCTTTCAGGGCTCATTATCGGTTTTGTGGTTTTATTGGTGGTGAGTGGTGCTATGAAGGTTTGGAAAAGCTTCAGACAATAAAGTATAAATTAACACATTAAAGTTTTTAGAAGAGGTTTCATTAACAAGGCTCTGAATTTCCTGATTGTATTTTTTTATTACTTTTACCTACCTATTAGTAGATAGAAAATGGAAACAAAAGATCAAATTGTAGAGACGGCTAACACTTTGCTTGTGGAAAGGGGTTATAATGCTTTTAGCTACAAGAATATCTCAGAGAAAATTGGCATTAAAACTTCATCAATACATTACCACTTTCCAACCAAAGCTGATTTGGGTGTTGCGGTTATCCAAAAACATGTTGCTGCTTTACAACAAACCATACAAAGAACAAAAAATGAACCTCCTGCCTCTAGACTTAATAAACTTTTCCTTTACTACCAGCGGTTGGCTAATGATAGTAAGGTGTGCATAGTAGGAGCTATTGCATCTGAAATAACGACACTTGAAGCCCCAGTCCGCACTGCCATATTAGCGTTTTCTAATTGTGTCATTGACTGGACTACTAGCATTTTAACAGATGGAATTGAACAACAAGTTTTTAAAAAAATCACACATCCAAGATTGAAGGCCAAGCAGATTATTTCTTCACTTATGGCTTTGGTTCAAATTGCCAGAATGGAAAATGATAACCAACCTCTCGATCAAATACCTCAATTAATTCTCGAAGATTTAACTCCCGAATAATGGAAACACAAAGAACTCGCACTTACACATGGGATGATCCGTTAGTTGCATTAGAAAAAGCAAAAGCTCTAACTGGACTAGAATACATTAAACAAATGCATGCTGGTAAAATTGCTCCTCCTCCAATACTCGATACAGCAGGAATATCTATGTTTTCAGTTAAAGAGGGAGATGTCGTTTTTTTAATACACCCCCAAGAATTTCAATACAATCCAATAGGTAGTGTACATGGAGGAATAATTACTACCATATTAGATTCTGCCATAGGCTGCTCATTACATACCGTCTTAGAAAAAAACACCGCATATACCACTTTGGAAATAAAGGTGAATTTCATGAGAAAAATAACTCATAAAACACCTCCATTACATACCGAAACAACCATCATTCACAGAGGTAGATCTACCGCATTATTAGAAAGTAAGCTAATAGATTCTGACCAATCCATATATGCCTATGCTTCATCTACCTGCATGATCTTTAACCTTTCTTAAAATTTTCTTGTGAGAATAGAGAAATTCACAACATCCTGTGAAGATGGTGTAATCTTAGCAGGTCAACTGCTCATACCTGAATTCCCAAAAGCGGTAGTTCAGTTTAATTGCGGAACAGCCACCAAAAAAGAGTTTTACCTTTCATTTCTAACTTATTTAGCTGAAAACGGCTTTTTATGTTGTCTTTGGAATTATCGGGGTACAAATAAAAATGACGATCTAAAGAATAGCAAAATCAGCTATCTGGACTATGGAACCAAAGATATGCCTGCTATTAAATCCTATTTAGAAAATCGTTTTCCTAACTTACCATTTATTCTATTAGGGCACAGTGCCGGTGGACAACAAATAGGGTTCATGAAAAACCTAGACAATGTCAAAGGCAATATTAACATTGCGGTTTCTGCTGGTTATTTTCCATACATGCCTATACACTATAGAATAAAAGCTTATTTCTTTTTTTATGTCTTTTCTCCCATTAGTGCCTCATTAAATGGTTTCATCAACGCTAAGCCCTATGGTTTTATGGAAAACCTTCCAAAAAAAATAATTTTTGAATGGCGTAATTGGTTAGAAAAAGAGAACCTTTTCTTTGATGAAAAATTTTACCGTAAGTCTGTTCCTGAAGGTCATTTTAAGAATTTTGAATTTCCTATTCATGTTTATTACTCAACAGATGATACCATTTCCAATACAAAAAACACAAAAGCATTTTGGAGTAATGTAAAAAGCTCAAATAAAATAACCTTTACGGAACTGACACCCAACGAATTTGGACTAAAAAAGATTGACCATTTCGGTTATTTTAAAAAACACATGAAAGACAAGCTGTGGCCAGATATATTAGCACGACTTAATCAACTTATCACCACATAAAATACAGAATTACAATCCGCAAAAACTATTGAAATTGTTGTTCTAAAATTGTTTGGTGAGCTAACACTACTTTTTGGCCTTCCCTACTATTCGCTAATCTTAAAAATTACCGTAGACTCAATTGTAGTATCTGTGCTTAGTGTAGCCTCACATTGACCTAACAACTCAAATGGTATGTAGTCAATCAACTCTTTCATAGAAGTGAAATATTCTGTTCCGTATTTCTGCTGTCCTTTGTAAAACACTTGGCTAATCATTAAATACTTTCCTTTAAAATTCTCTTTCAGTACTTCAAGAATAGAGTCTAATGATGGTAGGATATACCAAATGATTTCTGAAAGTAAGACACAATCGTAATTTGCATACTGTTCCAATTCTTTGGTAATATCAGCGACTTCAAAGTCTAGTGTTGGAAATAGTTTTTTTGCTCTTTCAATGGCTACTTCAGACAAATCAACACTTTTAGGAGTAATTCCTGTTTCTTGTTGAATCCAATTAGCATAAAACCCCAAGCCACAACCACACTCTAATACCGATTTAATTCCAAAATTTTTAATGTTTTGAATTCCTGCATACCGTGCATATTTATTGGGTTGGGTTGACTGTGTTCAAGGATCTTCAACCTCTTTGTACATGTTTTCAAAATCGCCAATAAATTGGCCATCTTTGATAACGTAATCGTGATAATTTTTTTCTGCCATTTATCTCTTTTTACATTCACAATTACTGGTTCAACATGAACCAAAACCATGAATAGTTTTGCTTTATTTCCAAAGCTACTGAGTAAAAAAGCCACTGATTAACACTTATCAAACAGAAACTTACGATAATCAAACCTGAACACTAATTCTTCTTCTAACAACAAAAAAGTCAGGCACCCTACGACACCTGACTTTGATTCCCAATTCTTTCGAACCGGGCACTATCCGAACTTTATATCATCACTAACTCAGCTCTTTTAGTCAGTTGTGAATATGTTTACTGTTGCTGATTTTGCTATTTCGCTAATCATTGAACCGAGGTAGGGACTACTACTGTATTTTTTACGGTAAGCATCATCGATTTTCGCATTCAACACTTCATCTGTTGTTGCTTCAAAACGCACTTTTTTCTCTAATCCTGCACCAGTAATTCTGCCTGCTTTTTGTGTCATTGCCGATTTGTACCAACGTGAGTTTCTACCATTGTAGGCTCGCACGTACAATTTTCCATCGACCTCCACAGACCATATCCAAGTTAGTGTTCCAAACGTTTTTCCGTCTTCACGAAAGGGAGCTATTTTAAAATCATCTTGACCAGCAATTTGCTCTATTTCTACTTTTGATAATGTTGCTGATAACTCGCTCATGGTTTCCTTGTTTTACATTTCATAAACAGGTGCTTTGTAGAGAATATCTTTTCTACCCATAATATCATTGGGATATACGATTGTTTTCCATTCTGCACCAGTAAAATCTTCGATAGTCACTGAGTATGATTCATCACCATATCCTATGACTTGTTGTGCTGCTGAAATAACTTTCTCAGCTAATTGTTGTTTTTGCTCTTCGGTTTTGCCTTCAAGCAATTTGATTTCAAAATGGGGCATTTACTTTTGATATTGTTCANCTGAAACATGCTCCATCCACGTNACCACTTCTCCATCNACTTCTTCTTGNATNGCNATATGACTCATCGCTTTTTCNGGCGAAGCACCNTGCCAGTGTTTTTCTTCNGGNTCAAAATAAACCACATCTCNNGGNCTNACTTCTTCAATTGGCCCNCCTTCTTTTTGCACCCAACCCAATCCNGTTTGAATAATAATGGTTTGTCCGGCCGGATGCGTATGCCAAGCNGTTCTAGCNCCNGGNTCAAAGGTCACCAAAGTTCCAGCTCCTTTGGTCAACTCCTGTTTGGGATATAAAGGATCAATGCGCACAGATCCTGTAAACCAATCTTCAGGACCTTTCATAGATGGTATNTGTCCNTTTCTTGTGATTTTCATACTTCTTTTTTTATGGCAACAGACTCATTGCGTTCGTTTTACCGCAACAGAGCCTTATTGCCTCNATTCTTCGNCTAATTATTTTGCATANACAGGAAACATGCTTGCTTCACCGTAATCNTCAATCTTCTTCATGTTCTTCAATGTTTCCATATCAACACCAGAGATTTCAAAATCCAAATCCGCATTGTTTTTCATGTGATCTGNATTAGCTGTTTTTGGTAACGGTAACATACCTAATTGCAAACAATAACGAATACCCAACTGAGGAACAGATACATTGTATTTCTCTGCCATNGCTTTCACTTCTTCGTTTTTAAANAACTCACCGTGCCCGATTGGAGAATAAGCTTCTACCAAAATATCGTTGGCTTCACAGAAACCGATCAACTCTGTTGGTGTGTTACTNATATGCGCCAAAACTTGGTTTACCATCGGNTTTACAGAACCATTATCGATCAAGNTTTGAAGGTCTTCTATTTCAAAGTTAGAAACACCAATAGCTTTTAACTTGCCTGCTTTGTATGCATCTTCTAATGCTNTCCAAGCTTCTAAATTACCTTCGAAGAATTTTTCATCTCCTAAGAAATCCTGCCATGGTTTTGGACTGTGAATAATCATTAAATCGATGTAATCCAAGCCCATTTTTTCTAGCGATTCATCAATGGCTTTAACNGCTTCATCGTAAGATTTAATTTCAGCAGCCAATTTATTTTGTACAAATAGGTCTTCTCTTTTTATGCCTGCATTTCTTACACCTTCACCTACGCCTCTTTCGTTTTGGTAAGCTTGTGCTGTATCAATGTGACGGTAACCTATTTTCACGGCTTCTTTAACGGCATCAGCTACTTTATCNTCAGCGATAAACCATGTACCTAATCCTAATTTGGGGACTTCAACCCCGTTTGATAATTTGAAAGTTTCTTGTAAAATCATAATTGAAAATTTTTATTCGTTCTTAAAATGTAGCCGCATCGATTACGTATCTGTAACGTGCTTCTTTGTTGACTACCTTATCCCANGCTTCATTGATTTGATCTGCTTTGATCACTTCAACATTTGGTCTTACATTGTAATCTGCACAGTAGTGAACTACTTCTTGTGTTTCAGGAATACCTCCGATTAATGATGAATTGAAATTAACGCGAGCAAACGCCAACATCAAATTGTTGATTGTAATTTCAGATCCTACAGGCATCCCCACAAACGTGAACGTACCTCCTGGTTTTAAACAGAACACGTAGGGNGTTACATTGAATTGGTAAGGNATTGTACTNATCATGTAATCCAATTGCTTGGTGTAAGGTTGCATGTTTTTGTATTCTTCATCTACAACAATTACCTCTTTTACTCCCCANGATTTGATATCTTCCACTTTATCAGGAGATGTTGTAAATGCATAGACCTCAGCACCTTTAGAAACTGCAATTTTTACTGCTAAGTGACCAAGACCNCCAATACCTGCAACACCCACTTTTTGGTTGGGCTTAATTTGAGCACGCATTAAAGGAGAGTAAGTGGTGATACCAGCACACAATAAAGGAGCTGCTTCTTCAAAGCTAATGTGCTCTGGAATATGTACTGCAAAATGGTCTCTTACCACGATTTTATCAGAATATCCNCCTTGAGTGATTCCTGTTGGTTCAGCTTCAGTTGGGTATCCATAAGTAAATTGAGTTTGCCCTTTTTCNCANTAGTGTTCTTCTCCTCCTTTACAGCTGTTGCATTCCATACAGCTATCAACCATACAGCCAACACCTGCTCTGTCTCCCACTTTAAATTTGGTAACGTTTTTACCAACTGCTGAAACTATCCCTACGATTTCGTGACCAGGAACTTGTGGATACTGTTGTTTTCCCCAGTGTCCTTTTTCTTGGTGAATATCTGAGTGACAAATACTGGCAAATTTGATATCGATTAAGATGTCATCATCACCAATNGGNCTGCGCTCAAATTCCCAAGGACTCAACTTCCCTGACTCATCAGTTGCAGCATACCCTTTGGTTTTGATAGGTTGATCAGTATTAATTGGCNTTNCTGCCAATGTTGAATTCGTATCTGTCATTGTTGTTTGGTTTTTCGAAAAGGATTGAAATGGACCAGCAAAAACTGCTGCTGCTCCAGCCATTGTTGTTTTTTGAATAAAACTTCTTCTGCTTGTGTTTTTAGGCTTTTCCATAATTCTTTATTCATGTTTGTGATATACTTCATCNGTTACCGGTTCCATCCAATCCACTACACCTTTTTCGATATTCGGAACGATGTACATTTGTTGTAACGNTGTATCAGAACTTGCTCCGTGCCAGTGACGCACGTTTGGAGGACATTTTATCACATCGCCTTTACGCATAATTTCAATGGGGTGACCTTCTATTTGGTGATAACCAACACCAGCTGTAATGATTAAAATTTGGCCTCCCGGATGGGTATGCCAATTGCTACGTGCTTCNGGTTCGAAATACACATTACCCACNAGTGTTGTATAGGTAGAATCCATAGGAACTAGTCCATAGTTGTAGGCATTCCCTGTAAAATATTTAGCAGCTCCTTTTTCTCCTTTAGGGAAAATAAACTCTTGCTCTTGTGGCGAACAACAACTATTCAAAAGAGCTATTGTTGTGAACGCTATTAATGTTGTAATGCTTCGCATTTCTAATCTGCTTATTTCTTTAAATTGATTTTATTATTTGGGCTGGAACTCCCGTTACAACAGCATTATCAGGCACGTCTTTAGTGACTACTGCACCAGCACCAACCACTGCATTTTTACCCACAGTTACTCCCGGTAAAATGGTTGCATTGGCGCCAATCCATGCATTTTCTTTAATCGTTACTAATTTTCCTATAAGTGATTTTCTCAATGCCGGATCCAGAGGATGCGTTTCTGAAATGATAGTAACTCTCGGGCCAATCATTACTCCATCTTCAATGGTGATTCCACCTAAATCCAACATTTGACAATTCTGGTTGATGAAGATGTTTTTACCCAACTTTAGGTTTTTACCATAGTTGATACTAAACGGTGTATAAAGCATCGTACTTTCATCTACGGAGGCACCTATAAGTTGACTTAATGCCTTATGGATATCGACCAAACTTTTAGAAGCATTCAGGTTTACTAATTCAGCTATTGCTTGTTCAGATGCTTGAGACAACCTGTAAAAATCAGGATCATCAGCAGGAATGGTTTCCCCCGATCTCAAGCGTTGAAAGATGTCTGTTGTCGATTTTTTTATTTCCTCTGCACTCATTTCTTTTTCTCTTAAAGAAGATGAGGCAAAGGTATTTTGGAAGAAAGCCTACCTGATAACGATTATCAAATCAATGATTAAGAATTTCAAACCTCTACCGCTCTGAATGAACTTGGCGTAACTCCGGTTTGCTTTTTGAAGAAGTTGTTGAAATAGGTTGGATATTCATACCCTAAGGCATGAGCAATTTCACTGACGTTCCAATTGGTGTGCTGCAACAANGCTTTAGCCTCACTTACAATGCGCTCAGATATGTGTGTAGAAGTTGACTTTCCGGTAACTGATTTTACCGCACGGTTCAAGTAGTTCACATGTACCGATAAGCTGTCTGCATAATCTTGAGCCGTTTTTAACTGTAACGGAGCATCAGCCGTTTCAATAGGGAACTGACGTTCGAGTAATTCTAAAAACACTGCNGCCANCCTTGAAGCTCCNTTTTTGNGCTTNTCTGATTTCTCAGAAGGCTGCATCTTCATGGCCTCATGTAAAATAAGCTGTATGTAATTNCGAATCAACTCATCTTTAAAGGAATAGTCCGTTTCTTGCTCTTCTATCATTTTGCGAAATAAGCCATTCAAAAACTCACGTTGTTCGGTAGTAATTTTAAGAATTGGGGTTCCTCCTATTTTAAAAAGAGGTGAATTACTTAAACTCTCTGANCGCTCNGACAATTGCAANAAATCTTCNGAAAACAANATNGTATACCCNACATATTCTGTAGAAATGGTATTCCATGAATAAGGAATGTGAGGGTTCCCAAAAAATAAGATGGTTCCTTCGTGTTCATAACTACCATCAGCATAATCNATTATACTCTTACCGGTAGTCAGGCAGATTTTGTAAAAATCTTTACGACTATACACTTGGGTTCCTTTACTGTCTTCTTCTATCTGAAAAGCCTTGAATCCTTTTAATTTAAGCTCGTTGTTAAACTCAGAAACNGAACGTTGTGTTTTTTCTGCCATGCAGCAAAATTAAGAAAATCAAACTTCACACTCCATTCGATGGGAATCAAATAAAAAACACCAGACAAGCTGGTGTTTCTATTCTATTCATCGCTGTAATCGGGTTGAGCTGCTAGCCGCTCCAAGTTTGGTTTGATCTCGGGTTTGTAGACTTTGTCCATCCACTCTTCCCTTTCTACCTCTTCAAACAAAATGGAAAAGGCTCCTTCGCGCATTCCCAATGTTTCAGCAGCTTCTTTTCGCAACCTTTCTGCCAATTCCTTTTTCTTTTCTTCCGATTGCCCTTTCATCAATTTCATTACAATATGTGGCATCTGCTATTCTTCTATTTATGTTCAACTTTTGATTAACAGTTCTTATGCTTCATTGTTTCGTCCCTGAAACACCTTCACAATATCTTGCAACCCTTTACTAATCAATTCCATTTGCTCCAGTACGTGCCCCATTTCATTACCGCCTAACCCTTTCAATTTCTGGTTTCTTTGGAAGGTTTCGACAATGGCTGCTTTCCGCTGTTGCTCAGCATCCGTGATGACTCCAAACATTTCCTTAAACTTCAAAAAGTTGAATTCTGCCGCTGTTGTTAAGGTCTGCGACTCATTTTCGTAATGACTCAGAATCGTGGTTTCCAACTCTTCTTCATTCATTACAGGACTCAGTTTTTCTACAATCTTGTTCATGTTACGGTACGACCCTTGCAACTTGAAAGGTGGCTCAGTACGGTATTCATCGGCCTGACCAGCAGAAGCAATGTATTCCATGTTTACTTTTAGAATAATGTCGCGCACTTTCACCATTTTCTGCAACAAGTTCACATATTCGTTCACTTCTTCAGGACTGTGATTGGATTCAAATTCCACTCCCGACTGATCGCCTGTTTCAGCAATTTTGATGAGGGTTTGAATGTCTTTTTGGCTTTGCCCATTTAATCCGGACAACACGGCATTTGACGTCAAACTGTTTTCCAAATAACTCAATTCAAATGCTTTGGCTTTTCCACCGATAATATCTCCCAAGTTGTAGATGTCTGCACGGTTGGCCAACATATCCGGAATACGGAATTTATCGCCACTTTCGGTGTATGGGTTACCCGCCATAACAACAGCAACCTTTTTCCCTCTGAAATCGTAGGTTTTGCTTTCACCTTTGTAGACCCCTTCAATTTTTCGCTGGGCATCACACAAGGAGATGAATTTTTGCAGAAACTCAGGATTACAATGCTGAATATCGTCTACGTAGATCATCACATTGTCGCCCATTTCAAACGCTAGGTTGAGTTTTTCCAATTCTTCACGCGCTGCCGAATTGCTGGCCGAAGCCGGATCAATAGCCGTAACATCATGACCAATGGCTGGTCCGTTGATTTTCATAAACACCAACCCTAAACGGTTGGCGATGTACTCCATCAACGTGGTTTTACCGTAACCGGGAGGTGAAATCAACAGTAACATCCCCATTAAATCGGTACGTTTTTCATTTCCGGCAGCCCCCATTTGTTTCGCAAGGTTATCTCCAATCAATGGCAAATACACCTCATCAATTAAACGGTTTCGCACAAAAGAGGTCAACACACGCGGTTTAAATTCGTGCAGACGCACTTCTTTCCGTTGGGTTTCTAGCAGCTCTTTTTTAAGCGCAGTATAAGCTCTGTAGTTCACCAAATCAGAAGCGCAGTAATCTCTCATCCGATCCATGAATAGACTGTAATGCAAGCTATATTTTCCTTCAACAATACGAGGATGGTCGCCACGCATTTCATCAATGTGTGCGTGTAACGACAATTTATGTTCTGTTTTCGCCAAAGCGGAAGAACGGTCTAGCAGAATAATAACCGCCTCACGCAATTCATCGGCATCCACTTTTTTATCCGCCAACAAATTGTANGANCGNAACCAATTCTCAACAACTTCAAACGCCTCTAAAAAATCACCCGAAACGGCTTTTACCGATTGCTCAAACTCTTTGAATGAGCGGTTTTTCTTCANGTAATTNTGAAAGGCATCGTTAAAATCCCAAGCTTCGAGCGAGAACAAACTTTTTCCGTCTCCAACCAAATACTGAAACAAATATTCAGCNGCTTCCAATTGGTATTTTTCTTCAGCCCACGACACTTTNTCCATAGCTATTTTGAGCTCGTCTTGTAACTCAGCAACAGTTCCGTCAAAACTTCTACTNTCGGGAAATACTTTGAGGATGCTTCTCACACTTTCAAAGTGTTTTTTCCACTGTTGCTGTTCTTCATTAGAAAGCAAATGGTGCCAGAAAATATAAGCCAAGACTCTAGCATTGGCCGAGAAGCGCAACAATCCAATAGCATGATACAAGCCTANCAAAGCCTGNAAAATCATGGATGCATCTTTATCGTGTACTCCTTTCACATAGCCTTCATCGTATCGCTGCGCCATTCTGCGTTGCACGTAGCCCATCAACGCCTTGTTGCTCATTTGGTTCAGTACTTCCAATGCTTGTACATCGCTATCTTTTGCATTGAAGTACGACTCGCTTTCTTTGAACAACTGGTAGGCTAAGAATTCACCACGATAAACCGCATCGTTTTCACTGGGCAATGCTTGTGACCACACCGCTTTGGTTTGGTTAAACGCTTCGTTGTTGACTTCTTCGAAGAAATTGGTTCCGGTAATGTGGTAAAACATCGACTCATTACGGTTCACCAATGACAACTCTACCGACTGCGTATTTACATTGAATGCATGTTTCCCCAGTTTAATGAGGTTCTCACCATCAACGTAAAGTTCTTTTTTGTCTTTGAGCTGGCGAGATGCTTCTTCGTAAGCTGATTTGAGTTTACTCTGAATATCATCCGACTTCACCGAATCGCCCATTTCAAGCAATTGTTTGGCTAACTCTCTGACTTTATCGACCATCAAATCGGAAGCGTAATAAGCATTGATTTCCTGAATGGTTTTCAGTGCATTCAATCGTTTTTGAATGCCAGAAATAATGCGCTCTGCCGACTGTTGTAACGATAAGCTCTTTTTGTTGCGCACCTCACTCAAATACACCTTCTTCGATTCGAAGGCATTGTAAACTTCTTCGCGCTTCTCTGTTATTTTGGTTAAGAAGTGTTCAAATTCCGCAAAGCGTCCTTCTAACTCTTCGAGNTGTACCATGAGTTTATTCAAGTACTCATCGCATTTCTCGGGAGAATCACTAATGTCCAGGTAATTGGTCATTCCCTGATTCACCAACTTCAATTGTGCATTGAANTCAGCTTCCCCCTCCTTCCCCATCAATGCCTTGCGCTTATTTTTAAGCGCTGCATTGATGCGGTTAAAGCGGGCGTAGATACTGGAAATGCCATCGATGATTCGGGTGGTGTGGGTGGCGTCCTCGATTTTGAGATTACTCACAATCTCTATTAACATTTCCNGCTCTTGTGAAACTTTTAAAATGGCTTCTTCNAGCTTTTTAGCTTCAATAACTTTCTGNAATTGCTCTACTTGAGCACTTAATTTTTCGACACGTTGTTCATAAGGCTGCAGCGCCTCTTTTTTCAGNAAGAATTTTACCGTTTGTTGCGAAACCTTCTCGGTAATTTCNATCAGTTGCTTTTCATACGCNTCAATGGTTTCCAGATCTGCATAACGCAACTCTTTCAANGAAATCACCTCTCCTCTNGCCGTTCTCAATTGCCCCAAACGGTCTACATAATCCTGAATGGCTGCAGATTCTCCACGTTTAGCAACNGCAATAATTCCATCGGCTTTAGCAAACACTTCTTGNGATCGCTCGCGGGTGTTCTTTTTGATGCGCACTACTTTTTCGTACTCATCAATNGCCGATGATGCAGAATTTTTAATTTCTGCNATAGGCTGCTTNATTTGNTTCGCCTCCTCATGATCGAGCCAATGGTAAGCGTCCATTACATCNGTAGCAACCTTTACCAAATCGATGTATAAGTTGGCGTAATTNTCTTCTTTATTGATCAGCTTAATCAACTCCTGACATTCGGCCATTGCACGCACCACTTCTTTATTCCCCAGCTTGTAGAGGTACGATTGATTTTCTACCTCAATGGTCTTATTGGGAGAATAAAAAGGTGTTTGCCAAATCTGCAATACNTGGTGTTTTTTCTGCTCTTCTTCACTNTTAAANAAGACCATTTCACCGTCTTCGAAAATGGAGTANCCGTTGCAAATGATGGGCGTAGCCACTTCCTGNTCAATCAGNTTGTAAGAAAGCAANTTGTAAATACCNGTACTTTGCTGGTAAAACACATAGAGAAAATCTTCACCGTTTGGCGATGGAATTCGCTTTTCGAAAAGCATGTTTTCCATCTGAATATCAAACAACTTTACCTCTCCGGTTTGAATGTAGTAGCCCTTTGCAAAGATGATTCCCTGATCATCGGGCAANAGCACACAGCTATCTTCCAATGCANCGATCCGAACGGCTTGNTGAATCTTTTCNTTGTAGACGAAATAGCGGTAACTTNTTTCCTGATANGGNTTGATTTTCAACGCGATAAGGTTACCGATAATCGCATAGTAAATTTCAGCATCATCCAGNGTTTGATCAGGNTCTTCAACCTTTTCACTGTAAATNCCTTTCCCNGTTTCAGTATTGTCTTCTACCTTAATGGTCAAATCGCCNCCGGTAGTTTCAACAAATACTCTNTCCTGAATGGAAAANTGCGGATACTTTCCATTGCGTTGCATGTCGCGCGTTACCTTTTCCCAACGAAACTCGTGTTGATTGGGAAAGCGAAATTCNTGATCNCTACGGTTATCAATGTAAACCAGTTCGCCTTCTTTCTTTCCCCACTTAAAGGTNTTCACATCTTCGGGNGTTTTTCCCACCTGAAAGACCATGAAAATGAATTCTCCAATTTGGGCAAACTTGGCAAAACGNGTATCGCGGTAATATTTATAAAGGTTCGCAAAATCCATTAAGAACTGCTTATCGNTNAAGAANGCAGCNGTTTCTTTTTGGAAGGTNTGCGATTGATTGTCATAAGAATAATGGCTAAAAACATCGGAAACCAAGGTNTCGGTTTTTAACCCCATGCGAACATTGTAACCAAACAAAAAACGGTTATTTCCCAGCGAAATAATGTCGCGCGCCAGGCAATTGTTTTCTGTGGTAATCCGCTCGGTGGCAATTAGCTTGGTTTCAATGGAACCAAAAACTTCTTTTCGGGCCACATTGAGTTCTTGCAAACGATTTCTCAGATCATCGCCATGCTTTTGAAGGCGTTCGCGNATGATCTCGTACGTTCCACTTTCCAGTGTTATACCTTTTGAATTATCTGATTGATCTTTATCCATTGAATTGTTAGATGGAGTACATAGAAATACAGGTTTCAGTATAGATTCCGAAACTCAATAGCAGTAAAACGGAAGGACAGACNGAGCCGTCCTTCCTTTATTTGAAACAGTNTATTACGACTGTGTAATGCCTAAATCACCGGGCTTTGCATTGCCCAAACCAGCATTATTGGCCAGTTGTAGAATTTGTTGCAAAGCACTTTGTTGTGCCGGATCATTGGTTTGTGTCATCAGCTTGGTTACCAATGCTGCAATGGAAAGGTTTTTCAAATCTTCCGCATCAATATCTGCAGCACTTACCACCGATTTAATCTGNTCTAACAAGGTAGCTCCGCTAGGATCTTCCAACAACTGTGTTTTCACTTTTGAGAAAATCTCAGAGTTGTTTACCGTTCTATCCATTGATTTNCCGGTGGTGATAGCNCCANCAATCTTATCGAAGAAGACAGACTCTCCACCAACAATATCNATATTGGCAGATTTCAAGGCATTTGAAAGCACCTCAGCTTGNGCATCGGCAATTGATTTCTGAATGTTGATTTGAGCCAACTCGACTTGNTTGTCTTTATCCANTCTCAACTTGAACTCTTCGTGTTCTTTACCAACACCGTCNAGTTTCTTCATTGCNTCCGCTTTGCGNTCGATACCTTCAGCTTCAGCGTTGTACAACTCGCGGTTTACATTGGCTTCGGCAAGGCCTTTTTCTTTCTCTGCTTCTGCCTTCTTAGAGATCACATCAGCCTCTGCCAACCCTTTCGATCTTTCTACTTCAGCTTTGGCATTACCAATTCTCAATTCAGCTTCTGCCTGAGCATTTGATTTCGATTCAATTCCTCTCGCTTCAGCCAACGCAAGATCTTCCAACACAGAAGCTTCAGCTTCCCCTTCTTTCTCTCTCGCTTCGGCTTTAGCCTGCATTACTTTCGCTTCAGCCAATCCTGATGCAGCATATTTAGCCGCTTCAGCTTCGGCCAATGTTTTAATAGCCTCGGCACGTTGAACAGACGATTGTTGTTCGGCATCAGCGTCAATTACTTTTTGTTTGGCCACAAATTCAGCAGCTTGCTTAGCCGCTTCAGCTTTCTTGATTTCCTGAACCAAAGCCGCCTCTGCATCTTGCTCAGCCTTAGTTACCGCCACTTTCTTCAAACGATCAGCCTCGGCATAAGCTCTGGTATCTTTGATTTTTTCTTCTTCGTCTACCACTGTTTTTTCAATGGCAACACGTTCGCGGATAACTTCCTGAATGTTTTTCTTTTCGGTTTCAACCGATTTCTCTTTTTCGATTTGCGCCAGCGTAACAATCTTCTCACGCTCCGTAGCTTCAAGCGACCTATCTTTTTCTACGCGTTCGTTTTCAATTGCCTCTGTGCGCTCTTTGTTTTTAGCTGCTACAATAACCTGACGTTGCTTGTTTTCTTCGGCTACCATCACCTCTTCTTCTGTGGTAATTCGAGCGCGTTCAGATTTCAACAACTCCTCTTGTTGTACACGCAATGTTTCCGCTTCTTCTCTGGCTTTAACACTTGCGACTTCGCGTTTTTGTTTTTCTTCTGTTTCAGCCAGTTGACGCTCCAATTGAAGAATCGCTTCACGTGCTTCAACATCTTGCTGTTTAAGGGTTTTCTCTTTATCGCGCTTGATAAAGTTGGCTTTCACCGCTTCGTCTGAAGTGATTTGGGTAATCTTCTTGATCCCCTCCGCATCCAGAATATTATAAGGATCTAACGACAGTAAAGGTGTTTGCTCAAGGAAATCAATAGCTGCATCGTCTAANACATACCCATTAAGGTCTGTACCAATAATGTTGATGATTTCTTTTCTAAACTCATCGCGTTGGTTGTANAGGTCAACAAAGTCGAATTTCTTNCCAACTGTTTTGAGTGCTTCCGAGAATTTCGCATCAAAAAGTAGGCGCAACGATTCTTTNTCNGAAGCACGATCACAACCTACTGATTGTGCTACTTTCTTGACATCTTCTACCATTTCGTTTACCCGAACGAAGAAGGCTACTTTAATGTCTGCACGCATNTTGTCTTTACACACNAGNCCGTCTTTNCCTCCTCGTTCAATNGTTATGGTACTCAGAGAGATGTCCATAATTTCCAAACGGTGAAGTACAGGAACGACAATCATTCCGTTAAACGACACTTTAATTCCGCCAACTCCGGTTCGCACCAATGCCTGACCTTGAGAGGCTTTACGGTAGAACCTTGCTACCATTGCCAGAATACCGAATAAGAATACAACACTCACAACAACAATTGTGAAGGCTGAACTTTCAAAAAATGAATCCATGTTAGTTAGTTATTGAGTAGTTAATTATTTGATTTGATGATAGGGTTCTACCAAGTAAACTCCTTCCTCATCGGGAAGCATTTGGATAAACAAAACTTNATCGCCTTTTGAGACTTTTANTTCCGNTCTTGTTTTGATGTAAAANCGCAGNTGACTGCCTGAATAATTGACTTCTGCCTGTCCTTTNCTTTTATCATCAGCAGCTAGNGTAACAAGACCTACTTTTCCTACAATTTCTTTCTTCTTACTGTCTTTATCTATATTCTGNAAGAATTTTACAAATGGCCAAGTCAANACTTTGGCGATGAACAAGCAACCGAACAAAACCGGCAGAAAGACGGCCATTCCTAGAAAGAAATTACTGATTCCGAANANGGCATTGATATTCACNGTAATCAGCCATAATGGNAAGACCAAAAAACTCATCCAGATCATAAGTGGCACTTTCCCGAGATTAAAGAAGATCAAGACATTGTTGATCCAGCTTATATCTGCTGAAGACGAACCTGAAACATCAGCTTCTACATCCGCATCCACATCTAAATCNGCTTCAAAATCGAGGTCAAAGTCAAGGAAGTCAGTGCCCAGGAATCCCATGATCACTATAATCCAATAAAGGATTACGAAAAGGAGCAATGCCGTTGGAACAGCATTAGCTCCGTTAAATATAAAATGCAGGAATTCCATCATTGTTGTTATTCTTCTATTTTGTTGGTGTCATCTCCGCCCATTCCCAGCTTCTTTTTCAAAGCGGCCAATTCATCATTGGCTTTACTGGTTTCTGCTCCGTCTAATGCTTTGTCAATTTCTTCGTCAAGAGTCTTGCTTTCATTCGCAATGTCGCCATAGCTTTCTGCAAGCGCTTCTTCTTGCGCTACTTTCTCTTTCATTCGCTCTAGCATACTTACCGTACCGGAAGAATCAATTTGCGCCATTTGTTTATTGATGTTTTTAGTAGCCGTACTCACTTTCACACGTGCTTTCAAGGTGCGCAATTCATTTTCGTACTGACTAATCTGGCTTCTTAATCGTTTGATGTTCGCATCCATCGTTTCGATGTTTTTATCAAACTTCTCTTTGTCAGCTTTACTTCCTTCAAAAAGCTTTTGGTTTTCTTCTTTTTTCACCAATGCTTCACTTGCCAAGCGATCAGCTTCTTCGGCACTTAGGTCTCCTTTTTGAGCTTGCTGTAAGAGCAAAATGGCTTTTTGCTCATAGTCTTTCGATTTGTTTTGATACGTTTCCATATCATTTCTTGAGCGAATGCTCAACGCTTTGATTTCAGCCAAGGCATGCAATGCTTTATCCAGATCTTCTTTCAAATCGCGGATTCCTTGTTCCGTCATTTTGATCGGATCTTCTAATTTATCAATGGCAGAATTGGCTTCTGCTTTACCTAGTGAGAATAATCTTTTTAAAATATTCATGATTGAAAAGTCTTAGTATTTTGAGAATTTGATCAGCTCATCTGAGTATTCACTCAAGAGCAAACTGAGCGAGTTAATGGATCCTTCCAATTCGTTTTGATCCAAATTTTCTAATTGCAGGGTATCTCTGAAAATTACTCGTGACCCTGTTTCATCCAGCGCAAACGCTCCGTGAACAATGTCGCGGTTCTTGATTAAAAGGTTTTTAAACACTTCTTGATTGTCTTCTTTCAGTTCAAATAAAAACTGCTCCATAATCAAGATTGGTGATGCGCAAGCAACAAAGAGGTTTCTTATTCCTTCTGTTTCATCTTCTACCACGAGTACTTCCTCCGTAGCATCCTGATAAGAGATGTTGTATTCTAAATCGAGTAAAAAGGATTTTACCTTTTCAAAATGGTCATTCATTCTATTTCAAGTTTAAGTTTATGGTTTAAAAATTTAAGTAGGAACAGATTGCCTGTTTTGGTCACAAGATAATCTTTTTCATAGCGGAGGGCGGCTGGGATTTAATCGTCTTTCATTTGCTTTCATGTTATTTTTATTAGTTTTGGAATAGCAATATACTAATATTTTTGGTATAGCCAATATTTTTAGCATTAATTTTTCTACTCNATGTCAAAAATCGGAAACAACATCAAGAAGATAAGAAGCGTTAAAAACCTTAACCAAAGCGANTTNGCAGACTTNTTCAACCTAAAAAGAGCTAGTATAGGNGCTTATGAAGAAGGAAGAGCTGAACCTAAAATCAGNACACTNATCGATATTGCTAACCATTTTGGCATAAGCACCGATGATTTGCTCAAGAAAGAGCTTTCGGTGAATGAACTCTATCGTTTTGACATTTTTAGAGATGATTTAATTAAAGACACCAAGCACAATTTGACTCCAACCGTTATTCCGGTTGACATTATAGCNGTGCCATACGTTTCAAAAACCAANAAAGCCATTTACCTGAAAGACCGAAAAAGCNTTAGCAGTTTTGAATCCATCAANCTTCCTTTATCCAAAGGATTAAACTACCGCGCCTTCCAAATAGAAGACAATGCNATGTTTAACGGAGCATCGGGAATAAATACGGATGACATTNTTATAGCCTACAAAACCGATAAGTTGACACTNTCTGAAGCTCANCCCGGAAAAATTTATCTTTTTGAATTGGAAAATGATTTTCTAGTAAGAAGACTCCANAGNAAAAGCTTATCGAAAATTCANCTNGAACCAACNAACCCCGATCATTACGGCTCTANCATTCCCAGCAAAGCNATTGTNACCATTTGGCAAATCTCAAGAGTCATCACTAATAATATTGGCAANACATCNAATGNGACAACGAAGCTACAAGCATTAGAAGACGAAATTTCTTTACTAAAACGTAACCTACTTAACAATNGCTGATAAAATTAGAATGCTTGTAAATGAGGNTGAAGCTTTTACCAGAGAATTTGATGATCTCTGGAAAGAGTTGAATTAATTCAATCGTTTTTAAAATATTTGCCGCATGAAAATTTCGTCCCCATTTTTCNTGCTAGGCATACTCTGTTTTGTCTTCTCACTCCCTTTATTAGCCCAACAAGATTTTTCAAGCAAAACATACTTTTTAATTGATTCGCTAAATCACTTTGAACTTAGTGGAGACGACAGTGCACTTGTGTTGTCTAAAATGGAGAGCTATCACCAAGAAACTGAGGACACAAACAAACTAGCTATTCTTGTAGATCTGGTTGAAGAATGCTGGAATGATGATGTATGGCCTCGGTATAATTCAGTGGTTTTATCGCAAGCAACTGAAGCTTTAAACAAGACTNACAANCAAAAACTCCGCAACAAATATTTGCATTATCAGGGAGTAGCCTATGCCAACCAAGGTTACTTACACGATATTCAAAGTGAATTCGAAACGGCTGAAAAAAACTACAAGAAAGCCCTAGAAGTATTCGAAAAAAGCCAAGATGAAAAAGGCCAAGGCAAAATGCTATACGCCATTGCACTCATTAATGAAGAACGTGGACGCGTTCAAGTAGCCATTGACTATTTCAACAAATCACTGCGCCTTGCTGAGGCAAGTGGCGACTCTGCTGGATTGACTCATCTGTCTATGAGTTTGGGCGATATCCACGNAAGCTTGAGCAACAAAAAGGAAGCAATGAATCACTATANACGTGCTTTACAATTAGCTAAAGGNACAGGTNACAAACGCCTTGAAGGCTTTGCTTCTACCACTTTAGCAACCATGTATTTNTATCAAGAGGATTATGAACAAGCTCGCGAACTGAGNCTTAAAGGCATTCAACTTTTAGAGGAAGCAAAGGCTGGNGCTGATAAAATAAACGGGTTGGATGTGTTGGGTAGAATAGCTGCAAAGCANGGTCAACTTGATTCAGCTGAAATNTACTTTACCGAAATCGTTAAGTTGGCNNAAANNGCTAATCGACCGCAAGATGTAGTNCAAGGGCTTTACTCACTCGCTCAAAATGATNTGAAGCNAGGTNATTATGCTAAAGCAGAAAAAAATGCAAAGGAAGCTTATCGTATCACTAAAGAGTTGGACTTAAAATATACACTGAGCGATGCCGCTGGTTTACTGGCAGAGATTTACACNAAAACCAANAAGTATAAAGAAGCCAATGAATACTTGTTGGAATTCAATAGTCTGAAAGATACACTGCGCAATGAAAATCTTAAAAACCAAGCGNTNAAACANTCNATCGAATACGANTACGAAAAACANNAAGCNNTTGNTGANGCCGAGCATGAAGCCCAATTAGCTGTTGCNGCTGCACGTGAATCGAGACAAAACATCATCATTTGGGCAGTGGCTGCAATCTTAGTTTTAATCAGTATTGCNTTGGTGNTNAATTTCTTCAGGTTACGAACCATTCGNAAACAAAAAGAAGCCTTGGATGAAGCATATCATCAACTGGAATTGAGTAAAAACGATAAAATTNTAGCTTCNAACTTGAAGGCGCTTCANGCACAAATGAATCCGCATTTTATTTTCAATGCACTGAATTCCATCCAAACNNTGGTNTTGCATGGAGATGTAGACAGCTCTTACGATTACATCAACAAATTTGCGATGTTGATTCGTGAAACACTCAATGCTTCTGAACAAGAATTTATNCCGATTGAAAAAGANATTGAATCNCTTGAAACNTATTTGAANNTNGANAAGCTTCGCTTTAGAGATGATTTCAATTATGAGNTCAACACACCNGATCGCATTCCNAACAAGTACATCCCTCCNATGCTNATTCAGCCGTTTATTGAAAACGCNCTNAAACATGGNCTTTTCCACAAAGAAACCGANCGTNANTTNGATGTGAAAATTTCGATTTCAGANACNNTNACNTGNGTNATTGAAGACAATGGCATTGGTAGAGAAGCATCTANNAAAATCAANCAAAGNCGCAATGCAGATCACAAATCATACGCCATNGGNTCAATTAAAAAGCGCTTGGAAATGATGCAAGAAAAGCTCAAAACAACCATCGGGGTGAATTACGAAGANTTNNAAGAAAATGGCCAAGCCGTTGGCACACGAGTNACNATCAGAATTCCNATTTATGACCGTTCCTCAAATAAAACCAACGCTGCGTAAAGTAAATTTGTCCANCCNNTTAGAAGCATTTTGATTTGAGTCCCATGGAAAAAATACGCGCAATCATTGTTGATGACGAAGCCAGTGCTCGAGAAAACCTAGAGCTGCTCATCAATCGTTTTTGTCCAAACATTGAGGTACTCTCATCATTCAATNTATTAAAAAAAGCGGTTGACTATTTACAAANCNACGAGGTTGATGTCGTTTTTNTGGATGTTGAAATGCCCGAACATGCGGGTTATGAAATCGTGGACTTTTTTGANGAAATCAATTTCNANATCGTGTTTTGTACNGCTTACGATAAGTANGCCATCAAGGCATTTGANATCTCTGCTATCGANTATTTACTGAAACCTGTAGACATCACCNGATTGAAACAGGCNGCTGANAAANTNCANGAGAAACAGCTTTTTAGAATCACCNAAGAACAAGTCAATCAAATCAATAGCTCGTTTAGAAANACGATAAAAGTAATGGATCGTGGTGANCGTGTTCTGNTAAACAAAACAGACATTATTGCTATTGAAGGTCAATCGGCNTACAGTAAAATTTACACCCTCGATAAAAACTANACAGCCAGTAAAAACATTGCNCAACTGGAAGAAGAATTGGTAAATGATTCATTTTTCTACCGCAGTCAAAAATCGTGGATTGTAAACCTCAACTACATCGACAAAGTCAATAAAACCGATAAAANNATCCATCTACAACAAGGNATTGATGCTAAAGTATCGCGCCAAAAGTCAAAAGAATTTTACGAGTTAATCAACTTGTAGATGCACTTCCTCAAATAAAAATCACACTTCCTCAAAGCTATTTTTCTTCGACTGAAAGGGACTCTAGGTTTGCTTGATCTTATTCAAACAAACAACATGCTTTACATGAAAAAAATTTTACTCAGTCTGGCTTTGGTAAGCAGCGGTTTATTGAGCGTTCAAGCACAATCAATCATTTACGTAAATGATGATGCTACTGGAAACAACGATGGATCTTCCTGGGCAAACGCATACAACGATTTAAACGTAGCGTTGACGAACAGCTCTACAAATGATGAAATCTGGATTGCAGAAGGATTTTATACCAGAACATCTTCTAACGAAACTTTTAGAGTTGATAACGATGTTAGAATTTACGGTGGTTTTAGCGGTAATGAAACGGATAAAGACCAACGAAATATAAAAGCAAATCCTACGGTTGTTAGTGGAGATGTAAGTTGGAACGACCAAGGTATTGTTAGCAGTACAAACACCTACATGCAAGACAATGCCGAGCACGTATTTGAAGTGCACAGTACCAACAGAGCGGTTTTTGATGGACTTATTATTGAACACGCTTTTAGCACAACCGCTGCCGGTGGTGGAATTTATGTATACTCTCAATCGATGAACAATTTGGAAATCTCAAACTGTATTATCAGAGAGAATGTGTCTGCCAATAGAGCCGGTGTTCTTTTCTATTCACAAGTACCAGCGGCATTCTTGATGTACAACAACATCATTGAAAAGAATGTGAATGCAGATTTCAACTCTGCTTATACAGTTGAATACAGAATTACGGGAAACAGCCACGTTTATTCAGAAGTACACATGGTGAACAACCTGTTTAACGACAACATTACAGAAGCCTTTGGCATGGGCGGAACTTGCGGAAGATTCACCATCATACCTGGAGGTTGTGAAATTGACATTTTCCTACTCAACAACACTTTTATCAATAATGCTCAAGGTAACTACGTACCTGGTTTATTTGCTTATGAATCTGCTGGAGCGGCAAGCTATTTCTACCCTCACATCAGCAACAATATCTTCTACAACAATTATGGAGCTACAGACATTTTTAGCGTTTCAAATGGAAGCGCTAGTGCATTAGTTATCTTCCCAGATTACTCTTATAACAACATTCAAGATTTTCCTGATCTACAAGGATTAACCAATACCCAGATCATTAACGCTACTCCTTTTGTAGATTATATAAATGGAGATTACAGACCAATTGCAGCTTACGAAGCTGGTGGAAATACAGCCATGTATAGCAATTCGAATTTGATAGATGTATTTGCCAATCAAATGTATCCTGAGGTAGATTTAGCAGGAAACCCAAGATTTAATACTCAAGGAGAAATAGCCATTGGAGCTAGTCAGGCAGGTCCAAATACTTTGAGTGTAGATGATTTGAAAGAAACTGCAAATTTGAGCATCTTCCCCAATCCAGCTGATGACATCATTACCATAAAACATGAGTTAACTGGCAACTTAGACATTTCGATTTACACGTTAACAGGAGCTCAGGTTTCTAACACAGTTCTTTCTGGTAATTTAAACACGATTGATGTTTCTAATTTACCAACTGGTTACTACATTTTGAAAGCTAAATCAAACAATCAAGAACACGTAGAAAAACTCATTATAAAATAATCTCCAAACGATTCATGTTTGAATAATCAAAGGCTCGGTATCACTTGATATTGGGCTTTTGTGTTTTTAGAAAATGCACTTCCTCAAATAAAAATTGCACTTCCTCAAAGCTATTTCGCAGCGCATATTTGAGCCTCTACGTTTGCGCCTTCTTATTCAAACAAACAACATTAATTCTAATGAAAAACAGAGCTATGAAAAAAGCTTTACTCAGTTTAGCCTTGGCTACTGGCGCTATGTTTAGCGCAAAAGCACAAACTATTATTTACGTTGATGCAGATGCAACCGGAAGCAACAACGGTTCAACATGGGCAAGTGCCTACACCAATTTAGCAAATGCACTGGACAATAACGGTGTTACAGGTGCACAGATTTGGATTGCTGAAGGAACCTACACTCCTTATTATTCTAATTCCTCTTTCGACATTAAACATGGCGAAAAACTATATGGTGGTTTTAACGGTACTGAAACTTCGATTTCGCAAAGAAATCCAGCTCAAAACATAACCATCTTAAGCGGTGATGTTTACGAAGACGATTCTTTAGGCAATTACTATAACAATGCTAAAAGAATTATTAATGTAGATCCATATGACCCAAATAATACTTTGAACGGTGAAGAAGTGGTTCTATTAGATGGGCTTACTATTTCAGACGCTTATAGTACATCTGCTGCTGGTGGTGGACTTGGAACTGATTATCCAGGAGTATACCAAAAGGGTATTAGAATTTACAACTGCATTTTCGAAAACAACACCAATCGTTATCAGTCTGCGTTTAACTTCTATACAAGTTATTCCGATCCAGTTCTTGAAGTTTCGAATTCAATCTTCAGAAACAATCATGCATTAGAAGCATACACTGTAGAGTTTAGAGTTACTAATACTACTGGAGCGGCATATTATGCAACATTCACAAACAACCTATTCGAAAACAATACAACAGTTGACTCAGTATACACAGGCGGTGGTGTAGTAGGTAGATTTGCAAACTTCTCTTTTGCTACGTTTGAAATTCAATTGACCAACAACACATTCATTGGAAACAGCAACAACAATGGCAACTTCCATAAATGTCTATTTGTTTCAGAAAAAGGTAGTTCTGCAAATGCCGATATCATCATGGATTTTGACAACAACTTGTTTTTTGACAATGTAAATTTAAACACCATTGTAATGGACAATAACGCAATCTGGACCACCAAATACATTGGTGCAAATTGCAAGAATAACGGTGGCGACTGGACCCAATTAAACAGTTTTGTTGGAAGCCTTATTAGTCCGAATGATCCTTTTGAAGATTACGCTGCAGGCGACTTAAGACCAACAACAAGTTACGCTACACAAGGTGATACAGCTTCTTATCTTTCTACTTGGACAGATTACGATTTAGCGGGCGAAGATCGTATGGATTATGTAAATGGTACCATCGCAATTGGAGCTTACCAAAGAGGGTTAGTTTGTCAAAACACAACTGCAACCATCAATGCTGATGCCTGTTTAGAGTACACTTCTCCAAGTGGAAAAATTTGGACTGCAGCTGGAACTTATCAAGATACTATTCCAAATTCATGTGGATTTGATAGTGCCATGACAATCAACTTGACAATCATCGTTGACACATCTGTATCAATTACTTCAGGTGGAATTGAGTTAATGGCAAACCAAGCTTCTGCAACTTATCAGTGGTATGATTGCGATACTGATTTACCAATTTCAGGAGCTACAAATCAAACTTATCAGCCTACACAAACTGGCGATTATGGTGTTGAAGTAACTGTAGGAAACTGCACAGAATATTCAGAATGTCATTATGTAGTTGTTACAGGAGTTAACGACTTAAAAGAAGCTGCTAATTTGAGCATCTTCCCGAATCCTGCAGATGACATCATCACCGTAAAACACGAGTTGAATAGCAACATTGAAGTTTCTATTTACACCTTAACTGGAGCTCAGGTTTCAAACACCATCGTTTCTAGTAACGCTAACACCATTGATGTTTCTAGTCTACCTGCTGGTTACTACATTTTGAAAGCAAAATCTGGTGATCTAGAACACGTAGAAAAACTCATTATTCAATAACCCACAAACTATTTATGTTTGAATAATCAGAGGCTCGATACTGAAAAGTATCGGGCTTTTGTGTTTTCTAGAAATGCACTTCCTCAAATAATAAATGCACTTCCTCAAAGCTATTTCGCAGCGCGTGCTTGAGCCTCTACGTTTGCGCCATCTTATTCAAACAAGTAACATTAACACTAAGAAAAAAAGGAACATGAAACGAATTTTACTCAGCTTAGTATTATTAGCAACGAGCATAGTTGCTGCTAATGCGCAAACTGTAATTTACGTTGATGCAGATGCAACCGGAAGTAACGATGGATCTTCATGGGCAAATGCATACACCAGTCCAAAAACGGCTTTAGATAGCAATACAGTTATCGGTGCAGAACTTTGGATTGCAGAAGGCACGTATACTCCCCTAGGAATTAACGATTGGTTTACACTTCGCTTAGGCGAAAAATTATACGGTGGTTTTGATGGTACAGAAACAAGTAGAGATCAAAGAGATCCTGAAGCGCATGTAACCATTTTAAGTGGTGATATTAACGGTGATGATGCTAGCGGAAATTACAGTAACAACGCCTCAAAACTTGTACTCGTTGAAACAAATACACCGGGAGTTCCAGATGAGGTATTAATTGTAGACGGAATTACTTTTTACGGTGCTTACAGTACTTGGGGAGCCGGTGCTGCTTTTGGAGCAAATCAATCTATTATTGGTAGCAAAGAACTTCGCATCAACAATTGCACATTCGATCACAACTTGTGTAATTATAGCCCTGCTTTCAATTTCAGATCTTATGCAGATACTCAAATGGTAAGCGTTACGAATTGCATTTTCAGCAACAATACATACCTAGCCGGGTATGTTTTTGAACTAGATGCTGGTTCTCAAACAGGTGGTCCAAAACAAGCCTTAATTGCCAATAATCTATTCATCGATAATTACAGATCTTCTACTTCGGCATTCAACAGCATTGGATACATTAATAATAACTCCCCTAGCACTTATTCTGTGCAATTCACCAACAACACTTTTGTAATTGATTCAACGGTTGCCAATGGATCAAACATGCCGGGTATCATCAGAGTGATTAGTGATAATTCTACTGGTGATATAGTATTGGATTTTGATAACAACCTTTTCTACACGGCTGATAGTACAAACTTTACCTTGGTACAAGATATTGGATCAATTCCTGCAACTTCGTATTTCAACAGCACCAACACCAACAACGGTGGTAACTGGTCTGGTTTAAGTGTATTAACCAACAGTGTAATTGATACGGTAAACGCTCCGTTTTTAGATTTCGCTAATGGAGATTTCAGACCGACAACTGCTTACAACACACAAGGAGATGTAAACTCATACGATACTAACTGGTCTGCATTTGATTTAGCAGGCGAAAGCAGATTAAACCCATACAGTGGTTCAATTGCAATTGGTGCTTACGAATACGTTTCATGTATGCCAACATCAGCTACCATCCTTCAACTAGCTTGTTTGGAATATACTTCACCAAGTGGAAAAGTTTGGAATGCTACAGGAACTTATTACGATACTATTCAAAATGCTTGTGGATTAGACAGTCTAATGAAATTCGAAATCTTGATTGTGCTTAACCCTACGGTAACCGTTGCGCCAAGCGGTACAGTATTAATGGCAAATCAAGGTTTAGCAACTTACCAATGGTATGACTGCGCAACCAATCAACCTATTTCAGGAGCTACAGACCAAACATTTCAACCAACCCAAACAGGCGATTACGCTGTAGAAGTAACCCTAGATAGTTGCACTGCCCTTTCTGATTGTCACAATGTAGTTGTTACAGGAGTAAATGATTTGAAGAAAGCCTCTAACTTGAATATCTATCCCAACCCTGCCAATGACATCATCACCGTAAAACATGAACTATCTAGCAACTTAGAAGTTTCTATTTACACGGTGACTGGAGCTCAGGTTTCAAGCACTATTGTTTCAGGTAACACCAACACCATTGATGTTTCTACTCTACCAGCTGGTTATTACATTTTAAAAGCTAAAGCAGGAAATTTAGAACACACTGAAAAACTCATTATCCAATAAATCCAAACATCAATTACTGTTTGAATAATAAAAGCTCGGTATCGAAAGGTATCGGGCTTTTGTGGTTTATAAATTATAATTCTTCAAAATGACTCTCAAGAACACAATGAAATAAGCCAACCTCTTTAACTAGGCAACTTTCCTAACCTAAACTTCCGTCTTTTTTTGGAGAACTTATAACGCTAAAAAATGAAACAATTTTTACTCATCATCTTTTCAATCTGTTCAATCGCACATGCCCAAGTATTCAACTGGAGTACTGAAGTAAACTCCACATATGATTATGTCTCTGTAAATGCTATTTCACCTACTGGAGAAGTATTTGCGGCCAACTTCACCAAAAACCCTTCTCCAGCATACTACGGCATCAATGACATCGTGAAATATGACACTGCTGGAAATCAGTAATGGCAATATTCTATTGGTGGAAATGCCCGTGTTGAAAACATGATCTTTGATGATGGAACACTTTACTTCAGTGGAGTTTTTAGAGATTCATTACGAATGAATGACTCTTTGATTACAGCCGCATCCTTTCTAGATTTAAGCTTCATTGTATCAATTGATAGCGATGGCACATTCAATTGGCTATCAACACCCTGGGCTACAAAGCGATTGATCTACAACCTCAGATTTTATGAGCAATCTCTTTATGCAATTACCCTTGGAACTGGTTGGGGTACAGGAACCATTTCGAAATTTGATTTAAATGGAGACTTACAAAATGAGCAATCTGTAAGTGGAGCTGTAAGCATTTCTGACTTTGTTTATGATGATTCCAACAATGTATACATCAGCGGTTATTGCAATACTGGTGCTACTTTTGGAAGTTTAACTATTCCCAATACAGGATCCAGTTACAATTCTTTCATCCTAAAAACCGATGCCAACTTTAACCCTATTTGGGTAGATGCTGGTCCGCATATCACTTTTGATTTTGAGTCTAAAGTCTACATGGTTGACGATACGCTTTATTACTTCCATGCTCGTAAAACAGCTAATACAGGTGCTACACCCTATATCTTCAAATACACACAGCAGGGAAGTTTTGTAGACTCTATCTCATTTATGGATGCTTGGTCGCCTCCATTTGAACATGGATGGACAAAAAATAACGGAGAGGATGTAATCATCATGCTTGAAACTCAGAATGCAGCTGCGTTTAATGGCTTACCTCTGTACTTTTTGGATAAAAACCTATCTATACTTAGAGCCGATACATTAAGAAACCTCTATTCATTTTACACCTTTTTAAGTGCATCGGATGAGGCCATTTGCATTACTGGTAAAGCCAATTATGGCATCAATTACAACAGTGACACACTCCTTTCTTTTAACGGTGGATCTGGAAATGGTATTATTCATTTTAACTACGACCAAGATACTCCTGACAGTATTCTGAATATAAGCAACGTTCAACTCAGCACATCACATTTGACCTTTTACCCCAACCCTGCTAAAAATGAAATCACCCTTCGCCACGAACTCAATGAATCACTAAATATTGTTATTTACTCTTTGGCGGGAGCTGAAGTTTTGAGAACTCGGATTACTGAAAACAACAATATTATTCCAGTGGGTTCACTCTCTTCTGGATATTATTTACTTCAAGCAAAAAGCTCAACCGATTCATACACCAAAAAGCTCATCATACAATAGATACAAGCATAGATTACTGTTCAAATAATCAAGAAGTCCGATATCAATTAAGATGTTGGGCTTTTTTATTATTGTTGCTGCTGATAAATTGGAATTAGATGCTAATGTCATCCAAGGTGGTAAATCGATTTCATTTGTAAACGAAGGCGATAGCACGCCTGATAATTACATCCCAAGATTAATTCATTTATACAAAGCTGGTTTATTTCCATTCGATAAGTTGGTGAAATATTACGAGTTTGATGAATTTAATCAAGCGGTTGAAGATTCTGAAAAAAGGAACAACCATTAAGGCAATTATTAAAATGTCACACTAAGGTTTATTCTTTCAATTTCAATGTTAGCCGATTATCAATTTTGATGGTCGGCTTTTTTTCTAGTTAAAACTCCATTCTGTCCACTTCGGCACTGATTGATTGTGATTCAAAAACTATCCCAATAAAATTGCTTCCATTCATAATCAATATAGTAAATATCTGATGAGTTTGAGAGTTTCATTTGTTATACTTCTTGTTATTTTCTGTCAACAACTTTTTGCCCAAGAGAAGTACTCTATTAGCGGTTATGTAAGAGATGCCTCGACAGGTGAATATTTGATTGGAGCAACAGTTCTTGTGCAAGAATTACCGGGTGTAGGTTCTTCTACCAATACTTACGGCTTCTATTCCATAACATTAGAAAAAGGAGAATACACATTAGTAATCAATTTTTTAGGGCTATCCCCTCAAACAAGAAAAATAACACTTGACAAGGATTTAGAGCTCGATTTCAACTTAGAAGAAAATAGTACTCAACTTAATGAAGTAGTTATTTCTGCTGAAAAAGCAGATGAAAACCTAAGAAAACCAGAAATGGGTGTTGAAAAAATTGAGATGCAAGATTTAGATGATATTCCTGTATTAATGGGGGAAAAAGATGTGCTAAAAACAATCCAGCTAAAGCCTGGAGTAAAAGCTGCTGGTGAAGGAAGCAGCGGATTCTTTGTTCGAGGAGGTAAAGCAGATCAAAACCTTATTCTATTGGATGAAGCTACTGTTTACAATGCTTCACATCTGCTAGGCTTCTTTTCTGTTTTCAATGCAGATGCTCTCAAAAGTATCAAGCTATACAAAGGAACACAACCCGCTGAATATGGAGGACGCCTTTCTTCTGTAATGGATATTCATATGAAAGAAGGCAACAATCAAAAGTTTGGAGTAAGTGGAGGAATTGGCCTTATTGCATCTAGACTATCTGTTGAAGGTCCAATTGTAAAAGGGAAAGGGTCTTTTAGTATTGCTGGACGCAGAACTTATGCAGATATGTTTTTAAAAGCAACTGAAGATTACAGTGATGCCTCGTTGTACTTCTATGATATCAATGCTAAGGCCAACTACCAACTAAGTAAAAAAGACCGCATCTATTTCTCAGGTTATTTTGGTAAAGACGTTTTTGGTATGGAAGACATGGTGGGATTTGATTGGGGAAACACAACTGCCACTTTACGTTGGAATCATTTATTCAACAATAAACTCTTTTCTAACACATCATTTATTTTCAGTAACTATAACTACAACATTGACATTAACATCAGGGGTATTGACGCACAAATTGTATCTACAATACAAGACTTTAACTTAAAGCAAGATTTTCAATATTACGCCAATGCAAAAAACACGTTAAAGTTTGGTTTTAATTCGATTCATCACACTATTGTACCAGGTGAAATCACAACCAGTTCTGGAGATAGCGATGATCTCTCGAATAGTTACGCTTGGGAAAATGCACTATATGCTTCCCACAACTACAAGCCTAATGATGTATTGACGTTTGAATATGGCCTACGTTTTAGTGCATTTAGTAACTTAGGTGCTGCTACTTATTATGACTACGATGTTGAAGGCAATACCATTGATTCTACTCAATATTCAAGTGGCGAATTTGCTAATACATATTTCAACCTAGAACCCCGTCTAACAGTTAATTACCTCATCAACAATAAAAGTTCTGTGAAATTTGCCTATGGAAGAAATGCGCAGTACTTGCACCTCTTATCCAATTCAACATCTGGTAGCCCTACTGATATGTGGATTCCAAGCACTCCCAATGTAAAACCAGAAATCGCTGATCAGCTATCAATTGGTTATTTCAGAAACTTTAAAAATAATTCTTATGAGTTTTCAATTGAGGGGTATTATAAATACTTACAAAATCAAATTGATTATAAAGATGGTGCCGAGTTACAATTCAATAATAACGTAGAGTCTGAATTGCTTTATGGAGAAGGCAGAGCTTATGGTATTGAGTTATTGATTAATAAGAAAAAAGGACGTCTGCATGGCTGGGTAAGCTATACTTTATCTAAAACTGAAAATAAGATAAATGGAATTAATAACGGTGATTATTATCCTTCAATGCAGAACAGAACACATGATCTATCTATTGTTGCAATGTATGATCTAACAGATAAATGGACACTCTCTGCTTCATGGGTATTCTACACTGGAAATGCCGTTACCTTTCCTAGTGGAAAATATGAAATTGCCGGTGAAGTCGTAAACTATTACACAGAAAGAAATGGCTATAACATGCCTGATTATCATCGACTTGATTTAGGAGCCACATGGCAAGTAAAGAAAAATGAAAAATTTGAATCGAGCTGGAACTTTTCATTGTACAATGCATATGGAAGAGAAAATGCTTACATGATTACGTTTGAAGAAGATCCTGATGATGCTTCCAAAACACAAGCTGTACAAACCAGCCTTTTCAGATGGATTCCTTCAATTACTTACAACTTTAAATTTTAAGCATGAACCCAGCACAAAAAAAACTGTTTCAAACTATGGACTTGCAGACTAAAATTACCGGATCAATACTGATTAGTTTATTATTCATCCTGTCTTCTTGTCAAAAAGTAATTGATATCGACCTTAATAGTTCTGATCCTGAGATTGTAATTGAAGCCAGCATTGACCAAACCAGTTTATGTACAGTAACACTTTCTAGAACAGTCAACTTTGATGCTTCCAACAACTTTCCGGTAATTAGTGGAGCTATAGTAATTCTAAATGACGGACTAAATACAGATACGCTTAATGAAGATTCAGCTGGCCATTATTCAACAACAGCCATTACAGGAACTCCTGGAACAACTTATGAGTTGTATGTTAATGTTGAAGGAGAGACATATACAGCATATTCCACAATGCCTCAACCGGTAAGCATTGATTCTGTTTATATTAAAACAGAAGAAGGATTTTTCGGTGATGATGATGAAGATTATATCCGCGTACAATTTTATGATCCTGACGGAGTAAACAATTATTACCGCTACAATATTATCGTCAATCAAACCAATGAAAAATTAACAAGTATATCTGATGATGAAATAAATCAAGGCGAACTGATTGAACGTAACTTATTAGGGCAAAAAGATGATAATGATGAAAATCAATTTGTTTCAGGAGACACTGCATCCGTATTTTTATATGCGCTAGACAAAGATGTCTATGATTATTACCGCACACTAAATGATTTAACCGGCAATTTTTCAGCAGCAGCTCCAGCTAACCCTCTGACAAATTTTAATAATAATGCCCTTGGTTTTTTCAGTGCGCATGCATATACCACTTACAATATTGTCATACCTTAATTCAAGACTATTGTCAACTTGATTTTTATCACTCCCCCCCAAATTAAATATTTTAGAATTACCTACTCTTACTTTAACTTAACATGCATAACCATGACTCTAATGCATAAAAGAGAACTCTATAAAACAGCCCTCATCTCATCCCCGATTATGGCAGCATTTGTAGTATCTCCTATTTACCTCATTGTGAATCAACACCATAATATAGAGTACGGCAACATGTTTCTATTACTAACCACTATGTCTTTACTTGTGTGGTTTATTAATATTGCATTGTATCACTACATTCAGCAAAAGTGGTTAAGGCTAGTTATAAGTTATGGTTTATTGTTAATCATTCACCTCCCGCTAATTAATCTTTTTTCTTACTTCTTTCCGATTGTTCATAATCTTCAAGCTGAAGATACTTCTGCCCCAGTTTTTTATCTATATCCTATTATCAATATTATGGCCTTAAATACCATTGTTATCATGATGGCTAATGCTATAATGAACAAGTCTAAGCAAAGTGAAACACAAGCAGAATTAGATGAACTTAAAATAAAACACCTTGAAGCAGAGCAACAACAATTAATCAATCAACTCCAACCTCACTTTCTATTCAACTCACTAAGCACCCTAAAGTCATTAATCTCTCAAAACAGTGAATTGGCTGAAGGTTATACTTTAACACTATCTGATTTTTTAAGGTTTACTGTTTCTGCAAAAGATAAAGTTGTAATACCGCTAATTGAAGAGATAAATTTTACAAGAGATTATATCCATTTAATTAAAACCCGTTATCAAGATTCTTTTTTTATGACATTTAATCTCCCAGAAACCATCCTTACAACAAAATCCATCCCTGTTTATGCATTACAAACCCTGATTGAAAATGCCATTAAGCACAATGCTTTTACCGATGAATCTCCATTAAGAGTCAGTATTTCCTATCAAAACGAACAATTAATCGTAAAGAATAACATACTGCCTAAATTCAAACCTTCAACCTCAGTTGGTATTGGATTAAAAAACCTGACTAAGCGATATGAAATAATAACCAATCAGAGTGGTGTATTTATTGAACAAACAGAAAATTGGTTCATAGTAGCAATAAATTTACTTGATAAAAATGTTGAAAGTAGTAATCGTTGAGGATGAAAAAATCACTTCGCAGGATCTGATCAATACATTGCAAAAAATAGATCATGATATTTCAGTTGTAGCAACACTTACTTCAATTGGCCAAGCAATTGAATACTTTGAAACACATTGCGATTTTAACCTTATTTTTTCAGACATACAACTACCCGATGGACTAAGTTTTGAAATTTTCAAAACTGTAAAAATTCATACTCCTATTATTTTTTGTACAGCTTTTGACTCCTATACACTTGATGCATTTGACACCAATGGTATTGTATACCTCCTGAAGCCTTTCAATAAAAAAAGTGTTTCAAAAGCATTGGATAAATACCAAATGTTGAAAGATAATTTTACCGATAATACCAACGCATTTAATCAGATCACCCAAAACTTTGAACAAAAAACTCACAAATCAACTTCGTCAATTTTAATTTATCAAGGAGAAAAAATAATTCCAGTTAAAATCAGCGATTTTGCACTCTTCACTATTGAAAAAAGACAAGTTTTTGGCTTAACATTCTCTACTAACAAGTTATTAATTTCTCACAACTTAGAAGAATTAGAAGAGATTTGCACTCCTGTTTTTTTCAGAGCAAACCGACAGTTTTTAGTGAATCGAAAAGCAATAAAAGATGTCGAGCGTTATTTCAATCGTAAAATCATGATTAACCTTACAATAGATTTTAAAGAATCTATTTTAGTAGGTAAGCTCAAAAATACTGCCTTTTTAGAATGGTTATCATCATAAAAACAACCTTACTAAATCATTTTAAAAGCCCCCATTTTCATCTTTTATCGCAAAAAACTCTTTTCATTTAAAGTAATTTTTGGTTTCATTCGTCTTCAATAATGTGGAGGCATC
Organism: Crocinitomicaceae bacterium; assembly: GCA_002705995.1. Classification (GTDB taxonomy): domain Bacteria; phylum Bacteroidota; class Bacteroidia; order Flavobacteriales_G; family Salibacteraceae. Next base: position 71,442 of record PAJI01000019.1, on the reverse strand, counting down.
AGTAACATCACACATGAAACAACAAAGCATCTTAAACGCAGTAAAGCAGCACAGCAAAAAGCTGTTTAGCTTTATTCGTAGCAAGGTGCAAACCGATGAAGATGCCGAAGACATTTTACAAGATGTTTGGTACAGTCTAAGCACCATTGTAGATACAGAATCTATTGAGCAACTCGACAGTTGGCTGTACCGCATTAGTCGGAATAAAATAATTGACCGAAGCCGAAAGAAAACAACCAAAAACCTAGAAGATCTTGCTATTGAAGATGAAGCTGGAGAACAGTTTTTCCCAAATGATTTACTCAAAGACAATACACTTCCTGATCTAGGTTTGGAACAGTCCTTTATTCAAGAAGCATTAATGGCTGCTATTGATGAACTGCCTCCTCAACAAAGACTAGTGTTTGTACTTAATGAACTCGAAGATTACACCTTACAAGAAATAGCCGAGCAGACCGGAGAAAACCTCAAAACCATCATATCGCGAAAGCAATATGCCATGAAAAAACTACGCGAAAAACTGCAACACATCTATAACACATTAAATGACTAATCATGAAAGATTTTAAAGCGAAAAAATTCAAAAAGTATAAACTGTTTTTCATCCCCATTTTCTTTTTGGTCGTATTTGGCGTAGGCTATTTAGTAATGTTCCTGTGGAACGCTATTTTGCCTGATGTAACCAGAGTGCAACCTATTACTTATTGGCAAGCCATGGGAATATTATTATTATCCAAAATTTTATTCGGAGGCTTTAAAGGTTGCGGACCAAAACACCACAACAGAGAATGCCGTCAGCACAGAGGCATGCACAAACTCAAGCATAAATGGGGGAAATTAAACGACCAACAAAAAGAAAAAATTGAAAAAGAATGGTTTGGTTCAGCTGATGACATTAATGAGGAATCTAACCAAAACCCGTAACAAACATGATTCACGTATACAAAACCAATGTTCCTAATCACCATGTTGTAGAATGGCTAAAGCCAGAGTTGAATGCTATTCTATCACCTCAAAACTGGAATTTTGATTTGGAAGATTGTGATAAGATTTTCAGAATCGACTCAAACTGTCAAAAGCAAGTGTACGCTTCTATTCAACTCATCAAAAACAGAGGTTATTTTTGTACTGAACTAGAAGATGAATCCTAAAACGAGGCTAACTTGTTAAACATATTGGGGTAATATTCGCTTTATTACAAGTAAGTACCTTAGCAGGTATGAACAAAGAACCCCAATAGATATGATGCTCAATAAAAATAGTTCAGAAAACTCATCAATCATTGATACTCCTTTTTTTGAGGATGTTCTTCACGGACTATCTCAAAAAGAAAAACAACTTCCTTCCAAGTATTTTTACAACAAAAAAGGCGATCTCCTCTTCCAGCAAATTATGCATTGTGATGATTACTACCTTACCCGTTGTGAAATGGATATTTTTCAACACAAAACAGCAGAGCTTTCCAAACCTTTAATTTCTGCCAATACTACTTTTGATTTAATTGAATTGGGAGCCGGAGACGGATCAAAAACAAAGCATTTGCTTCAACACCTTATCGATAAAAATGTAGATTTCAACTACAAGCCTATTGATATTTCAGGACATATTCTCTCTGTTTTAAAAAACGATTTACAAGAAAACATACCACAGCTAAACACTCAACCTGAACAAGGCGATTATTTTGAAGCTTTGGCTAGAATTTGCGCTACTTCAGATAAGCGAAAAGTCATCTTGTTTTTAGGATCCAACATTGGTAATATGCTGGAAAGCGAATCTATCTCTTTCTGCTCTACACTAGCAAAAATGCTTTCTCCGGGAGATTTGGTACTCATTGGTTTTGATCTAAAAAAATTGCCTGCTACAATTCTTAGTGCTTACAATGACAAAGAAGGCTTAACCGCTCAATTCAACTTAAACTTACTCCAACGCATCAACAATGAGTTAGGCGCCAATTTTGACCCCAGCCTATTCATGCATTACCCCACTTATAATCCACAAACCGGGGCTTGCAAAAGCTACCTAATTAGCCTTAAACAACAAGATGTTCAAATTGACGAACACACCATCTCTTTCGATAAACATGAACCCATTTTCATGGAAGTTTCACGTAAATTTTCAATGGAAGACATTCGCAAACTGGCTCATAAAACAGGGTTTAAACCGGTATCTTTTTGCATGGACACCCAAGAATGGTTTACCGATGTCATTTGGGAAGTTTGTTAACTTCCCCTTCTAAATTTTCAACTTCAATGCTGAATTTATACAACACTACACGAGCAAAAACCGAGGCCATTTGCGCATCGTTGGAAACCGAAGATTACGTAGTACAACCTGTGGTAGATGTAAGTCCGCCCAAATGGCACCTAGGACATACATCGTGGTTTTTCGAAACGTTTATTTTAATCCCTCACCTTCCCGAATATCAGGTTTTCCATCCCGATTACAATTACATTTTTAACAGCTATTACGAAACTGTTGGAGCACGCGTAATCCGTACCAACAGAGGAAACCTCAGCAGACCTTCGGTAAAAGACATTTATGCTTACCGAAAGCATGTTGACCATGCAATGCAACAATTCCTTAGTTCACTAATAACAGCAAAAGTTCAAGAGGTACTCGTCCTCGGCATTAACCATGAACAACAACATCAAGAGCTGCTGGTTACTGATATTAAATACATTTTAGGACACAATCCATTGTTTCCTGCATTTACTACAGATTTTGAAACCACTGTTATAGCTCAAAAACAAGAGTGGGTTTCCATTCATGAGGGTGTTTATGAAATTGGGTTCAAAGACAATGGGTTTTGTTTTGACAATGAACGGAACAACCATAACGTATACTTAAACGATTTCAAAATTCAAAAAGAGCTTATCACCAACCGCGAATACATTGCCTTTATAGAAGCCGGTGGGTATTCCAATTTTAAACACTGGCACTCAGAAGGCTGGGAATGGGTGAAACAAACCGGGGGATGCGCTCCGCTTTATTGGCACTTTGTAGATAATACNTGGAAACACTACACCCACAAAGGGTTAGTTGAAATTCATCTTGACGAACCTGTATGCCACGTTAATTTTTACGAAGCTTCAGCATTTGCCAACTGGAAAGGAATGCGATTACCCACAGAATTTGAGTGGGAANTTGCTGCCGACCGNATCAACTGGGGATCTCGCTGGGAATGGACAAACAGTGCCTATCTTCCCTACCCGGGTTTTAAAATTGCAGATGGAGCTATTGGCGAATACAATGGTAAATTTATGGTGAATCAAATGGTATTGCGCGGAAGTTCAGTTGCTACNGCACAAGGACATTCCAGAAAAACGTACCGCAATTTTTTTCATCCTCATTTACAATGGCAATTCATGGGAATTCGATTGGCTCAATAACCTTTTTAGCTTTGTAAAGATGGACTACAACTTTGACGAAATTATTCCCCGGAGAAATACACATTCCATTAAATGGGATGCAGNNGGAGATGACAACCTATTACCAATGTGGGTAGCAGATATGGATTTCAAAACTGCCCCTGAAATCATAGAAGCTCTTCATCAAAGAGTTGACCACGGTATTTTTGGCTATTCGCTTACACCTCCTGAATTTTATGCAGCTATAGGTNGCTGGTGGAAAAAACGACATGGAATAACTGTTAAGGCAAATTCTATTATTCCTACAACAGGNATTATCCCCGCCCTTATTGGAATTGTGCATNCCTATTGNCAAACAGGTGATAAAGTATTAGTCCTCANTCCTGTTTACGATCACTTTTTTTCATGCATTCGCAATGCTGATTGTGAACCCNTAGAAAGCAATCTCNTCTACCAAAACGGAAACTATTCTATCGACTTTGAAGATTTGGAAAGAAAAGCTTCTGATCCAAAAACCAAATTAATTATGCTAAGTAATCCGCACAATCCTGCGGGAAGAGTTTGGACAGAAGACGAACTCAAGCAAATTGGTGATGTCTGTATTAAACACGATGTGAAAATTATTTCAGACGAAATTCATTCCGATTTAATTCACCCCGGTTTTAAACATGTACCCTTTACTTCATTAGGAGAAAAGTACAGTCAAAATAGTATTACGTGTTGCTCGCCCAGCAAAACCTTTAACCTTGCCGGGCTTCAGGTTGGTTATGTTTTCTCTGCCAACCCTGATATTAAAGACAAAGTGGAAAAAGCTTTTCACAAACAAGAAATGTTTTTGGTCTCTCCATTTGCCAGCACTGCTTTAATTGCTGCTTATACACATGGAGAAGAATGGTTAGAAGCTCTCCAAAATTACTTGCATGAGAATTTCCGGTTCCTGTCAAATTTCATTAGCAAAGAACTTCCTAAAGTTCACGTTACACCATTACANGGCACTTATTTAGTNTGGCTTGACCTTAGTGCATANTCCATTGAATCAGCTTCTTTTTGCAAGAAACTATTAGAAGAACAACAGCTTTGGCTCAACTCAGGTNATCTCTACGGAAAAGCCGGAAATGGATTTGTAAGAATGAACATTGCTTGCCCAAGAGCTTTACTAAAGGAAGGGNTAGAACGGTTAAGAGTACAGCTTATTTCTCAATAANCTCATACTCATCTTTAACATTTATCAGCTTTTCAATCCGTTTCATCATAAGTTAGAAGCATTAGCACAACATTTGAATTTGAGATTTCATAATCAAACGATGTTTTGCTTTAAACAATAGCTATCAGGCAAATAATATTTGTTAATATTACATCCGAATAAAAATTCATTCTCTTAACAAATTAAATTTATTAGCTATGAAAAAAGCTACCTTATTGATGGCACTTTCTCTACTAATGACCTTATCCATTAGTGCCCAAAGAATCAACGTAGTAGAGGGAAAACNTAACTTTTTAAAAGGTCAACGATTTATAAACATTGAGTTTGATTACTCAGACATGACAGTAGGTAAAANAACAGAAGAAGCCTATGTTAATGAAAAAGTTAGTGAAAAAAATGCTAAAGAAGCNGGTGAAGGCGACAAATGGCTTGAAAGNTGGACTAGTTCTCGTGAATCAAGATATGANCCTAAATTCATTGANCTATTCAGCAAATATTCTCCTGTTAAAATAACACCTGAAGAAGAACAAGAGTACACTCTAATTGTACACACATTCTTTACTGATCCTGGTTTTAACNTAGGTNTTANGAAGCGCCCTTCAATGGTAAGCTTTGANTACATCTTTGTAGAAACAGCTAACCCTGATAATGTTGTTGCANTTTTAAAACAAGAACGTGTTCCTGGATCACAAGNTGCAGGGTTTGACTATGACGTGGGATCAAGAATTGCAGAAAGCTATGCTAAAGGTGGTAAATCACTTTCTAAGATGTTAGCTAAAGTAATGAAGTAAAAAGAGCTTTATAAATTCTTTATAAAAAAGCGGCCAGATAAATCTGNCCGCTTTTTTTATGCCCTAATTGGTAGCTTTTACAACTCAAGAGAGAAACCACCAACTAGAAAGGTCATTGTATTTAAAAACAAGAAAAGGGTTAAGGAAAACTCCTCCACTTTGTCCNATACTAAAAAAATAGCTTATGAGCTCTCACTACTNACACACGTGGGTTACACACTTTGTAAAAAANAAATAGCCCAGAACAAAGCTCCGGGCTATTGGGGATAGACTCCCCTAAATACCTCACAAAAAATACGTTTAGATCAGTATCTTTCTTACGGTTATAAATTTGATCTTTTACGATCTGATTCTTTCAAGAATATTTTTCGAAGGCGAATACTCTTTGGAGTTACCTCAACGTATTCATCACTTTGAATGTATTCTAAGTTTTCTTCCAATGACATGATGATCGGTGGAGCTAATTTCATTTTATCATCAGCACCTGCAGAACGCATGTTGGTTAACTTCTTCGTACGAATAACGTTTACTACTAAATCATTATCGCGTGAGTTTTCACCTACAACCATTCCTTCATAAACTTCATCACCAGGAGCAATAAAGAACTTACCTCTGTCTTGAAGGTTGTTCAAAGCATAAGCAATTACAGTTCCGTTCTCATGNGCGATTAANGTTCCATTTTGACGTNTTGGAATATCNCCTTTGTAAGGNTCATAAGCTTTAAAACGGTGAGCCATGATAGCNTCNCCNGCAGAAACGTTCAACACTTGAGTTCTTAANCCCATAATNCCACGAGANGGAATGTTAAACTCTAAGTGCATNAAATCACCTTTTGGCTCCATGGCTACCATTTCACCTTTACGTTGGTTTACCAACTCAATGATTTTACCNGATGCTGTTTCCGGTGAATCAATAATTAAAGTCTCAATAGGTTCNTNTTTNACACCATCAATTTCTTTGATGATNACCTGTGGCTGACCTACTTGNAACTCATANCCTTCTCTACGCATGGTCTCAATNAANACTGAAAGGTGCATTACACCACGACCAAAAACGATAAANGAATCAGGAGANTCTGTTTCCTGAATACGTAGAGCAAGGTTTTTCTCTGTCTCTTTATATAAACGATCTCTTAAGTGACGCGAAGTAACNNACTCTCCTTCTTTACCAAAGAATGGTGAGTTGTTAACTGTAAACGTCATACTCATTGTTGGCTCATCAATCGGAATGTTTTTCATCCCCTCAGGGTTTTCAAAATCAGCAATAGTATCACCAATTTCGAAACCTTCAACTCCGGTTACGGCACATAAATCACCTGCCTCAACCTCTTCCACTTTTAATCTTCCCAATCCGTCAAAAGTGAACAGTTCTTTCACTCTTGATTTTACAACCGAACCATCGCGTTTTACAAGGCTAACAGGTTTACCTGCTTCAATTTTACCACGGCTAACACGTCCGATAGCAATACGTCCTTTAAAACTTGAATAATCAATTGAAGTAATTTGTAANTGAAGTGNACCTTCAGAAACTTCCGGATCCGGAACATATTCTAGAACCATATCTAACAAAGGCTCTATGTTTTCAGTTGGTTTTTGCCAATCTGTACTCATCCAACCATTTTTAGCTGAACCGTATACTGTTGGNAAATCTAACTGCTCTTCAGTAGCTTCAAGGTTAAACATNAGATCAAAAACCATTTCGTGCACCTCATCAGGACGACAGTTTTCTTTATCNACCTTGTTTACAACTACAATTGGCTTTTTACCCAANTCAATGGCNTTNCNCAATACGTAACGCGTCTGTGGCATTGGCCCTTCAAAGGCATCAACCAACAANAAAACNCCATCAGCCATGTTCAATACACGCTCAACTTCACCTCCAAAGTCCGCGTGACCAGGAGTNTCAATGATGTTGATTTTTGTGTCTTTGTACATTACTGAAACGTTTTTAGAAACGATAGTAATACCACGTTCACGTTCCAAGTCATTNTTGTCGAGAATTAACTCTCCAGTTGATTGGTTATCGCGGAAAAGTTCGCAATGGTGAAGTATTTTGTCTACCAAGGTTGTTTTACCGTGGTCAACGTGCGCAATAATTGCAATGTTTTTGATCTTTTGCATCCTCAAAATTTAAAGGCTGCAAAAGTAGTGAGCTTATTTACACAAATCACCATATCTCAGTAATTTAATGCTGACTTTATACTATTTTTTTATTGCAGAGCATCATTAAGTAAAGTTTCTGGTCAAATACATGCTATTTTTCACCTTTGATTTTGAGATGAATACTANCCAGAACTTTAAAAGATAAACCTATTGAATTGCNGATGACTTGCGAAATCCCTTTAAAGTGGTATTTTCGAAGTCACCAACGAATCTAATCTATTATGGAACAAAATGACAAAGCCCTTGTAGTCTGTGTAGANTTTACAGACACCTCTAAACACGCCTATCGTGAGTCCCTTGCATTAGCACAAAAGTGCAATGCTGATATTCGCCTTATTCATGTCCATACAGATGTTAACTTAACACGTGCAGACATCAAAAGCAAGTTTGAAGAAATGATTGCTGAGAACAGTGATGTTCGTGGTGACGTTCGTGTTGTTTATGACATTATGCCTGGTGAAAAGAGCGACATCGTTGAAAAAATTGACGACTTCAGTTACATGGTAGATCCCATGTATTTAGTAGTTGGTTATGAGGTAAAGAAAGGATTGGATCGATTCATCGGACCAAGNATNATGAAAATTATTCAGGAATGNGANTATCCTGTTGTTGCGTTGAAAAAAGACGAAAGTCTGCGCGANATGAGCAACATCGTATACCCGTTGTTGTTGAACGATCACTCTATGCAAAAAACATCTTCAACCATTCGCTTTGCTAAAACCGTTGGTGGCACAATTGAATTGGTTGCTCTTGCTGTTGATCATACAGAAAGTGATGATACTCAATTAAAAGTATTTTCAAATCACTTGAAAGAGCGTTTTGAAAAAGAAGGTGTTCCTTATACTTATGATTGGATTGAAGGTGANTCTTACTACAACATTTTATTAGAATATGCGCACAAAACAAATGCTGACTTATTAGCTGTTGTATTTGAACAAGATCCAAGTTTTATTGAAAAAATATGGGGTTCTAAAGATGAAGACCTGCTTTCACAAACAGACATTCCTCTTTTAATTGTAAAAGGGAAATCGTGGAAATCATCAAGTTCATTTAGCACNTCAGGNTCTGATGTGTAAGCAACTCCTTAAAAATACATTCACAAAGGCCCCTATAAAATTGCTGTACATCACAGCAATTTTAGGGGCTTTTTTAATGTTGAGCTTTACTAAAGTTAAAGCTCAGGAGAGCTATTATNACCCTCAAAATCAGGAAGAGTTTTTCTACATTTCTGCTGAAATTGGAGCTGATATTCCTTTGTTCAATTTCAAAACTACAGAGCAGCCTAATTCTGAAACCGGCTTTGCTACGTTAGGATATGGTGGCGGACTTCAAATGCATTATTTCTGGAATAGAATTATGGTTACAGGCTCCTACCGCTATTCATCTCATCAATATGACGAGCAACAACATGCTAAAGAATTATCTCAAAGCGATACAGCTTCATGGTTAGTGAANGCCGAAAAATGGAATTATCAATCGCTTTCTATTGGAGCCGGGTACAAAATTATTGATGGTGCTGCTTTTAGTCTTGCTATTGATATTGTTGCTGGACTCACTTTTTCTACGCGTCCGCAAATTGATTTTTCATATACCATATCCGGTGACACTTATCGCTTTTCAGAGCCAAGAACTAAAGATGTTAGCTTTTGCTACGGATCTAACCTTTCTTGTTTTTACACAACAGATCAAAACCTNTTTTTTTCGCTTAAAGGTGGCTACTTTAAAACAACTGCTTCTTATGCCTACAATTCAATGCTAACAAATAACAACACCGCTGTAAAACAAACACAAACTATCGAAACTATTCAAGTTTCAGCCGGAATAGGCTTCGTTTTTTAGTTCAAAAAAGAACGAATGATTATTCCTATTCCTATGCTACAACTTCCTNCATCCCACTTAAAAATGATTATATTCGGCCACCCTTTTTAAATTCATTACAATGCGATATATCATCTTTTTAGTTGGAGTAGTTCTACTCCAAACCTCTACCCTGTTTGGTCAAAAAGAAATTACACTCGAAGAAATCTGGATGATGGGAAAATTCAGCCAGGATTATGTGTATGGCATAAGATCAATGAATGACGGTCTGCATTATTCCGGCTTTGAACGCGGTAAAAACGGGCTTGAAATCAACAAGTATGCCTATGAGACCGGAGACAAGGTTGAAACTATTTTTTCAACAGAATCTGTTGAGCAAGAATTGAGACTTAGCGGCTATGAGTTTTCTGCCGATGAAAGCAAATTACTCCTCGCAACAGAAAGCGAGCATATCTATCGCCATTCTACAAGAGAAAACAACTACATCTATGATATCAAAAGTGGGGAACTCACTTTTATTTCAGAAGCAGGAAAACAACGCTATGCNACTTTTTCACCATCTGGAAACAAAGTGGCTTATGTTATGGGAAATGACCTGTACATCTACGATGCAATTACGAACGAAGTTACCCGCGTTACAGAAGATGGAGAATTTAACCACATTATAAATGGTGCAGTTGACTGGGTTTATGANGAAGAATTCAGTTTCGCCAAAGGTTTTTTCTGGTCNCCTGATGGAAAGAAAATTGCCTTTTATAAGTTTGATGAAAGTGCTGTTAGAGAATACAACATGCAGGTATGGAAAGACGAATTGTATCCTGAAGATTACAAATTCAAATACCCTAAAGCCGGTGAAGACAATTCAAAGGTTCAAGTAATGGTNTACGATCTGGCTACAGAAAAGCTCATTACGGCTGCAGAAACCGGAGAACAATATGAATACATTCCTCGCGTAAAATGGAGTGAAGATGCTAACCTTGTGGCCTTACAAATGATGAACCGTCATCAAAGTTTGCTAGACATCTATTTAGTAAACGCTTNTAATGGNAACAAAGAAGTCATCTACCATGAAGAGCAATCGGCTTACATCGAAGTATCNGATGACTGGACATTTACTGATAATAACGAAGATTTCATTATTACCAGTGATAAAGGAGGCTATAACCACATTTATCAAATTGATTTAGCAGCTANAACAGAAACACAAGTTACNAAGGGTAAATGGGATGTTACTGCTTTTCATGGTATGGATAAGTCTACAGGTTATTTGTTCTACACAGCTGCCGAGACTTCTCCAATGGTACGCGATGTCTATCGCATTCAGCTCAACGGAAAAGAAAAAGAAAAGCTTTCAGAAGCTGAGGGGTGGAATGATGCTGATTTTTCTACAGGNATGAAATACTTCATTAACACACATTCAACCATTAATACTCCAAACGTAATTACACTTCACGATGCTACCGGGAAACAAATTCGCGAGCTAAAGACCAGCAAGCGTTTAAACATGTTTTTAGAAGACTATGAGCTTCCTCAGAAAGAATTTTTTACGTTCAAAACAGAACAAGGTGTTAAGCTCAATGCCTGGATGCTAAAGCCAGCTAATTTTGACGAAANCAAAGAATATCCTGTATTGGTTACCATTTATGGTGGTCCCGGATCACAAGAGGTTGTTGACCAATGGGGAGGNGGAAACCATATGTGGCATCATTTATTGGCACAAAAAGGATACATCATAGTGTCTGTTGANAACCGTGGAACNGGTGGTAGAGGTGCTGAGTTCCGAAAAATGACCTACAAAGAACTCGGTAAGTATGAAACCGAAGATTACATTGAAACGGCAAAANACNTGGGTAACTTACCGTATGTAAACGGAGACCGTATCGGAATTTGGGGTTGGAGCTATGGCGGATACATGTCGTCACTTTCAATTACTAAGGGAGCTGATTATTACAAAGCTGCTATTGCAGTTGCCCCTGTTACCAACTGGCGTTATTACGATAACATCTACACCGAAAGGTACATGCAAACACCACAAGAAAACGCATCAGGATATGATGAAAACAGCCCCATCAATTTTGCAAAAGAGCTAAAAGGAAATTATTTATTGATTCACGGGACAGGAGACGATAATGTCCATTTTCAAAATTCTATCCAAATGGTAAATGCATTAATCAACGCCAACAAGCAATTTGATTTTTACATGTATCCTGATAGAAATCATGGAATTTATGGAGGTAACACACGTTTTCACCTCTATGAAAAAATGACCAATTGGTTAGAAGAAAACCTGTAAGTCAACATTTTAATTAATTTCGATTTTCTCATTAAAACTTAAAGCTAAATTCATGTCGCAAGTATTAGATAATCAGCAAATAGAACGCAAAGAACTTTTCGGTCACCCAGTAGGCTTGTACATTTTATTTTTAACTGAAATGTGGGAACGCTTCTCTTATTATGGGATGCGTGCATTGCTTGTTTTATATATGACTACGAGCACAATTGAGGGGGCTGACCCAAGGGGGACTGGACTTGGATGGTCTGAACAAGAAGCTCTTGGGCTCTATGGATGGTATACAATGTTAGTTTATGTTATGTCAATACCGGGAGGTATGATAGCAGATAAACTTATTGGACAAAAAAAATCGGTTTTGATTGGAGCCATTGTTTTATGCCTTGGACATGGCGTTCTAATTCTTACAGATACGTGGGCTTTCTATACTGGTTTAGGTCTTGTTATTTTAGGCGTAGGCCTATTAAAACCGAATATTTCAACTATGGTTGGCGGCCTCTACAAAGAAGGTGATATTAGACGTGATAAAGGATTTAGCATCTTTTATATCGGTATTAACACAGGATCATTATTGGCTACTATTTTTGTTGCACTTGTTGTAAAAGCTTGGGGTTGGCATGCAGGGTTTGGATTAGCAGGCATCGTAATGCTTATTGGATTAGTAAACTATGTTTTGGGGTTAAAATATCTACGAAGTGTAGGTAACATTAACAAAACAGTTGATGATCCAAATGAAGTTTCATATGTAAAATTGTACTCTGAGTTATTTAAATCAAAAACACAATTAATATCTACATTATTGTTGGTAATAGCTTCTGGCATTGGCTGGTATTTTTTGGGATGGGCCTATGGTTTACTATTCCTCTTCTTAGCAGCAATTACTGCACTATTAATGATGATATATAAAGACCTAGAATCCCAAACTTTTAAAGACAGGTTCATTGTTCTATTAATATCCTTCATTATGGTTATTATTTTCTGGGGAGCATTCGAGCAAGCAGGTGGTCTTATGAATCTATATACCGACACTAAAACCGATAGGGTATTATTTGGCTGGGAAATCCCTACAATTATGTTCCAAAGTCTAAATGCTGGTTTTATCATAATCTTTGCTTCAATTGTTGCTAGCTTTTGGGCTAAAAGAAAATTAAAGGGTAAAGAAGCTTCTTCTTTATTTAAAATGGCGATGGGAACTATTATTATGGGATTTGGCTTTCTATTTATGGTCTTTGCAGCCATGCAGTTTGATGAATCTGGATCTTCAAGTATGATTTGGTTAACACTTGCATACTTTTTTCACACTATTGGTGAACTGTGTTTATCTCCAGTTGCTTTGTCATTCATTACTAAATTGGCTCCCATTAAGTATGCATCGCTAATTATGGGTGTCTATTTTGCCGCAACCGGCTTAGGAAACAAAGTTGCCGGCCTCATTGGTGAGTCCTCTTCATCTTTTGGTGAATATTCTGTTTTTATGGGAATTTTCCTCTTTACAGTAATTATTGGTGTACTATTCATATTTATACTTAAACCTTTAAAGCGCCTTACACATGGTGCTGAAGAAAAAGAAGGTTCTCACCACAAAGAGCAAGAAGGCTTTGAATTGGCTGACACTGAGGCTTAATTAAAACAATGTAGACATGGATATCGGTTTTTGGATTATGATTGTAGCATGGGCATTTGTGCTCGTGTGGGTACCCATCATTATTTTTTCAAATAGAAAAGTTCACCCAAGAGCTCTATTTGTATTGTTTTTTGCCGAAATGTGGGAACGTTTCTCCTACTATGGTATGCGAGCGCTACTCACCCTGTACATGGCAAAAGAACTATTCAAAGCCTTAACCGAATTTGAAGCCAGATCAGAAGCTCTTGCCATTTACGGTTCATATACTTCCATGGTTTACCTCACACCTATTATTGGTGGAATTTTAGCAGATAAAGTTTTAGGATTTAGAAAAGCAGTCATCTTCGGAGGGCTATTAATGACTGCCGGACACTTTGCTCTTGCACTTGAAGGAATGGTTTTCCCAGGAAACATGGTGTTATTCTTCTTGTCGTTAGCTTTCATCATTGTTGGTAATGGTTTTTTTAAACCAAATATTTCAAGCTTCTTAGGAAATTTCTACAGCCTTAACGACAGTAGAAAAGATGGTGCATTTACCATCTTCTATATGGGCGTAAACATTGGGTCTTTATTAGCAATTGTTACCTGCGGATACGTAGGAGAGCAAATTAGCTGGCACTATGGTTTTGGCTTAGCAGGAATTGGAATGTTGCTGGGACTATTTGTATTCTGGTTAGCCGGACCAACAGTATTTGGTAAAAAAGGAATCAACCCAACTAGCATGGAAAACTTCCCTGAAGTAAACGAGGAAGAAGACATCAAGCTACTTCATGGAACCAAAGAAGATCGAATTGCTGCATTAGAGAAAGATGCTGAAAACTTTGAATTAATCAATGACAGCAAAACAAAACGCAGGCAATGGTTAACCTACTTTTTAACCATTGCAGCTATTCCGGTTGTTTCATTATTTCTGAACCTGAGCGACATTGTTACTTGGGCACTTATCATCTTAAGTGTTGGTATTCTTGGAGTACTATACGTAATGTCTCTGAAACAAGAAAGTAGTAAAGCCGATGCTACAATATTGGACCATCCCGATGCTCAAAATGGAAAAGCTGCTAAAGAACGCTTATGGGTTGTAATTGTATTGTTTGTATTTCATGCTGTATTCTGGGCATTATTTGAACAAGCCGGTGGATCTGTAACACTATTTACAGATACCAATGTAGACCGTATGGTTTTTGGTTCTGAAATACCTGCCTCTATTTTTCAGTTTTTCAATGCTTTTTTCATTATGACCCTTGCTCCGGTGTTTTCATTCATTTGGATGAAACTGAGAGCTTCTAAAAAAGAACCTTCAACACCAATGAAGTTTGTGTTGGGCTTATCGCAACTTGCTTTGGGGTTTGTATTTTTGGTTGTTGGGTCAAAAGTATTTGCTGACAATGGATTGGTACCAGTAGTATTTTTGGCACTTATGTATTTGTTCCATTCAACGGGTGAATTAAGCCTATCTCCTGTTGGTTTATCTATGATCACTAAACTGAGTCCTAAAAAAACAGTTGGTTTTGTTATGGGAGCTTGGTTTTTATCTATCGCACTAGCCAATAAAATGGCTGGATTAATTGGTGGATTAACGGCCAGCGAAGATGTGAGCGAATCTGTAGGTCTGGAAGAATTGCTAAATGTTTATTCCAGCACCTATTTAACGTGGGGAGTCTTGGTTGTTGGTGGAGCAGCTGTCATTTTGTTCTTGACGGTTCCAAAGCTCAGAAAATGGATGAACGGCATTCATTAATTTCCTAATTGCAGCAGGAGTCGTTATCTTTAAACACTCGTTTTAAGAACACACACAACTCAAGTACGCTGCAATAGTAATGAAGCATAAAATTATTACGCTTATACTCTCGCTTGTCAGTGTTTCACTATTGGCAAGCGATTCTTTTTGGTCTAAAGTTTATTCTTTTGAAAATGATTCTCTTCAACTGGAATACCTCGTCAATAGCGGAGGAAAATTACTTTACACTTCTCCTGATGAAATTCCTCGCTTAGTTGAACTNTTGGACAGCATTTATGCTGAAAGCCACAATGTAAAAGCAAAATCAGGCAGCTTAATGTTTCAAAGCTTATTGGTTAGAAATGAAGGCAATATTGATTCCGCTATTCTCATCCAACAAAACGCTATTCAATTATTAAAAAACGCACCTCCNAACGAATTACTCTGTAACCTCTATAACATTACTGGTATTAGTTTTTACAGAAAGGGNGANGTTATTANGCAGTTGAATTACAACGACAGTGCCATTACTATTGCCAGAGAACTTCATTTAGAGAATATTGAAGTTACCCTTATTCAAAATAGAGCCTACATCAAAAGAACGTTAGGCAAAACAGATGAGGCCATCCAAACTTTGAATGCNCTATTGAAAAAGGCTAAGGATAACCGACAATCTTCAACTATACTCATTAATTTGGGTATTTTATACTCTGATATTAATCATAATGATTCTGCTATTTGGTGCTACCAAACTGCTGCTCAAAANGCTGAATACTATGAAGAATGGCAATATAAGGCTTCTGCGCTAGCCCATATATGTGAACTANAACTGAGCATTGAACAAGCAGAAAACATACTGCCCTANATCAATCAAGCAGACTCTATTTATAAGGAACTTAATGATATCAATAACATTTTCAGAATGTTATCGATCAGAACATTCTATAACATCCAGTCTAAAAATTATGAAGCCGCGGACACTAACTCATTAGAACTTATCCAACTGGCTGAATCCTACAACAATGAGCGATTCAANATCGATGCNTATCGACTCCGTTCTCAACTTCTTGAAGCTTCCGACAACTGGGAAGATGCTTTAACTTATTATCGAAAATACAGGGTATTAAAAGANTCGNTAAACAATGAAGACCTTCAACATGAGCTAGCCAATTTGGAAGTAAAGTTTGAAACTTCTGAAAAACAGCGAAAGCTCGATTTAATGAAAAAGCAAAAAGAGCTGGACGATAAAAGGCAAATTATCTATTACTCTATTGGAGTTTCGGCCATCTTATTGCTTGTATTGATTNTTGTTGTNATTGTTTTTATTAACCGACAACGTATTCTAAAAAACGAACAGCAGAAACTACAACTCAAACAAGAAATCGAACGCAATCAAGCCGAAATTGATCAGAAAAACAGACAATTGACTTCCAAAGCGCTTCACCTTTCCGAAAGGCATGANCTATTAGAAGAAATCTTAACCATCACTAAAGATGATCCGCAAAATGGCTTGGATCAAATCAAGAGAAAAGTAAAATCGAAATTAAACTCAGAATCTGACTGGGAAGAATTTCGCATCTACTTTGAAGAGCTCAACCCCGATTTTTTTACAAAAGTCAAAGCCATTAAACCCGAATTAACCGATAGAGAGTTGCGCTTATTGGCACTNATCAAAATTGGGTTAAACATTCGGGAAGTTGCCAACTTGTTACACATTGAATCTAATTCGGTNAAAGNTGCCCGTTACCGACTGAAAAAGAAGTTTGAGCTCGATACCGATGATTCTCTTGAGGCTTTTGTCAACCGTTTGTAACCTCATATTTCACCNTTTTTTATAGGTGTACACCACATGTATACCTTTATTCTCAACCCTGTGCAACTGCACCAGCGTCTTTTGTAAAAAATCAACTCTTTATGAAAAACGCAATACTCTTTATTAGCTTACTATGTCTATGTTCACTACAACTTAAGGCACAACAAATTAATTGGCACACAGAAGTCTACCAGTTATCNAACCAGAATTTTGAAACAATGGAGTANATCAAAGATCCNGTNTCTCCTACTCTAGTGACCAACTTTATGACTCAAACTCCTAACACCACCCCTCAGGGAAGTTCTTATACCGAATATTACCTNAAAGGNTANGANACCAANGGAGTTGAGAAATGGTCGTTTGAANTGCCTCNACATGGCAAAATNATACCNGATAANAATTCAGGCTTTTGGTATTANATTGGNGGTGGTGATAGCATNTACTTTAACAACCAATGGTACTTTAGCAATTATCCGAGCAATCAATATTTTAACAAATACTTTTTTAAAGTNAATGCNCAGGGAGGNGTTACGAATTGGTTTGTTAGAGGAGAAGAAATCCCTGTNGGACTCTATTTTNNTCAATTTGATATTGATGCTGATGGNAACATTTGCATTACCGGACAACTCTCTATTGATGGAATTTCTGCNTACTANCCNTTTTCNTTTGCCAACTACTCCGATACNGTGCATACCATCTACACTAAGCTGATCTTTACTGCAAAAATTGACACCNTAGGCAANGANCTNGAATTTTANCCAATGGAANACACCGGAATTCAANCTTACGATAAAAGNGCTGTTNTGGGNATTCAACAAAANCCAGTATCNAAAGATTACTTCGTACTTNTTAGAGCNGGAGATACCTTATACCTCCNCACTGATACACTNATCAACACTACCGGAACTCAATTGAACATGCTACTAAAACTTGATTNTAATTTTCAATACAAAANTCATGTTATCCACCAGATGTCTAACCACCCTTTGTTGTACCAAAAGCTAAAATGGTCTAACGATTATGAACATTTCTACATTGCCAGTAATTATGGAGATACGTTCTTTTTAAATCAAACTACTCCTTTGTTAGGTCATCCTGGTACTGTACAAAATGCAATGGTTGCAAAGTTTAATGCTCAAACACTGGAAGTAGAAGCTACAAGAACTTTTAGACCCAATGATCATTCAAGNTATTTTGCCAATATGAACATTACTGATTTTGATGTGGANGCTTCCGAAAAAGTGCATTTTGTAGGATCTATTTATGATTCTACTTTNACCACAGAAGACTCNGTCTTAACGTACTATTCTTCAAATGGAACTATGGATCCCAAAGGATTTTACATGTGTCTGAATTCAAACCTCGATATTGTTTACGATGTTGTTCCAGAAGACAATAAAGGATTAGCCTATTACAGGAATGTAAATGCTGACCCGGTTAACGACAATATTTATGTCAGCGGAAAATTTGGAGGNTCNTTTGTCATTAACCCCNATTTATCGATTAATGGTACTGGAAATTGGTATGAAGGGCTTATCCTCTGCTTTAACGATACTTCAAAACAGATCAATGATGAACCCAGTAGCATTCTAGTGCTTGATAACAATGTTGAATGTACGGCTTATCCTAACCCGGCAAACAATGGTCATTTCTATTTCACACTCTCTGGTGATGGATCAATANCTACAATNGAGATGTTTGACTTTCTGGGACGAAAAGTTTATCNGAAAAGAAACATTATTGAAAGTACATCTAACAGAACCATGTGGTCTATTTCTCTTTCTGATTACAGTGCCGGCACTTATTTTATTAAGGCCACAACCTCAACANCTACGTACACCAAAAAGGTTGTGCTTCACTAANNTNAAATTATTACACTTTCTTGTAAATAGGCTTTTAACAGCTATTTAAGTAAAAAGGCAGGGAGTTCTCTGCCTTTTGATTTTTATAGTCGTAATTTCGAAAACATGAGAAATATTGCTGCAAAATTGATATTTATCGCCCTACTGATCAGTAACATTTCATGGGCTCAAGACAAAATTAACTGGATTCATTTTGATGAATTAGAAGCCAAAATGGCTGAACAACCTAAAAAAGTAATGGTAGATGTTTATACCAACTGGTGCGGACCATGTAAAATGATGATGGCCAGAACATTCACCAACCCTAAGGTCATTGCCTATGTTAATGAGCATTATTATGCTGTTAAGCTCAATGCCGAAGGACCAGATCCTATTACATTTAAAGGAACTACCTACTCTAATCCTCAATACGATCCTACCAGAGGAGGAAGAAATGGCACGCATGAATTAACCTATGCGATTGCTCCTGTGAATGGCAGAATTGCTTATCCTACTATTGTATACATGAATGAAGAGTTTCAGATTATTTCTCCGGTTCAAGGGTTTATGACACCTCAACAAGTTGAACCAATTTTGAAATTCGTTGCCAGTGAAGCATATTTGACAGAAGATTGGCAAGAATATCAACAAAACTTTAAAGGAGAATTTTAAGAATGCGCTTTATCTTATCCATCACACTTTTTGCAACATTATTGATTTCATCGGTAACTGCTCAACAAAAAATTGAGTGGATGAATTGGAATGAAATGGTTGAACGACAACAAGTAGAGCCTCGCAAAATTTTCATTGATGTCTATACAGATTGGTGTGGATGGTGTAAGAAAATGGATGCTTCAACATTTGTTGATCCTTCGGTTGTAGCTACAATGAATGAAAGTTTTTACGCTGTTAAGCTAGATGCTGAAATGAAAGACAGCATCACTTATAACAATATGGTTTTCTACAATCCCAATCCTAGTGGTAAAAGAAGCGTGCACACATTAGCGGCAAGCTTATTAGACAGTAGAATGTCATACCCAAGTTTTGTTATTTTGGATGAAAACTTTACCCGCTTACACATTTTAGCCGGGTTTCAAAAAGTACCTCAACTGATGGGNAATTTGCTCTTTTTTGGGCAAAACCANCATTTGCGCTACCAACAATATTTGCAACAGCAACAACAAAGAGCAGAAGCTGCTCAACAACAAGCAGCCAAACAATAGAAAANACTGTTTTNAATAAAAAAAGCTCCACTTGAAATCAAGTGGAGCTTTTTTGTTTGGGTGAATTCAACAACTGTTTACTCTAATCCTAAATCTTTCAGGCTATAATAATGGAAGGTTTGATCATCGCTCATAGCAACTAACAATCCTTTTGGGTATTGCTCACTAAATGTAAAATTGGCNACNTCTANCCCATCAGTTTCATTGGCCAGGTAGGNCACAGACTTCACAAACACATTATCTTCTCTTGTNTATATTCTGAGTGCATGTTNTTGTTGGTCTGATACAAAAATGTAGCCTTTGTTATTCGATGTAGAAAGTAGTGCTATTCCCTCTATATCATCTTTAAATTCTCCTTTGCCAAATTCACCNACTTGCTCATTTCCAGCTTCTGGATCNGCATAATATTTTCGAACACCAAACCCTTCGTCTGAATAATACACGTAACCCAACTCATCATCAACTGCTATGGCTTCTATTTCTTTTAGTCCNCTAAATGTTCCAAACTTTCTTAAGAGTTCCGTTCTTAATCCTGTAGAATCACTGTTTAAAGCATATTGCCATAAATAACCTTCTTTCGGTCCGGTTTTTCTACTTACAATAACTGATGTTTTACCAGTTTCCGGATTTTTATAAATAGCAATTCCCATGGGAAGGTTACTTTCTCCGGGTTCACCTTCAAAAACCGGAAAACCNCCATTGTCAAGAGGNNTCATATCTGGCACTGAGAACACTCTTATTTGCATTCTTTCGCGTTCGGTAAAGGCAATAATGTCTTTCTTTTCTCCATCGATCATTACNTCCATTTCCAAGTCAATATTATTGGGGCGTTGAATGTCAAGAATGCATTTTTCAGAAATTATTTTCCCATTTAAATCAAAAGCATAAATNCCTCCTTNTGTTTCCTTATCNGTTCCAAAAATGATGCTCTCTTCAGGATTTTCATGGTTGATCCAAATGGCCGGATCGTCAGTATCATGAGGNACTTTTTCTGTAATTACAACCGGTTGCCACACTGCTTTAGGTTCACAGCCCAAAAGGCTGATGATTACTAAACAAAGTGAACTATAAAGGCTTAATTTAATTGTCATAGCGTTTNCTAACATTGTAAAAATCAATTAATAGAATTAGAAAATAAAACGGAATCCAAAGCGGCTGCTCCAAGAATAATATTCTTGTTGTTTTACGATGTCTTCNCTTCCCATGTAATANTTCAGTGGTGTGTTGGTAAGGTTCAAAACCTGTGCAAAAACTTTAATNTTATCAGTTATCATATAATCGGCTGAGAAGTCCAATCTCAACGATTCATCATAATACACATCAAAATCTTTTTCCTGTCCNAGTTCAGACAAGAATGCACTCTGGTAATTGGCCGATAACTTGGCATAGAACTTCTTGGAGTCAAAGAAAAGTGCAAAATTCATACTATGAGCTGCTTGCCCNGGTAGCGATATTTCTTCTTTTTCATCCGTTGTGGTAACAAACCCATTGTCTGAACCTCCATAAATAAAAACCTCGTCTAAATTTTCAACCTGAACACGTTTTGCAATCAATGCTCTTGAATAAGTATAGGTGTAGTTCGAATAAACACCAAAATTTCTCCAGAACTTCGGAAGGAATGTAAACTTGTAATTGAAGTTTAGTTCAGCACCGGCTACCTCAGCATAATCTCCATTGGTTGCCATAGTTACTTCCGTTAATCCGGCTGTGCTTAAATTACTNTCTAGGTGAACAAAGCGCTTGTAGTAAAAAATGAAATCATCAATTTTCTTCGCAAACAGTCCTGCCGAAATAATTCCGTTATTGGCTACATAGGTTTCATACATCAAATCGACATTCAAGGCCTTGGGAAATTTCAAGCTGGAGTTTCCAAACTTAAGCTCATCCACATCTTCAACCTGGCGATAAGGTAAAATGTCTTCAAAGTTTGGACGAGAGTATGTATACGTTACNGCAGCTCTTAAATTGGTTCTTGCATTAAGGGTATACTTCAAATGAAACTGTGNCAATAGGAATTCATAGGTCTTTTCCATCTTGCGCGTTTCAAGCGATTCGAAAAAACGNCCTTTATANAGTACCACTTCATTTCCGGTGTAAGCAACATCTGTTCTTTCGTAACGCGCCCCGGCTAAGAACATCCATTTTCCAAAATGATGCGTTACCATACCGTAATAAGCATAAATGTTTTCCTCTGCNGTGTAATCTTCGGCATAAGATTCATTTTTAGTATCGGCTTCTGCGATTTTAAAATTTTGCTGGTAGTACTCTAAAAAGTCTCTCGATAGAGATGGGTCTGGAGTTAATCCCAAATTATAGCCTCTTCCAAACATATCTGTAGCATCATAATCTCCTGCTACTGTTTGCAATGAAAGTTCAGGGCCTTCTTGCAAATACACCTGACGATCTCCCGGAAGGAAAATAGGGTAATAGTTGTCATAAACAACAGCATCCTTATCTCTGAACTTATCTTTATCTCTTATTCTGGTTCCGAATTTAAACGCTCCNTTAGAATTTTTTAAAGCGTAAGGAACAGTTAAGTTCAACTTAAAGGCAAGGTTTTTATCTTCAGTTACGGAAGACGATGTTGNCATCTCATTGAACTCATATTTGCTGTAATTATAGGCNGTGTTTTTGTCCCCATCTGTTGGATAAATGACTTTAGGCCAATTGGCTTCTGAAAGGTCAAGTTCCATATCCAATTCATCGCTTTTGTANACCATTTCAAACCGATCTGGTTCTTCTTCTTTAGCCAATGCATAGGTAAACATGTAGTCCAACTTAAATAAGCCCAATTGATGCTCTCCTCCTGCATTGACAGAATTAATGGTTTGGGTTTTTACACGAGCTTTAATATCGCGTTCAATAGAAGCTTCACGGGTAGTATGATCATTAATAATACGTCCACTACCAAATTTGTTACGTGTTCTTCTACGTACCTCATCGTCTATGAATTTGTTGGTAATTCCTTTTACATAAACCTTGTGTCTGGGATTGAACTGGTAATCTAAGCTCATTGAAGTACCAATGCGTTCGCGCTTAATTTCGTAGTCTCTCAACTGAATATCTGTGTAAACAGCATGGTAAGTAGAATCTTCTTGCGTAGGACGTTTTGTAAACTTAAACTCCATGTTTTGAGAACGCTGATTGTTTTGGTAATAGTTTCCGTTAATGNGAAAACCAAATTTCTTATAGCGTTGCCCGTATGAAAACTGCGCCTGATATCCGGCTCCGGCTCCCAAATCATTGTAACCTCCAGCTATTAAACCGGTAATCCTTGGAATTGTATCCTGAGCTGTTTTAGTAATGATGTTTACATTACCTCCAATTCCATCGGCATCCATATCAGGAGTTAAGGCCTTGGTAATTTCAATTGATTCTATTTGATCAGATGCAATGACATCTAAACCAACAAAACGTACATTTCCTTCCGGAGATGGAATTTGTTCNCCATTGATGTTGAAGTTGGTCAATTCAGGTGGTGTTCCNCGTAACTGTACAAAGCGTCCTTCTCCTTGATCGCGCTNTAGTGTAACTCCNGGAAGTCGTTGTAATGCATCNGCAGCATTGGCATCNGGAAAGAGTTCAATCTGCTCTTCTGCAACAATATTTTTAATATTAATAGCCTGTTGNTGCTGGTGCAAAGCCCTTTGCTGCCCTTGAAAACGCCCCACAACCTCAGCCATTCCTAAGTATTCTGCTTTTGTCTTTAGTGTTATACTCAACGGCTCAATGGGTTGACTTACGTCTATTGCAATTGTATCATCTTCATAACTCATCAGATGAACAANAACNTGTATATCAGACTGTTTNAACTTTGGAATGGCGAAATAAAATTCACCGTTCTGATCTGTTGATGCGCCTATTGTTGTNCCCANTACATACACGTTAGCTCCGATAATCGGATTATGGGTTGTTTCATCTACAATAGTTCCGCTGATTTGATGCTGAGCAAAAGAAACAATACTCAGCAAGNATAAAATTACCAGAGCGAAAGAGGTTCTCATCACTTTTTAGGTATAAAAAACCGGAGAGCAATCAATACCCTCCGGTAGAATGGAGTTATATGTTTTTCTTTGATGTTGTAGCTTACTTTACTACAATTTGCTGCGTGCTTACAAAAGCATCTGTTGAAACAGAAATAGCGTATACACCTGTAGATAAACCATTCAATTTCAATTGGCTTTGGTTGCTGGCTACAGTGTTTAAAACTTGTCTTCCGCTTAGATCGTAAATTGCTACGTTCAANACAGCTCCGGCAGGAAGGTTAGCATTTGAGATTGTAACCTCTTTGTTATTTACCGGGTTTGGATAAATCCTCAATGTATTTTCATGAGCAACTTCATTCACAGATTGTGGCCAAGGGCTGAAATGCACAACTAACTTTGGTGCTCTCTCAGGATGATTTAGACCATCACCTCCATCGTTAGGATCTTCTTCGTTCTCAAAAGACTCCATATCTCTTGCATTGTCTAATGCACTTGCTCCCATATCTTGTCCTTGTAAAACAATTGCTAACGCATTACCTGATTGCCAACCTGAACGATTTACAATCTCCTGAATAATGGTTGTGATATCTGCTGTGCGATATTGCTCCCACATTGTCCATTGCTCAGTTAAATTCCAAGCTACAGTTGCTGACGTTGAGGGTCTGTCTGTAATCAGGTTGTTTGTATCAAAAGTTACCGCATCATCAGTAGCTTCTCCCCAGATTGTGATCTCAGCGGGGTCAGCTTCATCTTCATGTGCATACACTTCAATCCAAGCAGAATCGATATAAGCACCATTTGGAATTGCAACTTCAGTAAAACGCAATCCTGTTGTAAGAACGTTAAAGTCGTCTCCTTCCCAACCAGCATCTAAATCGTCATCAAACAATTTATCCATTTCTTGGTTTTCTTATTCTGCATCATCAGATGATACATCAACACCATTGTCAGTTGCTGTCTTTTTAATTTGAACTTCAATAGTGCTGTGGCTTTGTGCAAAAGTTGTTGCACCCATGGCTAAAAGTGCCGCTAAGAGTAAATGTTTTTTCATGCGTTTCGAGATTTAAATTTCTGGTTACAAATCAAGGTTGGAGGCTTAATCTAAATGTTAATTGGAGGGCAAAAAAAAGGCAACATCACTAGTTTTTTACCGTTACAAAAAAGCAACACACTATTCTTAAGTACTCAGCCAAAACCTTCAATTAATAACTCAATATCAAACACTTAAAATAAATTGTCGCAAATTCTGATCGCGATCCAATGTTAATTTTTTGCGTAATCGATAGCGTGCAACACGTAAACTATCAATTGAAATCCCTAATAATTCTGCAATCTCTTTTGAGCGTAAATTGATCTTGATCAAGGCACAAATCCGAAGGTCATTTGAAGTTAAATCGGGATTAATTTGCTTCAATTTGTCAAAGAATTCTTTGTGTACCTGCTCAAAGCTTTTTCTGAACTCTTCCCACTCTTTATCATGTCTAAAATTGGAATCGATGCGTTTGGCAAGTTTATTCAGTTTTTTTTGGTCTTTATCTGATAGAGCCTTACCGACTTCCTGAATGCCGTTTTTCACCTCTTCCAGCAATTTGTTCTTTTCAATTAACTGAAGCATTCGAGCTGCCAGAGAGCGTTGCTGCATTTGAAATTCGAGGTTAAAATGTTCTTCTTGCAACTGCTTGTGCTCTAACTCAATTTTTAAGCGCTCTTCTTCCAATTTTGAATTCTCTAACTGAGATTCATACAATTGTTTTTGCTGTTCATTGATCTGATTGTTCTTGCGCATTTTCATCCGCTGACGACTAACAATCACAATGGTTAACACAGCTAATAAAGCAGTAAGCCCAAATGCCGCCATTTTTTTCAAAGCATCATTTTCTCGTTGAGCTTCCAACGCAGCTATTTCAGCATTTTTGCGTTGCAATTCATAAAGTGTTTGCATTAATGCCAATTGGCGAGAACTCTCGGCAGAATAGATTTCTTCAAACAGTTCACGGCTTTTTTCTTTGTATTCCATGGCTCTGGGATAATCTCCCATATCTTGGTATACCTTTCCTAAATCGCGAAGTGCTGAACTGGTTTGATAATCCAAATCGAGTTGTTGGGCAAGATGAAGAGCCTGTAGGGTGTATACCAAAGCACTATCAAACTGCTTTGTTTTTCGAAAAACATCACCGATGTTATTAAGGTTACTCACCAACTCAACCTGATTGTTTAGCCTTTTATTTAGCTTACTTGCGCCTAAGAAGTAGACTCCTGCACTATCGTAATATTCTCGATCTTCCCAAATGCTGCCCAAGTTTTCAAGGATATGAGCAATTCCCGGTTGGTTGTGTGTTGTTTGGTAAATCAATAGGGCTTGCTTTTGGTAAAAATAGGCACTGTCCAATTCTCCTCCTTTTTCGTACAAATGACCTATTTCACCATAGGTTTCAGCAATACGTGTATCAAGTTGGTGTTTCTGAAAAACCGCCAATGCCTGTTGTAATTCGTCTAGTGCAGTTTGTTCTTGTTTGATGTAGTATTTGATTCTTCCTACTTTCAGCTTCACATTGGCAACTCCCAATTCATCTTCATTTTCCTGAAAATATTTCTGAGCGAATAGGTAGTATTCCAAAGCACTGGCAAACGCCCCTTGGTTATAAAGAATATCTCCTTTCAACAACAGAATCTCTGCCTGCTTTTGATAGTCTTCATTCTCTTCGGCCAGCTCATAGGCTTTGTTTGCCAATTGATATGCAGAATCAGGTTTCGAATTTTGAATGGTACGCGCAGAATCCATCCAATTTCCCAAATCTTGTGAGAAGGATTGCAATGTAATGATTAACAGTATACTGCAAAGCTGAAGTTGACGCACCATAGTAGCGTCCAAACTGTAACTTCTATCTAACTTGTAAGTTTACTGAAGGTTAAGGAAGTGTATCGAAAAGTTCAAGAAATAAAAAAGGTCTGAAATCAATGACTCCAGACCTTTCAATTTTTTGGGTGGAAGATGGGACTCGAACCCACGACCTCTTGAACCACAATCAAGCGTTCTAACCAACTGAACTACAACCACCATTTATTCAGGGTTGGCAAAAGTATAAAAATTCTAATTCTCCTCACTATTCTTCTGAAAAATTTTAGGGTCTGCCATTAAAATTTGTGTAATATGCTTTCTTTGTTGACGTTCAAACACAGAGATGAAAGTACCAGGCTTTTTAAAGCAAACAGCACTTCTTATTTTTTCTCAGGTAATTGTGATTATTGCCGGTTTTGGTATTAAAACCATCCAAACGCAAACGCTAGGAGCCGACTTATATGGAGAGTATGCTTTTTTTGGATCACTTACTGGCTTTTTAATCATCTTTTTCAGATTCGGCTTTTTTAACTCTATGCAGGTTTTATTGGCAGCCACCAATGCTGAAAATGAGCAGAAAAGATTGGTTTCTGCCGGACTTGTACTTGCCATCATTAACGGCTTAGCCTTTGCTGCCCTTCTTTTTGGCATCAGTTTTTTTATCAATGAATGGTTCAACACCATTATTGGTGATTATTTGAAACTACTTGCTCCAATAACATTTATCCTTCCTTTTAGACATTACATTTATGGCGTAAGTGTTGGACTTAATCGCATGAGAATCCTTGCTCTTTTTGATGGAGGCTCTAAAGTTTTGTTTTTTCTTATTCTGCTATCATTACTGTTTCTAGAACGAATTGACCTTACAACTGTAATCTTCTTTAACCTAATTTCTACAATTGCAATTTTAGCCTTCATTATCCGAATGCTTCCTTTATCTACACATCAATTAGGACTTGGACTAAAAGAACTGTGGAGTAAGGTAAAAAGCTATGGTTTTAATAGTTACCTGGGGTTTATTTCTCATCAGAGTACTTATAAATTAGACGAGCTATTGATTACCTATTTTCAAAATGTGGTTGTAAATGGTTTTTATACCGTTGCCGGATTACTCTGCTCTCCTATGGTAATGTTTTCTCAAAGTTTATCGAACAGTTTATTCAAACGGTTTAGTAAGGAAAGTGAGATTCCTAAAAAGATTTTTATCCTTAATGCAGTAGCACTAATTGGCTACATCATAGGTATTTGGTTATTTGGAAGGTGGGCCATTGAATTGCTGTTTGGAGATGAATTTGCTATAGCTGCAACGTACTTAATTCCACTATCTATAGCTTATTTTCTACAAGGACTTTATCAGCCTTATATGTTCTTGGCTTCTAAATCTCAAGACAAGTCCATTCGAAATTCTGCTTTTGCTGAAGCAGGAGTAAATGTAATTGGAAACTTTGCTTTAATTCCTTTACTAGGTGTAATGGGAGCTATTTATACCAGTATTGTTGCTAAAGGAGTTTATTTGGCTATGAGCCATTATTATTACAAGCAATACCTCAAAAAAGAAAAAGAGCACTAAAGATGCTCTTTCCCCAATTCGTTAGTTTGAATTTCATTTCGTTTATTGATGTACGTAGTATATTCCCCCGAATATTCTATACGTTTTTCAATGGTTTCATTGAGTTTTCCCATCAGGGTTAAACACACTTCGCACACTTCTCTTACGGCATGCTCCGCTCCCGTTGAATAGGTCAAATAGTCAACATACTTCTGTTGCTTGCAATACTCAATAAATCTTGGGTTTGCTGCTCTATTCACCATAAAGCGCGCACCAGCTTTTGCTGCTAAAGAAAGATCCAGAATATCATCAAATACAAAGATCACTTCATCTGCCTCAATGCCTCGCTCTCGCTTTAAATAATCGAGTATAGTTACTTTGTCTTTGATGCCATGAAAAACAGCATCTAAATGCTCTCTATTCGCCCAAAATTGCGCTGTAGGGTTATTTTCTCCTGTAACAACAGCTGTATAAGGAATAGATGCACTTTCTAAGTAAAGTCCAAAGCGCAACATGTTTACGCCCATCGAATCTGCTTCGCTAAAAGCACTTGAACGGGTTTCGTTTTTGTACCCAGAATGAAACACTCCATCCCAATCAAAAATGATTGCTTTTGCCGCAATCACTCTTTCTTTAACAGAAAAGGGAGATGATACAAACTCACCTCCCTTTTTCTCATAACTTTTTATTTTATTTTCCACAACTTAGCTTTTCACTTTCACTAAATCCTGTACGTCCATCATTCCGATGACTTTTCCGTTTTCAGTTACTACTAGCTCATCCACTTTCTTCGCTGAGAAAATTTCTTGCGCTTTAATTAGCAATTCACCGCCTTCAACGCTAAGTGGAGTTGACAATTCAAGTTCTCCAACTTTTTTGCTTACTGCTCCGGCACCTTCTTGCTCAATCAATCTTCTCAAATCACCATCTGTGAAGATACCTGCTGCTGCACCATTATCATCAACGATAGTAACTGCTCCAAAACCACCAGCTGTCATTTTTACCAGACAATCTGTAATGGTTTCATTTACTGTAACGGTAGGATTGTTTTCGTTAATTACATCTTTTACACGAACAGTCATTAAACGAGTATGTTCAAAAAATTGACGTGTTCCTATTTCTGTAAAGTGATTTTCAGTCAATTGCTTCATCACTTTCCAAGGAACTGTTACCGTATGAACACCAATGTTAATAGCATTACGAACGTGCTCTGTATGACGCACTGAAGAGAACATAATTTTAGTATCGTAACCGTAATAATTTACAGCATCAACACATTGTTGTACCAATGAAAGGGCATCAGTTCCCTGATCTTGCAAACGACCAACAAGTGGGCAAACATAAGTTGCTCCGGCTTCCATCGCCATGTAAGCTTGCTGTAGAGTATATACAAGGTGAATGTTTACCAAGTAGCCTTCTTCACGAAGAATTCTACATGCTTTAACACCTTCCATTGAAATCGGAATTTTATAAACCGTTTTTTCACGATCTAATCCTAATGCATCCTGACGTCTTGCTTCAGCTACAATTTCTTCAGCTGTTTCGCCTAACGCTTCAATTTGAAGTACAGGTACAATTTTGGCTAATTCTAAAATCATTCCGTCAATGTCAGTGATTCCATGACGGTGCATAAATGTAGGAGTAGTAGTAAGACCTGAAAGAAAACCTAGTTCAAATGCTTCTTTGATCTCGTTAATATCTGCAGAATCTAAATATAATTCCATGTAAGTATTTATTTCAAAATGAATGGATACGCACTTTTTGCGGTGCAAATATGCTATATTCTAATGAAAATATTATTTCCTGTATTTTACCTCAACTTCATGCAATTCGATCAGCGGTTTCAAGAACTCTTCCAGCTGTGTCATATCTAACTGGCTGGCCGCATCACACAATGCTTCACTTGGACAAGGATGTGTTTCAACAAAAAGTCCGTCAACTCCTGAAGCAACTCCTGCTCTCCCCAAAACACCAAGGTATTGACGTGCACCACCTGTTGGATCTGCACTTGGAATGCCATACTTTCTGATGGAGTGAGTTACATCAAAAACTACTGGGTATCCTGTTCTTCCCATTTCGTAGAAACTTCTTGGATCAACCACCATATCGTTGTAACCAAAGGTGTAACCACGCTCTGTTAAGATAATGTTTTCGTTTCCGGTTGATTCAATTTTAGCTACTGGTTTTGACATGTTTTCAGGAGCTAAAAACTGACCGTGTTTGATATTGACAACTCTACCTGTTTTTGCAGCTTCAACAGTAAGTGTTGTTTGCATGCATAAATAAGCAGGAATTTGAAGTACATCAACAACTTCTGCTACAGGTTTTACCTGCTCAGGATAATGCAAATCGGTTAACAAAGGAAAACCAAAGTCTTCTTTTACTTTTTGCAAAATGCGCAAACCTTCATCCATGCCCGGTCCCATGTAATAATCTACAGAACTACGGTTATCTTTTTGGAATGATGATTTGTAAATTACCGGAATATTCAGCTTTTCAGAGACTTTTTTTATCTCTTCAGCAGTTCGCATCATGGTTGACTCTTCCTCAATTACACAAGGGCCTGAAATTAAAAACAGTTGATCTGCTCCACATTCAATATCGCCAACCTGAACTTTTTTCTTACTCATCGAATTTAAAATTTGGTGCAAAAATACAATTCTGAAATGAAGAACAGTTATTCTGTAAGACTTGGACCTTCTTCTAATCGAACCAACTCACGAACACGTTCCAAATCATCAATTGTATCTACAGGAATAGAATCGTATTGTGTAATCGCCACTTTCATTTTTTTGCCTGATTCAAGCCAGCGTAATTGTTCCAATGATTCCAAACTCTCAAGGTGTGACACAGGCATTTTCGCAAATTCTTCTAAGGCTTCTTTTGTATAAGCATAAAGCCCTAGGTGCTTATAAATAGTTGTAACATCTAACCATTTTGAACGGTCTGTACCTCTAATGTGCGGAATTACTGAGCGACTGAAATACAGTGCATACATGTTCTGATCGAAAGTGACAAATACTTCTCCTTCATTGAACAAATCATCCAAACGTTTTACCGGAGTTACCAATGTGGCAATTACTGTAGTTTCATCTTCAAAAGCGCTCATCAGCTCTTTTAACTGTCCGGGCTCTACCATTGGTTCATCTCCCTGAACATTGACTACTACATCGTATTTATCGCCTGTTTTTTCTTGAATTATTTGAAGTGCTTCTAAGCAACGATTTGTTCCGGTAGGATGATCTTGAGAAGTCATTACTACATTACCGCCAAAAGCCTTTACAGCTTTTTCAATACGCTCATCGTCTGTAGCTACGTAAACTTCATCAAAGGCTTGTGAAGCTCTCTCATAAACACGTTGAATCATTGTTTTCCCATTGATATCAACCAAGGGTTTACCTTCTAAACGTGTACTACCATATCGTGCAGGAATAATACCTAAAAAACTCATCTCTTTGCATTTTCGGCAAAGCTAAATTTATTTCTGTGTTACTTCCGCTATTGCGGTTCTTAATTCCTGACTACTAAACGGTTTTGTAAGGTATTTACTTGCTCCAAATACTTTGGCCATTTTTATTTGATCTGATGCAACAAGTGCAGAAATCACAATCATAGGTACGTGTCTGTATGTTGGGTTATTGGAAACTTCCATCAACACTTCATACCCATCCATTTCAGGCATCAAAACATCAGTAATAATTATATCGGGCTCAAACTCTTGCAAAATCTTCATTCCCTTATTGCCATTTTCAGCGAACATTACTTCATGATCGTCAATTTCCAATAAATCAACCAAAGATTCACGGAGCATTCTTTCGTCCTCTATCAATAAAATTTTCATGATGGCCTGCTAATAAATGATAAATAGAATATGGTTCCTTGTCCCTTTTCGCTCTCAAAAGAAATTGACACATTCATCAAATCACAAAAGCGTTTTACAATGGCTAACCCAAGCCCTGTTCCTGCAAAATCATGAACATTTGATCCCCTCGTAAAGGATTCAAATATAGTTTCCTGATCTTCTAGAGGAATCCCAACTCCGTAATCTTTCACATAAAATGTAGTAGTATCACCTTCCTTTGTTACGCCAACCACGGGGGGCATATTATCAACCGTATATTTCAAGGCATTTTCAACTAGGTTAGAGATAACGTTGGTAAGTAAAAAGGGATCGGCCACAATAAGTGGTGGAGTCTCACCTCTATAGCGCTTAACCTGTACATTGTAACACTCGGTCTCTACCAACTTTCGTAAAAACTCGCAAAGATTTATGCATTTTGGCGTTACCTCTATTTGATTCGCATCTGTCTTCCCTATTAACAACAAACCTTCTGTCATTGCTGACATCCTTGCCAATTCAACATTGAGTCGGTTCAGACATACGTCTAATTTTTCGGCTTTACCTTCCTTTTTTATTAGGTGATCCAGCAATTCTAAATTTGTTTGAAAAGTTGCCAAAGGTGTTCTCAACTGATGACTTGCTATAGATACAAATTCGCCTTTTAATTTATTCAAACGCTTTTGCTCATTTTCTGCTCTGCGTAACGCTGTTATATCTTTGCTGTAGGTGATTGCTTTATTTCCTGCATCATCGGAATAGCGAACCACATCAGATTGGAAGATCACATAATCGCCATCTTTCTTCTGAATTTTAATTTCATGCTGATAATTCTTCCAGTTTTCACTTACTGCCTGGATGGTTAATCGTTCCATATATGGACGATCTTCGGGGTGAATAAACTTCAAAAAACTCTCTCCCTTCAATTCTTCATAACCATATCCCAGAGAGTCTTCGAAGTTCTTTGATAACCACTCAATTTTAAAATCACTATTGATAATCGTAATGTAGTCGCTTGAATTCTCAACCAGCTGCCTGTACTCCCTCTCTCTGCGCGCTAATTCTCTTTCTGTTTTAGCCAAGTCTGACTTATCAATTAATACAATGATTTTATAACTCTTTCCTTTGTAATCTATCGTCCTTCCTGATATTTTCACATAAAGGTTCGATCCGTCTTTTCTCGAAATAGTAAAAAATCGATTTGCTACCAAATCATCAGCTATTAATCCTAACTCCGCTATATGGCGGTCTTCAACAGATAAAAGCATCGAATAATGTTCACCAATTAATTCATCTTTACTGTAAAGCAGTTTTTTTTCTACCTCATGATTACAACTGACAATTCCTCCCTTTTCTTTATCGATAATAAAAATCATTTCAGGAATCGACTCATAGACTAGTTCAAGGTATTGAGGTTCTATGTCATTAATTCTAGGAATTAATTGTTCTAGTCCTTCCTCACGGATAAATGAACCAATCATCTTTAATGATTTTCCACCATCTACCTTTACTTTATTTCCCGAAAGGATTACCTCTGTATATTCATTGTCGCATATTTGAAACTGTAAATGCTTTACAAAAGGAGCTATTGTATCACGGTGCAAATACCTTTCTAATTCATTTTGTAATTGTTGAAATGTAGTCTCTTCTAAGAAATGCCTTAACTGAAAAGCATATTCTACCCCTTCCTCTCCAACAAAGTATAAATCAGGAGAAAATGCCCCTTGAAGCATAAAGTCCCACTCCCAATAACTAATAAACTTTTTCAATGTTAGATTCTTCATTTTTGTCAGTACAAGTACTCTTTGTGTTTGTTCTTACTAAAAAGGGTTTGAGATAGGTTAAAATTGCACGACTAGAGTCTAAATTTTGTGCACTACAAAGGAACAGCAGATTTAGAGTTTACTGCTATCAATTAGCTGTAAATCACTTCTATTATAAAGTATAAAACCGTACACAGAGTATCCGGTTTGTACTCCTTATTTACACGGTGATAATACTATCTTTGCGCCAATAAAAAATTATACGATTATGCCAGGAATGGATGTATTTGGCGCTGAAGAGCGCAAAGAAGTAAATGACGTACTGGAAACAACTTGTTTATTTCGATACAATCATGAACACTTACGTCAAGACATGTGGAAAACACGTGAGCTTGAAGAAGAAGTAAAGCAATTTACCAACGCTCCGTTTGCACATGCTGTTTCAAGCGGCTCAACTGCTGTTTCTACCATGTTAGCTGCCGCAGGTATTGGGTTTGGAGATGAAGTAATTGTTCCTCCTTTTACCTACGTTGCACCTATTGAGTGTGTTCTATGGGCTGGGGCTTTACCTGTATTTGCTGATATAGATGAAACGTTAAACCTTACTGCCGAATCTATTGAAAAAGCGATCACTCCGAATACAAAAGCTGTATTGATTGTTCACATGTGTGGAGCAACTGGTGATATGGATGCTATTGTTGAAGTGTGTAAGAAACATAACTTAACATTGGTTGAAGATGCCGGACAAGCCATGGGGGCTTTTTACAAAGGCAAGTCTGTTGGATTATTTGGTAAAGCAGGTGCCTTTTCTATGGACTTCTTTAAAATCACTACCGCAGGTGAAGGTGGAATGTGCATCACAAATGATGAAGCCGCTTACCATACCATGGAACAATTTTCAGATCACGGACACACGCACATTGGTAGTAATCGCGGTATGGAAGATCATCCTATTATAGGAATAAACTACCGTCAAGGAGAACTAAATGCTGCTATTGGTTTGGCTCAAATGCGTAAAATCAGCGCTATCCGTGATGCCAAAAGAAAAAACAAGGCCATCTTAAAAGCTAAGCTTGCCGAAGTTGAAGGCATTACCTTCAGAAACATGCCAGATCCTGATGGAGATTCTGCAACATTCTTAAACTTTTTCTTACCTACACAAGAAAAAGCTCAGGCAGCTGCTAAACAATTGGCTGAAGATGGTCTTGGTGGTTTTAATTACTGGTTTACCAACATGTATCATTTCATCAATCAATGGGATCATGTTAAAAACCTAAAAGCTCCTGTTAAATTGGCTATTCACCATTTAGGAGCACCGCAAGACTATAACAATCTTGATTTACCCGNAGCTCAGAATGTAATTGGCNGACTTATTTCTCTTGGAATAAAGGCTAACTGGACAGCAGAAGAGTTGAATGAGTTTGGTGATAAAATGGTGNCTTCAATCAAAAAAGTACTTTAAGCATTTAAATTCATGTATAATAATTTTAAAAACATTGAAAAAGTTGTCTATGGTCGAGGAGCATTCGATCAAATGGGCGACATCCTCGAGCCTGTTCGTAAAGAAAATGACGGCTTTATTGTTTTTGTTGTAGACAATTACTTNAGAGGAAAAGATTTAGTGGATCGCATTCCTACAAAAGCTGGTGATTTAATTGAATTCATTGATGTTGATCCTTACGAACCAACAACAGATCAGGTTGATGAATTAAGAGATTATGTATTAGAAAACCTTGGAATGCCTGCCGGTATTGTAGGTATTGGTGGTGGNGCCATTATGGATATTGCCAAAGCAACNTCTTTAATGTTCAAAAACGAAGGTTCATCACAACTTTATCAAGGNCTAAANTTGGTAAAGAATCCTGGAATTTATCATTTGGGAGTTCCCACAATTAGTGGAACAGGTGCTGAATGTTCNATGACAGCCGTTTTAACGGGACCAACTAAAAAGTTAGGGNTAAAATGCGATTGGACGGTTTTCAATCAAGTGATCTTAGATCCTGANTTAACNGCTTCTGTTCCAAAAAACCAATGGTTTTATACAGGTATGGATACATACATCCATGATATTGAAGCCGAATCTGGAATTTTTTANAATGCATTTTCTAAAGCCTATGGAGATCAATCTGTTCAGCTTTGTCGCGAGATTTTCCTAGGTGATAATGCTGGNCAAACCCCTGAGAATGATGAAAAATTGATGATTGCTTCATTGTTTGGTGGATTAAGCCTTACTTACTCTGAAGTTGGTGCATGCCATGCATTGTCTTATGGTTTATCCAAAATTTTGGGAATGAAGCATGGCTATGCAAACTGTATTGCTTTTAACCATTTAGAAGAATTTTACGGAGATGCTGTAAATGAATTCCGTCAGATGGTTGACATGCACAAAATTGATCTACCTCAAANCTTGTCTGCTGAGTGGACGGATGAGCAGGTGCGTCAAATGGCTGAAGTTTCTTACAACTTACCACATATGTGGACGCATGCCCTTGGACATGACTGGAAAGATAAATTNACACTAGAAGACATTGAAAAGATGTTCAGAAGACTTTAATCTTCTNAAACTTTTAGACATAAAAAAACCCGGACAATGTCCGGGTTTTTTGTTTTATCATTTTTGATCTTATTTGATTAGCGGTTAGCCATATCAACATAAGGTCTAAGGTTCTCACCAGTGTANATTTGTCTTGGACGACCAATAGGCTCACGGTTAGAACGCATTTCTTTCCATTGCGCGATCCATCCTGGTAGACGACCAATTGCAAACATTACAGTAAACATTTCAGTTGGAATTCCCATTGCTCTGTAGATGATTCCTGAATAGAANTCTACGTTTGGATATAATTTTTTCTCTACGAAATAATCATCTCTCAATGCGCGTTCTTCAAGCTCTTTAGCAATATCCAATACTGGATCGTTTACACCAAGTTTACCTAAAACTTCATCAGCAGCTTTCTTAATNATTCTNGCACGTGGATCGAAGTTTTTGTATACTCTNTGNCCAAATCCCATCAAACGGAATGGNTCATTCTTATCTTTTGCTTTCTCAACGTATTTAGCAACATCTCCACCATCTTTACGAATGTTATCTAACATTTCGATTACAGCTTGGTTAGCACCACCATGAAGAGGTCCCCAAAGTGCGTTAATACCTGCTGAAATAGAAGCATAAAGACTTGCATGAGATGAACCTACTACACGTACAGTAGAAGCAGAACAGTTTTGCTCATGATCAGCGTGAAGGATTAATAGTTTATCCAATGCATTTGCAATTACTGGATCTACTTCATACTCTTCAGCTGGAACTGCGAACATCATTTTCAAGAAGTTCTCAGTATAGTTGTATTTGTTATCTGGATAGTTAACAGGATGACCCAATGCATTTTTATAAGACCATGCTGCCATTGTAGGAAGTTTAGCCAAAATGCGGATAATGCTAAGATTAACCTCTTCAATTGAACGATTAGGATCAAGTGATTCAGGATAGAAAGCCGTTTGACAACAAACCAAAGAAGACAAAACTCCCATTGGATGTGATGTGCTAGGGAAACCTTCTAGGATGTGACGAACATCTTCATGAATCAATGTGTGATTCTTGATGCTAGTTGAAAAGCTATCCAATTCAGTTTTAGATGGCAATTCTCCATTGATCAATAAGTAGGCAACTTCTAGGAATGAAGACTTCTCAGCAAGTTCTTCAATTGAGTATCCACGGTAACGTAAAATACCTTTTTCTCCATCAAGAAAAGTGATGGCGCTTTTAGTCGAGCCAGTGTTTTTAAAACCGGGGTCTACAGTGATTGCTCCAGATTGAGCCCTAAGTTTGCTAATATCTAAACCTACTTCATTTTCAGTTCCTACAATGATTGGTAACTCGTACGTGTTACCCTTAATTTTTAATTCTGCAATTTCTTCTGACATACGACTAATATTATTTAAAAATTCTGTAAAATAATTTGTGTCTTAGGGTCTATTTTTCAATGAGTCCTGCGAATTTATAAAAGCGGACTCTAATAAAAAAGCTTCCTAAGATTAAACGAATTTGAAATCTTTCCCTAGGTATATTGCATTGCTACCCAGTTCTTCTTCAATTCGTAATAATTGATTGTATTTTGCAATTCTATCAGACCTTGAAGCAGATCCTGTTTTGATCTGACCTGTGTTCAAAGCCACTGCCAAATCTGCAATTGTAGTGTCTTCAGTTTCTCCTGATCGGTGGCTCATTACTGATGTATAAGAAGCTCTATGAGCTGATTCTACAGCCTCAATAGTTTCAGTTAAACTTCCAATTTGATTTACCTTCACCAAAATTGAATTCGCAATGTTATTATCAATTCCTTTTTGTAAGCGATGAGTATTTGTCACAAACAAATCATCACCCACCAACTGAACTTTATCGCCTATTGCATCCGTTAACAATTTCCAGCCATCCCAATCATCTTCTGCACAGCCATCTTCAATCGAAACTATTGGATATTTAGCAGCCCAATCCTTCCAATAACTAGCCATTTCTGCTGGTGTTAATTTATCACCTGTCGACTTGCTAAAGTGATAAACTCCCTCGTCTTCCAAATAAAATTCAGATGAGGCAGCATCCATAGCAATATACATATCTTCTCCCGCACGATAGCCTGCACTTTCAATCGCCTGAATGACATATTGAATAGCTTCTTCGTTAGAGCTGATATTAGGAGCAAAACCTCCCTCATCTCCAACATTCGTAGATAACCCTTTGTCTTTCAATACTTTTTTAAGATGGTGAAATACTTCAGTACCCCAACGTAAACCTTCGCTAAAAGAACTGGCACCAATAGGCATTACCATAAATTCTTGAAAGTCAATTTTGTTATCGGCATGAGAACCGCCATTCAAAATATTCATCATTGGCATAGGAAGGGTTCTGGCATTTACCCCTCCAACATATCTATACAAAGGCATTCCGTGTAGTTGAGCTGCTGCTTTGGCCGCTGCTAGTGATACACCTAAAATTGCATTTGCTCCGATGTTTGCTTTATTAGAAGTTCCATCTATTTCTAACATAGCTTTATCTAAACCCACTTGATCAAAAACAGGAATACCGGCAAGTTGTTCATTCAAAATTGTATTCACATTTTCAACAGCTTTAAGCACGCCTTTTCCTAAAAAACGTTTCTTGTCGCCATCACGTAATTCAACCGCTTCATGAATACCTGTTGAAGCACCAGATGGTACTGCTGCTGTTCCAACTATGCCATTTTCAGTAATTACATCTACTTCAACGGTAGGGTTTCCTCTTGAATCAAGGATCTGACGAGCTTTAATTTGAGCTATGTAAGACATTTTAAATAGGTTTAAATATGTTATTTATTTTCTTTCATAAGTTGGATAAAATCATCGAAGAGATAACGTGAGTCGTTAGGACCTGCTGATGATTCAGGATGGTACTGAACAGAGAATGCCGGTTTATTGACATAACGAATACCTGCCAACGTCTGATCATTCAAATGCTTATGAGTTACTTCTATTTCTGTTGAGGCTAACGCAGCTTCCATATCAGCAACAAAACCATGATTTTGAGAGGTTATTTCACCTTTCCCTGTCTTCAAATTCAATACAGGGTGGTTTACACCTCTATGACCATTGTGCATTTTATGCGTTTGAATTCCAGCTGCCAAAGACATCATTTGGTGCCCTAAACAAATTCCAAAGGTTGGTTTATTGTTAGCTATAATCGTTTTTACATTTTCGATTACAGTTGGCATAGATGCAGGATCTCCTGGGCCATTTGTTAACATATAACCATCAGGGTTCCATTCGTTCATCTCATCAAAAGAAGTATCGTATGGAAACACCTTGAGGTAACAACCTCTTTCGATCAAGCAACGCAAAATATTTTGTTTAGCACCTAAATCCAATACTGCCACTTTGTATTCTGCATTGGCTTCGTCTCCTAGAAAATAAGGCTCTTTCGTAGATACTCTACTTGATAGTTCAAGTCCTTCCATTGACGGAACACTATCTAATTGGGCTTTTAACTGCTCAACATCTGTTACATCAGAAGAGATAATTGCATTCATAGCTCCTTTGTCTCTGATATGACGTACCAATGCTCTGGTATCAATATCTGATATACCTACTACCTCATTCTCTTCGAAATAATCTTGCAAGGATTGACCTGCCAATTTTCTGGAATAAATTTCAGAGAATTTTTTACACACTAATCCAGCTATTTTTACCGAATCAGATTCAACATCTAATTCGCATGCACCATAGTTACCTATGTGTGATGGAGTCATCACCAGTATTTGGCCTAAATAAGATGGATCTGTAAAAATTTCCTGATATCCGGTCATTCCTGTATTGAAGGCAATTTCACCTGTTGTTGTTCCGATTTTACCAACTGCCTTGCCGTGAAAAGCTGTTCCGTCTTGCAAAAGTAAAACAGCTTCATTTCTTGATATATACTTCATGCTTCAACCTTATGGATACAAAAAAAGGATAGAGCAAAAATACCCTATCCTTTCTATGATTAAGTAAGAATCTTCAATTTTTATTTCGAATCTTTATCGTCTTCAGCCTCGTCATTATTGTCTTCTTCAGACGATTTTTCCTCAGCTTTAACTTCTGGTGTTTCTTCAGTACTTGGAGCAGCTTCAACAGCTTCTGTTTCTTCTGCTTTTTTCTTTCCACCTCTACGGCTTCTACGTGTAGTTTTAGTAGCAGCATTTTCTTCTTGACCGTAAATTTCGTTGAAATCTACCAATTCAATCATTGCCATCTCTGCACCATCACCTAAACGGAAACCTGTTTTGATGATTCTGGTATATCCTCCTGGACGACCAGCTACTTTAGGTGCAACTTCACGAAAAAGTTCAGAAACAGCATGCTTGTTTTTCAAGTAGCTGAATACAATTCTACGTGAATGTGTTGAATCAGTTTTAGACTTTGTAATTAACGGCTCTACATAACCACGAAGTGCTTTGGCTTTAGCTACAGTTGTGTTGATACGCTTATGCTCAATTAATGAGTTAGCCATATTCGCCAACATTGCTTTTCTGTGCGCACTTTTACGCCCTAAGTGATTGAATCCTTTCTTGTGTCTCATCTTTGGAGCTATTTATGAAGTATCACTACTTCTACCAATTAGTCTTTATCTAGTTTATATTTAGATAGGTTCATCCCGAAATGTAAACCTTTACGCTCTACTAACTCATCTAATTCTGTCAGAGATTTTTTACCAAAATTTCTGAATTTCAATAAGTCATTTCTTTCGTATGTAACCAAATCGCCAAGTGTTTCAACTTCTGCAGCTTTCAAACAGTTCAATGCACGAACTGAAAGGTCAAGATCTACAAGCTTAGTTTTTAACAACTGGCGCATGTGAAGTGATGTTTCGTCAAACTCTTCCTCAGCAGCTTTTTCTTCAGTTTCAAGTGTAATTTTCTCATCTGAAAACAACATGAAATGGTGAATCAAAATTTTAGCAGCTTCTTTTAGTGCTTCTTTAGGATGAATCGAACCATCAGTTTGAATATCAATCAACAGTTTTTCATAATCTGTTTTTTGCTCAACACGATAGTTTTCGATGCTATACTTTACATTACGTATAGGTGTAAAAATTGCATCAATTGCGATCTCTCCTAAAGCAGGAGAACTTGATTTATTCTCTTCTGCCGGACAGTATCCACGACCTTTACCAATCTCAAGTTCCAACTGAAGTTGAACTGACTCATCCATGTTACAGATAACTAAGTCTGAGTTCAATACTTGAAATGCTGAAGTATATTTTCCTATATCTCCGGCTGTGAATGTACTTTTGCCTTCAACCTTAACAGTAACCTTTTCAGAATCCGTATCTTCAATTTGTTGCTTGAAACGTACTTGTTTCAAGTTAAGGATGATTTCAGTAACATCTTCGATAACACCTTTGATAGTCGAAAACTCGTGGTCTACTCCTTCAATTTTAATATTTGTGATCGCGAAACCTTCAAGTGAAGAAAGTAAAATTCTTCTCAATGCGTTTCCTACTGTGATCCCGTAACCAGGTTCCAAAGGTCTAAACTCAAATGATCCGTTAAAATCATCTGAAGAAATCATAATCACCTTATCTGGTTTCTGAAAATCTAATATTGCCATGGATTGAAAGCTTTTTTAGTTCTAACTAAACGTTATTATTTAGAGTACAATTCGACAATCAACTGCTCTTTAATGTTCTCAGGAATTTCTTCACGAACTGGAACATTTAAGAATTTACCTTTCAGTTCAACTTTATCGAATTCTAACCAAGCGTAGCTCTTTGAGTTAGATGCCACAGCTTCAGTAATAGCCTCTAAAGATTTTGATTTTTCACGCACTGATACCACATCTCCTGGTTTAAGCTCGTATGATGGAATGTTAACCTTCTCATCATTTACAAGGATATGACGGTGAGTTACCAATTGTCTGGCAGCTCTTCTTGTTGGTGCAATACCTAATCTAAAAACGGTATTGTCTAAGCGAGACTCACACTTTTGAAGTAAGATTTCACCTGTAATACCTTTTGCACGTGAAGCATGATCAAACATTCTACTAAATTGACGCTCAAGAATACCATAAGTATACTTCGCTTTTTGCTTCTCAGCAAGCTGAACAGCGTATTCAGATTGTTTGCTACGTCTCTTATTCGGGCCATGCATCCCCGGACCATAATTCTTTTTATCTAATGCTTTATCAGCACCAAAGATTGGTTCTTTGAAACGTCTTGCAACCTTTGATTTTGGACCTCTATATCTAGCCATTTCTAGGAATTTCTTTTAAGGAGATTAAACTCTTCTACGTTTAGGAGGACGACAACCATTGTGTGGTAATGGAGTAACATCAACTATTTCTGTCACCTCTATACCCGAGTTGTGAATGCTTCTAATCGCAGACTCTCTACCTGCTCCCGGACCTTTAACAAAAACTTTTACTTTTCTTAGACCTGCATCATGAGCAACTTTAGCACAATCTTGTGCGGCTACTTGTGCAGCATAAGGAGTGTTCTTCTTAGAACCTCTAAATCCCATCTTACCAGCAGATGACCATGAAATAACTTGGCCATTGGCATTGGTAATCGAAATAATAATATTGTTGAAAGTTGATTGAACGTGAGCCTGTCCAACAGGATCAACTTTAACTTTTCTCTTTTTCGCGGTTGTCTTAGCCATACCTCAAATAATCTGAAAATATTACTTAGTAGCCTTTTTCTTATTGGCAACTGTTTTACGTTTACCTTTTCGGGTACGTGAGTTATTTTTTGTTCTTTGACCTCTTAAAGGTAAACCTGCTCTGTGACGAACACCTCTGTAACAACCAATATCCATTAGTCGCTTAATGTTCATTTGAATTTCAGAACGAAGTGCACCTTCTACTTTTAACTTTTCGTTGATAAACCCACGAATCTTCGCTAATTCATCATCGTTCCAGTCCTGAACTTTTTTATCTTCACTTACCTCTGCGTGTGCTAAGATTTCTTTAGCTGTCGCTCTTCCGATTCCGAAAATGTAAGTAAGGCCGATAACTCCTCTTTTATTTTTAGGTAAATCAATACCAGCAATTCTAGCCATAGTAAAGATATTTCTCTATTAACCTTGTCTTTGTTTAAACTTAGGATTCTTCTTATTAATCACATATAAGCGCCCTTTGCGTCTAACAATTTTGCAATCAGCACTTCTTTTCTTAAGTGATGCTCTAACTTTCATGGTCTGACCTCTTCTTATTTGTATCTGAATGTTATTCTTCCTTTAGTCAAATCGTATGGAGACATTGATACTTTTACTTTATCTCCAGGTAAGATTTTAATGTAATGCATTCTCATTTTACCAGAGATATGTGCCGTAATAACGTGCCCATTTTCCAACTCAACTCTAAACATTGCATTTGACAATGCTTCTATAATTGTACCGTCTTGTTCTATTGATGCCTGCTTAGCCATTATTCCCTTTCTTCTTAACCAGCTACTCCAAAAGCAGAGGTTCTACCTTTTAATTTACCAGCTTTCATCAAACCATCATAATGACGCATTAACAGATAACTTTCAATTTGTTGAAGTGTATCCAAAACTACACCTACCATAATGAGTAATGATGTTCCGCCAAAAAAGTATGAAAAATTCTGAGTAACACCAGCCATTACAGCAAATGCAGGTAGTATAGCAATCAATGCCAGAAACAAGGAACCCGGCAAAGTGATACGCGAAAGAATATTATCTATAAAATCAGCAGTATGCTTACCTGGCTTAATGCCTGGAACAAAACCACCATTCTTCTTAAGATCATCAGCCATTTGTTGAGGATTGATGGTTATTGCTGTATAGAAATATGTAAATACAATGATTAAAACTGCAAAAACAAAATTATACCAAAAACCAGTGATGTCACTAAAAACTGTAGCAATAGAAGCTACTGCGTCAGAATCAAAAACACCTACCAGAGACATTGGTACAAACATTAATGCTTGAGCAAAAATGATTGGCATAACTCCTGCTCCATTCACCTTTAAAGGAATGTATTGACGAGCTCCACCAACTGCTTGGTTTTGGCCTCCAACCATTTTTTTAGCAAATTGAACAGGCACTCTTCTAACTCCTTGAATCAACAATACAGTTAAAAGAATTACTAATAGTAATGCAACAACTTCTACTAAAAGGATAATTAGTCCTCCACCTTCTAATCCCGTTTGCTTATCAAACTCGAATAAGAACGCTGTAGGAAGATTAGCTATAATACCAATCATAATGATTAATGAAATCCCATTTCCGATTCCTCTATCTGTGATTTTCTCACCCAACCACATAACAAACATTGTACCTGTAGCAAGAATTAAAATAGAAGGTAACGTAAACGAGAAAAAACCAGGGCTCATAATAGCTACATCAGGAACCTGAGTCGCTAAATAACCTGGAGCTTGACCAGCAGTAATTAAAATTGTAAGAAAACGAGTCCACTGGTTGATTTTACGTCTTCCCGA
Source organism: Crocinitomicaceae bacterium (assembly GCA_002705995.1). Taxonomy (GTDB): domain Bacteria; phylum Bacteroidota; class Bacteroidia; order Flavobacteriales_G; family Salibacteraceae. The sequence goes on along the minus strand of PAJI01000019.1, from coordinate 26,651 downwards.
CTCACCTTCTTTTTGCATTTTTTGAACTGAGGGCACTGCTATACCTAATAACTGCATAACAATAGATGCAGAAATGTAAGGCATAATACCAAGTGCAAATATAGAAGCTCTTGAAAATGCCCCACCAGCAAAAACGTTTAATAGACCTGCAAGACCGTTAGGTGTTCCTGAAGCAACTTCTAATTGGCTAGAATCAACTCCGGGCAATACCACATAGGATCCCAATCTATACATTAATAAAAAACCAAGAGTAAGAAGAATTCTGTTTCTCAACTCATCGATCTTCCAAATATTTGATATGGTTTCAACCAGTCTCTTCATCAGTTCTTAAAGTGATTTTGCCTCTCCACCTTTTTCCTCGATAGCTTTTTGAGCAGACTCAGAAAATTTGTGGGCAGTTACTGTTAGTTTAGCATTGAGTTCACCTCTTCCTAAGATTTTAACCAAATCTTTTTTAGATACTAGTCCATGATCAGAAAGAATCTCTGGATTAATTTCAGTCAACTTGTGGTTGTCTACCAATTGTTGAAGTGTATCTAAATTGATCCCTTTATACTCAACACGGTTTGGATTTTTGAACCCGAACTTAGGAACTCTTCTCTGTAAAGGCATTTGACCACCTTCGAAACCTATTTTCTTTGAATATCCAGATCTAGACTTAGCACCTTTATGTCCACGAGCAGCTGTTCCGCCTTTTCCTGAACCTTGACCTCTTCCTCTACGGAATTTGCTACTGTTCTTAATAGAACCTTCAGCTGGTGTTAAATTATTTAATCCCATTTCAATTCAGTATATTATTTAACTGTTTCTACAGTTAACAAATGTTCAACTTTCTTTACCATTCCCAAAATCTGGGGAGTAACCTCATGCTCAACAGTTTGGTTTAGTTTCTTTAAACCTAATGCAACAAGCGTAAGTTTTTGATCTTTTGGTCGATTTATCTGCGACTTTACCTGAGTAATTTTAATCTTCGCCATATCTACTGCACTTATCCGTTAAAAACTTTGTTAAGTGTAATCCCTCTTTGCTGTGCTACAGTGTTAGCATCTCTAAGTTCTGTTAAGGCAACAATTGTAGCCTTAACAACGTTAGCTGGATTTGAAGACCCTTTAGATTTAGCAAGTACGTCAGTTACACCAACACTCTCCAATACTGCACGCATCGCACCACCAGCGATCAAACCTGTACCGTGTGAAGCTGGCTTTAAAAACACATGAGCTCCACCAAAACGACCTTCTTGAGAGTGAGGAATTGTACCGTTAATAATGGGAACCTTAACTAGGTTTTTCTTCGCATCATCAATTCCTTTAGCAATTGCAGTTGTAACTTCTTTAGCTTTACCTAAACCATGACCAACAACACCATTCTCGTCTCCTACAACAACTACTGCTGAAAATCCGAATGTACGACCACCTTTGGTTACCTTAGTTACACGTCTGATATTAACTAGCTTATCTTTAAGCTCAATATCACTAGACTTTACTTTTTTTATGTTTGCGTTTGCCATAGTCTTTAAAATTTCAAGCCTCCTTCTCTGGCTCCATCAGCCAAAGCTTTAACTCTTCCATGATACAAATATCCATTTCTATCGAAAACAACAGTTTCAACTCCAGCCTTTGTTGCTAGTTCAGCTAATTTCTTACCTACATAACTAGCTTGAGCTACTTTGTTTCCATCCTGAGCTTTAGCATCATTAAGAGAACCTGCAGAAGCAAGTGTTACACCATCTACATCATTAACAATCTGAGCATAAATCTCTTTGTTACTTCTGTATACAGTTAATCTCGGCTTATCAGCAGTGCCGCTAATCTTCTTGCGGATGCCGCTTTTTATTTTTTGTCTTCTTTTAAGTTTTGAAAACGCCATAACTCTTAATTATTTAGAAGCCGACTTACCAGCTTTTCTTCTAATTTGTTCACCAACAAACTTGATTCCTTTACCCTTATATGGTTCAGGCTTACGCAAAGATCTCAATTTTGCAGCAACCTGCCCGATCAATTGCTTATCGTGAGATTCCAATGTTACCAATGGATTTTTACCTCTCTCAGAAACAGCACTCACTTTAATTTCAGGAGCCATATTCACCACTACGTTGTGAGAAAATCCTAAAGCCAACTCAAGTTTTTGTCCCTGTACATTTGCACGGTAACCTACACCTACAAGTTCTAATTCAATTTTATACCCTTCAGAAACACCAACTACCATGTTCTGTACAAGCGCACGACTTAAACCATGCTTAGCCTTGTGATCTTTTAGTTCAGTTGATCTTCCTAAAACAACTTCTGTACCTTCTACTTTAACAGAAATTGCTTCATCTATCACTTGAGTTAATTCGCCCTTAGGTCCCTTAACCTTTACATTATTATCAGCACTTACGGTTACTTCAACACCTGAAGGAATGCTAACCGGTAATTTTCCAATTCGTGACATCTGTAAAATTTTTTAATAAACGTGGCAAAGAACTTCTCCACCAACATTTAAAATTTTAGCTTCTTTATCTGTCATTACTCCTCTCGAAGTTGACAATATCGCAATTCCTAAACCATTCATCACACGAGGAAGGTTTTTAGAATCAGCATACTTTCTTAATCCTGGCTTAGATACTCTCACTAAATTTTTAATAGCTGGTATCTTAGTTTGTGGATGATATTTCAAAGCGATTTTAATCAATCCCTGAGGACCTTCATCAACAAACTTAAAGTTGGTAATGTAACCTTTATCAAAAAGGATCTTAGTCATGTCCTTTTTGATATTAGAAGCCGGAATTTCAACAACTCTGTGGTTTGCCTTAACCGCGTTACGTAACCTTGTTAGGTAATCTGCTATTGGATCGTTAACCATTTCTTCTAATTTATAATATTACCAACTGGCTTTTTTAACACCGGGAATCAATCCTTTTAACGCCATTTCTCTGAAAGTTACACGAGAGACACCAAATTGACGCATATATCCTCTCGGTCTTCCTGTTAGTTTACAACGGTTGTGCTTTCTAACGTAAGAAGAATTTTTTGGAAGTTGTTGTAATGCTTCCCAATCACCTTCAGCTTTTAAAGCAGCGCGCTTCTCAGCGTACTTTTCAACAAGAGCTTCACGTTTACGCTCTCTGGCTTTCATTGATTCTTTTGCCATATCTTATTTCTTTTTAAAAGGTAATCCGAATGATTCAAGTAATGCAAAGCCTTCTTCATCAGTGTTGGCAGAAGTTACAAATATGATATCCATACCTGTAATGTTCGGAACCTTATCAATATTGATTTCAGGAAAAATAATTTGCTCTTTGATACCTAAGCAATAATTACCACGGCCATCTAACTTTCTAGATATTCCTCTAAAGTCACGAGTTCTTGGAAGAGAAACAGAACACAATCTGTCTAAAAACTCATACATGTTATCGCCTCTAAGTGTAACTTTAGCTCCGATAGGCATTCCTTTACGCAACTTAAAGTTTGACACATCTTTCTTAGAGTATGTTGCTATAGCTTTTTGACCTGTTATTAATGATAATTCATTAACTGCATTTTCAATAAGCTTTTTATCAGTAGTAGCACCACCAACTCCTTGGCTAAGTACAATTTTTTGAAGTCTTGGAACTTCCATTGAACTTTTATACTGAAATTTTTCTTTCAGTGCAGGTACTAGCTCTTCTGCGTATTTTTTCTTAAGTCTTGGAGTATAAGTCATTTTATAGTTCCTCCCCAGATTTCTTAGAATATCTTACTGATTTACCATTCTCCCCTTTTCTTCTGCCTATTCTCGTTGCATTGCCTTTTGCATCAACAATCATAAGGTTTGAGATATGAATACCAGCTTCTTTTTCTTCTATTCCACCTTGTGGATTTTCTGCTGATGGCTTTCTGTGAACTTTTACAATGTTCAAGCCTTCAACTATAGCACGATCTTTTGTTTTCAAGATCTCAAGAACACGACCGGTATTATTTTTTTCGTTACCCGCAATTACTTTTACGGTGTCGCCTACTTTTATGTGAAATTTCTTATTCATTTCAACTAATCTTCTTTATAGCACCTCAGGAGCAAGAGATACAATTTTCATAAACTGTTTTTCTCTTAATTCTCTAGCTACAGGGCCAAAAATACGTGTTCCTCTCATCTCTCCGTTTGCATTAAGCAAAACAGCTGCGTTATCGTCAAAACGAATGTAAGAACCATCAGGTCTTCTTACCTCTTTTTTTGTTCTTACAACAACTGCTGGAGATACCTGACCTTTTTTAACGTTACCGTTTGGTACAGCATTTTTGACAGAAACAACAATTTTGTCTCCTATGCTGGCGTATCTTCTTCCCGTACCACCAAGAACTCTGATGCAAAGAACTTCTTTAGCACCACTATTATCTGCGACTGAGAGTCTTGTTTCTTGTTGAATCATGGTTACTACCTAATATTAATCTGTTACTTGGCCTTCTCTATAATTTCAACCAGTCTCCAGTTCTTTCTTTTACTAAGAGGTCTGGTTTCCATAATGCGAACAGTATCACCTATTCCGCACTCATCTTTTTCGTCATGAGCGACAAACTTAGTTGTCATTTTAACGAACTTTCCATACTTGGCATGTTTCACTTTACGCTCAACTGCAACTACAATAGACTTTTGCATTTTGTTGCTTGAAACAACACCAATTCTTTCTTTTCTTAAATTTCTTTGCATCGCCTTATTTATTTTCGTTCAGCTTTCTTTTACTCAATTCTGTATTGAGACGAGCGATTGTTTTTCTTTTTTGACGAATTAGCATTGGGTTTTCTAACTGAGAAACCGAATGTGTGATTTTTAGAGTATCTAGAGAAGATGATTCTCCTTCTATACGCTCTACCAACTCATCAGTTGTTAACTGAACTATCTCTGATTGCTTCATTACTTCCAGAATTATTTACCTGTGTAATCTCTTCTTACAACAAACTTACAACGTACAGGAAGCTTCTGAGCTCCTAAGCGCAACGCCTCTTGAGCGATTTCAGATGAAACACCATCCACTTCAAACAAGATTCTTCCTGGTTTAATTTTTGCTACCCAATGATCAAGAGCACCTTTACCTTTACCCATACGTACTTCAGCTGGCTTACTGGTAATTGGCGTGTCAGGGAATATACGAATCCAAACCTGACCTTCTCTTTTCATATATCTGTTAATCGCGATACGCGCAGCTTCAATCTGTCTTGAAGTTAATCTTCCTTGATCCAATGTTTTGATCGCAAATGAACCAAAAGCTACTTGACTACCTCTTTGAGATACACCTTTGATTCTTCCTTTGAAGACCTTTCTGTGCTTAACTTTCTTAGGTTGTAACATCTCTATTCGTTTAAACCTCGCTAATTATTATTTACGTTTACCGCGGAACTTTCCTTTTCCGCCACCCTTTTGCTGGTTCATACCAACATTAGGAGATAAATCTCTTTTACCATATACTTCACCCTTACAGATCCAAACCTTAATTCCGATTCGACCATATGAAAGGTGAGCTTCAGATAAGTGATAGTCAATATCAGCTCTGAAAGTGTGAAGAGGAATTCTACCCTCTTTATACATTTCACTACGTGCCATCTCAGCTCCGTTCAAACGACCAGATACCATTACTTTGATACCTTCAGCCCCCATTCTCATAGCTGATGCGATAGCCATTTTTGTAGCTCTTCTGAATGAAATTCTACCTTCAATTTGACGTGCAATACTATCAGCTACTAATTTAGCATCTAGTTCAGGACGTTTAATTTCAAAAATATTGATTTGAATTTCCTTCTTGGTAAGCTTCTTAAGCTCTTCTTTCAGTTTATCAACTTCTTGTCCACCTTTACCGATAATGATACCTGGACGAGCTGTATTAATAGTTACAGTTACAAGTTTTAATGTTCTTTCAATGATAATTCTTGAAACACTTGCTTTTTGAAGACGAGCATTCAAATATCTGCGGATTTTATAATCCTCAGCGATTTTATCACCGTAGTCATTTCCACCGTACCAGTTAGAATCCCACCCTTTGATGTAACCTAATCTATTACCTATTGGATTTGTTTTCTGTCCCATCTTAGTCGTTTACCTCCTGGTTAGCGTTATCTAAAACGATTGTAACGTGATTTGATCTTTTACGAATTCTATGTGCTCTACCTTGAGGTGCGGGCTGAATACGCTTAAGCATTCTTGCTGAATCAACGTAAACTTCTTTTACATAAAGATTCGCATTTTCCCAACTGTCACCAGTTTTTTGCTCATAGTTAGCAATAGCAGAACGCAATAACTTCTCCATACGAATAGATGACTCTTTCTTAGTGAATTGAAGGATAGCAGAAGCCTTAGCTACTTCCATACCTCTAATCATGTCAGCTACAAGTCTCATTTTTCTCGGAGAAGTAGGGCAGTTGTTCAACTTCGCAAAGTAAGTTGTCTTTTTTGCCTCTTTTATCTCTTGAGCAGTATTATGTTTTCTTGATCCCATGATAGCTCAAATTATCTTTTTCCCTTATCTTTTTTATTACCTGCGTGCCCTCTAAAGTTACGTGTTGGGGCAAATTCTCCAAGCTTATGCCCTACCATGTTTTCAGTAACAAAAACCGGGATAAACTTATTTCCATTGTGTACCGCAATCGTCAATCCTACAAACTCAGGAGTAATCATTGATGATCTCGACCAAGTCTTAATTACACTTTTCTTACCCGATGACTGCGTATCTTCAACACGCTGGATCAACTTGTAATGTACAAAAGGAGGTTTCTTTAATGATCTAGCCATGATTCAATTATTTCTTCCTGCGTTCAATGATATATCTATTCGATTGTTTCTTTGGTCTTCTGGTCTTAAACCCTTTAGCTGGCATACCATTACGAGATCTTGGATGACCTCCAGATGATCTACCTTCACCACCACCCATTGGGTGATCAACAGGGTTCATAGCTACACCACGAGTACGTGGACGTCTACCTAACCAACGACTTCTACCTGCCTTACCAGAGCGAACCAAAGCATGATCTGCATTACCTACAGAACCAATAGTAGCCATACATGTCTTAAGAACTAATCTAGTTTCTCCTGAAGGTAATTTTATTACTACGTATTTACCTTCTTTAGCCACTAACTGTGCATAAGATCCTGCACTTCTTGCTAATTTTCCGCCTTGACCAGGTCTTAATTCAACATTGTGAATAATAGAACCTAGTGGGATATCCTCCATGTAAAGAGCATTTCCTAAATCAGGGCGAGCTTCTTTTCCAGACATCACATCTTGCCCAACTTGTAAACCGTTTGGAGCAATTATGTAACGTTTCTCTCCGTCTGTGTACTCAACAAGAGCAATTCTAGCAGAACGGTTTGGATCATATTCGATTGACACTACTTTACCAGCAATATCTCTCTTATCTCTTGCAAAATCAATGATTCTATAGCGTCTTTTGTGACCACCACCTCTGTAGCGCATAGTCATACGCCCAGTATTGTTTCTACCACCAGATTTCTTAACAGGCGCTAACAAGCTTTTCTCAGGAGTACTTTTCGTAATTGTATCGAAAGCACTCAACACTTTATAGCGCTGCCCTGGTGTTACCGGTCTAAATTTTCTTACTGCCATATCAACTATATGTTGCTGTAAAAGTCAATCATATCACCTTCAGAAAGTGTTATAACCGCTTTTTTGTAAGTTTTTGTTTTACCTTCAATTATTCCTGTTTTGGTATATCTCATTTTGCGTTTACCGCCACATACCATGGTGTTCACAGATTCCACCGTTACATCATAAGACGCTTCAATAGCATCCTTAATTTGTAATTTATTGGCATTTCTATCGACCATAAAGGCATAGCGATTATATTTCTCGCCTTGACTTGTGATCTTCTCTGTAATTACCGGTTTAATTAAAATGCCCATCACTTATTAACTTAAAATCGTTTCAATTTTTTCCACAGCTCCTTCACTTAAAATTAAATGCGAAGCGTTCATTAAATCGTAAGTACTTAACTCAGAACTGGTTAACACTTTAGCACCTTTTAAATTTCGAGCCGACAAATATACATTTTTATTTGACTCAGAAAGAACTAATAGTGATTTTTTGTCTGCTACCTTCAGATTATCAAGAATTTTGATAAACTCTTTCGTCTTAGGAGTTTCAAAATTGAAGTCTTCTAAAACAGTAATAGCATTGTCTTTTGCTTTGATTGTTAAAGCTGACTTACGAGCTAATTTCTTTACTTTTTTATTCAGCTTGAAGCCATAATCTCTTGGCTGTGGTCCAAATACTCTACCACCACCTTTAAAAACAGGAGATTTAATACTTCCAGCTCTAGCTGTACCAGTACCTTTTTGCTTTTTGATTTTGCGAGTACTTCCTGAGATTTCAGCTCTTTCTTTAGCCTTATGAGTTCCTTGACGTTGATTTGCTAAATATTGCTTTACATCAAGATAAATCACGTGCTCATTTGGTTCGATACCAAAAATTTCATCCTTCAGCGTCACCTTTTTAGATGAAGCTTTTCCGTCAATTTTGTGTACTGCTAACTCCATTGTTCAATAATTACATGTGAACCATTTGCGCCCGGTACTGAGCCTTTTACTAACAGTAGATTTTTTTCAGGCACTACTTTTACCACTTGCAAGTTCAAAGACTTAACTCGTGCTCCACCTGTACGACCTGCCATGCGCATTCCTTTGAATACACGTGATGGATAAGATGATGCACCAATTGAACCAGGAGCTCTTCCTCTGTTGTGCTGTCCGTGTGTTCTTTGTCCAACACCACCAAAACCGTGACGTTTAACAACACCTTGGAAACCTTTACCTTTAGATGTTCCTACAACATCTACGAATGCTCCTTCTTCAAGGATGTCAAGAGAAATAACTTCTCCTAATTCTACATCCTTTTCAAAATCTCTAAACTCAACCAATTTTGAAAGTGGTGATGTTTTCGCTTTTTTAAAATGTCCTTTTAATGCTGCTGAAACATTTTTCTCACTGCGTTCGCCAAATCCTATTTGAACTGCAGTATAACCATCTTTCTCCTCGGTTTTAATTTGCGTTACAACGCAAGGGCCAGCCTCTATTACTGTACAAGGGATATTTTTTCCTTCCTCGTTGTACACACTGGTCATTCCGATTTTTTTACCGATAAGTCCTAACATGCTGCTTGATCGATTAAACTTTAATTTCTACTTCTACCCCACTAGGTAGTTCTAATCTCATCAACGCGTCCACAGTTTTTGAAGAAGAGCTATAAATGTCCATTAGACGTTTATAACCATTCAATTCGAACTGCTCACGTGACTTTTTGTTAACGTGTGGAGATCTCAACACTGTGAAGATTTGCTTTTTAGTTGGTAATGGAATTGGTCCATTAACAACAGCACCAGTTGATTTCACCGTTTTCACGATCTTCTCAGCAGATTTATCTACTAAATTATGATCGTAAGATTTTAGTTTTATTCTAATTTTCTGAGCCATTCTTACTATATATTAAGCCTCAATCTTTCCTTTTGCTTTAGCAATAACTTCATCCTTGATGTTGGTAGGAACTTGCTCATAGTGATCAAATTCCATAGTTGAAGTTGCACGTCCAGAAGAGATTGTTCTCAATTGAGTTACATATCCAAACATTTCTGAAAGCGGAACAAATGCTTTAACAACTTTTGAACCCGCTCTATCGTCCATTCCATTTACAACCCCACGTCTACGGTTCATATCTGCTACGATATCACCCATATTTTCTTCAGGAGTAAGAACCTCTACTTTCATAATAGGTTCCATCAACACTGGAGATGCTTGAGGAATTGCATTTCTATAAGCCATTTTAGCTGCCAATTCAAATGACAACTGATCAGAATCCACTGCGTGGAAAGAACCATCAAACAATGTTACTTTCATAGAGTCCATTACATAACCTGCAAGAACACCATTTTTCATTGCTTCAGTAAATCCTTTCTCAACAGAAGGAACAAATTCTTTAGGTACGTTACCACCTTTAATTTCGTTTACAAACTCAAGGCCTGTTTTACCTTCTTCTGCTGGTTCAATACGAACTTGAATATCGGCAAACTTACCACGACCACCACTTTGTTTCTTGTACACCTCTCTGTGTGTAACATTTCCTGTGATAGCCTCTTTGTATGACACCTGAGGTGCACCTTGGTTAGCTTCAACTTTAAACTCACGCTTCAAACGATCGATAATAATATCCAAGTGAAGCTCACCCATACCTGAAATTACAGTTTGACCTGAATCTTCATCAGTGTGTACTTGGAAAGTTGGATCTTCCTCAGCTAATTTAGCCAAAGCCATACCTAATTTATCAACGTCTGCTTGAGTTTTAGGCTCAATAGCAACACCGATTACGGGATCTGGGAAATCCATTGATTCAAGAACGATAGGAGATTTTTCATCACAAAGAGTGTCTCCCGTTTTGATATCCTTGAAACCAACAAGAGCTGCAATATCACCGCAACCTAATCCATCAATTTGCTGCTGTTTATTCGCATGCATTTGGTAGATACGTGAAATACGCTCTTTCTTACCTGTTCTAGTATTTAAAACGTAAGAACCAGAGTCTAATTGACCAGAATAAGCACGTGTAAAACACAAACGACCAACAAATGGATCTGTTGCAATTTTAAATGCTAATGCTGCAAAAGGTTCATCAAAGCTTGGCTTACGAGAGATTTCTTCTTCAGTATCAGGATTAGTTCCAACAATTGCTTCTGTATCTAATGGAGATGGAAGAATTTCCATTACCATATCAAGCATTGCTTGAACACCTTTGTTTTTAAATGCTGATCCACACATCATTGGCACAACTTTACCAGCGATAGTAGCTTCTCTTAACGCATCCAATACTTCACGCTCAGTCAAAGACTCAGGATCTTCGAAGTATTTTTCCATTAAGTTATCATCAAACTCAGCAACTGCTTCTAATAACTTTTCTCTATATTCAGTAGCTTCGTCTAGAATATCAGCAGGAATTTCAACTTCCTCAAAAGTCATCCCCATATCTTCTTCATTCCAAACGATACCACGGAAGTTGATCAAATCAACCACACCTTTAAATGTATCTTCAGCTCCGATTGGAATTTGAAGCGGAAGTGCATGACTTCCTAACATTTCTTTTACCTGGCGACAAACATTCAAGAAATCTGCACCCTGACGATCCATTTTGTTTACAAAACCGATACGAGGAACATTATAGTTGTTCGCTAGACGCCAGTTAGTCTCTGATTGTGGCTCAACACCATCAACAGCACTAAACAAAAACACCAAACCATCTAACACACGAAGAGAACGGTTTACTTCAACCGTAAAATCAACGTGTCCTGGAGTATCAATAATGTTAATATGATAATCTTGATCTCTATATTTCCAGTTCAGAGTAGTTGCAGCAGAAGTAATTGTAATACCTCTTTCTTGCTCTTGCTCCATCCAATCCATCGTTGCAGCACCATCGTGTACCTCACCGATTTTGTGACTCACACCACCGTAATAAAGGATACGCTCTGTAGTAGTTGTTTTACCAGCATCGATATGCGCAGCAATTCCGATATTTCTAGTGAACTTAAGATCTCTTTGTTTTGCCATTGCTCAGGTGTCTTTATAAACTTATTTATCAATCAATTGATTAAAATCTAAAGTGAGAGAAAGCTTTGTTCGACTCGGCCATTCTATGCGTATCTTCTTTCTTCTTATACGCTCCACCCTCTTCTTTTGAAGCCGCTAAAAGCTCATCAGCCAATTTCTGAGCCATTGACTTACCATTTCTAGTTCTGGCATACTTAATGATCCATTTCATAGCCATTGACTCTTTTCTATTCGCTCTAATCTCCATAGGAATCTGGAAAGTAGCCCCACCAACACGTCTACTCTTAACTTCAACTTGAGGCGTAACATTTTCAAGTGCTTTTTTAAACACTTCAAGAGCACCTTCTTCACCTTTACCTTCAATGATCTCCATTGCATCGTAAAAGATTTTAAACGAAGTACTCTTCTTTCCACTTAGCATTAAATTGTTAACAAACTTGGTAACAACTACTTCTCCGAATTTAGGATCCGGAGCAATCATTCTGGCTTTTGCACTAGTCTTTCTCATATCTCAGCTAGCTTTCAAAATTATTTCTTAGGACGCTTAGTTCCGTACTTAGATCTTCTCTGATTTCTACCCTCAACACCCGCAGTATCTAACGCACCACGAACAATATGATAGCGCACACCAGGCAAATCCTTTACCCTTCCTCCACGCACTAACACGATCGAGTGCTCCTGTAAGTTGTGACCCTCACCAGGAATGTAAGCGTTAACTTCGTTTCCATTTGTCAAACGAACCCTTGCAACTTTTCTCATTGCAGAGTTTGGTTTCTTAGGTGTTGTAGTGTACACACGTGTACACACTCCACGTCTTTGCGGACAAGAGGTAAGTGCTATCGACTTACTTTGCTTTACTTTACTCTGTCTACCTTTTCTTATTAACTGTTGTATAGTCGGCATGTGCTCTGAAATACAATTGTTTCCAACAAAATATTATTTACCCTCAATTTTAAGGGGGTGCAAAGGTACACGATAAAACCAATTTTCCAACACCAACGACAGTTTTTTTATCCCCTAAGTAGAATTATCTCAATGTTTTATCGATTAAAGGGAAGTTCACCCCCATTTTACAGAACTACAAATGTTAATATTTGAAATCGTTCTCACTGCTTTTCTCTATACAGTTTCAATACATTTGTTTTGTGGAATATTTACAAGAATTAAACGAGGCTCAACGTCAAGCCGTTGAAAACACAGAAGGCCCTGTAATGGTAATTGCCGGTGCAGGCTCAGGAAAAACAAGGGTATTAACTTACAGAATTGCACACCTTATTAATAATGGTGTAGAACCCTTCAATATCCTTGCTCTCACATTTACCAACAAAGCTGCCCGTGAGATGAAAGAGCGTATTGGTTCTATCGTGGGAGATCCAATTGCCAAAAATTTATGGATGGGAACTTTTCATGCCATCTTTGCTAAGATTTTACGCGTAGAAGCCGAGAAAATAGGTTTTCCTTCCAGTTTTACGATATACGATACGGATGATTCTAAACGCCTTATTAAAGAAATTATTAAAGGCCTAAACCTAGATGACAAAGTCTACAAGCCTAACTTAGTTCTAAATAGAATTTCAGCTGCAAAGAACAACTTAATTTCTCCTCAGGCTTATAAGAACAACCTGATTATAACAAAAGAAGATGCCCAATCTAAGAAACCTGAAATTGGTCGCATTTACGAACTCTACGATCAACGTTGTTTCAAAGCGGGAGCCATGGACTTTGATGACCTTCTCTTCAAAACAAACATTCTATTAAGAGACTTCCCTGACGTACTGAACAAATATCAAAGTCGCTTTAAGTATATTTTAGTTGATGAGTATCAGGATACCAACTTTTCTCAATACATTATTGTAAAAGCTCTTGCTGCTAAATTTGAAAACATTTGTGTTGTTGGTGATGATGCACAAAGTATCTATTCATTCCGCGGAGCCAACATCCAAAACATACTCAACTTCAAAAAAGACTATCCTGACACAAGAACTTTTAAACTTGAACAAAACTATCGTTCTACTCAAAACATTGTAAAAGCGGCTAATAGTCTCATTGATAAAAATGTTGAACAATTAAAAAAGCTTGTTTGGACCGATAATGACGAAGGAAAGAAAATCAAACTTTACCGCGCATTAACAGAAAATGAAGAAGGTTTAAATGTGGCTCGTTCTATTTTTGAAGTAAGCAACAATGAACAAGCACCTCACGACCATTTTGCAATCCTATACAGAACCAATGCTCAATCCAGAGCTATGGAAGACGCTCTGCGTAAATTAAACATCCCTTACAAGATATATGGAGGTCTTTCATTTTATCAACGTAAAGAGATTAAAGATTTATTGGGATACTTCCGTTTGGTTATGAACCATAAAGATGAAGACGCATTAAAGCGTGTCATCAATTATCCAACAAGAGGTATTGGGAACACTACCATGGATAAAATCAACCTGTATTCAAATGAGAATGATCTTACAATATGGGATGTAATTACCAACATAGATGCGCATCCTATTCAAATCCATGGTGGAGCACGCAATAAAATCAAACAATTTATTGAGTTAATTCGCTCGTTTAAAAATATAGCTGAGAAAAAAGACGCCTATGAAACAGGGAGCCAAATAGCCTCAAGCACAGGAATATTAAAAGAGTTATATAACGACAAAACAGTTGAAGGAGTAAGCCGATACGAGAATGTTCAGGAACTGCTAAACTCTATGAAAGAGTTTGTTGAAGATGACACGGTAGACATTGAAAAAGACCTTGCCAGCTTTATACAAGACATTCCATTATTGACTGATCAAGACAATGAAAAAGACGAAAGTCCTAAGGTTACGTTAATGACTATTCACGCCTCAAAGGGACTTGAGTTTCCATATGTTTTTATTGTCGGTATGGAAGAGAATCTTTTTCCTTCACAATTGTCTATTAATAGCAGAACTGAACTTGAGGAGGAAAGACGACTTTTTTACGTAGCATTAACCCGTGCAGAAAAACAGTGCTGGCTGTCATTTGCCACTAGTCGTTATAAATGGGGGAATCTTATTCACAGCGAGCCAAGTCGTTTTTTAGAAGAAATTGACCCTGCATTTGTTGATGCCTCGGGAATGATTCCTGATACGAAACCTATGAGTTCAAATTCAGAGGGATTATCTTCTCGAAGTGGATGGGGAGGCACATCACAATCCATACCTACTCCACCTAAACCAAGACAACGATTGGTTAAAGTTAACTCATCGACCCCTCCAAATTCAGATTTCAAAGGAGATGACACATCTGGACTAAAACCAGGATTAACTGTCGAACATGCCCGTTTTGGAACTGGAAAAGTCATCGCAATTGAAGGACCCGCAGGGAATAGGAAAGCTACAGTTGACTTTCAAGGCGTTGGTAAAAAACAACTATTATTGAAATTTGCTAAACTAAGGGTACTGGGCTAATCTTTAACGCTCAACATTAATTGGCTAAATTTGCGCCACTTCTAGAAAAAATATATGAATTACAATACAACAAGAACACATCTAATACTACCAGAATACGGAAGAAATATTCATGAGATGGTTAACCATGCTTTAACTATTGAAGACCGTGACGATAGAAATAGAGCAGCTGAAGCTATTATAGTTTTAATGGGACAACTCAACCCTCATTTGAGAGATGTAAATGATTTTACGCACAAGTTATGGGATCATCTTTTTATTATTTCTGATTATAGACTTGATGTAGATTCTCCTTACCCTAAACCCGATAGAGAACGTTTGGCAGAAAAGCCAGATCGTCTTCAGTATCCAACACATAAAATTCGTTATCGTCACTATGGAAGATCAATTGAAATGATGATAAAAGCGGCATGTGAAATGGAAGATGGTGATGAAAAAACAGCGTTGACCGAAACCATTGCTAACCTTATGAAACGTCATTACTTACGCTGGAACCGCGATTCAGTTGATGACAGTGTGATTGAAAAACATTTACGTGAACTTTCAGCAGGAAAATTGACAACTCCTAAAAACTTTGACTTTGAAGAAACTGCTGACATCTTAAAATCTCAAAGAGGCACTAACAATAAGAAGAAATCTAGCGGAAAGAAAAAACACAAAAAACGCAACTAAAAAAACAAACACTAAGCTATGGGAGTATTTGAAATTAAAGGAGGAAGAGAACTCAAAGGAGACCTTGTACCTCAAGGAGCAAAAAATGAAGCTTTACAAATTTTATGTGCTGTATTACTCACTCCTGAAAAAGTAACAATTTCCAATATTCCAGACATCATTGATGTCAATCGTCTCATTGACCTATTGCGTTCTTTAGGAGTCACTGTGGAACGCTTAAATAACGACACATACTCTTTTCAAGCAGACAATGTTGACATTGAGTATTTAAGTTCCGAAGAATTCAGACAAAAAGGTTCAGGACTTCGAGGTTCAATCATGATTGTTGGGCCGCTTTTAGCCAGATTTGGCAAAGGCTATATCCCTAAACCAGGTGGAGACAAGATCGGAAGACGCAGGTTAGACACCCATTTTATTGGTTTTCAAAAATTGGGTGCAGACTTTGAATACAATTCAAACACCAACTTCTATAAAGCTGAAGCTAAAAAGTTAAAAGGAACATACATGTTGCTAGACGAAGCTTCAGTTACAGGTACAGCCAATATTATAATGACAGCAGTGATGGCTGAAGGAGTAACCACTATCTACAATGCAGCATGTGAACCTTACATTCAACAATTGTGTAAAATGCTCATTTCAATGGGGGCTAAAATTGAAGGTGTAGGTTCTAATTTACTTAAGATTACTGGTGTTGACTATTTAACAGGTTGTGAACACCGCATATTACCTGACATGATTGAAATTGGCAGTTTTATTGGAATGGCTGCCATGACAAATTCTGAAATAACGATTAAAAACGTATCCTATCCTAACCTTGGTGTAATTCCCCATGTATTTGAACGCCTAGGAATTAGTATTGTAAGACGTGACGATGATCTTATCATTCCTAAACAAAACAATTATGAAGTAGATACGTTCATTGATGGTTCAATACTTACGGTTTCTGATGCTCCTTGGCCCGGATTTACTCCTGATTTGTTGAGTATCATTCTGGTTATTGCCACGCAAGCTAAAGGAAGTGTGTTAATTCATCAGAAAATGTTTGAAAGTCGTTTGTTCTTTGTCGATAAGCTTATTGACATGGGTGCTCAGATTATACTTTGCGACCCTCACAGAGCAACAGTAATTGGACTAAACAAACAAGTTCCGTTAAGAGGGATTTCGATGACATCTCCAGATATTCGTGCGGGTGTATCACTTCTGATTGCTGCACTATCAGCTGAGGGAACAAGTTATATCCACAACATTGAACAAATTGATAGAGGATATCAAAACATAGATACCCGACTAAATGCATTAGGAGCAAGAATTAAACGAATTGATTAACCGGAAATAAAATTCTCACATGATAAGTAAAAAAATCACCCTTTTATTATCTGCATTGGTAATACTTGTAGCGTGTGCTAACACATCTCCTGAAAGTGGAATAACAGAAAGTAAAAACAATCTTTCAACTCAGAAATCAGATCAAAAAACCGGAACAAACATAGGTGATGTAGCACCTGAGATCAGCTTGGAATCTCCTGATGGAGAAATCATCAAACTTTCTGATTTAAGAGGAAAAATGGTTCTTATTGACTTTTGGGCCAGTTGGTGCGGACCATGTAGAAGAGAGAACCCTAATGTTGTTGCAGCCTATGATAAATACCACAAGGCAAAATTCAAGAATGCCAAAGGGTTCGAAGTATACAGCGTTTCTCTTGACCGTTCAGCCGGACCATGGAAATCTGCTATTCAACAAGATAATCTTACATGGCCTTACCATGTAAGCGATTTAAAATTTTGGAGTAGCGCTGCTGCAAAAGAATATGGAGTTCAAGCTATTCCTACTAACTTTTTGATTGATAAAGATGGAGTGATTGTTGCCAAAAATCTCAGAGGACAACGACTACACACTGAGCTTGATAAACACATAAAGAAACTGTAATGTACTGACATTACTTTACACAATAGATTTTAAAAGGCAGGTTAAACCTGTCTTTTTTACTTTTGCACCTTTTTAAATTCAAAAACAACTGTCAATTTGTCTTTTTTAAAGCATTGGCAAATATGTTGATGGCCCATGTTTGGTAAATTCAAAAGAAAGATGAGCAAACAAGATAAAGAAGCAAAGAGCAAAGAAGAAGCTCCAGAAGTTCAAGAAGAACAAATGGTAAGTGAAGAAACTACTGAAGAGCAAAAGACTGAGCAATCAAAAGAACCTTCATTTGAAGATCAGCTAAAGGAAGCCAACGATAAATACCTTCGCTTGTATGCTGAATTTGAAAATTTCAGAAGAAGAACTGCAAAAGAACGTATCGATCTTATTGCTAATGCAGGCGGAGATATTTTGAAAGAAATTCTTCCTGTTTTAGATGATATGGAGCGTGCTATTAAAGTGAATCAAGATGCTACTGAGGCTGCTTCGATCAAAGAAGGTTTTGAATTGGTTCATAATAAGCTTAAAAACACACTGGCTCAAAAAGGGTTGAAAGAAATGGATTCTGCTGAAGCAGATTTCGACACCGATAAACACGAAGCAATTACGAAAATACCTGCTCCAACTGAAGAGTTAAAGGGCAAAGTGGTTGATGTAATTGAGAAAGGCTATTATCTAAACGATAAAGTACTGCGCTACGCCAAAGTAGTTATTGGTGAATAATTTAAAGGAGGATTTATGTCTAACAAACGAGATTATTACGAAGTTCTGGGAGTATCAAAGGGGGCTACAACTGCCGAAATAAAAAAGGCATACCGTAAGCTGGCTTTGAAGCATCACCCTGACAAAAATCCTGATGATAAGGACGCTGAAGATAAGTTCAAAGAAGCTGCCGAAGCATATGAAGTTCTAGGTAACGAAGAGAAAAGAAAACGTTATGACCAATTTGGACATGCCGGAATGAAAGGTGGTCCTGGAGGTTTTGGCGGAGGTGGAATGAACATGGATGACATCTTCAGCCAATTTGGTGACATCTTCGGTGGTGCCTTTGGCGGAGGAGCCGGAGGTTTTGGCGGAGGTGGCGGAAGAAGAACCCGCGTAATGAAAGGTTCTAACCTCAGAATCCGTGTTAAACTTACACTTCAAGACGTATTAAACGGCTGTCAGAAAAAAGTTAAAGTCAATAAACTTGTAAATGCATCTGGTTCTACATTTACAACCTGTTCTACTTGTAATGGATCTGGCCAAGTAACTCGTGTTACTAACACTTTCTTAGGGCAAATGCAAACCAGCTCTACTTGCCCTACTTGTGGCGGTGATGGTAAAGTTATAGACAAACGTGCCCCAGGATCTGACCAAAATGGACAAGTAAGGTCTGAAGAGGTTATTACTATAGATATTCCTGCTGGTGTTGAAGAAGGTATGACTTTAACACTTAGAGGNAAAGGAAATGATGGTCCTAAAGGTGGAGTACCAGGGGATCTTCTAGTCGTAATTGAAGAAGTTCAAGACACTGAGTTAGTGCGTGACGGGCAAAANCTTCATTACCAGTTGTACCTAAACTTTGCTGATGTGGCTCTAGGTGCTAATGTTGAAGTTCCAACCATCAATGGTAAAGTTAAGGTCAAAGTTCCCGCAGGAACTCCTTCNGGTAAAGTATTNCGATTAAGAGGAAAAGGNCTTCCTGACATTAACGGATATTCTTCAGGAGACATTATGGTTCACGTAAATGTATGGATTCCAAAAAGCCTTACAAGTGAAGAGAAAACACTCTTGGAAAAGCTAAAATCGGCTCCTAATTTCCAACCTAATCCTTCTGCTAAAGACAAAAACTTTTTCTCTAAAATGAAAGAGTTCTTTCAATAGAAGTTAAAACACTTTGTAAACAGACACAAACATTCTATTTTCGACAGTCGGTCTATAAAAGGCCGGCTGTTTTTGTTTATGGAACATCTNTTAGAAGCCCATTCAATTTCTAAATATTACGGCAATTACATTGCTCTAGACAATGTGTCATTGTCANTTCCTAAAGGAGCTATATTTGGTTTATTAGGTCCAAATGGTGCNGGAAAAACATCATTAATCAGAATCATTAATCAAATTACTGCACCAGATAAAGGATCTCTAACCTTCGATGGCTCTCCGATGAAATCTGATCATGAAAAATTAATCGGTTATCTTCCTGAAGAGCGGGGTCTTTACAAAAAGATGAAAGTCGGAGAACAAGCACTCTATCTGGCTCGATTGAAAGGGATGTCTAAGGGCGATGCNANAAAAGCATTGGACAGTTGGTTTGAGAAGTTCGAAATCACATCGTGGTGGAACAAACGTATTGAAGAACTCTCCAAAGGAATGGCTCAAAAAGTTCAGTTTATTATTACTGTGCTTCACGAGCCTAAATTGCTTATTCTAGATGAACCCTTTAGTGGTTTTGATCCCATTAACACTAACCTTATTAAAGATGAGATTCGCAGGTTAAAAGAACAGGGAACAACCATCATTTTTAGTACACATAANATGGAATCGGTTGAAGAAATTTGTGANCACATTGCATTAATCAACCAATCAAAAAAAATTNTAGACGGTAGTGTATTTGATGTTAAACAAGCTAACAAAGACAATACATATGAATTAGCTTTTTCTGGTAATCCAATTGGCTTTACCAATGCTTTGTGGACNGGTTTTGAATTGATTGATATTGCCTCAANCGAAAATGGTTTTCATAAAGCTAAGGTTAAACTCTTGAGAAATAANACTGCCAACGATTTATTAAAAGCAACNCTCCCTCATGTAGAGATCCATTCTCTTACTGAGATTATTCCTTCTATGAATCAAATATTCATCAAAAAGGTGAATGAAATTCAACAACCAGACACACAAGTTAGCAATGGGTAAAATAGGACTAATCATTCANCGAGAGTATTTATCTAGAGTAAAGAAGAAATCTTTCATCTTATTTACTCTGCTTGGACCTCTACTAATTGCCAGTATTACATCAGCTGTAATTTGGTTTAGCACTCAAGGTGATGAAGTACAAAACATCCTTGTTGTAGANACNCTTTACCCNGTTTTTGAAAACCTTGAAAATACGCCTAAGGTTCANTTTCAATACAGCAATATTCAAGAAAAAGAAGCTTATGACTTGTTCCCTAAGTCAAACTATACAGCGATATTGGTTATTCCTAAAAATATTCTTACTACCAACAGCGCCCTACTCTACTTCAAAAACCAACCCAGTTTATCTGTACTAAGTTCCATTGAATCTAAAGTGGAAAAGATTGTTGAAGATGAAAAACTAAGGAAGTACAATATNAGTCGTAAAGAGTTTGAAGAGGTAAATACAAACTTCAACCTCCGCCCTTACCTTTTTACTGAAACAGGCGAAACAGAACAAATTGAAAACGAGAAAGCGTATGTAGGCTTCTTCTTNGGAATTGCAATTTACATGTTTATTTTCCTCTANAGTGTACAGGTAATGCGNGGTGTAATTGAAGAAAAAACAAANCGCATTGTAGAAGTCATTATTACTTCTGTAAAGCCTTTTCAGTTAATGATGGGAAAAATCATTGGGGTAGCTCTGGTAGGNCTTACACAATTTATACTGTGGATTATATTGTCTCTGGCAATTACATCAGTTGTACAAACTGTATTGTTACGCGACAAATTTGATCATGCTATTCAACAACAAGTTGAGAACAATGCCCATAATAACAATGCTCTTATGGGAGCAGCGAAAATGCAACCTTCTGCTAACGATATTTTATCTGAAGACCATTTTCTAAATAGAATTAACTACCCGTTAATGCTTGGAATGTTCTTATTCTATTTTATTGGAGGATATCTTCTTTACAGTGCTTTGTTTGCCGCTGTTGGTGCAGCTGCTGATAGTGAAACTGACACCCAGCAATTTATGCTCCCTGTAACTGCTCCTTTAATCATAGCATACCTCTTATCTTTTGCTATTATTCAAAACCCCAATGGCCCTGCAGCTTTTTGGGGATCTATAATTCCCTTAACATCTCCAATCGTTATGATGGTTAGAATCTCCATGGGAATAGAATCTGGTGACATTTGGCAACTTTACCTGTCAATGGCATTGCTAATCATTGGATTTATAGCAGCAGTATGGCTAGCCGCAAAAATTTATCGTACAGGTATATTAATGTATGGTAAAAAGGTAACCTACAAAGAACTCTGGAAATGGATTCGCTTCAATGGATAAAGATCAAAAAATTGCAGTAGTTGATCTTGGCACAAATACCTTTCATTTACTCATTGTAGAGGTTAGTCAGGAAGGAAATATTACTACGCTTTTTAAAGAAAAAATTCCTGTAAAGATTGGAAACGGAAGCTTAAAGCATAACACTATTGCTCCAGATGCATATTTGCGTGGAATAGATGCAATGAACACTCATGCGAAAACGATAAAAGAGTTTCAGACAAATCAGGTTTTTGCTTTTGCTACCAGTGCTATAAGAAGCACTCAAAATGGAGTACAGTTTGTAGATGAAGTATATGCTAAGACTGGTATTTCAATCCAGATCATTTCAGGAGACCAAGAAGCACTTTATATTTACGAAGGTGTTAAAGCATTTTGCAATTTGGCCAATGGTCCACATCTAATTATGGATATTGGAGGCGGAAGCTCCGAATTTATCTTGTGTGATGATAAACAAGTATTATGGAAGAAAAGTTATGACTTAGGAGTTTCTCGTTTAAAACAATACTTTCAACCGGAAGACCCTCTAAAAGAAACTACAATACAAAAAATACAGGCCTACCTATTGGACGAATTAGAAGAATTGTTCAACGCCTGTAAGCAATATTCACCTCTCGTTAAATTAATTGGTTCTTCAGGAGCATTTGAATCTTTTGCTATGATGATTGAAGCACAAAAAGAGAATGAGTTTCATCCTGAAAAAGGGTATAACTTCAATCTTCAAGAGCTAACATCAATGCATCAATTTCTATTAAAAAGTTCACAAGAAGAAAGACTTGCTACTCCAGGGTTAGTTGAAATGCGTGCTGAATTCATAACATTTGGTAGTCTATTAACTCAGGTAGTTATTAACCAACTGGATATAAAACACCTAGAATTATCTGACTTTGCACTCAAAGAAGGTGTACTACAAACAATTTTAAAGCATCAATAACTATGGCAACAATATTGGTAATCGATGATGAAAGAGGAATCCGTAATACACTAACTGAAATCCTCGAATATGAAAAGTTCACCGTTGAAACCGCTGAGGATGGTGACGATGGACTAAAGAAAGCTATCTCTAAAGATTACGATGTCATTTTGTGCGATATCAAAATGCCAAAACGTGATGGCATGGAGGTTCTTGAAGCTGTTCAGTTAAAAAAACCAGATATCCCGTTTGTTGTAATTACTGGCCATGGAACAGTTGACACAGCTGTTGAAGCACTAAAAAAAGGAGCTTATGATTTTATTGAAAAACCACTTGACTTAAATCGTCTTTTGGTTACTGTTCGTAATGCTTTAGATAAAAACTCACTTGTTGAAGAGACCAAACAATTAAAGAAGAAAATACAAACCAAAGGTGGTACCGAGATCATTGGAGAGTCAACTGCAATAACGGAAGTAAAAGAAATGATCTCTAAAGTTGCTCCAACAGATGCCAGAGTTTTGATTACAGGCTCTAATGGAACAGGTAAAGAATTAGTTGCAAAACAACTCCACGAGCAGAGTGACCGAGCCAAAGGAACATTCATTGAAGTCAATTGTGCAGCTATTCCATCAGAGCTGATTGAAAGTGAATTGTTTGGTCATGAAAAAGGGGCTTTCACTTCTGCTGTTAAGCAACGTAAAGGCAAGTTTGAACAAGCCAATGGTGGAACGTTATTTCTCGATGAGATAGGCGACATGAGTCAATCGGCACAAGCCAAAGTTCTTCGTGCACTTCAAGAAAACCGTATTACAAGAGTTGGAGGTGATAAAGAAATACCTGTTAATGTTAGGGTTCTTGCCGCTACCAATAAAGATTTGAAAAAAGCTATTGACAATGGTGAGTTCCGAGAGGACTTATACCATAGACTATGTGTCATACACATTAAAGTCCCTAGCCTTAATGATCGGACTGAAGATATTCCACTACTGACCGATTTCTTTTTGGATAAAATTTGCACAGAACAAGGAATCGCCAAAAAATCAATTGAGAAGGCTGCTGTTACGTTACTCCAAAAGAAAAACTGGACAGGAAACATTCGTGAGTTTCGTAATGTAATTGAGCGTTTAATTATTCTATCTCCAACTACCATTTCTAAGGAAGATGTTATTAAATATGCTTAATCTTATGTTTATGTCATCTGATTTTAAATTTAATGTTGTGCTGAACTTTAAATTTAATTAGATTTGGGCAGGTTAAGTTAATTAAACGATACATCTTATGAAAAAACTTTACACTAGAATAGTGCTAGGTGCACTATTGTCTGTGCTATTCAGCGTCAATAGTTATGGACAAACAATTCAATTAGGAAGCGGTACTTCCACCACTTCTACGTATTCTTCAAGTCCTGTTAACATTTGGTATAGAAACACTGTTTGTCAGATTGTTTATACCGCAGCAGAAATCAATGCTCAGGGAGTTTATGGACCTACAGATTTGTTAGAACTAGGGTTCTACATAGCTTCTTCTCCTCTTTATGATCTACCAAGTTATACGATCAAAATGGGAAACACTGCTTCTGGGAATGTTGCCAGTGCGTTAAACACTACAGGTTGGACTACTGTGAAAAATGGTTTCACTTATAGCCCTACTGCAGGTGGTTATGACATGATCACTTTAGACACTCCATTCTCTTGGAATGGTACCGACAACATCGGTATTGAAATCTGCTGGAGCTTTGTTCCTAGTTACAATGCATCTGGTTCTGTACGTTACTACTCTACTTCAAGTGGGTACAGATATTCTTGGTCTGATTATACAACAATGTGTGGGTATACACCTGCATCTTCTAACTCATATAAGCCACAGGTACAATTGGTATTTCTTCCACCAATTCCTTTCAATGCTGGAATCTCTGAAATTTCATCTCCAGTTATTCCAACATGTGAACTAGATTCTACTGTTTCTACCGTATTAGTAAACAGTGGTACTGATTCTTTATATGAAGCAACAGTATACTACGCTGTAAATGGTGTTACTCAAGGCTCTTCTACATGGACTGGTGCTTTAGGTACAGGAGAAACATCTTCAACAATTAGTTTAGGTTCTTATACTTTTAATGAAGGGGATATTCTAACAATCTGGAATGATCCCGTTCTTAATGGAGCTAGTGCTAACCTTGATGGTGATTCTTCTAATGACACAAT
Source organism: Crocinitomicaceae bacterium (assembly GCA_002705995.1). Taxonomy (GTDB): domain Bacteria; phylum Bacteroidota; class Bacteroidia; order Flavobacteriales_G; family Salibacteraceae. The sequence goes on along the minus strand of PAJI01000019.1, from coordinate 1,744 downwards.
AGAAATAACTGTAAAGTCCGGATTAAGCGGTGTATATACTGTTGACCTATCAGGTTCTGGAGACTACACAGATTTCTCAAGTGGTTTAGCAGATGCTTTATTATATGGTGTTTGTGATACTGTAATCTTCGAAGGTCAAGGTGGTATATGGAATGAGCAATTAAGTCTTGAAACAGCTCCAAACCAAAGTGCATCAATGCCAATTATTTTCAGATCAGCTTCTGGAAGTGCTGCTACAGATACCATTAATTATGATGGTTCTGGTAACAGTAGTTTTGCTGTTGACTTTAACGATGCAGATCATTTTCACTTCGAAAACTTATCACTTGTTAATACATATGGTAATGTAATTACTATTGGAAATGGTTCTGACAGTAACGTTGTATCAGGATGTAATCTAATTACAGATGTTACTACAACAACTAGTACAAGTAATGCCGTTGTTTATTCAAGTGGAAGTAATGATGTAGGCAACAGCTTTATCGACAACTACATTGAAGGTGGTAGCTATGGTTTTTATTGGTATGGTTCTTCAAGTTCATCTCTTGAAGCTGGTACAGTAATCGAAGGAAACACGATTAAAGATCCATATTACATGGGTATTGCTTCATATTATCAGGATGCTGTTAATATCTCGCATAACAAAATCAGCTCTGGTAGTTCTTACACATCGGGATATGGTATATACCTTTATTACAATGACAATCATATTGTTGTTGACGGAAACCATGTTTTCCCTGATTCAACAACTACTAACTGGCCATACTATGGTATGCGCATTTATTATTGTGATGCGCAGTTCCCAGCTTCTAGTGAAATCAAAAATAACCGTGTTGTTTTAGGTGGTACTTCTACCTCTACTCGCTACGGTATGTATCCTTACTATTCTGATTTCCAAACTTACACGAACAACACTGTAATCATCTCTGCGGGTAGTACTGGCTCTAGAGCTTTGTATCACTACTACGGTGATTACAACACTTATTACAACAACGCTTACATCAACTTAGCTGATGGATATGCTGCTTATTACTATAGCAGTAACTCAATATTAGCTTCTGATAACAACGCTTGGTTCTCTACCAACATGAGTAACCTTGGTTATGCTAGTGGTACAGTTACTAACCTTGCAGGATTCCAAAGTGGTTTAGGAATGGATGTGAATAGTGTTGTTGCTGATCCTATTGTTTCGGATACTGTTAACGCTATTTTCTGTGCTGATTCTCTAAACAATGCGGGAAGACCTTCTATCGCTATGTATGATTACGAAGGTGAAATGAGATCTTCTACTACTCCTGACATTGGTGCGAATGAATATCAATCTGCAGCAGACTTTAATGTATTTGATGACTTTGTGATTTGTGACAATTCAGATTCAACATTCACATTGGCTTACAACTATGATTATGTACTTTGGGGTACAGCCATGGATACAGCTACTTCTTATACAGTATCTCAAGCTGGTCAGTACTATGTTCAGGCAGTTGGTGCTTGTGGTACTTTCTTAGATACAGCTCAGGTTTATGCTCAAGAGCAACCAACACTTCCTTTTAACATGAACATTTGTGCTGATGAAGTAACTCAAATTTCTAGTGGTATTACAAATCCAGCAATGGTTTCTTGGTCTACAGGAGCTACTACTGATTCAATTGATATCTCTGCTGCTGGTGTATATACTGTTGAAACAGTTGATACAGTAGGTTGTTACAGCATTGACTCTGTAAATGTTACACAATCTCCTGAA
>PAJI01000018.1 GCA_002705995.1 Crocinitomicaceae bacterium | reverse complement strand
GTAAAACATGGTATAAAAAAAGAGGATTCAACTGAATGAACCCTCTTGCAGTACCCGGGGCGGGAATCGAACCCGCACTCTCGTGAAAGAACTGGATTTTGAATCCAGCGCGTCTACCAGTTCCGCCACCCGGGCAGGTTTTAATTTGGAACCGATCTTGGGCGGGCAAAAATAGTATAAAATTTTAGTTTACAAGAGAATGAATTAATAAGATACTAACTTATTTTTGTCGGGCAATCCGTGTAAAGTGTAGAAATTATTTATTCTGAGCACTTTATTATTGGATTAGTTTTAAATAAATAATTAAATTTGCAGCCCTTTTTGAATGGGGAAAGAAAAAAGAAATGGGTAAAACAGTAAAATTTTTCACGGGAACCGCACATCCTGAGCTAGCTACAAAAATTGCAGAAGCTTATGGCGCAAATCTGGGCGATATTACCATTATGCGCTTTAGCGATGGTGAATTTACCGCAAGCTTTGAAGAAACCGTTCGTGGTTCAGATGTTTTTCTCATTCAACCTACATTTCCACCAGCCGATAACTTACTAGAATTGCTTTTAATGGTTGATGCCGCTAAGCGAGCTTCAGCTAAAAACATTGTAGCAGTTCTGCCGTATTTCGGTTATGCAAGACAAGACCGTAAAGACAAGCCGCGTGTAGCAATAGGTTCAAAACTTGTGGCCAATATGCTTACAGCTGCCGGTGTTACTCGCGTCATGACAATGGATTTACATGCAGATCAGATTCAGGGCTTTTTCGAAGTGCCTGTTGATCATCTTTATGCATCGTCTATTTTTCTTCCATACATTAAAGAAAACTTTGATCAAACCAATCTGGTAATGGCCGCTCCTGATACAGGGGGTACAAAACGTGCCAATTCATATGCCAAATACCTTGATCTGGAATTAGCTATTTGTTACAAACAACGTAGAGTAGCTAACGAAGTTCAAGACATGTTGGTGATTGGTGATGTAGAAGGAAAGGATGTTCTTTTAATTGATGACATTATTGATACTGCAGGTACATTAACAAAAGCAGCCGACCTTATGATACAGCAAGGAGCTAAGTCGGTAAGTGCAATGTGTACGCACCCCGTGCTTTCAGGGCCTGCATACGAAAGATTAGAAAATTCGCAATTAAGCCAGTTAATTGTAACGGATACTATCCCATTGAGACAGGAGTCGTCTAAGATTAAAGTGCTCTCAGTGGCTGATTTATTTGCTAAAGTGACCAAGCGTGTAGCTTCACACGAGTCCATTAGCTCTAATTTTATTATTTAATTGAAGTAAGCTTTAAACTCGATAGAAATGAAAACGACTACCATTAGTGGTACATTAAGAAAAAGCATCGGTGGGAAAGATGCTAAAGGGCTTAGAAAAGAAGGATTAGTTCCATGCGTACTTTACGGTGGTGAAGAAAATGTTCACTTTGCTGTAGATTCAAGAGCATTCACTTCATTGATCTATACTCCAGATACATACAGAGTAGAATTAGATCTTGAAGGAAAAAAATACGATTCTGTATTCCAAGCTCAGCAATTTGATCCGGTTACGGATGAAATCGTTCATGCTGATTTTCTTGAAGTATCTGACGAAAAAGTAATCTCAACTACACTTCCGGTAAAATTAACCGGTAATGCAATTGGTGTACGTAACGGTGGTAAATTAAGAACTCCTGTTCGTAAACTTAAAATTAAAGGACCTGTTTCTGCAATTCCTGATGATGTAGAAATTGACGTTACTCGTCTACGTATTGGACGTTCTGTTAAAGTAGCTGATATTAACCTTGAAGGTGTTCAGATTCTTGATTCTCCTAACAACGTTATCGTAGCAGTTAAAATGGCTCGTGGTGCTGTTGATGCTGGTGACGAAGAGGAAGAAGAAGCTACTGAAGAAGCAGCTGCAGAATAATATAACGCTGAAAAGTTTTTGGTATGAAGTATTTAATTGTGGGCCTTGGCAACATTGGCGCGGAATACGAAGATACCAGACACAATATAGGTTTTAAGGTACTCGATGAATTAGCTAATTCATCGAGTATTTTTTTTACGTCAGACCGATTGGCTTCGCGTGCCGAATTGAAATACAAAGGGCGCACGTTTATCTTAATTAAGCCAACAACTTACATGAACCTTAGTGGTAAGGCTGTTAATTACTGGATGCAGGAAGAGAAAATTCCGGCAGACCGTGTTTTGGTAATTACTGACGATATCAACCTTCCTTTCGGAAAGGTTCGTATACGTAGAAAAGGCAGTGATGGAGGACACAACGGACTCAAAAACATCAATCAGGTTTTAGGTCATCAGAATTATCCGCGCATGCGTTTTGGAGTTGGCGATGATTTCTACAAAGGCCGTCAGGTTGAATATGTTTTGGGAAAGTGGAGTCACGAAGAATTGAAGCATTTACCCGAAAGACTGATTCTCTGTCATCAAGCCATTTTAGCTTTTGGAACCATAGGTGTTGAGCGAATGATGAATGAGTTTAACAACAAGTAGAAACTCGTTCAATAGAAGAAATAAAAAAGCGGACTGAAACCTTTCAATCCGCTTTTCTTTTATCTGGTAAAATGTGATTACTTCAATAAGTTAGAGAAGCTGGTTTTCTCTAACAACAAAGAACGCAATGTATCAATAGATACACGTTCTTGGTTCATGCTATCGCGTTCGCGAATGGTAACCGTATTGTCATTTAACGAATCGTGGTCTACGGTAACACAGTAAGGTGTTCCAACAGCATCCATTCTTCTGTATCGCTTACCAATTGAATCTTTCTCTTCGTATACACAGTTAAAGTCAAACTTCAACATATCGATAATTTCTCTTGCTTTTTCAGGCAATCCATCTTTCTTCGTCAAAGGCAAAATAGCTGCTTTCACAGGAGCTAAAACCGGTGGAAGTTTCAATACGATACGTTCAGAACCGTCTTCCAATTTTTCCTCAACGTAAGACTTTGTAAGTGTTGCTAAGAACATGCGGTCTAATCCAATAGAAGTTTCAATCACATAAGGAACATAGCTTGTATTTTCTTCAGGATCAAAATATTGGATTTTTTTACCTGAATGCTCTTCGTGTGCTTTTAAGTCAAAGTCTGTACGCGAGTGAATTCCTTCCAATTCTTTGAATCCCATTGGAAAATCAAACTCAATGTCACACGCAGCATTGGCGTAGTGAGCTAGCTTAATGTGATCATGGAAACGGTAAGATGATTCATCAAAGCCAAGCATTTTATGCCATTTGATGCGCTCGTTTTTCCAGTACTCATACCACTCTAATTCTGTTCCAGGTTTTACGAAAAATTGCATTTCCATCTGTTCAAATTCACGCATTCTGAAAATAAACTGGCGGGCAATAATTTCGTTACGGAAAGCTTTACCAATTTGGGCAATACCAAAAGGAACTTTCATTCGTCCTGTTTTCTGAACGTTCAGGAAGTTGACAAAAATACCTTGTGCCGTTTCAGGTCTGAGGTAAATTTTATTCGCTCCTTCTGCCAAAGAACCAATTTCTGTGGCAAACATCAGGTTAAACTGACGAACCTCTGTCCAGTTGCGAGAACCCGAAATAGGGTCAACAATGTCTAATTCTAAAATCAACTGACGCAAAGCTTCTAGGTCTTCTCTCTCTAAGCTGTCGCGCATGCGGTCTTCAATCATCTTAATTTGCTCTTGGTACTTGAGCACTTTAGGATTGGTTTTTATGAACATGGCCTCTTCAAAAGAACCGCCAAATCGTTTAGCCGCCTTTGTAATTTCTTTGCTAATCTTCCCACGAATTTTTTCAATGTGCTCTTCAATCAACACATCAGCGCGGTAGCGTTTTTTAGAATCTTTATTGTCAATTAAAGGATCGTTGAAAGCATCAACGTGTCCAGAAGCTTTCCAGGTTTTGGGNTGCATAAAAATGGCGGCATCCAAGCCCACAATGTTTTCGTGCATTTGNACCATTGATTTCCACCAATATGCTTTTATGTTGTTCTTCAGCTCAACACCATTTTGTCCGTAGTCATAGGTGGCACTTAGTCCATCGTAAATTTCACTTGATGGAAAAATAAAACCGTACTCTTTGGCGTGAGCGATGATTTTCTTCAATAAATCGTCTTGTTGGGCCATTGTTCGCTATTTAATTTCCTACAAAAAAAAGCAATTGCATTGATTTGCCCGCATAAAGGCCGTTGAAGAGTTCTTTATTTTTGCACCGAAATGACAAAGGCAACCCTTCCAAGTTTTATAAAAGATGTTTTGGTGCGTTTTGAGTGGGATGAAAATCTGATTCAAGAACTTCAAAATGGTGTATTTCAGTTAATGGCTGAAGACATGGAACAACCCGTGTTTTTCAGAACATTGTCTTCGTCAGTAGAAGATGTTGATTTGCCGGAGGGCTATACTGTTTGGGAAGACCATTGGAAGTTTAAAACCGAAATTGTGATTTCAAGAATTCGTTCGCTAATGGGAGATACCAAGCGTATTCATGGTAGATCTACCACAATTGAATCNATGACTCAAGCAGAAGCNNTTGCTTTTATGAATGAAAATCATTTGGCCGGAGGAGCCAAGGCAAAATACCGCTATGGATTGCATTGGAGAGGTGAATTGGTGGCGGCTATTACATTCAGCAAAAAAAAGAAACTGCAACGCAATGGTGAGGTCTACGCATCTTACGAATTAATTCGCTACTGTAATTTGTCAGGTTTCACGGTTGTTGGAGGNTTGAGTAAATTAATGAAGCATTTCATTCGCTCTGAAAAACCTGATGATATTATGACNTATNTAGACCTGGATCTTTCANATGGATCTGCTTTTGAGCTGATGAGGTTTGAGTGTGTTGAGACAACAGAGCCACTTTGCTTTAAGTGGAATGAGGCTACTAACGAGAGGNTTTTTCCGAACAGAAATGAACGGTTAAAATTGGCAGAAGAAACATTATTGGCAGAATATCCTTTCAAAACCTCCGGGAATAAAAAATACGTGCTCTGGCTGAAAGATTAGTCGGTAAAGTAACCTGTTCTTACATTTGCAACATGATTCAGATTGATGATAAACTCATTTCCATGGATGTTATGGAAAAACGCTTTGTGTGTGATTTGGCTGCTTGTAAAGGAGCNTGCTGTGTAGAAGGAGATATGGGTGCTCCGTTGGAAGATGAAGAGACACAGAAGTTGGTTGATGTTTACGATGAAGTAAAGCNGTATTTGNGAGAAGAAGGAATCAAGGCGATTGAAGAACAAGGTTTATTCATCAAAGACGATTATGACGATGAATGGGTAACGCCATTGGTAGACGGAAAAGAGTGTGCTTACACCACTTTTGATCCTGATGGAACGGCTAAGTGTGGTATTGAAGCGGCTTACCGCGATGGGAAAATTGATTTTTATAAGCCTATTTCTTGTCATTTATATCCTGTACGCATTAAAGAATATGCTGATTTTGAGGCGCTCAATTACGATGAGTGGAGCATTTGTAAACCAGCATGTTCGTGCGGNAGCAAATTGGANATTAAGGTCTATCAATTTGTGAAANCGCCTTTAATCAGAAAATACGGAGAGGCGTGGTATAACGAATTGGTTGAAGCGGATAAGGCTCTNGAAAACATGAAAAACGATTCTGAATAGGGGTATTGTTGTTCAAATTCATGCCNTCAAAGTGCTTGAAATAAGCATGATTAATAGAATTATAAGTATTTAAGATTGTTGAGGCTGNCGTGTTTNTAAATGNNCTGTTTTACAGTGTTTTACNGTGGTTGTTTGTCGCTGATCTTATTGTTTAAACAGGCATCTTTAGTTAGATTCTTTCTAAATAAATCGCGTTGACAATTCAATGACAATGCAAAATCGCTCAGTTACCACTTTTGTGGTATAAAATTAAGAGGGAATTGGATCACTTTAAATCCATAGCATTTACACACAGAACGGTAGGGTTAGACAAAGTCGCTCGTTTCCACATTTCGGAAGATGAGTTTGAAGCGCGTTTGCCTGAGTTCAAAGCTGCTATGCAGCTAGATGAGTTAATGTTTCTCTCAACGTGCAACCGCGTAGAGGTTTATTTCTGCACCAAACAACACATCAACGAAGCTTTCTTGAGAAAATTCTATGAGCAACTTTATCCGGAATGGGATGAAGAGCAAATAGAATGGGCAATGCACGTTACACGCATTGAAGATGGTGAAGATGCTGTTCGTCATATGTTTCATGTAGCTGGCTCATTAGATTCACTAGTGGTTGGCGAGCGTGAGATTATTACACAGTACAGAAAGGCATACGATAAAGCTCATGGTTATAACCTAACCGGAGATTTCTTGCGTTTGGTTGAGCGTAAAACCATTGAAACAGCAAAGCAAATCTATACAGAAACAGACATTGCCAATCGACCAATTTCTGTTGTGAACTTGGCTGCCAGAGGTTTGATGTCTTACAATCTGGAGTTAGATGCCAGAATTTTGGTAGTTGGAGCCGGGGTAACCAATACCGCAATGCTGAAAAAGCTACGCAAGCATGGTTACACCAATTTTTACATCTACAATAGGACATTGGCTAACGCTGAAAAACTAGTACAAGAAGTAGGTGGAGTTGCCAGGTCACTAGATACGCTAGAGCAGCATAAAGAAGGGTTTGATGTGCTCATTTCATGTACAGGAGCAACAGAGCAAATCATTACACCTGAGCTATACGAAACATTATTGAACGGTGATGAAGCTCAAAAGTTTGCTGTTGATTTGGCACTTCCTAACGATATTGATACATCGATAAAAAATACTCATCCGGTTGAATTAATTGAGATTGAGTCTTTAAAAGCATTGGCTGAACGCAATAAAGAAGAACGTAAAAAATCTTTAGTAGAGTGTGAAGCCATTGTTGATAGCAACTTAAAAGAGTTTGGTAAACTTTACCGCGATCGTCAAATTGAATTGACCATGCGCGATGTTCCGGAACAAGTAAAGGCCATCAAGCAAAAAACTGTTTCTGAAGTATTTGCTAAAAGATTAGCAGGTGTAGACGATGAAACAAAAGAACTCTTAGACGAAATGCTTTCTTACATGGAAAAAAAGGTAAACGCCATCACCATGAAAAAAGCTAAAGAAATTCTTTCCGAAAGAAATGTATAATCGCATTTCTTTGCAAAAACACTTTTCAAATGAAGGTAATTATAGGTAGCAGAGGTTCTGATTTAGCACTCTGGCAAGCCAATCATGTAAAATCACGTTTAGAAACGTTAGGTGCTGAGGTGGAAATTAAAGTCATCAAAACACAAGGCGATAAAATTCAAAACATTGGTTTTGACAAGATGGAGGGGAAAGGATTCTTTACCAAAGAGATTGAAGAGGCATTGTTGTCTAAAGAAGTAGACCTGGCCGTACATTCTCATAAAGATCTTGAAACCACCAATCCTGAGGGCTTGATTATTGCTGCCGTTTCGGAAAGAGAAGACCCTTCTGAATTATTATTGATTCGTAAAGAATCAATTGATACAGATCGTCCGTTTGCATTGAAAGAAGGTGCTGTTGTGGGAACAAGTTCTGCACGTAGAAAGTCGCAGTTACTGGCTATGTTACCCGATATTGAAATCAAAGATTTAAGAGGAAACGTACCTACACGTATCAACAAACTTCGCGATGGACAATACGATGCTATTTTAGCAGCTTCAGCGGGTGTTACCCGTTTGGGATTAGACATTAGTGATTTAGATGCAACAGCAATCGATCCTCGTGAATTTATTCCGGCTCCGGCTCAAGGTGTTTTAGGTTTACAAATCAGAAAAGGTGAAGATGAACTTTTCCAATTGGTAAATCAACTGAACGATGAAGAAGTAGAAGCCAGAATTGCTATAGAACGCGGAGTATTAAAAACGTTCAATGGTGGCTGTCAACTTCCTTTGGGTGTGTTCTGTGAAAAAGAAGGGGATACCTATGAAGTTTGGTCGGCCATGGCAGAAACATGGGATGGTGCACTAAAACGCGATCACATCAAAACAACTTCACTGGAAGGCTTAGTAGATGGGATTGTTGAACGGTTAAAAAAAAACTAACCGGCACAGTACTCATTACACGCCAAAAAGAAGAAGCTGACCTTTTTTCTCGAACATTAAATTCAAGAAACATTACTGTTTTTGGTGTTTCTTACATTGAAACAACTCCGGTATACTTTGATGCATTTCCTTCTACCGATTGGATTTTCTTTAGCAGTAAAAGAGGAGTCAAGCACTTTTTTGAGCAATGCAAAGTAGACCTTAAAACGGTGAAGTTTGCGGCACTAAGCACGGCAACAGCAAGTGCGATTGAAGCTCAGGGCCATGAAGTTTCATTTGTTGGCAGTGGAGCAGATACAAAAGCTATAGGAGAACAATTTGTCCACACTGTTGGAGATAAATCCGTTTTGTTTCCTATTGCTAAAGATGCTGTAAGGTCGGTTCAAAAGGCATTTGCTATAGATAGCCCTATTTATGATTTGGTGGTTTATTCAACAGAAATTAGACCACGTAAAACACCGTATGCAGATGTTGTTGTTTTCACCAGTCCGTCTAATGTTAAAGGATATTTATCCGCCAGAAAATGGCAAGAAGACCAAAAAGCCATAGCAATTGGAAAAACAACACAACAAGCTTTAACACAACAAGGCATCCAAGCTAGTATTTCATGGGGATACAGTGAATTAGCACTAGCCGATACAGTACTGAACTACTTTCATCATTGATAGAATTATTTAATTGCTATTTTTGGAGAACCTCTTAAAAATCCTTTTAAAAGGAGTTTTAACTGTCTTCAAATGAATAATATATGCACCACATTACAAGCAATTAAACAATTGATCTATGAGTAAAATTATACTGTCTCTATTCATTGGCATCTTCTTAAGCTTTTCGGCCTTGGCACAGAATAGTGGGGTCAATCAAATAAAAGCTGAAAATGATTCAGAAGAATTGATCAGACTGAGAACACTCTATCAGCAAAAAGAAAGAGAAAACAGAGAAAAAGCCTACCGTATAGCCCATGAAAGAGGCTTGCCAACCCGTTATGAAAAAGAAGACGGAACCATTGTTGAATTAATAGGGATCAAAGAGAACGGAGAGTTAATTTATAATATCACCAGTAATTTAGACGCTGCAGTATCAACTTCAACCGATCAGGTATGGGCGAGTTCAACCAACGGATATGGTTTAAACGGTGCAGGATTAACCATTGGAGAATGGGATGGTGGTGGAGTATTGACTACGCATCAGGAATTTGGAGGTAGAGTAACACAAGTTGACAGTCCATCTTCATTAAGTAGTCACGCAACACACGTGGCAGGAACATTAATTGCAGCGGGGGTAAATAGCAATGCCAAAGGGATGTCTTACGCGGCAAACCTTTCAGCTCATGACTGGAACAGTGCAGAGTCAGAAATGATTACATATGCTTCAAGCGGAGGGTTAGTTTCTAATCATAGCTANGGACAAATTACAGGATGGTATAATAACGGCACAGATTGGTACTGGTATGGTAATCCATCTGTAAGTCAAACCGAAGACGATGATTTTGGTAAGTATTCCACATTGGCGCGTAACTGGGATTCTATAGCATTCAANGCGCCTTATTACCTGATTGTGAAATCTGCTGGAAATGACCGCAATGATGATCCCGGAAGTGGNACTTCTCATTATGCTTGGATTAGTGGNAGTTGGACGTTGAATACAACAACCAGACCNGNNGATGGAGGAACAACCGGATACGATTGTATGTCTACAAGAGGAACGGCAAAGAATATTTTAACCATTGGAGCAGTGAGCGATATCAGTGGAGGCTATTCAAANCCAAATGATGTGGTAATGTCTTCATTCAGTAACTGGGGGCCAACAGATGACGGAAGAATTAAACCNGATATTGTAGGAAACGGAATTTCTCTTTACTCTTCAAACTCTACAAGTAACACAAGTTATACGAATAAATCAGGAACATCAATGTCTGCTCCGAATGTAGCAGGTTCATTGTTGCTGTTGCAGGAAATGTATAACGATAGCAATGGTGCTTACATGCATTCGTCTACATTGAAAGGTTTGGTNTTGCATGCGGCNGATGAGGCNGGAAGTGCTGATGGGCCAGATTATTCTTTTGGCTGGGGAATGTTGAATACCAAAAGTGCAGCTGATGTTATTGCAGATACAGTTGCCAACAGNATCATNGAAACGAGTTTGGCAAACAGCACAACATATACTTATCAGGTTTATTCAGATGGAACAACACCTCTTTATGCAACCATTTGCTGGATCGATCCTCCCGGTATTCCGAAAACAGGATTGGACGATACCACCTCAAACCTGATCAACGATCTTGATTTACGCATTATCAGTAATGCAACATCAACTGCTTATGCTCCTTGGATATTGAACCCTTCATCTCCTTCTTCTGCGGCAACCACCGGAGATAACTATAGAGACAATGTTGAAAAAGTATACATTGATAATCCTGCAGCAGGTTTTTATACCGTACAGGTAACGCATAAAGGAAATTTACACAATGGTAATAATCAAGATTTNGGGCTCATTATCTCAGGGTTGAGCGTNTCGAATACNCTTCAGCCTGTAGCGGAGTTTAGTGCCAGTGATTCTAGCATTTGTGTGGGAGACAGTATCACTTTTACAGACCTTTCAACCAATACGCCAACTGCATGGAATTGGGGCATTAACGGAGGAACACCGGGAACATCNACACANCAAAATCCAACCATTGTATTTGATACAGCAGGAGTTTATAGCATTTCTTTAACAGCCAGCAATGCAGCTGGTGGAGATACAGAAACGAAGACAGCTTTTATTACGGTAAATGCGTTGCCAAGTGTATCCTTNATATCAATTTCATCAACCGGGTTAGATACTTTCTGTATGGATGGTGGAGCTNTTGTNGTATTAGACGGAGCAACACCAGCGGGAGGGTATTANTCAGGAACAGGTGTTTTTAACGATACCTTATTTGATCCAACTGTGAGTGGACCTGGNTCATCTATNATTACTTATAATTATACAGACACCAACGGATGTTCAACCTCTGTATCTCGAACAATAGATATCATGAATAATCCTACGGCTCCAACATTTTCAGTGTTGGATACAACGTGTAACAATGGTGCTGTAGTTGCCTTGACAGGTTCTCCAACTGGAGGAANATTCTCAGGATTAGGTGTGTCAGGAAGTGTGTTTGACCCTTCAGCTGTTTCAAGTGGAANTTACCCTATTGAGTATACCATTACAGATGGAGTTGGATGTAGCGCTTCAACGACAGATTCCATTTATGTAGAAACATTNCCAACAGTTTCGTTTTCAGGATTAGCTGCTGTGTGTGTAGACGCAGGAACTCAAACAATCTCTGGAGGAACACCTGTCGGGGGGGCTTATTTTGGAACCGGTGTAACCGGAGCATCATTTGATCCGCAAGTGGCAGGAGTTGGATCGCACACAATTGGGTATGCCTATTCAAACGGAACATGTAGCGATACTGCTTACGATACAATAATGGTGAATGCTTTGCCAACNGTAAGCTTCAATGTGTCAGGATCAACTTCTTTTTGTGTCAATGCAGGAGCTCAAANACTTTCCGGTGGTTTGCCCACTGGGGGAATATACAGCGGTACAGGTGTAACCGGAACATCGTTTGATCCNCAAGTAGCGGGTATGGGAACACATGTTATTGTGTACTCCTACACCGATGGAAANGGTTGTGCTGCTTCAGCAATAGATTCCATAGAAGTTGTTGATTCCATTGCGCTTTCAACTTCTTTTGTAACCGGAGTTTGTGAAACAGATTCGGCTTTTAACTTATTTGCCGTTACCCCAGCAGGAGGTGTTTACTCAGGAANAGGGGTTGTAAATGATTCGATTTTTAANCCTCAACTTTCTGGTGCTGGNACCTTTACGCTTTATTACAATTATGCACTAAACGGGTGTGNNGCAATGGATAGCTTTACAGTAACTGTAGACTCATTACCAGTAGTTGGATTAGCACCGTTTGATTCAGTTTGTGCCGGTAGTGGAGCTATTGCTTTAACCGGAGGAACTCCAGCAGGAGGTGTTTATTCGGGTACAAATGTGTCTGGNGGNATGTTTAATCCTCAGTCGGTAGGAGTTTTTGATATTGCTTACACGGTTTCAAACGGNGCTTGTAGTGCAGATACAACTCAATCAATTGAAGTAATTGACTTTACTGTTGAAATTACAAACATTCAGGAAGATTTTTGTGAGAATGATATGCCATATGCTTTCAACGGATCACCTTCTGGAGGAACGTTTACAGGAACAGCGATGACGGATAGTATTTTTGATCCGTTTGTGGCAGGAATAGGGACTTATACCCTTTCGTATGGAGTGAATGGTTTTTGTTCAGATACGGTTTCGTATGATGTTAATGTACATCCGGTACCGGTTTTGAGTAACATCACTGGTGCNACTACTGTTCAGGGAACTGTAACTTACACTTATTTGGTCAATGCTACCAATGGTTCTTCNTATAGCTGGATTGTATCCGGAGGAGACACNAACTACACAACGAATAATGCGGTAAATGTAACGTGGCAAAATGTTTCGTTTGGCTCTGTAATGGTTATTGAAACCAATCAATACGGATGCTCTGATACAGCTACAATAGCGATAGANATTTGGCCTTTGGGNGTAACAGACCCGATAGGAAATCTTGCNGTGANGGTATATCCGAATCCGGTAATCAATGGAAANTTAACATTNGATGTGACAGCTATAAATTCAGCCATTGATGTGACAGTAACCAGTATTCAAGGACAAGTNATGCGTCAGCAAANCATTGGTGCAGGTGTAGGAACGTATTCAATAGAAACTGACAACTGGTCGCAAGGTATTTACTTTGTTGCGNTAAAATCAGAAGGAGATCAACGCATTTTTAAAGTGATCAAGCAATAAAAAGCAGAAACNTTAGCTTAGCTAAAATGAATGGCTTCCCAAATGTGGAGGCCATTTTCTTTTTCTAAACTTTTATNCAACATCAGCTGTGCNACTTTATCAGAGTGGCTGGCGCGGTACTTTTTCAATGNGCCAATCATGAACGAACNAATGGCGTTAAATACCTTGATNCTGAGTTGTTCTCCAAATCGTTTTTCTTGGCGATTACCCAACAATAAAGAAGGCCTGAAGAATTGCAGACAATTAAAGTTTAAGGCTTTTAAAGCTTCTTCCATTTCGCCTTTAACGCGGTTATAATAAAACAAAGATTTAGAGTCTGCTCCCATAGCGCTTACTACACAGAAAGATNTACTNCCATGCTGTTGCGCCAATTTTGCCGTTGCAATAACGTATTCAAAATCTACTTTGTAGAAGGCTTCTTTTGAGCCNGCTTTTTTCATGGTTGTGCCTAAACAACAGTAACCGATATCAACAGATGATGGAAGTTTTATTTCATTTAAACTGTCCAATGAAGTAATAATTTCCGAAAGCTTTNGGTGNTTTGTTCCACAAGGTTTTCTGCCAATTGCAAAGACTTTTTCAATTTCAGAACTACTTAATAAATCATTTAACAATTGACTTCCAACCAGACCAGTATGACCTGTAATAAGTACACTTTTAGGCATGTAGTTTCTTTTTTCTGAATTTACGTTTTAACCACGCATTGGCCAAAATTGTTGCAATAATCAGAACAGCACCGGCATAAAACCCTGCCGTCATTTTCTCATCTTCACCAAAAAACAANAGAGCCAGCACAATGCTGTAAATCGGTTCCATGTTGATGCTAATGCTAACGGTAAATGGAGACAACTCACGCATGACTTCTACACTGACTACAAAGGCAAAAGATGTGCAGAAAATAGCCAGTAATAAAGTGTAGATAATNTCTGAAAAAGAGGGCTCAAGCCACGAAGTCTCAAAACTACCTGTGACAAGGAAATAGATGCTGATGGCAATAAAGCCTCCTAACATTTCATAGGTAGAGATGAGTTTTGAAGGGTGGTTTTGCTGTACCAGTTTTCCGTTAAGAACCGTAAAGAGAGAAGCACAAAAAGCAGCAAGCAAAGCGTAGAGAATGCCTAAAGTATATTGTGTTTCAAAGCTAAAGATGAGCACCAAGCCAATAATGACTAAAAAGCCAAAAAGAAACTCATAAGCGATGATGCGCCTTTTGTAGAAGAAAGGTTCTAAAATGGCTGTAAATAAAGATGCCGAAGCAAGTGTTGCTAGAGCAACTGAAACTGTACTCACCTTAACCGCTTCGAAGAAAGCAATCCAATGAATGGCTACAATTACACCAACCCCCAGAAATTTCAGCAACGCTTTTCTTGAAACTTTTAAAGGGAACTTTATGATGANTAGATAAATGAGTAAAACCACAAATGCCAATGCCATACGGTACCATACCAGNGCCGTGCTGGGTAACTCAATAACTTTTCCAAGAATGCCNGTAAANCCCCACATGAGGATAACAAAATGCAGCAACAGCTGATTTTTATAGCGCGTAAGAAATGGAATGTCCATAGTTTNGAATTACTGATCACTTTGATCAGAAGAAGCNTGATCATCATCACTTTGCCCAGATTGAGCAACTCCACCGGAAATAATGAACTTCATCACATCACCGGATTTGGCTTTTACCGGAGTAATGTATTCTGTACTTACAATGTAAAGGTTACCAGAAAAAGCATAAGAGTGAGGCAAGTAAACCGCAACCTTATCTTTAATGCCTAATTCGCTGAGATCATCTGTAGTTACGAATCCTAATTTTTCTACCGTAGAATCTTTACTCATGCGCACTAAAACCGGAGAGTTAAAGCTTTTCTTTTTACCTACAAAAGCAGAAACGAGGTCTTTAATCGCATCGTAAATGACTTTAATTAGCGGAGCTCTTTTTAAGAAACGGGTAAAAAATGTAGTAAAAGGCTTAACGATAATTGTGCTACCTAAAATTCCCAAAAGGGTAAGNAAGGTAACAATGATTAAAATTCCAGAGCCTGGGAACAATTCAATGGGAATAAGGCTGTCTATTAGTATAAACAACTCATAAAGCACATAAACAGTAGTAGCAAACGGTACAATCAATAAAACACCCTGAAAAAAGTAGGAAAGGAGTTGGTTGATAACCTGTTTTGTGTTCATGCTTCATCGTTCAATTGGGAGCGCAATTTACGGGGCATTTTTGAAACCACAAGCGCATAACTGTTGTCAATCCACTCAAAAATGATCTTGTCAGAAATGCTTCCGTCTATTTGTACCGTATTCCAATGTTTTTTACTCATGTGGTAGCCCGGNTGCACGGCAGGATATTGTTCGCGAAGTAAGATCGCTTCTTCAGGATCACACTTCACATTAATACTTTGAAAATTGTCAACATCACAAAGCAAAAACATCTTGCCCAGCACTTTAAAAACAAGCGTACTTTCATCAAAAGGNAACTCTTCTGTTACGCCTTTCTTCGCAATACAATGATCTCTAAGTGCTTCAATGTGCATCATCAGATGGGGAGTTTGCCCGCATTTTTAATTTCAGAAAGAATAACGCTNGAACGCATTTGTCCAATCTCTTCAATGTGGCTCAGTTTGGAGTTGACCAATTTGTCTAATTCCTGAATGTCTTCTACCATTACTTTTAAAATGTAGTCGAAGTCTCCTGTTAATTGATAACATTCTACCACTTCATCAATCGTGTTGATTTGATCNATGAATTTTTGCATGGCATTTTCAATTTGNCGGGTTAACGAAACCTGAATAATGACTTGTAGTCCTAAGTTTAGCATCTTAGGATTCACACGAGCATGATAACTTTCAATATAACCNGCCTTTTCTAATTTCCTTACCCGCTCTAGAGTAGGTGCCGGAGAAAGGCCAATTTCTTGTGATAATTGTAGGTTGGTAATTCTTCCGTTGTCTTGTAAAATGCGGAGAATTTTTTTGTCAGTTATGTCAAGTTGATTTGCTGCCATAGGAATAGATTTTTAAATATTGGAGAGAAGAGGATATAAAATCGGCTTGCTTGGAGAGGCATCNTTTTCAAAGCTGGCAATTTGCAGGTTGAGGAGATAATGCCCGTCCTCAATAGCGTTNGGTACGTATATAAATTCGGTAATTGTTGCGTTAAGTCTAGGTGCTTTCGGATAGTTCCAAAAAGCTTTGTGAGCTTTTAATGCACCATCGTCTTTTTCTTTGTCTACAGAAGGAAGATCAATCAATAAATGTTCAACTCCTTGCTCGCGCAGCCACAATGCTACAGCTTCATCAATGTATGGAGGGTTAGTATTGGAATAATTGAGCGTCTGNTTTTCGTCTGTGTTTGGAAGTGTTCGGATTACAATTGCCTGAGGCTGTTGTTTTACCAAAGGTTCTATCAGGTCAAGGGTAATAACTTGATCTCCATTGATTTCTTTTGGCTGAACAGTAACAAGTTGCGCGTAAAAAAAGAACGTTTTCAANGATTGATTGATAGAATACCACTCTTTCGAAATGTGTCCAACACACTCTGTGTGGGTGCCGTGTCCGTGAGGATTAAAAAATATATTTCTAAAATTAACAGAACTGCCTTCGTTTACATCGCCAACAAANCCNTCAAACCGCACAGGTTCAATTGATAAAGGTTCTACATACCAAGCTGAAGGAGCTGCTTTTCCGGTTGAAGCTAACGGTAGTGAGATATCTATCGGGTGAGTAAGGTCTGCACAAAAAGTTCTATCTAAATGTTCGAAATGAGCTTCCAAAAAGGNNAATTTTATTTGCTTAAATATATTAATTGCAAAATAATATTATTCTTCAATCCAGAAGAATTCTTCTGCGATTTTGTCGGCAAAAAGCCGCCCTTTTTCAGTTGTTTTGATCGATTTTGTAGAATGATGAATNTTTTCNGCAATAAAAGGAGTTTGAGCAAGCTTTTTCGTGTGCTCAAGAAAGGCTGTTCCAAACTGTAACTCAAGCTGATTGAGGTCTACTCCCCAAATGGTACGCAGGCCTAATAACATGTATTCATTGTATCGGTCATAAAGCGANAGTGCTTCCGATTCAAAAATGCGCTCATTGTTCTTCCATCCGTTGATGTACTTGCGGTTATTGGCAACATTCCAGCTTCNGGTTTGGCCATCAAACGAATGTGCTGAAGGGCCTAGACCCAAATAAGGTTTGCCCAGCCAATACGATGAGTTGTGTTGCGCATATTGTCCTTCTTTTGCAAAGTTGGAAATCTCATATTGCTCATATCCGTTAGCGGTCATCTGCTGTTGNAACAATTCAAAATGTTCTGCGGCAAGAGCTTCATTCAAATCGGGAAATTTGCCGGAATTGATTTTGTAATTCAAAGAAGTTCTTGGTTCAACCGTAAGGCAATACGATGAAATATGAGGAATGTTAAGGTCAAAAGCTGTTTGTAAGTTCTTTTCCCAATCGTTTAGGCTAAGTTGAGGATAGCCGTAAATGAGATCAATGGTAAGGTTGNTAAANCCATTTTGCTGNGCCAANTGAATGCATTGTAAAGCTTCTGTAGCATTGTGCGCACGATTCATCCATGTTAAATCTTCTTCTCTGAACGATTGGATGCCAATACTTAAACGGTTAACAGCCGTTGTAGATAGCTTTTTTAAATAAGCTTCGGTAAGATCATCCGGATTCGCTTCTAGCGTAATTTCGGCCTTTTCAGTAAGCAAAAAATGTTGCCGAATGTGGTCAATAATACCAGTGATTTCTTCNGCAGTGAGTTGAGAAGGTGTTCCTCCTCCAAAATAGATACTGCTCAAAGGTTGAGCGGCATCAAGTTCTTTTGCTCTGGCATCAATTTCGGTATGTAGGCTTTCAAGAAAAGGCTGTTTCTGACGGAGCGATGTACTAAAATGAAAATCGCAATAATGNCAAGCCTGCTTGCAAAACGGAATGTGAAGGTAAATGCCAGCCATGCTTATGCGTTCAAAACAATTTTAAAGGTGGTTCCTTTTCCTGCCTCAGTCGATTTTACTGAGATTTTTCCACGGTGGTAATTTTCGATAATGCGTTTTGAAAGCGATAAGCCCAGCCCCCAACCTCTTTTCTTGCTGGTGTAACCCGGNTGAAAAACAGCTTTGCGTTTTCCCGGAGGAATTCCTTTCCCTGTATCGCTTACTTCAATGTTGATTTTCTGGTCTTTTTGCTCAATGGTAATCTCGATNTTTCCATTGCCTTCCATGGCATCAATGGCATTTTTGCACAGGTTTTCAATTACCCATTCAAACAAAGGGACATTCAATTGAGCATTTACCGGATGGGTTTCTTTATTGACTACTTTGAAATTAACCTTTCGCGGACTTCGTGTTTTCAGGTAAGCCACAAAATGCTCAATAACATCAACTACGTTTTGGGTTTCTAATTTAGGTTTGGCTCCAATCTTAGAAAAACGATCGGTGATCATTTCCAAACGATGAATGTCTTTGTTCATTTCGCTAGTAATGGAAGGATCAATGTCCTTGGCTTTTAATAACTCAATCCAGCCCATAAGCGAAGAAAGCGGTGTGCCCAATTGGTGTGCTGTTTCTTTTGACATTCCCACCCAAACCTGGTTTTGTTCAGATTTTCTNGAGATACTAAACAACCAATAGCCGATTAAAATGAACAGTCCGATAACTAAGAACTGAACGAGCGGNTAGTATTTCAATTGGTTAAGTAATTCGCTGTCTTTGTAGAAAATGTAGCTTGTTTTTCCTTCGCCCAAGTCTACCAATATAGGGTCGTTTTCAGACTTCATTTCAGCCATTGTTTGGCTCAGGTGTGTAGAATCTAAAAGTTGATNGGTTTCGATATTTCCGGANGCAATAACTGAATCTTGATCTGCATTGACATACAGAACAGGTGTGGAAGCTGAGTTAGAAACGATTTCTTGAATGAAAGAATTTTGAAGGTCGTTGAATGTGTTGCGCAATTCTTCAACCAATTTTGATTCTTTGTAATACAAATAATTGGTGCTTTTGCCGAAGTATGAAAACTCAATGGGTTCAAAGTTTTCAGTCATAATGGCCAATTCTTTTTCAAGCAATTGGTGATTNTAGGTATTGATGCTGTCAACTTGTTGTTGAGGCAGTTGCTTTAGACTGTCTTTGCTAATCTCAAGGTAGCCTTCAATGTTTCTGTTGAGCGAAATTTCTCCTTTTTCATTCACCAAGATAATGGGNATGGTCGTATTGTTTTGTACAACCTCAAGTGCCAGAGAAACATTGGTGTTAGGATTGCTATTGACTAGGCTTTTAGTTGCTTCTACCCAGAGTTCTACTTTCTTGCGTTCTTCATTTTCCATCTTTTGGAAAAGNGTGCTCGTATAACTTACGAGTTGTGCTTTGTTTTGAATGGCTCCTGCCCAAAGCTGTACCTGCTTACGCTCTTCATTGGCCATTTTATTCACCAAAATATTGGTATANTAGAATGATGCACCAACAATGATCATGGCCAAAATGACCAAGATGCGTTTCCAAACTATTTTCTTCGAATAAATATTCAAACTGCTCGAATTACCGGTTAAAGATCGTCTTCTTCAAATTCCCACTCCTCAAATTTTGACTTTTTTTCGTTGGAGTTGNTTTTCGTTTTGTTGAAGATGTTTTTCCAACGCGACTGTTCCTGAGCCGAATCTTGTTTTTTCGCTTCGGTTTTAGAACTGTCAGGTTCGCTAAATTCTCCAAAATCCATGTTGAATTCAGCTTCTTGTTGAGGCTCTTCCANGTCGGGTAGAGTGGTGTCGTTTTTGAACATGCCAAATTCTTCTTTCAAAATCGATTTGGCTGTTTTTACCTCTTTACGGGTTTGTTCTTTGCGGTAGGCTCTGGCTGCAGATTTATCCAATTCAATAACCGGGTCNTCAACTGTTCCTGTAATTTTNACNAAGATTTGCTTGTTGCCCAATCCATCATCTTCGATGTAACCATATTCGGTGGTTTTCACATCTTTATTNTTGACCAGAACTTCTTTAAGATTAAAATCAAGCGCATAGTCTATCGCATTGTCAAAAGTGTGTGTGCCGCTTANTGAAATGTTCAAAGCACTAGATGAAATATTCATAGACGGAATGGTGAGTTTCTCATTTTCAATGGACAACTCATTTTCCAATTGATTGAATTTAATGTGTTTTAAACGGGTTTTGAAATCATCAAGGTTAAAAAGCAGATCTAAAATCTTGTTGTCTTCAATGGCTGTTACAACTTCTTGCAAAGGTTCATATTGAATCAACTCACCTTGTTCAATGGTTAAAGACGAAGAGAGTTTTAACCTGCTGTAATCAACACCATTGCCTTTTAAAATGGGGAAACTCACAGAGTAATCAGAAGAAGCATACCCTTTTAAATGTTCTGCTNGAATACTGTTTTGGTTAAAGTTGTTGAAGGTGCTAAATAAGGTAGAGATGTTAACGTGTTGGAAATCGCCTTGGGCAGCAAAAAACAATTCTTNTTCNCGTTCGGTTAAGCGAATGTCTGATTTTACNTTTCCTTCAAGCGCATCAAAATAAAGCTGACGAAGCATCAGTGTGTTGTTGCGTAAAAGCAGTTGAGCAGAAACATTTTCTGCATGGAGTTGNTTNAAAATGAATTGATTGATCGCTAAATTACAGTTGGCCACTATNTTTTGAGGCAAAACGGTTTTAGAAGCACTTGTTCCACCTGACAATTGTTTCCATTGGTTGAGGTCAACTTTTTCAACACTTAAATTTCCTTGAATTACAGCTTTGTCTTTTGAAGCAAAAAGGTTCATAAAGTTGCTAATCTTGCCAGAAAAGTGAAGAGGCGCATCCAAAAATTGTGTTTCAAAATTGTTGATGTNTAGCATGTCGTTATTCAGCGAAAGGGAGGTGTTTAATGCGCTAAGCTGAATAGGNCTGTTTTTTAAGCTAAATGTAGCATCGGTTAAGAGCAAACTCCCTTTAGAATGGATCTGTTCAAAAGAAATACTGTCTGGTTTGTCAATGTTTTCAATGGTTCCGGAAAGCTGAAAGTGCGTAGCATATTTTCCGCTAACGGTTTCGATGGTATCGATCGGATAAATATCAAAAAGCTCATTGAGTTGACCTTCTGCAACAATTTCAGCATTAAACTTNGGAGAAATGAAGTTGGTCATTTTCACCATTCCTTCAAAGGAGCTTTCGGCNGTGTTGGCCTTAAAGGCATCGAATGCNAAAGAACTGCTTTTGGGATTGCGCAATTCGCCATTTGAATACNTTCCGTTAAACGATAGATTGTGCAATTCTAATCCTGTTGAAGTCTGGTGTAACTCTCCATCCTTTACCGAAAAAGAGGTGACAATTAACGGNGCAATTTCTTGAGGTGTTTTACTTAGTTCGATGTTGATGTTGGCAGATCCATCGGTTTCCCAATCGGTTAATGAACTGATGTAAACAGCAGGTATAATTGCTCTGGCTGCGCTNAGGTCTAAATTGTTTCCACTGAANTTTAAGGCATACTCTTCCTGTCCGATAATTCCACTGGCATTGAGAGCTAGCGAATGATCAATAATGAACCCACCTTGAGAAAATTCATAAGTATTGTTTTCAAGGTTTACGTTCATACTTACATCAGCATTNAGGTATTTACCGGTGAGGTAATGCAATTTATCAAGCATCACATCNTGTACATCTAANTCTCCGCTGGTTTTAAGTGTAAATTCCTTTTGAGAAAAATCGCCTCGGGCAACCAAATAGTCGATTTGAACGTTTACAGCCTCNTGTTGATTTTCGCGAACCCAATTGAGTTCAATGTCTTTCAACGTAATTTTCTTCAATTCAAAACGAAAATTNTCCGAAGGTTCAGCGGATGAGGTTTCCCAGAAAATGTAATTCTTAGCACCAANTTCGCTGGTGATGAGCGAAGTTTTTCCGTTGATGAATTCAGCTGCNTCCAGATGGTAAGCACCTTGGTATAGATCCAGTACGTTGAATTTTAAATAAACAGTTTCGAATTGAAAAAGCGTATCACGTTGTGTATGATCCCAGGCTTCTAGGGCGTAAACATTTTCTAATGAAATGCTGGCATATGGGAAGCGCTTTAGAAAGCTAACTTCTATGTGTTCAGGAACAATTTCGGTTTTTAAGTGGTGATTGAGCTCAGAGGTAGCAGCTTCAATAATTTCATCTTGATAGATGTAGCCCAATAAAGTACCTGTTCCTGTAAAGATCAACAGGAACAGGCAAATAATCCAAAGTATTTTCTTCCATTTGGGCATGAGGGAATAACGAAAGATGTGTTAAAAACGTACGTTTTACAACATCTTCAACTGACTCACCTCTTTATTGTTTAGAAAACGGTACTTNCCTCTAGGNACNCTTTTCTTTGTTAANCCNGCAAATACGGTACGATCTAGCTTAACAACTTTGTAACCCAAGGCTTCAAAAAGTCTACGAATAACACGGTTTTTACCGGAATGTAATTCAACACCAATAGTTTTTTTGCTGTCAGCATCACCAACATATGCCGCTACATCTACATTCACAAAACCATCTTCTAACTGAACACCTTTAACCAATTTTCTAAGGTCTGCAGCTGAAACGTTTTTGTCCAATACAACTTGATAGATTTTNCGAATCTCGTGTTTTGGATGGGTTAGCTTTTTAGCCAATTCTCCATCGTTGGTTAACAACAACAATCCTGTAGTGTTTCTGTCCAATCTTCCAACCGGGAAAACGCGNTCTTTACAAGCATTGCTTACCAATTCAGAAACGGTCTTNCGTCCTTGNGGATCATCCATCGTAGTGATGTAATCTTTAGGCTTGTTTAACAACAAATAAACCGGTTTCTCAGGTCGGATAGATTCTCCACCGTATTTGATGTTATCAGAGATTTTAACTTTTGTACCTAACTCTGTAACAACCTCACCGTTGACTTGTACCAAGCCAGCAGTAATGTACTTGTCTGCTTCTCTTCTGGAACATACTCCTGAGTGCGCTAAGAATTTATTCAAACGCATGGTGTTATCATCTTTGATAACCTGAGGAGTTGGNTTTGAAGGTCTTCTTCTTTTATTTGCTGAGGAAGGAGTTGAGAATTCTAAAGGTTTTCTTCTGGCTTTTGATTTATTCGCGTTATCGCGATAATTGCCAGNTGAACTTTTTTTGAAGTTATTACTACTGTTTCCTTTAGATTCAGGCGCTTTCCCAGCGGCTTTTCTGTTTTTTCTCATGTTGCAAA
The DNA here is from genome assembly GCA_002705995.1 of Crocinitomicaceae bacterium. Taxonomy (GTDB): domain Bacteria; phylum Bacteroidota; class Bacteroidia; order Flavobacteriales_G; family Salibacteraceae. The sequence goes on along the minus strand of PAJI01000018.1, from coordinate 107,516 downwards.
TTTTTCAGCCTGCGAAAGTACAAAGAATTTCACCATCTAGGAGAAAAAGCATCTTCTATGTGATTGATTTTTCGAGTGTTTTTATTCAAAACAATGGAAATGATATCGAATTGAACCTCTACGTCAAGGTCTTTTGACTCGATGTAATGGTTCGCTGCACGAATAATGCTTTTTTGTTTCGATCGGGTTACGGCTTCGTAAGGCTCGCCAATAAAATTACTGAAACGGGTTTTTACTTCAACGATAGCAACTGTGTCTTCTTTAATCNCAATGATGTCTATTTCTTCTCGTCCAAATCGCCAGTTGCGGTNGAGTANCTTCCAACCATTTTCAACGAGNTGTTGTGTGGCAATTTCTTCGCCTTCTTTTCCTAAATCATAAGCATCAGACATCAGGAGTAAACTTCAGTGTAACATTTTCTTCTACCGAAAGNTAAGCTTTTGCTCCCAGCATTAGGCACCAGTTTTCGGGTTGATGTCCGGCAGGAAAATCAAAACAAACGGGATAGTCATATTCATCTACAGCTTCTANTATGATTTCTTCAGCAGTTTTACCAAATGGATTTGGGCCTTGTTTNATNTCTGTTAATCCGCCAACAACTAACCCCGCCAATTGATCTAATTTTCCTGCTTTTTTGAGGTTCCACATCATTCGATCAAAATGATAGGCATATTCTGAAACTTCTTCCAAAAACAAGATTTTTCCTTTNGTATCGATGTCACTATTGGTTCCGGTNAGGTTGTGAAGNATTGATAANTTTCCTCCNACAAGCTGCTCCGGNTGCAGTNCCTTTTCTATTATAGTNAGATGCNTNNANCGTGTANTTNGGAAATGCGCCAAACANNGTTTGTTTTAATGTNTTTAATGAAGTGTTGTTGGTAGGGTCTTTTGGNAAATTCAATGGAACGGTAGANTGTAAAGTAGCCACATTNCAATGNGTNTGAATATGANTGTGCAAAACAGTAATGTCACTAAATCCGGCAATCCATTTNGGNTGTTGTTGAAATGTGGTGAAATCAATGCGGTCAATAATTCGCACAGTACCATATCCCCCCCGGGCACAAATCACAGCTTTTATTTCAGGANTGTCTAAAGCCCATTGTAAATCAGCAGCGCGTTGTTCATCTGTTCCGGCAAANACACGGTCTTGTTCAAAAAGGTANTTTCCTAAAACTACCTTTAGTCCCCAATTTTCGATCAAATGTTGAGCATTCTCAACAAAGGTTTTGTCAACTACTTTNGCTGGAGCAATGATNGCAACTGCATCGCCAGTATTCAGAAACGGAGGAATAATCATACCCATGTAAAATTTGTCCGAAATTAAAGATAGAATTGAGATAAAAGCAAAGGCCACCATATTCGGTGNCCTTTAAACCTTTAGAGAAGTAATTATGCTATGGGGCTTATCTAAAACGGTTCAAGCACAAATCAAAATCGCAGCGATGATTTTGATAAATCGATAAGCTCAACAACAGGGTCAAAAGTCTATCAATCTTCGAGCACAGGTTATGATCATCGTCATGGAAAAAACTGATTTTAATTCATGATTTTCTTTGCCATCGACTTCGTTATCTTTGCAGCCCAATTCTAAAAACAATAATGGTGAATACTCCTNAAAGACATCTTGTAACAGCAGCATTGCCCTATGCCAATGGNCCATTACACATCGGACACATTGCGGGCGCTTATCTTCCATCAGATATCTATGTGCGCTTTTTGCGAATGTTGGGAGAAGANGTGGTTTTCATATGCGGTTCAGATGANCATGGNGCAGCGATTACNTTGCGTGCNAANAAAGAAGGNATTACACCACAACANATTGTAGATAAATACCACGAAATCAATAAAAACGCATTTCAGAAGTTTGGGATTTCNTTTGACGAATATCACCGTACTTCTGATCCGTTACACCATGAAACTGCAGCAGATTTCTTCAAGCAATTAAACGATGATGATTGCTTTGAAATTCGTGAATCTGAGCAATATTTTGACGAAGAGCATCAGCAGTTTCTAGCTGATCGATACATAACAGGAACTTGTCCAAAATGTGGATTTGATAACGCTTATGGNGATCAATGTGAGAAATGTGGAACNTCATTGAACCCAACAGACTTAATTGATCCAAAATCAACATTAAGTGGGAAAACGCCCGTATTGCGTAAAACCAAGCACTGGTATTTGCCNATGCAACANCACGAAGAGTGGTTGCGGGAGTGGATTAAANATGGAGTGTTAGACGGAGTGCAACATCACGATCCTGCAACATGGAGAAANCATGTGCTGGGTCAATGTATGAGCTGGTTAGATGGTGGTTTAGGGCCAAGAGCCATGACCCGCGATTTGGACTGGGGAGTAAAAGTGCCGTTAGAAGGTGCCGAAGGGAAAGTACTTTACGTATGGCTAGATGCACCAATTGGATACATTTCTGCCACGAAGCAATGGGCAAAAGACAACGGCAAAAATTGGGAAGATTATTGGTGTGATCCTGAATCGCACGTTACCCATTTTATAGCAAAAGATAACATCGTTTTTCACTGTATTATTTTTCCTATTCTACTCAAAGTACACAAGGGGTTAAACCTTCCGGTAAACGTTCCGGCTAATGAATTTCTGAACCTTGAAGGCGACAAAATCTCTACTTCAAGAGAATGGGCTGTTTGGCTGCATGAATACATCGAAGATTTCCCGGGAAGAGAAGATGAATTGCGTTATGTGTTAACTTCAATAGCACCTGAGAATAAAGACAGCGAATTTGTTTGGGATGGCTATCAGGAGCGTGTAAACAATGAGTTAGTAGCTGTTTTCGGAAACTTTGTTAACCGTGCTTTGGTATTGACTCAAAAATACTTTGATGGCAAAGTTCCAGCTTGTGGAGTGTTAGAGGTTCAAGATGAGGAAGTTGTTGCTAAATTAAAAGAAATTCCTCAAAAGATTGAAGGTCTAATAAAAGCACATCGTTACAAAGAAGCGCTTTTTGAAGCAATGCAAATGGCACGTATTGGGAATAAATATTTAGCGGATACTGAGCCTTGGAAGTTGATCAAAACAGATGAAGAACGCGTAAAAACAATCCTTCATTTAGCGACTCAAATTGTAGCAAATTTAGGCATCGTATTCAAGCCATTTTTACCAAGAACAAGTGATAAAATAGCAAGCTTCCTTAACCTTTCTGATTTGAATTGGAAAGATGCCGGTTCAATAGAAATTCTTAGAGAAGGACACCAAACGGCTAAACCTGAATTGCTGTTTAAAAAGGTTGAAGATGAGGAGGTTCAAGCTCAAAAAGAAAAGCTGGAATCAAAGAAAGTTGTTCCTGTAGCTGAAGCAGAGCCTCAGAAGGAAGAAGTTACGTTTGACGATTTCACAAAGTTGGATATCCGTGTAGGAACGATCTTGTCTGCGGAAAAGGTGAAAAAAGCAGATAAATTACTAAAACTTGAAGTAGATACTGGTCTTGATAAAAGAACAATTGTTTCGGGTATTGCAGAGCATTTTACACCAGAAGAAGTTGTTGGAAAAAAGGTAAGTGTACTGCTTAATTTGGCACCAAGAAAAATTCGTGGAGTTCAATCACAAGGGATGATCTTAATGGCCGAAAATGCAGAAGGAAAGCTCTGTTTTATGACTCCTTCAGGAGAGGCTATCTCAGGCGATATTATCCGATAGGTTTTTGGAAAAATTCCAACACTTTAGGAGTGTTTGGGTGTCTGTTAATAGGAGGTGTAACAAATGAATGATAATTTGTTCGCAGACAGTACGGTACAATTTACATATATTAGCGTACTTATATAGAGGATAACTGAAACAAGACCTAATTCTGACAATTGCCTATTAATTGATAGTTGCATGAGAAAATTATACACCTTACTCCTAATATTATTGGGTGTTACCTTTGCAATTGATGCCAATGCTTCACACCTTGCTGGTGCTGATTTGACCTTTGAGTGCGTTGGACAAGATTCTTTTTTGATAACGCTTTCTGTTTATAGAGATTGCTCTGGTATTAACTTAAATGGTTCAACCAGAACAGTAGATATTAGCAGTTCTTGTTTTTCCGATTTTTCAGCAACGCTTCAACTACAAAATGTTGGTGGTACTGAAATATCACAGCTCTGTCCGGATTCCATAGGTCTTTCACAATGTGTCAATTCCAGTAACCCTTATCCTGGGATGCAGGAATATATCTTCTCTGCAATTGTTGCATTTCCCGGGCAATGTGCCGACTTTTTAGTGTCGTTTGATGAAAATGCAAGAAACTCAGTGTTGAATGCACAGGTTAGTCCTGCAACCACACAATTTTACATTGATTCAGAATTAAACACCTTTCTATATCCCTGTAACAATTCTCCGATATTTACAAATCAGCCTATCCCATATGTATGCAATAACCAAAATGTGAACTACAATTTTGGAGTAGTAGAAACAGATGGTGATAGCTTAGTATATGCACTGGTTGCAGCCAGAACATTTTCAACAGGAACGAATGTAGTGCCCTTAACCTATAACCCCGGATACTCAGGAGCTGCTCCTATTCCGGGAATTACAATTGATAGCTCTACGGGAGAATTAAATTTTACTCCAACAACAGCAGGGAAATATATTGTAGCAGTTGAAATTTCTGAATACAATGGAGCAGGTCAGTTGGTAAGTACCGTCCAAAGAGACATTCAGTTTGTGGTTATTAATTGTAGCAATCAAGTGCCTTCTAACCCTCCGGGGATGTCAAATTTTTCAGGTACAGCAGATTCAATTGCACCAACAATTATAGAAGCCGAGATAGGAGAGAGTTTTTGTTTCGATGTTTCCTTTTCGGATGCGAACCCATCGAATGTAATTACATTAGAATCGAATGTGCAAACAGCACTGCCAGGAGCCACATTCTCTGTTTCAGGTACAAACCCAGCGGTTGCAACTGTTTGCTGGACAGCAATTGCCGGAACAAACACGAATAACGTATTTAATATCGTTGCCAATGATAGTGCTTGTCCTGTTTCCGGGCAGAATTCAATTGCATTTAATGTAATTGTAAATCAGCCCAATTCGGTAACTGCAACACTAACAACAACGTCAATTTCATGTAATGGCGTCTGTGATGGAACGGCAACAGTTTCAATATCAGGAGGTGTAGGTCCTTATAACGTTATATGGGCACCAGGGTCTTTCAGTAACACAACCACTGTTACAGGATTGTGTCCGAATGCATACAACGTCATTGTTCAGGATTTGGGAGATCCGGATCCGTCAACAAACACATGGGATTCTACATTTATTATTAGTCCTGCAGTTCCGATAACTACATTTTTAGCGGGCTCTGTTACTCACGATGATTGTGATCCCGGAAGTTGTACTGGGGCAGTAACTGTATTAGCAACCGGAGGTACGGGAACTCTTCAATATACTTGGAGTGATGCAGGAACAGGAACAACTAGAACAAACCTCTGTGCTGGAAACTACACGGTTACGGTTACTGATGATAACAACTGTACTGCAACACGATCGATTAGAATTATAGAACCTTCAGCAGTTACGGCTACCATTGCTTCAATTATAGATGTGTCTTGTAATGGAGGAAGTGACGGAGCTATTACCGTTGACCCTTCGGTAGCTTGTGGTTACAGTATCAATGGGTGTTCTTCTCCTACACAAACTCAGGTAGGAACAGGTTCAAGTACAAATGCAAGTAATGTATATCCTGCTCCTTATGGAGACTTTAACAATAGTGCAAAACACCAAATGCTGTTTACGGCATCTGAACTAAATGCACTAGGAATTAATGAAGGAAGAATTTCCGCATTAGCATTTTATGTTTCATTGATTAACGGAACACAGGTCTATGACGATTTTACGATTAGAATAGGGTGTACTTCATTAAGTTCACTAACAACCGCTAGTGGATTCCAGACGGGATTAACAACGGTGTTCGACTCTAAAGATATATCCATCTCTAATGGTTGGAATACACATGTATTTGATCATAGTTACATGTGGGATGGTACTTCAAATGTGATTGTTGAGTGGTGCTTTACCAATGACCTAACAGCAGGAGGCTCATCAGCAAACTCATCTAGTCCTTATACAACTACATCATTCTCTTCGGTAATTTATATACACGATAATTTAACAGAAGCGTGTGGTTTATCAACGGTAACCGGAGCGAGTTCAAATCGTCCGAACGTTCGCTTCAGACATTGCGATATTTCATATAGCTACGCATGGAGTCCAGCTCCGGCATTAGGTCAGACAACACCTACGGTAACAGGACTTACAGCGGGAAACTATTTTGTAACAGTTACTGGTCCAGATGGATGTACTGATACGGTTCAAGCTACTGTAAATGAACCGAATCCGGTTGTAGCAACAATCACACTAGATCAAGGAATTTCTTGTAACGGAGAATGTGATGCTGAGATAACAGCTTCGGCTACTGGAGGTGATGGGAACTTTACTTACACATGGTCAACTTTGCCGGCAGGAGCAAATCAAACAGGATTGTGTCCGGGAACTTATGAAGTAATAGCAACTGATGGTAATGGCTGTGCCGATACAGCTACAATTACGATTACAGAACCAAATGTTCTTGTAGCCAGTGTTACAGAAGTTAGTGCAGTATCGTGTAACGGAGTTTGTGATGCTGAATTATTGGCCAGTGCAACCGGGGGAACAGCTCCTTATACATTTACTTGGAACTCACTCCCTTCAGGTGCAAATCCTACAGGTGTTTGTGCCGGAGTATATGAAGTGTATGTGTCTGATGTAAATGGATGTTCAGATACTGCAACAATTACGATTACAGAACCAACCCCCTTGGTTTTAACATTAAACCAAACAGCACAAATCTTATGTTATGGCGATTGTTCGGCAACTGTATCAGCAAGTGCTAGTGGAGGAACAGCTCCATACACTTATAGCTGGCCTGGTGGGTTAACAGGAGTAGTTCAAAATAACCTGTGTGCAGGTACATACGATGTGACTGTTACAGATGACAATAATTGTGAAGACATTCAGCAAATAGTAATAACTGAACCTACGGAGTTAGACGGAGGATTAGTAGTTACAACTCCTGTAAGTTGTTTTGGTGTTTGTGATGCAGAAGCTTCGGCTAGTATTACAGGTGGTGTTGCTCCATATAGCATTACATGGCCATCGGGAAATACTGGTTTAACAGAGTCAAACTTGTGTGGTGGAGATATAGTTGTTACAATTACAGATGCTAATTCCTGCCAGATTACAGATACCTTAAATATTCCTGAACCACCACAAATTTTGATTTCTATAACCTTAGACCAGTCGGTTTCTTGTAGTGGAGATTGCAACGCGGCAATAACGGCAAGTGCAACCGGGGGTACGGGTAATTTTACTTACACATGGAATACGTTGCCTAATGGAGCAACTCAAACAGGCTTGTGTGCAGGAACGTATATTGTTACTGCAACAGACGGAACAGGCTGTTCGGCATCAGATACAATTGATATCGTTGATCCGGCACCGGTTCAGGTAACTGCTGCAATTGATATTGCAATTTCCTGTGGTGGGACTTGTGACGCGCAAGCTACAGCTGTGGCAACCGGAGGAACAGGAGTTTATACCTATACATGGTCTAGTCCAACCTTGGGTACTCAAAACGGAGGAACACAGTCGGGCTTGTGTGCAGATACCTATCAAATTATTGCAACTGACACAAATGGATGTTCAGATACCACTACATTAACAATTACTGAACCTAATCCGGTTACAGCTTCGTTAACTCAAACGCAACAAATATTGTGTGCCGGTGACTGTACTGCTGAATTGACTGTTGTTCCCGGAGGAGGAACAGCTCCGTATACAATAGCTTGGCCTTCTGGAAACTCTGGTTTGACAGAAGGGAATCTGTGTGCCGGGACTTACATTGTAACAGTAACAGATAATAACAATTGTTCTGCAACAGATACTTTCACCATAGTTGAACCAACACCTGTGGTAGGCAATGCTATCCTTAACAATAATGCATCGTGTTTTGGTGCATGTGACGGAAGTGCAACTATAGGAGTGTCAGGAGGAACACCTGGATATACGGTAACATGGCCTTCAGGAGCAACCGGAGCAACTCAAAATAATCTTTGTGCAGGTAATTATGATGTTACCATTACCGATGCCAATGGATGTTCAGATACAGTTGCTTTGGTGATTACTGAACCTACTGAAATAGTTATTGGCTTAACAATTACGTCACCAATTAGCTGCAATGGCATTTGTGATGGTGAAATTGTTGCTTCTGTATCGGGAGGTGTTGCTCCTTATACATTGAACTGGAGCAATGGTCAAACAGGAGTGGATACGATTTCAGGTCTATGTGCAGATACTTTTATTGTTGATGTTGTTGATGCTTCCGGATGTACAGCTTCGGATACAATTGTTTTATCAGAACCAACCCCATTAACAGTACTCATTGGTGTTGTTGATTCAGTGTCGTGTAACAATACATGTGATGCAGTTCTTGCGGCAGTAGTTACAGGTGGAACAGCTCCTTATAATTATGCATGGTCAGGAGGTTTGTCTGGAGATACATTAACAGGATTATGTGCGGGTAGCTATGGTGTAACTGTTACAGATGCTAACAGTTGTCAATCTACTGCTGTTGTTACATTAATAAACCCAGCTCCATTTGTGGCCTCTATCCAATCTACAGATAGTGTAACATGTTTTGGAGGAAATGATGGCTCAGCTACTGTAGATGTTGGAGGTGGCGGAACATCGTTGGTTTGTGGTCCCAATGCAGTAGGTTGTACGGGAACTACAACAGCAATTTCTGTCGGAACAGGAGGTGCAACAAATGGTATATTAGATTTTCCTAGTGTTTATGGAGCTTCATTGGGAGCTGCTCGTCACCAAATGATATACACTCCTTCAGATCTGGTTGCAGCTGGTATGACTGCAGGAACAATCACTTCAATTAGCTTCAATATTCTAGACTTAAGAGGTGTTACCAATGTTCAGAATTTTACCATATCAATGGGATGTACTTCTAACACAAGTTTAAGCGGAGCTTGGTTAGGAGGGCTGACCCAAGTGTACTCTAATTCGAATGTTACATTAAACACAGGAACAAATACACATGTATTGACAACGCCTTATTTGTGGGATGGAACTTCGAGCTTGATTGTAGATATTTGTTTAGCAAATGCTGTTGGAACAGTGTTCAATCCGGAACTTGCTGTTACAACAACTGCTCAACCACAATGTCAATACGATGCAGCGTTCAATAATATTTGTGCCAACCCTACTGTGCCTTCAACATTAACCCAACGTCCTGATATCTCATTTGAATATTGTGCAGCACCACCGTCTACAGGAAGCTCATACTCTTATGCGTGGTCACCGGCTCCAGCTGCGGGGCAGGCATCGCAAACGGCTTCCAACTTAACGGCAGGAACATACATCGTTACCGTTACAGACTTGGCAACAGGATGTAGTGATACGGCAGTTGCTCATATTTACGAACCAACCGAAATTGTTGGTACAATTACCATAGACTCTGCTATAACATGCTCAGGAACATGTAATGGAGAAATAACGGTTACAGCCACCGGAGGAATACCGGGCTACTCATATTTGTGGAGTAACGGGTCAACAGATTCTTCTTTAACCGGACTTTGTGCGGGAACATATACGGTTACAATTACTGATGCTAACGGATGTTTCGATACTGTTGATGTTGTTCTAACAGAGCCGAATCCTGTTCTGGCCAATGGAACTATATTGGCAGGAATTTCTTGTGGGAATGCCTGTGATGGAATAATTTCAGTAATGCCGTCTGGAGGGACAGCTCCATATAATGTCGCGTGGAGTAGTGGCCAAAATGGTATGGACACTCTTTCCGGGCTGTGTGCCGATACTTACATTGTTACCGTTACAGATAGTTTAGGCTGTTTTGATATTGATACCATTCAGTTGTCTAATCCAACACCGGTAACTTCTACTGTTACAATAGACAATACAATTTCTTGTTTTAATGCTTGTGATGGTCAGGCAACGGTTTCTGCTTCTGGAGGAACAGCTCCTTATACAATCACATGGCCATCGGGAACTGTGGGAGGGACGGATACAAACCTTTGTGCAGGTACTTATGATGTGACAATTAGTGATAACAATGGGTGTAGTGATACAGCTACAGTAACTCTCATAAATCCAACAGAACTGATTGCAAGTCCAAGTATTGTTACACCAATATCTTGTTCGGGAGTTTGTGATGCTGAAGTTACTGCTACTGTAACAGGAGGTTCGGGTAATTATACTTACAGTTGGTCAAATGGAGATCTTGGGCCAACAGCTCAGAATGTTTGTGCAGGCACTTTAGTCTTAATTGTGGTTGATAATATTTCAGGATGTTCAGATACGGCTTCAATTCAAGTAATTGAACCAGCTCCTATTTCAGTGTCAATCAATATTGATAGTTTGGTTTCGTGTAACGGACTTTGTGATGGTGCATTGTCAGCAGCTGCAACCGGAGGAACAGCCCCTTATACTTATGTGTGGAATGGCTCAATAAATGGTGATTCTATTAATGGACTTTGCGCGGGGCAATACATTGTTGTGGCTACGGATTCTAATGGTTGTACAGGAACAGATACAATTGATTTAACGAATCCGGGAACGTTGTCAGCAACTGCTTCATTGGTAAATGGAATTTCTTGTTTTGGTGTGTGTGATGCTGAAGCAATGGTTACAGTAAGTGGAGGTAATACTCCTTATACTTATGCATGGCCTTCTGGAAATACAACTCCTATCAATACCAACCTTTGTGCAGGTGCATATGATGTTACAGTAACAGATTCTAACGGATGCTCAATTATTGCAAGCATAAATATTTCCTCACCAACAGAAATTGTTATTACAGATTCAATAACAAACGAAATCACATGTCCGGGATCTTGTGATGGTCAAGCTGTTGTTTCTGTTGTTGGAGGTGCAGGCGGTTATACTTATGCATGGCCTAGTGGACAAACCGGACCTTCTGCTGGAGGTTTCTGTGCAGGAGATGTGATAGTTACTGTAACCGATCAAAGTGGTTGTTTCTCTACGGATACAATTACGTTTACAGATCCGACTCCAATTGTAATTAGTATTACTGAAGATTCATCCATCATCTGTAATGGACAATGCAATGGTCAGTTAACTGCATCAGCAACTGGCGGAGCGGGAGGTTATACCTTCTCATGGAGCAATGGGGTTTCCGATACAACTATCACAGGATTATGTGCTGGTGTATATACTGTAGTTGTTGCAGATTCTAATGGGTGTTCAGATACATTAGCTTATACATTGGTTGAGCCTCAGGCAATTACTCCTGTTATTACTGTTGTAGGTGCTACATGCGGTATTTGTGATGGTGTAATTGAAGTAGATACGGTAACGGGAGGAACAGCTCCTTATACTTATGCTTGGGGAGGGGTGACACCTGTCCCTGGTAATGTAGACTCTATAGGAGGGCTTTGTGTCGGAACGTATTCATTAACTGTTACAGATTCATTGGGCTGTTCAACTCAAATGAATATTCCGCTGAGTAATATTGGTGGGCCAACTGCTTCGGGCATTCTTGGAGTTAATGTTACATGTTTTGATTCCTGTAATGGTATAGCTTCGGTTACTCCGCAAGGAGGACAGGCTCCTTTTACTTATGCATGGTCTACAGGTAATATTGCTGATACAACAGATACGGTAATAAACTTATGTCCAGGTACTTATTTTGTAACGATAACAGATGCTGGTAACTGCGCGCTAATTGACAGCGTTACCATTACTCAACCAACAGCAATTCAAAATAATATTTCAGTAACGAATCTCCTTTGTAATGGTATTTGTGATGGGGAAATTATTGTAGTGACTATAGGAGGAACTCCTGCTTACACTTATGCTTGGTCTGATGGAGCTACAGATAGTGTAAGGACGGGTTTGTGTGCCGGTCAATATGTTGTAACAACTACAGATGGAAATGGATGTAGTAGAATTGATACAGTAACAATTACAGAGCCAACAGCAGTCATTTTAGCAATGAATCAAACTGGGGTTTCTTGTTTTGGTTCATGCGATGGTGTTGCCAGTGTAGCAGCTTCCGGAGGTAACATGCCGTATAGCTATTTATGGAATACTGGAGACACGACAGATACGATTATTGGACTTTGCGCTGGACAATACTATGTTGAAGTAACAGATTCAAACGGATGTGTCGTTTCTGATACGATTGATGTAACATCACCTACTCAAATTGTAATAGATAGTATCAACACAATTAACCCGGGATGTGGTGCTAATGATGGCTCTATTGAGGTATTTGTTAGTGGCGGTTCTGGGAACTATACTTATTCATGGGATGGAGGTGCTTTTGTTGGTAATCCATATACCGGATTGGCTGCCGGGGCATACGCGTTAGATATTACCGATGATAGTGGTTGTACTTTCTCAACAATTATCCCATTAAGTAATCAATCAACTCCTGTCATTAGTACAACGTCAACTGATGTAGCTTGTGGAGGAGATTGTGATGGAGTTGTTACAGTGAGTGCTCCTGTAGGAAATTATCAAATTTTATGGTCTACAGGTAATATTGCTGATACAACAGATACGGTAAATAACCTGTGTGCGGGTATTTACATTGTTTCTGTGACAGATCCAGTATCAGGATGTATTGCCGTGGATACGGCAATTATTAATCAGCCTACTCCTATTGTGATTAATAATCTGTTGGTTCAGGATCCATCATGTGGCTTATCAGATGGATCTGTTGAGGCTTTTGCATCCGGAGGAACAGGAAGTTTGATATATGTGTGGAATACCTCTGATACGATAAATCCATATGCGGGACTGGCTCCTGGTGTTTATGACCTTACGGTAATAGATTCGTTAGGCTGTTTTGCAGATACATCATTAATTCTTGATAATTCAGATAGTATTGTAGTCACAGCAAGCTCTACACCTGTCTCATGTTTTGGAAATTGTGATGGTATGGCAGAGGTCTTAATTAGCACTTCAACGGGGTCTGGCCCTTATGGTTATCAATGGTCATCAGCTACAAATGATACCAACGATACGGTGTCAGGATTGTGTGTAGGGATATACTTTATTACAGTAACAGATAGTATAACGGGATGTGTAGCAATCGACTCAACTGAAGTGATGGCTCCATTGCCAATAACAATTGATAGTGTGACAATAACAGCTCCGGGTTGTGGTGCTACTGATGGTGAAATCATAGCGTATGCAAGTGGTGGTTCTGGAGTGCTTCAATATGTTTGGAATACATCTGACACAATTAACCCGCTTCAGAATATCGGAGGAGGAGTATACAGTTTAACCGTATTTGATACTAATGGGTGTTCTGTTGACTTACTTGTTCCTGTAAGTGAGACTGGAGCTCCTGATGTAGATGTGGCTACAACTGATGCAGGATGTAATGGTGAATGTATTGGAACTGCAACAGCAACAGTTACCGGAGGATCTGGGGTGTTTGGTTATAGTTGGACAACCGGAGATACTTCCATAACTGTTGATAGTCTTTGTGCAGGCTCTTACGGGGTTCAGGTATTTGATTCAATATCTGGGTGTATGGCCGCTGATACAGCATCTGTTATTCAACCCGATTCTCTGGAAATTAATTTTGACGTGACGGATCATTATAATTGTTCGGTTGCGACTATTTGTACAGGAGAAATCGCACCTATTCCTAATGGAAATGGCCCATATACTTATGCTTGGTCTAATGGAACATCTGATAGTGTAGCTATTAGTTTGTGTGCAGGAGTGTATACAGTTACTGTAACAGGAACTGGAGGTTGTGTGGCAATTGATTCGGCAGAGGTGTTTGAAACTCCGTTGCTAAGTATCACAGATACTGTAATTGACGCAAGTTGTGTTAATACAAATGACGGAACAATTGATATTACTGTTGGCGGAGGAGTAGGAACTTATACATACAGTTGGACTGGAAATGGCTTTACTGCTACAACGGAAGATATCGGGAATTTATTAGCAGGACAGTATATAGTTACTGTTACAGATACTGCCGGATGTTTTGTTACAGACACAATAGATATAGGTGTTGAAACAACATTAACACTCGATGCAAACAACAGAGCTTTGTGTCAATTTGTAGATTCGGTTTGGTTATCTGCGCAAGCAACAAGTAATGCTTTGATTACTTATCAATGGCTAGACCTTAACGGGCAGTTTATGGGAGATAGTAGTTCTGCACTAGTTCCGGCAGGTGATTCTTTGGCGTATGTTGTAGTTGCAAATAGTAATAACTGTTTTGCTGTAGATACAGCATATATCACAACTGATAATATTCCTGATGTTGACGCAGGGCTTTATAGTACAATTTTAGCCGGTGAAGAGGTTAGTATTGGAGGAAATCCTACAACTAGTCTCGGAGGTTCAACATATGAATGGTCTCCTTTTGAAACACTAGATGATAATATGTTGGCTAATCCGATAGCATCACCTAGACAAACTACGACTTATACGGTAACGGTAACAAACATTTATGGTTGTACCAATACTGATACTGTAACTGTGTTTGTAGTGACTGATATTGAAGTTCCCACTGGGTTTTCTCCAAATGGAGACGGTGTAAATGATGTTTGGGAGTTAGATGTTCTTGAAGGATATCCTACGGCAACTGTTCAGGTGTTTAATCGCTGGGGTCAGTTAGTGTTTGAATCTGAAGGGTATCAAGATCCGTGGGCTGGAAAATACAATGGTAAAGATTTGCCTGTTGGTACGTATTACTATGTAATCGACTTGGGCGATGATGATGTGATGAGTGAGCCAATTACCGGACCAGTAACAATAATGAGGTAACCATGAAAAAAGTAAGCTNTATCATATTGTTTTGCGTTTTTGGTTGCAGTGTGTCATTGNTTGCACANCAGCTCCCTCAGTATACGCAGTATTTTTTGAATGATTACGTAACAAATCCTGCTGTTGGAGGAAGTAAGAAAGCATGGATGGCAGGTTTCAANACGCGTTANCAATGGGTTGGAATTCAAGATGCACCTAGAACATATATTTTAAGTTTGCACGGACCTGTTCGCAAAACAAGAGTTGGACTTGGAGGGTATGTCTTTTCTGATGTTACAGGACCTACAAGAAGAACAGGAGCTTCATTTTCGTATACCTATCACTTGCCAATCACAGATGAGATAAAGTTAGGGATGGGAGTTAGTGGAGGTGTNCTCCAGTACGTTGTTGATGGTTCTAAAATCACAACTAAAACATCGAATGATATTGCATTGAGTAATACAGTTCAGTCTACAGTTTTACCCGATGCNGGGCTGGGATTCTACCTGTATAGTGATGAATTTTTTGTTTCGTTATCAGCACCTCAGTTGTTGGGGAACAAAGTACAGTTCTTTGAAGATTATGATGAAACAGATGCTCGTTTGGCACGTCATTTCTTTTTTGCGGCCGGATACAAATTTGAAGTAGTTGAAGATGTAGTAATCCAACCAAGTACGTTCATTAAATATGTGACACCAACTCCAGTGCAATTCGATGCTACTGTTAGAGTGTTGTATAAAGACATGGTATGGGCNGGTGTTGCATACAGNAGTGAGGATGCTGTAGGGTTTATGTTGGGGTATACACTTCAACAAAACATCACTTTCGGGTATTCTTACGATATGCCTACAAGTGAGATAAAAAACCACACGAGTGGCTCTCATGAGGTGATGTTAGGNATAAGNTTTAAAAACAGAGCGAAGAAAGTAGCTGAAGACGATGAGTAAGGTATCTAACCTGTAAAAATATAGTTAAGCCGTACTGTTTAGTACGGCTTTTTTTATACCGCTATAAATATGAATAATTATATATATTAAAAATTATATGTATTTTTGTACGTGTAAAATAAGTGAGTTATGGAGACACAAGTAAGATTGTCAATAGACCGAATAGACCGAGCATCGGAAATGCTAAAAGCCATTGCGCACCCAATACGCTTATCNATATTGGATTTACTGGAGTCAGGGCAAAAGTTGTGTGTAACCCAAATTCATGAAACACTTGGTATAGAACAGGCCGTAGCCTCTCAGCATTTAAAAATTTTAAAAGAAAAAGGGGTGTTAGATTCTGAGAAAGAAGGAAAGCATTGTTTTTACTATTTAAAACAAAAAGCGTTGGGACGGATTATCGAGTGTGTCCAAAACTGTGAATAAGAACAAAATTTTAATCCATCATCAATAAAATCAAATCAATTATGTACGTAGAACAAATGTATACAGGCTGTTTAGCCGAAGCCGCCTACTACATCGAATCAAATGGTGAGGCAGCTATTATAGATCCATTAAGAGAAACAGAACCCTATATTCAGAAAGCAGCAAACAGAGATGCGAAAATCAAGTATATCTTCGAAACGCATTTTCATGCTGATTTTGTTTCGGGTCACGTAGACTTGGCAAAGAAAACAGGAGCAGATATTGTTTATGGTCCGAACGCTGAAACAGCTTATGAAGTAACTGTAGCTAAAGATGGACAAGAGTTTAAAATTGGAGATGTAACGATCAAAGTCTTACACACTCCCGGGCATACTATGGAGTCCTCTACATTCTTGTTGATTGACGAAGATGGTCACGAAAAAGCAATTTTTTCTGGAGATACTTTGTTTATTGGAGATGTAGGTCGCCCAGATTTAGCAGTAAAGTCAGATTTGACAACAGAAGATTTAGCGGGTCACTTATACGATTCACTGAGAACGAAAATTATGACTTTGCCAGATGATGTACTGGTTTATCCTGCACATGGAGCTGGTTCAGCATGTGGTAAAAACATGAGTAAAGAAACATTTTCTACTCTGGGAGANCAGAAGGAAAATAATTATGCACTTCAAGAGATGACCAAAGAAGAGTTCATTAAAGAAGTAACTGATGGTATTGNTCCTCCTCCTCAATATTTCCCNAAAAATGCAATGCTTAACAAAACGGGATACGATAGTATCGATAGCATCTTGGAAAAAGGTGTAAAGGCATTGTCTGTNGAAGATGTTGAGCATTANAGCAACAACGGAGCTTTAATACTAGATACACGNAAGCCAGATGTTTTTGCCAGTAAANATATTCCACAAAGCCTTTTTATTGGGTTGGATGGTTCTTTTGCTACTTGGGTTGGAGCACTAATTGAAGACCTTAAAACACCAATTATTCTAATTGCTGAAAAAGGAAGAGAAGAAGAGGCTGTTACACGCCTAGCACGTGTAGGTTATGATAATGCATTAGGCTTCTTAGATGGAGGTGTTGAAGCTTGGGAAGCAGCAGGGAAAAGTGTAGAGAAAGTTGAGCAAGTTACTGCTGAAGAGTTTGCAGANAAACTAAGCGGAAGCGCTATTCATGTGTTAGATGTTCGTAAAGCATCAGAGTACACAGCAGAACATGTTGAAGGAGCTGAGAATATAGCNTTAGACGATCTTGAAAAGAATTTGGATAAAATAAATAAGGATAAAACATATTATGTGCATTGTGCGGGTGGATACCGTTCATTAATTGCGAATACCATTTTACGTCAAAACGGATACACCAATCTAGTAGANGTGATTGGAGGGATGAGCGCAATACTTAAAACCGAAGCACCGGTTACGGAATATGTATGTCCATCAACATTAAAATAAAAACCTTAGGGGGCTGTTAATCAGCTCCCTTTTTCATTTAAAACAAAAAGAAATGATTAAATTGTTGAAGTCCTTATTTGGAGGAGGAAATGCAGAAATTAAGCGTTTAAGAGAAGAGGAAGGGGCTATTGTTATTGATGTTCGTACCCCAGCTGAATTTAATAGTGGGCATGTTAAAGGAGCGGTGAATGTNCCGTTGCCAAGTATTGAAAACAANGTNAAAAAGTTAAAGGCATACAACAAACCNTTGATTTTTTGCTGTGCCAGTGGAAACNGAAGTGGTAGAGCTGTTTCTATTTTAAAACAAAAAGGATTAACCAATATATATAACGGAGGATCATGGAGAAGTTTAAAGTAAAACTCACATCAATTACCTTTTTTGCATCATTAATGGCACTGTTCTTTATTTCATCGTGTACTAATGCACAACAGAGCAGTACAAGTGAGGGNGGNGCAATTGTGAATGCATCAGCTGAAGANTTCAAGAAGGGGATGCATGGTGAAAATGTGATCTTAATTGATGTTCGAACACCAGATGAGGTAAGTCAGGGGATGATTGANGGAGCTCANGATATTGACATNTACAGCCCTAATTTTGCAAAGAGAATTGCAGAGCTGGATACCAATAAAACAGTTTATGTATACTGCCGTTCGGGAGGGAGAAGCTCAAGAGCTGCCCAGCAAATGAAAGAAATCGGCTTTAAGAAAATTTATAACCTCAATGGTGGTATAAATGGTTGGATACAAGAAGGTAATCCTACCGTAAAACCNTAGCAATGAGCAAAGTATTGTTATATACCATAATGATTGTTGTGGGTTTGCTGGGAGGTTATGGTTACTGGCATTTCTATGGCTGTATAGATGGCTGTGCAATCACCGGTGTGTGGTATCGTAGTAGCTTATACGGAGGAGTGATGGGCTTTTTATTTGCCGGAATAATCTATGACTTTATTAAACCAAAATAAAGATGACTAAATTATACCTATACCTTACTCTNTTGGTAATTATTGCATTAGCAATAAGCTGTAATGGTAAAAAAACAGAAAGTGCTGAAGTTTNNGATAAACAGTTTTCTATAACAGCAGAAGAAGAACAGNTTTACCTAGNGAAAGGGAAAGAGGTGGCGCAAACTTCTTTCCAAGCTTTAAGTGGACAATTACAACAGGCTATGGCAGAAGGAGGAATTNGAAATGCCATTGAGTATTGCAATGTTCATGCTTTGCCNCTTACTGATTCACTTACGCAAGCAATGCATGTGGTAAGCATAAANCGCACAACTGAAAAATATAGAAATCCAGAAAATGCTCCTACTTCAAAAGANGCAGANCAATTCTCTGAGTACAAGAAATTAAAACTACAAGAAAAGCCATTAAANCCACAGTTAAAACAGTATGTAGAAGGAGAAGTNGTTTTCTATGCTCCTATTGAATTGAAAGGTCAATGTCTTTCATGTCATGGTAGCATAGAAGCTATGGGGGAGGATTATGATATCATCAAAGCAAAATATCCTAGCGATAAAGCAACAGGATATAAAGTTGGTGATTTAAGAGGGATGTGGTCAATTACAATGAAAAAATCATAAGAAGGTAGAAGTAATGTCTAAGTTTCAAGAATTGATTAATGGAGAAGTACCAGTGCTGGTNGATTTTTTTGCTGAATGGTGTGGCCCATGTAAAATGATGGCTCCTGTATTANAGGAGTTGAAAAGTGATATGGGCTCTGCTGTTAAAGTAATTAAAGTAGATGTAGATAAAAATCAGGCTGCGGCTTTAAAATATCAGGTAAGAGGTGTGCCTACATTGATTTTATTCAAAAAAGGAGAAATGGTTTGGAGGCAATCTGGTGTAGTNCCNGTTCATCAATTGGAGTCAATTATACAACAGCACTTGAATGTATAATCTCGGGTGTTAATGCCTTGAATTGGTAGCCCAAAGATGAAAAATAACTCAGCGTTTCNGGCAAAGCTTTTTGTAGTCGAGGAAACGCTTTTTTACTATCGTGNAAAACAATAATGCTNCCAGGCTTTGCATTTAGCTTAACATTATTACCACATTTCTCAGGCGTTATGTTTTGATCAAAATCTCCGCTGAGTACATCCCACATTATAATCTTNAANTTCTGCCTTAATGTTTGACTTTGCTGACGGGTAATTCTTCCGTAAGGAGGACGCATTAGGTTTGTTGTGAAATGTGTTTCGCATTCTAGCGTATTTTTTACGTAAGCTAGCTTGCTCGTTTTCCAGCCNTTTAAATGGTTGTATGTATGATTACCTATACTGTGACCAGATTCTACTACTTGCTTAAAANTGTCTGGGTGCTTGCGAACATTATCGCCAACACAAAAAAATGTANCCTTAGCATNGTNTTTTTCNAGTTGNTTCAATACCCAAGGAGTAATTTCCGGAATAGGACCATCGTCAAAGGTTAGGAATAGGNCTTTCTCCTCGGTGTCAATACTCCAAACAAAGTTCTTAGCCAAAGGCTTAACGATATCGGGTATTTTGCTCACATACATGTTTCAAAGGTAAGTAAACCAAGCCTCTGAAAATTATTTTGAGATAAATTAGGATAAATTTCAACCGGTTTAGAAAATTTTATATTTTTGTCCGCCCAATTAAGGACTGTCCCATGGTGTAACTGGCAACACGTCTGATTTTGGTTCAGAAGAGTCTAGGTTCGAGCCCTAGTGGGACAACAATAAATGCCTTCAGTAACAAACTGGAGGCATTTTTTATTGNNTTTGTTTCATTNTGGGAAATATTTCTAAATAATAGACGGTTGTTTNATATTTGAAANANNTAACTNNTTGATAATCAGTNTNTNTTTTGATTTGGTAACGTTTTGGTAATNAATAGACCAAACAGAACGTTATGAAATTGACCAAAATAGCATTAGTAAGTTCCCTTGCCCTTGTTGGAGTTTCGCTTCTGTTTTCGTTTTCTATAAAAAAGAAGCGGCTAACGAATTTTGACGATAGTAAGTCAAGGTATGTTGAAATAAAAATTGTTGATGAAGGAGATCAGCATGCTAAATATGATGTGTATGCTTTGTCTCCTAAAGATGATCCGGTTTTACTCCTTGAGAAATCAACAACAAGCAACAAATATTTGACATTGAAAATTCCTGATAATGCCAATTATTTTATGATAAACCGGGTAGAGAAAGGCAAATCTCACAGAGAATTGTTTAGAATAGACCCGTTGAGAACCGAGGTTTATTTTTCAAAAAACAGAATAGATATAGATTAGTTTTTAGGGTGATAGGTTAGGTGTGAAACAGGCGTGTATTTGTAATAATACATGCCTGTTTCTTTATGGGTGTGTAAGGCTTGTGTCAAGAAGATTAGTTGAAGAGCTATCAGTGTAGAGGTATTTAGAACTATCAGATAATACAGCAGGTGTTCCAGCGTTTTGAGATGAATCGTAGAGCGCCTTAGGAGAATTCCACAGCATTAGTCCAATTAATAATGCCGCAGCAGATCCTGTAAGAATGCTCNAGTTTGAATAATTACTACTGCATCCTGTGATGGGAATAATACTATGACGTTTCGCCTTTTCACGAGAATGTTCTTTGGAGTATGCTGATAATAAATTGTCTTTGGTTTTGCTAGAAGGCATATTGAAACAGCCGTTTTCGTTTCTATTGGTGCTTATTGTCTTTTTCTTTTTAGACAATAACTGGTGAAGTCTCTTATAATTCATATGCTATAGTGTTTTAAGCGTTCGGAAAGAAATTTGTTGATGTAGTGAAGTCTCGATTTTACGGTTCCTTCAGCTAATTCAAATACTTCGGCAAGTTCTTTTACCGAGAATTGTTGATAATGTCTGAGTAAGAATAAATCGCGTTTGTCTTCATCTAACTCAAGAAGTGCTTCTGATAGTTCAGTTTGAAAATTGGATAAATCTGTTTTTTTGTCAGGTGAAATAGTAGGGTCTTTATGAGTGTTTGTTGGAATATGATTTTCACCCAACATGTTTTTGCGTACATGCATTTTACGATACTCATTCTTTACCATATTATGTGCTACAGAGTATATCCAGCTCGAAAAACTTTGCTTTGAATCAAAAAGGTCTTTTTTCTTAATGACTTTTAGAAACAAGTCATGCATAAGGTCTTCGGCTTTTTCGTTGTCTCCGTTTAACATTCCGTAAAAGAATCGCAATAGTTGATGGCAGTATCTATCATACAGTGTACTGAAAGCGTTTTGATTTCCTGCCTGAGACAGTTGCATTAGTTCTTCATCGGTATGTTTTGATAGGGAGGTCAAGAAATTATTGTTTTTTTAGGTGGAGTATAGAAAAGAAGACCATACCGTAACCGGCAAGTACTGTTATTGGAGCTAAGATCATAGTACGAAAGCTCATGATTTTTTCCTCCCAATGGTGTTGAGAATGATTGCCGCTTTCAGCCATGAGGAAAAATCCGGTTAGAACAATTAGAAAGGATGTAATTAGTAAGATGTAATTTCGTTTTTCAAGCATAATTTTCTTTCATATACACACTGATGACGAAAACGTTCAATAAAAGAATTAAGCGTGTAGTTGTTGTTAAAGCATGTTAAGAAAAATGAAGTGTGGATAACTTCACTTTCATTCCTTTAATAGCGGTGTGATAAGAGATAGTTTTGGTTAAAATCAATTTTATGAAGCAGGTCGCATTGATGGTATTGTTGTTGGCGTCTATTTGGTCAAAGGCTCAAGAAAACGAGCACTATGTTGATTATTACGATGAGAACCAGACGAAAAAGAGAAGTGAAGGAGATTATTTCTACGGAAGAGAAAATGGAACGTGGAAGTTTTGGTACCGTAATGGTCAGTTAAAAGAAGAAGCAAACTTTATTGAGGGAATGCTAAATGGGAGTGTGGTCTACTATTACGAGTCAGGGCAAAAAGAAAAAGAAGGGTACTTCTGGTACGATAAGCCAGATAGTCTGTTTCAAGAATGGTACTCAGATGGCCGGTTGAAATCTAAAGGGTCGTTTAATAGAGGAATGAGAGAAGGAGTTTGGGAATATTATTACCCTGATGGAACGCTGTGGAAAAGAGAAGAAGTTAAAAACGGAGTTACCTACTTTAAAGCACTGAATAGTAGAGAAGGAAAGAAATTAATAACAAATGGAAAAGGAGCACTGGTCTATTACCATGATAATGGTGCAATAAAAGAGCAAACGTCTATTGAAAATGGCCTGAGAAATGGTGAATCGATAGCGTTTTTTGCTTCTGGGAAGAAAAAGGTTGAAGGTGATTATACCAATGGGTTTGCTTCAGGGGAATGGGTGTATTGGTATGAGAATGGGAATAAAGAAAAAGTACAGACAGTTAAAGACAGTGTTTTAGATGGCAGGTTTGAGCGCTATTTCCAAAATGGCCAACTGGATGCAGAAGGAAACTATGCAAAAGGTAAAAAAGAAGGAGAATGGAAATGGTATTTTGAAAATGGCCAAGTGAATATTGTTGGGAGTTTTAGCAATGATCTCCAAAATGGAGAATGGATCTATTACTTTCAAAATGGTCAGGTAGATGCTAAAGGTAGTTATGAAAATAACCTTAGAGCCGGACTTTGGGAGTTTTGGTATAAAGATGGAAGTAAATATAGAAGAGGGACATATGTAGAAGATAAACAAGATGGTCATTGGATAACTTGGTGGGAGTCTGGTCAAAAATTAACTGAAGGCGATTACGTAAAAGGAAAGATGCAAGGAGAGTGGAGTGCGTGGTATGAAAGTGGTCAGCTTAAAGATAAAGGTGCTTACAAAGACGACTTAATGGAAGGGCACTGGTTAGGTTGGTACCCTAACGGGAACAAGAATTATGAGGGTGATTTAATTGGTGAGATACGTCAGGGAGAATGGACGTTTTGGTATTCAAGTGGAAAAGTTCGTGAAGAAGGTTCTTACAAAGATGGAATGATGGATGGTCATTGGGTATTTTTCTACGAAAGAGGAAATATTGACTATGAAGGGGAGTATAAAAAAGGAAGGCAAGAAGGTCTTTGGACATATTATTACCCAACAGGCCAAAAACAACGTGAGCAGTCGTTTAAAGATGGTCGGCCTGACGGGAATTGTAAAATTTGGTATCAGGGAATGCAGTTGATGACAGATTCAAATTACAAAAATGGAGTTCCTCATGGAAAGTGGGTACAATACAATAAAAGAGGTAAAGTAATATTAGAGGTTACATATAAAGAAGGAACACGCGTTAAATAGCTTGTTATCAGTAAAAATTAGTTATATTTGCACGCGATTAGCAGGATGGAAAGAGGGGTTTGACCCCTCTTTTTTGTTACTATATATTGTGATTACAAAGGAAAGAATACAACAACTGGTAGAAGAGAAGATCGCTGATACAGATATTTTTATTGTAGAAATAAAAGTGTCTGAAAGCAATGCGATCAAAATAGAAATAGACGCAGATGCAGGATTGTCAATCGATAAATGTATTGCAGTATCACGTCATGTAGAGCATAGCTTCGACCGGGAAGAAGAAGATTTCGAATTGAGCGTAACCTCTCCGGGTATTGATAAACCGCTTCGGTTACCACGTCAGTTCAAAAAAAATATTGGCCGCTCTTTGAAAGTGAAGTATCAAGATGATAAAGCAGCCTTAACAGGTGAGCTTATTGATGCCAACGATGATTCCTTCACTATTCTGGAAAAAAGAAAAGAAAGACTAGAAGGGAAAAAGAAAAAAGTAGCGGTAGAAGAAAAGCATGAATTTGCATACAATCAAATAAAAGAGGCCAAAGTGGTCATTTCATTTAAATGATAACAACATGAATACGGCAGAATTAATAGAATCGTTTTCGGAGTTTAAAGAGTTCAAAAACATCGATCGTGTTACTATGATGAACATCCTTGAAGATGTCTTCAGATCTATGATCGCGAAAAGATATGGCTCCGATGATAATTTCGATATCATTATTAACCCTGATAAAGGAGATATCGAGATTTGGCGAAATCGCGTTGTTGTGGCAGATGGAGAAGTAGAAGATGAAAATGAGGAAATTGAATACTCACAAGCCATTAAAATTGAACCTGACTTTGAAATCGGTGAAGATGTATCTGAAGAAGTAAAACTTGAAGATTTCGGAAGAAGAGCAATTTTAGCATTGCGCCAAAATTTGGTTTCTAAAATTCATGAATTAGAAAAAGATAGCCTCTATAAAATATACAAAGACCGCGTAGGTGATATTGTAACCGGAGAGGTGTATCAGATTTGGAAAAAAGAAATCCTTATTTTGGATGATGAAGGAAATGAACTTATCCTTCCAAAATCAGAACAAATTCCTAACGACTACTTCAAAAAAGGAGATGCCATTAGAGCTGTTGTTAAGAAAGTAGACATGCGTAACAATAACCCTGTTATTATCCTTTCAAGAACTTCACCTGTATTCTTAGAGCGTCTGTTTGAATTAGAGGTTCCGGAAATTTTTGATGGTTTAATTACCATTAAGAAAATTGTAAGAGAGCCAGGCGAGAGAGCCAAAGTGGCTGTAGAATCTTACGATGATAGAATTGATCCTGTTGGAGCATGCGTAGGGATGAAAGGATCTAGAATTCATGGAATTGTTAGAGAACTCCGCAATGAGAATATTGATGTGATTAACTATACGGCTAATCCTTCATTATTTATCACAAGAGCATTGAGCCCGGCTAAGATTAGTACGGTTGGTATCAATGATGAGACAGAACATGCCGATGTGCACCTGAAAGCCGATCAGGTTTCGTTGGCAATTGGTAAAGGAGGGCATAACATTAAATTAGCCAGTAAATTAACAGGATACGAAATTGATGTTTATCGTGAAGATGATGAACAAATCGATGATGTGGATCTTGAAGAATTTGCAGATGAAATAGAATCATGGATTATTGATGAGCTGAAAGCAATAGGCTGTGACACTGCCCGTAGTGTATTGGAGCAGACAGTTCAAGATTTAGTTAGAAGGACTGATCTTGAAGAAGAAACAATTGAAGAAGTGTTCAATATTCTGAAAGCTGAATTTGAATAATCGCTTGATGCCTAATAATCACCAACTTTTTATTATTTTTTAATTTCGGCAACACTAAAAACAATATATGTCTGAAACACCCGTAACAAGACGATTAAGTAAAGTAGCGAAAGAACTGAATGTAGGATTGAGTACAATCGGAGATTTTCTAAGTGCTAAAGGGTATGATATTGACATTAAGCCCAATACGAAAATCTCAAATGATGTGTATGGAATTCTGCTATCAGAGTTCCAGTCGGAGAAAGAGGTGAAAGAAGAATCACAGCAGCTTAAGAAAAATAAAGTTGTTCGTGAAACGGTATCTCTTGAAGATGTAGAGAAAGAAGAAGTTGCGGAAGATGCACCGGAGGAACAAGACGAAGTTCTGATTAAAAACATGGGCTCAACCGTTACAGCTAAAGAAGAGGCAGAAACTACGGAAGAATCACCAGCAGAACCAGAGCCGGTAGCTGAAGTTGAAGAAACTGAAGTTGAGGAGGTAAAAGAAACTACTCCAGAGCCTGTTGTTGAAGAAACTCCAGAAGAAAAAGAAGAGGTTGTAGAAGAACTTCCGGTTGCTGAAGAAAATGTTGCCGAACCAAAAGCAGAAGAAGTAAAAGAAGAGCCTGTTCTAGAAGAAAAAGAGGAGAAAGAAGTTGTAAAAGAAGAAACTTCATCTGAAGATGCTTCGTCAGGGCCTACTGTAGTTGGAAAAATTGACTTGGACAAAATCAATACGAAAACTCGTCCTGATAGCAAAAAGAAAAGAGAGGAAGAAAAGAGAAAAAAAGAAGCTGAAGAGCGTAAGCTAAAGGCTGAAGAAGAACGCAAAGCAAAAGAAAAGTTAGTGGCTGAACAGGCTGCTAAAAAGGCTGAGCAAGAGAAGAAAGCAGAACAGGAAGAGCCTAAAAAAGAAGAGCCTAAAAAAGAAGATGAGGTAGTTAAAGCTCGGGTTAAAAAGCTTAACGGACCTACTGTTTTAGGTAAGATAGAGTTGCCAACTGTTAACAAGAAAAAGAAAAAGCCAAAGCCAGTAGCATCTTCTGATGATTCAAAAGAGACTGAAAAGCCTAAGAAGAAGCGTAAACGTATCTCGCGTCAGATAGATCCTAAGAAAGCAGGGAAGAACATTCCTAATGGTCGAAACGATCGTAGAGATAATAACAACAACAAAGGAAGAAACAGAAGAGAGCAAAAACCAGAGCTTTCTGAAGAGGATATCCAAAAAGAAATTAAGGAAACACTAGCTCGCTTAAGCGGTGGTGGAAAATCCAAGTCTTCGAAATTCAGACGTGAAAAACGTCAACAAATAGCGCAGCAAAAAGAAGAAGAAATTGCACAGCGCGAAGCAGAAGAAAAAGTACTTAAAGTTACAGAGTTTGTAACGGTTCAAGAATTAGCAACCATGATGGATGTTGGGGTAACTGAAGTTATCTCTGCATGTATGTCTCTTGGGTTAATGGTGTCAATTAACCAGCGCCTAGATGCTGAAGCATTATCTATTGTTGCTGAAGAGTTTGGATATACCGTTGAATTTGTTGATTCTGAACTAGCTGAAACTGAGGAAGAAGAAGAAGTTGATGATCCAAAAGATTTGGAAGATCGCTCTCCTATCGTTACAGTTATGGGACACGTAGATCATGGTAAAACATCGTTACTTGACTACGTTCGTAAAGCAAATGTTATTGCAGGTGAGGCCGGGGGAATCACCCAGCACATTGGTGCCTATAACGTAAAACTTGATGACGGAAGAAAAATAACATTCTTAGATACACCTGGTCACGAAGCCTTTACAGCGATGCGTGCTCGTGGTGCACAAGTAACCGATTTGGTAATTATCGTAATTGCAGCAGATGATAGTGTGATGCCTCAAACAAAAGAGGCGATTAATCACGCTCAGGCAGCTGGTGTACCAATGGTATTTGCCTTTAATAAGATTGATAAACCAGGAGCAAATGCTGATAGAATTCGTGAAGAGCTAGCAGCAATGGATATTTTAGTTGAAGATTGGGGTGGTAAATACCAATCACAAGAAATTTCAGCTAAAAAAGGTGAAGGAATTGAAGAGCTTTTAGATAAAGTGTTGTTAGAAGCAGAAATGCTTGAGCTGAAAGCAAATCCCAATAAAATTGCTTCAGGAACTGTTATTGAAGCCTCTTTGGATAAAGGTAGAGGTTATGTTACTAACTTGTTGGTACAGTCAGGTACTTTAAAAATAGGTGATGTACTTGTTGCAGGTGCGCATTCTGGTAAAATTAAAGCCATGTTCAACGAGCGTGGTAATAACATTAAAGAAGCTGGGCCAGCAACTCCTGTTTCTATCCTAGGTTTTAATGGGGCACCAACAGCCGGAGATAAATTTAAGGTTTACGAAGATGAACGTGAGGCTAAGCAATTGGCGAACAAGCGTGAACAATTAATTCGTGAGCAAGGGGTTAGAACACAAAAACACATTACTCTTGATGAAATCGGAAGACGTTTGGCACTTGGAGACTTCCAAGAGTTGAACCTGATTGTTAAAGGGGACGTGGATGGATCTGTTGAGGCACTTTCTGATTCGTTGTTAAAACTTTCTACGGAGTCTATTCAGGTGAATGTAATTCACAAATCTGTAGGTCAGATTTCTGAGTCAGATGTCTTGTTGGCAAGTGCATCAGATGCTGTTATTATAGGTTTCCAGGTAAGACCATCTTCAGGAGCTAGAAAATTAGCTGAGCAAGAAGAAATCCAAATAAGACTTTACTCTGTTATCTACGATGCGATAGATGAGATCAAAGATGCAATGCAGGGTATGTTGAAACCTAAATTTGAAGAGAGAGTAGTTTGTAACATAGAAGTACGTGAAACTTTCAAAATCTCTAAAGTGGGAACCATTGCTGGATGTTATGTGCTGGATGGTAAGATTAACCGAAATACAAGTGTTCGCTTAATTAGAGATGGTGTAGTTATCTATAGTGGAAAACTAGGTTCTTTAAAACGCTTTAAAGATGATGTGAAAGAGGTTTCTACAGGATACGAATGTGGTTTGAACATTGAGAACTTTAACGACATAAAAGTTGGAGATATCATTGAAGGCTACGAAGAAGTAGAAGTTGAACAAAAATTATAAGACAGCTAAATATTATTAGTTGATATAAAATAAAAAAGCCCCAAACTTGGGGCTTTTTTTATGAATTAGATTTTGCTTTGGAATTACTCAGTTTCAACAGCTTCAGTGATATGCTGCTCAATAACAGGAAGCTCAATGATATCTTTCTTGATAAAAGCATAAGGATAGGAGTCCTTGATTTCTTCAAGCTGTTTTTCTGCTTCTAGCTTGGTTCTGAAATCACCGATACGTACTTGAAAGTTTGGCGTTTGGTACTTCAGATAGTTAGGGACGTTTGGATAGTTTTGACTAAACTTTAGTTGCTCCATTCGAGCCTTACTTTTACTATTGGCTCCTGATACTGATAAGATTTGAATTCGATAGCCTTCGAGCCTTGAAGCCTGAGAATTATTGTGATGATATTTCTCCAAAAGAGTATTTAAAGAGCTGTCTTGTTCCATTTTTAGATAGCCGTCATGAGTGTTTTTCTCCTTTTGGTTCATTAGAGGTTTGTCAGAATTACTTTTCTGTGGAAAGAGTGTCCAATCACGCTCAGCTTGAGCGAATAAAATGGTTGGTAGAAATGCTGAAAGAATGAATAACGACTTTTTCATGACACAAAATTACACAAATACAACTAGGAATATCTCCCAATGGATGTGGTTTAGAGGATCTGTTTTTTCATAAAGCAATCAATTTAGAACCTTTCTAAATTAACTAAACGATGTCAAAATTAGCTTCCGCAGAGATTCTAATTAGTGAGTTCTACTAAATTTGCCTTCGATTGAAAATGGGCTTTCTGGCTCAATATTTAACAAAATTTAACCGTAAATGGCGTCTTCAAATATGTGGAGTAGATCGAAAATTTGGCTTCATGCCGCGTTTCTCTCATTCTTTTTGGTGTTTTCCACTGCAGGATTTTCTCAAGACGGAGAAAAACTATTCAAAGCAAACTGTGCATCGTGTCATAAGTTGGATAAGAAATTAGTTGGTCCGGCTCTTTCTGGAGTTCAAGACAGATGGGAGAGTAAGGATAACTTGGTCTTATGGGTTAAGAATTCTCAAGGCTACTTGGGGGATCATCCTGAAGATTCTTATGCAGCTGATTTGTTTAGCGAGTTTGGTGGTTCTGTAATGCCGGCTATGCCGCTTTCTGATGAAGAAGTAGGTGCGATTTTGGATTACATTGCTAATCCTCCTGCTCCAGCTGAGGCTGCTGTAGTTGAAACGACCTCTGCTGCACCAGTTGAAGATGATTACACGGTATTCTGGTTGTTGGGCTTTGCTGTTGTGTTGTTGATTGTTGTGTTTGTACTGGTTGATGTGAAGAAGTCAGTAAAAGCATTGCTGATTGACGTTAAAGGTGAAGAGGCTCTTGCTGGAATAGGTGAATACAATGATCTTGAATTGTCATTTGGAAAGCGTGCTCAACTTTGGTTGGCTAGAAATAAAACAATTGCTGCGCTAGGAATGGTTGTAGTGCTTGTTCTTGTTTTGAATGTTGTGTGGAATGGTTTGTTAGGAGTTGGTGTTTACGAAGGTTATGCACCGCCACAGCCAATTAAATTCTCGCACAAGATTCATGCTGGAGATAATGAAATCCAGTGTGTGTATTGTCACTCAAGTGCTCCACAGTCTAAGCATTCTGGAATTCCTTCGATCAATGTTTGTATGAATTGTCATAAAGGAATTAGCGAGGGTAGCAGATGGGGAACGGAAGAAATTTCTAAGATTTACGATGCTGCTGGATGGAATGCAGAAACAGCATCTTACGATAAACCTGAAAAACCGGTGAAGTGGATTCGTATCCATAACCTTCCAGATCATGTTTATTTTAATCACTCACAACACGTAGTAGTAGGAGAAATTGAATGTCAAACTTGTCATGGAGAAGTTGAGACGTTTGATTATCCGATGAAGCAATACGCTCCACTTACAATGGGATGGTGTATTAACTGTCACCGTGAAACAGAAGTTAAAATGAATGGAAATGACTACTACGAGAAAATTCACGCTGAGCTCGTAGAGAAGTACAAGGATGAAGGCCTTGAGAAATTTACAGTTTCTCAAATGGGAGGTCTTGAATGTGCAAAATGTCATTATTAATCGAATTTTAGAATCTTACGGCTACGAAATCAAGGATTATGAGCAATACCAAACAATATTGGAACAGTCTTGAGCAACTAAACAATGATGAAGCGTTTATTGCAAAGGCGAATAATGAGTTTGCTGAAGAATTACCGGTCGATGAATTCTTAGGTAATGAGAACTTAGGTTCAACGAATACATCTAGAAGAGACTTCTTAAAGTTCGTTGGGTTTAGCGTGGCGGCTGCTACTCTTGCAGCTTGTGAAGCTCCGGTGATTAAGTCAATTCCTTATGTGAATAAGCCTGAGGAAATTACTCCGGGCGTTGCTAACTATTATGCATCTACTTATTATGATGGAACTGACTTTGCTAGTGTTTTAGTAAAAACACGTGAAGGAAGACCAATTCATATTGAAAGCAATAAATTGGCGAAACTTCACATGGGAGGTTTAACTCCTCGTGTGAATGCTTCTGTTCTTGGGTTGTATGACTCAGAACGTCAAATGTATCCTTCTATCAATGGGGAACAGGCTTCGTGGAAATCAGTTGATGATAAGGTGACTTCTACTTTGGAAAGTGTTAAAGCTGCAGGTGGAAATATCCGTATCCTTACCAATACAATTATTAGTCCGTCAACTAAGGCTGTAATCAAAAAGTTTGAAGAAGCTTACGGAGCTAATGTTAAGACAGTAACTTATGATGCATATTCATATGCAGGAATGAGAAAAGCCAACAAAGCAATGTTTGGTAAAGCTGTTCTTCCAAACTATAAGTTTGATCAAGCTAAAGTAATTGTGAGTTTAGGAGCAGATTTTCTTTCAACGTGGTTGATGGCAAATTCTTACTCTGCTCAATATGCTTTGAGAAGAAATCCTGATGGCAAATGGATGAACAAACACTACCAGTTTGAATCAAACATGTCACTTACAGGAACAAATGCAGATGTTCGTGCTGCGATTAAACCAAGTGAAATTGGTTTGGTGGCTCTTGAATTATACAATCTAGTAGGCGGCTCTGTAACTGGGAAGAAATTTGAAAATGATAATGCTGCACATGAGAAATTAGCTAAAGCAGCTAAAGAATTGAAAGCAGCAAATGGTCATGCATTGGTTGTGTGTGGTGTTAACGACCCTGATGTTCAAATGATCGTAAATGCGATTAACGAGAAACTAGGAGCTTATAATCACACGATCGATTTAGATACTCCAACGCATATCCGTCAAGGAGATGATGAAGCTTTTGCAGGACTTGTAAAAGAAATGAAGTCAGGAGCTGTTGATGCACTACTTATCAATGGAGTTAATCCTGTTTATACTGCGCCTGCTGCTGTAGGTTTTGCAGAGGCTTTAAAGAAAGTGAAATTCTCTGTTTCTTTTGCAGACAGAGCTGATGAAACAGCTTCATTGTGTACAGTAATTGCTCCAGATAATCATTATCTAGAATCTTGGAATGACTACAATCCAGTAGGGAACTATATATCGTTTCAACAACCAACAATCAATGCGTTGTTTGACACACGTCAAATGCAAGATAGTTTGTTGCGCTGGTCTGGAATCAATACAAGTTATTATGACTTCATGAAGTCAACTTGGGAAGGAGAATACCTTCCAGCTACAAATGAACCGTTCTTACATACTTTCTGGAATAAAGCGGTTCATGATGGTGTTTATGAATTGAAATCAGCAGTTGCTGAATCGAATGAAGAAGTAGCAATGCCCGCATATGACATTACTGCAGCTGCAGCAAATGTTTTAAAAGGTGCTAAATCAGGTGAGTGGGAAGTTGAGTTCTATTTAAGCAATGCAATTGCTGAAGGTAATCAAGCGAATAACCCTTGGTTACAAGAACTGCCAGATCCGGTTTCTAAGATGACTTGGGATAACTACATTGCGATGAATCAAGTTGATATGGAAAGACTTGGTTTTGCAACAAAGTATGCCGAAGAATCGCCAGCTGATATGGCAAAAATTACCGTGAATGGTTACACAATAGAACTACCGGTAATTGCTCAACCAGGACAGAAAATAGGCGCTGTAAGTATTGCGCTTGGATACGGAAGAACCAAAGCGGGTAAAGTAGTTGAACAAGGTGATGCAACCGTAGGTGAGGTTAAATCAATTGGGCAAAACTTATTTAATGCAATTACAATCAGTAATGGAGTTATGAAGTACTCTTCAGCTGATGTAAGCATTGAAAAAACCGAGAACACTTACCCTGTAGGATCTACGCAAACACATCATACAATGATGGGGCGTAAGATCATCAATGAAACTTCACTTAAAACATATAAAGAGAGCGGGAAAGAAGTTTGGAATCCTGATCATATTTTAAGTGATGCATACGGAAATAAAAAGCATATCAAAGATCTTGATCTTTGGGAAGCTCATGATATTGAAAAAGGTCACCGTTGGGGACTTTCTGTAGACCTTAATGCTTGTTTAGGATGTGGTGCTTGTGTTATAGCATGTCACTCTGAAAACAATGTGCCTGTTGTAGGTAAAGATGAAGTGCGTAGAACCAGAACAATGAGTTGGTTGCGTATTGATCGTTACTTCAGCAGCGATATGACGAAATTAAGGGGGAAAGAAGAAGGTCTTGGTAAGATTGACATGTATGGTCAGATGGAAGATCCATCGGCTTACCCAGAAGTGGCTTACCAACCTGTAATGTGTCAACATTGTAATCATGCTCCATGTGAGACCGTTTGTCCTGTTGCGGCAACTACTCACAGTAATGAGGGGATGAATCAAATGACATACAACCGTTGTATCGGAACACGTTACTGTGCGAACAACTGTCCTTATAAAGTAAGACGTTTTAACTGGTTCAACTATGTTGGCGATGCTAAGTTCACTGATGTTAACCCATCACAAAGTGATTTGGCTAAAATGGTACTTAACCCAGATGTTGTAGTAAGAGCACGTGGGGTAATGGAAAAATGTTCTTTCTGTGTTCAGCGTATTCAAGCAGGTAAGTTAGAAGCGAAAAAAGCAGGTAGACCTGTTGAAGATGGCGAAGTTACCAGTGCTTGTGCTTCTGCCTGTACAACTGGAGCTATTTACTTTGGTGATTTGAATGACAAAGAAACCAAAGTTCGTAAGTCGGTTGATGATGACAGAGCTTATAACCTGTTGGAAGAAATAGGTACTAAGCCTAATGTTTACTATATGACGAAAGTTAGAAATGTAGATGAAGAGCGTATCCATGAGTCGATAGCTGCTGCTCATCCACATGCAAGTCATGAAGGTGGACATGAGGAACATGGTCACGAAGAATCACATGGTGAGGAAGCTCATCAGTCACACGAAGAAAACGCTCATTAATAAACAAAATAGTGCTTTAAACTAAATACGAATGGTTAGAGAAGCAGAAGTTAGAACCCCGTTGATTTTAGGTAAAGATGTTACTTACCATAAGATAACGGAAGAAGTTTGTGCCCCAGTAGAAGGAAAGGCAAATAAATATTGGTGGGGAGTATTTACTCTGGCACTTATTTTAGGTCTTTGGGGATTAGGATGTATAACATATACTATCGGTCGTGGTATTGGAACCTGGGGGTTGAATACTACTGTAGGATGGGCATGGGATATTACCAATTTTGTATGGTGGGTTGGTATTGGTCACGCAGGAACACTTATTTCTGCTGTACTTCTTCTTTTTCGTCAGAAATGGAGAATGGCCATTAACCGTGCAGCAGAAGCGATGACAATTTTTGCGGTAATGATGGCTGCAATTTTCCCAGGAATTCACATGGGACGTATCTGGGTTTCTTATTGGGTAATGCCACTTCCAAACCAATTTGGATCATTGTGGCCCAACTTTAACTCTCCTCTTTTGTGGGACGTATTTGCGATCTCTACTTATTTCTCTGTATCATTAGTGTTTTGGTACATTGGTCTTATTCCGGATTTTGCTACCATTCGTGATAGAGCTACCGGTCCATTAGCCAAGAGAATATATGGAGTTTTGAGTTTTGGTTGGACGGGGAATGCTAAAGCTTGGATTCGTTTTGAAGAGGTTTCTTTAGTACTTGCCGGATTAGCAACACCTCTTGTATTCTCAGTACACTCGATTGTATCAATGGACTTTGCAACTTCAGTAATTCCAGGATGGCATACTACAATTTTCCCTCCTTACTTTGTTGCAGGTGCGATCTTCTCAGGGTTTGCGATGGTACAAACACTTCTTTTAATTGCACGTAAAGTACTTTTCTTTGAACGCTACATTACACTTCAGCACATAGAGTTGATGAATACCGTAATTGTAATCACAGGTTCAATGGTTGGGACAGCATATTTATCAGAATTATTCATTAGCTGGTATTCTGGAGTTGAATATGAATCTTATGCATTCATTAACCGTTTCTCAGGGCCTTATGCTTGGTCTTATTGGTCAATGATGACATGTAACGTAATCACTCCTCAGTTATTCTGGTTCAAAAAGATTAGAACAAGTTTGATCGCATCTTTTATTCTTTCAATTTTCGTGAATATTGGGATGTGGTTTGAGCGTTTCGTAATTATTGTTACATCGCTTCACAGAGACTATGTACCTTCTAACTGGGCAATGTTTCACCCAACATGGGTAGATATAGGAGTATACCTTGGTACAATAGGTTTGTTCTTTACATTGTTCTTATTGTTTACAAGGTTCTTCCCAGTATTGGCCTTGAACGAATTGAAATCAATCTTGAAATCTAGTGGTGAAGCATTCAGAGGAAAAGATGCTCATCATCATGATGAAGAAAAAGTTGAAGCATAACCGGATTTATTAGTGAGATATGACAACACAGAAATTTTTATACGGCCTTTATAATGATGATGACATCATGGTGTCTGGCATCAAAAAAATCCAGGGAAAAGGAGTAAAGGTAAATGATGCTTACTCTCCATTTCCGGTTCATGGTCTTGAAAATGTTTTAGGAATTAAATGGACGCGTATCGCGATCTGTGCGTTCCTTTATGGTCTGACTGGTTTAACATTAGCAATGCTTGCAATTAATTACTTCATGGTAGTTGATTGGCCAATGAATATTGGTGGTAAGCCAAGTATGGATTTTTATCAAAACTTGCCTGCATTTGTGCCAATTATGTTTGAATTTACAGTATTGAGTGCAGCACACGGTATGGCAATTACTTATTTCTTGCGTAATATGACTTTACCAGGTCTTCCTGCAAGAAACCCTCATCCAAGAACTACGGATGATCATTTTGCGATTGAAATTGCACCAGAAGAAAATGCAAAGTATTCTAAAGAAGAATTGCAGCAAATGTTGAAAGAAACTGGTGTAGTTGAGATTTTTGAAAAAGAACGAATTGTAAAATTCATATAAACGAAGAGACGTGAATATTAAAAAGTACTTCTCATTCGCTATTTTAATAGCATCGGCAAGTTTAGCATTCTTGACATCTTCTTGCGAGGATCCAAATAGTCCAGGACTAGAATACATGCCAGATATGTATAGGTCTCCAGCATTAGAGGCTTATTCTGAAAGCGATTTTTGGTTAGACAGTATGGCTACAAGAAAGCCCGTAGCAAATACGATTCCTAGAGGATATATGCCTTTTGAGTATCCTAATACTGCCGAAGGGTATGAATTAGCAGGGAAAGAACTAAAAAATCCCATTCCTTATTCAGAAGCTGTAGTGAAAGAAGGGAAAGAGATTTATGAAACTTTCTGTTACGAATGTCATGGTATGAAAGGAAAAGGTGATGGTCCGGTTGCTTCAAANCCAAGATGGCCAGGTCCTCCTCCTGCNTATGATGGTCGTTTAAAAGATTTGCCAGAAGGACAGATTTTCTTTTCGATTCATTATGGTAAAAACATGATGGGATCTCATGCCTCTCAGATTAGTCAGGAAGATCGTTGGAAGTTGGTGTATTACGTACAACAGCTTCAAGGACATGATCTTGAGAAAATGTATGGTTCAACAGCAGAAGTTTCTACAGAAGATTCGCCTGCTACAGTGAATGAAACGGAAGAAAGCAACGAAGAAGCATAAGCTTCAAAAATTATTTTAAACAAGAAAAAACAGTATTGATGGAACAATTTGTTTTTCCAGCTAAAGCAAAAAGAATCTCATTCATCCTTATGGGGGTAGGGATACTTTCGCTAATTCTTGGAGTAGTATTAGGATATGATAGTAATCGTATCTGGTCTAATGTGTTAATTAACGGATGGTTCTTTTTTGGGATTGGCGTTATTGGTACTTTTTTCGTTGCAGTACAATATGCAGCTCAAGCAGGNTGGGGTACTGTACTTAAGCGTGTTTTTGAAGCAATAAGCCAATATACCTATGTTGGAGCTGGAATATTGATTCTTGTATTCATTGCTTCATCTTTACATTGGAATCATATCTATCACTGGATGGATTCAGCATTGTATGATCCGTCTTCTCATCATTACGATCCAATTATAGCAAACAAAGAAGCTTATTTAAATCTACCATTCTGGTGGGCAAGAGTAATCATCTTCTTAAGCGTTTTTATCTTCTTTACTTATTGGTTCAGAAAAAAATCAATTCAAGAAGATCTAAATGGAGGTGTTGGTATTTATAAAAAGAGTATTACCATGAGTGCTATCTTCTTAGTATTCTTTGGCTACTCTTCAATCGTTATTACTTGGGATTGGTTAATGTCAATTGACACTCACTGGTTTTCTACNCTATATGGGTGGTATCTTTTCTCAGGTATTTGGTTAAGTAGTATGGTTTGTATGTACTTATTGACAGCATACTTGAAAAAACTTGGCTACTTGGAACAAGTAAANGANAGCCATATTCATGATTTAGGAAAATGGATTTTTGCAGTTTCATTTTTGTGGACATACCTTTTCTTCTCTCAATTTATGTTGATTTGGTATTCTGATATGCCTGAAGAAGTAACATACTATATTCCTAGAATTGAAGATTACGGTTTNATTTTCTGGGGAATGGTATTGATAAACTTTATTTTTCCTATGCTTCTTCTGATGTCAAAAGACACAAAAAGAAACATTGGTGTTTTAACATTTGTATCGATTATCATTTTGATAGGACATTGGTTAGATGTATACATGTTGATTACTCCAGGAGTTATGAAAGCTGAAGGTCACCTAGGATGGTTTGAAATTGGCTTAGCACTTGGTTTTGTAGGTTCATTTATCTTTGTAGTGTTGAATGCTATGACAAAAGCAGGTGTAATGGTGAAAAATCACCCAATGCTGGATGAAAGTCTTCACCACCACATCAATTAATCAAGAAATCAATCAAGCTAGTCTAAAAGTTTAACAGCATGACAGTTATTGCATATATCGTTATAATCCTTGGTATTTTAACGCTTATTCAGTTAGTACGTGTTTTTGAAATCACGGGAAAATTAAAAGGGAATAACCAGACAGAAGTGTCTGACGCAGAAAACCGCTTCCATGGAGCATCATTCCTTGTTTTTATGGTAGCTTATTTTGCCTTCTTCATTTACATTGTTGTGAAGTACGGGCCTCACCTGCTACCCGAAGCAGCATCAGAGCACGGAGCAAATATTGATATGGTACTTAATTTGAATTTTGCCATTATCATTACTGCATTTGTTATTACCCATATATTGTTGTTCTTCTTTGCAAGTAAGTATGCTGGTAGCAAGCATAGAAAAGCTGAATATGTAACACATAATAATAAACTGGAATTAATTTGGACAACAGTTCCGGCTGTAGTTCTTGCTGTTATTGTTATTTATGGTCTATCAGCTTGGATAGACATTACTGATGAACCTTCAGAAGAAGCCATAAAAGTTGAACTTTATTCAAAACAATTTGGTTGGATTGCAAGATATCCNGGTGAAGATAATGAGCTAGGTAAAGCTAATTATCTGTTCTTAAACGGAACNAACCCTCTTGGGCTGATNACNCCAGCTACAATTGAAACAAGAATNACTGAATTAGAAGCTGATATTGTAAAGCTTGAAAAAGCAATTGAAGAAGCNCCTGANGATGGCTTAAAAGAAAAGGAACTTACTGAAGATCTTGATTGGAAAGTGCGTCAATTGAGAAAAATCAAAACTTATCAGAAGAAAAATGAAGTGAATCCATATACTGCAGGATCTGATGATAAAGTTGCTATGGCTGGCGAGTTTCACGTTCCAGTTAATCAAGAAATAAGTTTTTCGTTTAGATCTCAAGATGTTGTACATAGTGCATACATGCCTCACTTCAGAGCACAAATGAATTCAGTTCCTGGTACTGTAACAACATTTAAATTCACTCCTACGATTACTACTGAGGAGATGCGTAAGAAAACAAGCAATCCTGATTTCAATTATCTTCTTTTGTGTAACAAGATTTGTGGTGCAGCACACTACAACATGCAGATGAATATTATAGTTGAATCTGAGGAAGACTATAACAAATGGCTTGCTGAACAAAAGTCATTTGAAGAAAATACAACAGCAGAAGTGCCTACCGCTTCAAATGATAAATTAGCACAGAAGTAATTTTTAAATATTAGAAGAGAAAATGGGAAGTCAAGCACACGCAGCTGAACATCATCACGAAGAGAACTTCTTTACTAAGTATCTTTTCAGTCATGATCATAAAATGATTGCTAAGCAGTTTCTGATTACAGGGATGTTTATGGCAACAATTGGTATGTTAATGTCGGTTTTGTTCCGTTTACAATTAGCATGGCCGGGTGAAAGCTTTGGAATCTTAAACTTTTTCTTGGGAGATAAATGGGCTCCCGATGGAGTTCTAGACCCTAATATGTATTTAGCACTAGGTACTATCCATGGTACCATCATGGTGTTTTTCCTTCTTACAGCAGGTTTGAGTGGTACATTTGCAAACTTGTTAATTCCACTTCAAATTGGAGCCAGAGATATGGCTTCAGGCTTTATGAACATGCTATCATATTGGTTATTTGCAGGTAGTTCTGTAATAATGATAGTTTCATTGTTCGTTGAAAAAGGACCTGCGGCAGCGGGTTGGACTGTTTATCCACCATTAAGTGCTCTAGAACAAGCGGTACCGGGTTCTGGATTAGGAATGACACTTTGGTTGGTTTCAATGGCTTTGTTTGTTGCCTCTCAGTTAATTGGTGGTCTAAACTATATTGTAACAGTAATAAACTTGAGAACTAAAGGAATGAAAATGACAAGATTGCCTTTGAGTATTTGGGCTCTACTTGTTACTGCAATCCTTGGATTATTGTCTTTCCCTGTATTATTCTCAGCTGTTTTACTCCTTATTTTTGATAGAAGCTTTGGAACTTCATTTTACCTTTCTGATATCTACATTGCTGGTGAGGCTCTAGAGCAATCAGGAGGTTCGCCAATTCTTTATCAGCACTTGTTCTGGTTCCTTGGTCACCCTGAGGTTTATATCATTTTATTACCAGCATTAGGATTGACATCTGAAATTATNTCAACGAACTCNAGAAAACCAATTTTNGGTTACAGAGCGATGATTGGTTCAATCTTAGCAATTGGTTTCCTTTCTTTCATCGTNTGGGGNCACCATATGTTTGTTACGGGGATGGATCCTTTCATTGGTGCTGTGTTNACATTTACNACATTATTGATTGCTATTCCTTCTGCNGTTAAGGCGTTCAACTACATTACCACCTTGTGGAAAGGTAATATCAGTTTTACACCGGCTATGATGTTCTCAGTAGGGATGGTATCAACCTTTATTTCNGGAGGTCTTACAGGTATTATCCTTGCAGATTCGGCTTTGGATATCAACTTACATGATACATATTTTGTAGTAGCTCACTTCCATATTGTAATGGGAATGTCTGCTGTATTGGCAATGTTTGCTGGAGTTTATCATTGGTTCCCTAAAATGTATGGAAGAATGCTTAACAAAGGATTGGGCTATGCTCACTTCTGGCTAACATTTATTGGAGGTTACGGTGTTTTCTTCCCGATGCACTTTTTAGGATTGGCAGGTATTCCTCGTAGATATTATACCAACTCTGAATTTCCATTGTTTGATGCTTTTATTGATATGAACGTGTTNATGACAGTATTTGCCATTATTGGTTCATTAGGACAGTTTTTGTTCTTTTTCAATTTCTTCTATTCTATGTATAGAGGNCCTAAAGCAACTCAAAACCCATGGAAAGCAAATACGCTTGAATGGACTACACCGGTTGAGCATGTTCATGGTAACTGGCCAGGAGCTTTACCAGAGGTTCACAGATGGGCTTATGATTATAGTAAGCCAGGAAAAGAAGAAGACTTTGTCCCTCAAAATGTGCCTTTAGCCGAAGGAGAATCGGATGGAGAACATTAGAAATACGATATATTCTTTTATAAAAATGCCCTTTAATTTAAAGGGCATTTTTTTTGTTTTAGTACTTTTTTATTGCTCTTCTTCTTCTTGTAATGCCCAATTCTTTGATGCGATTGAAACAAGCTTGCGAGAGAAACCCAAATTTGATTTTAAAGTAGATACTAGGCATTCTTTTATTTCGGCAAGAGTTGCTAAAATTTTAGGCGTTAAAGTAGGCGTTTCCTATGCCAATACAACAAAGTTTGGTTTAGGGTATAATTATTTATGGTCGAAAGTAAAAAACGAGCGTACAATTATTAACTCTAAGAATGAAAGAGAAAGTGTAAACGCAACGTTTAAATTTTGGTATTTGTCTCCCTATTTTGAGTATGTTTTTTATAATGAAGATCCTTGGGAAATTAGCATTTTAGCCCTTGTAGGAGGAGGTACGAGTCATTTTAAATATCAGGATAAGTATGGTGTGAATTACTCTACTGATAAATCATTTGTGCTATTGTGGGAACCCTATATGACAGCTCAGTATAGAGTATTAAAATATTTTGGTGTTGGAGCTGGTATTGGTTATAGATTACCCCTTTCAGGAGATAAGTTTTCGAGAAGACAACTGATTTCACCTATCTATGTGTTGAAAATGAAAGTTTATCTTCAAGAAATCTTAGAGGAATTCTAGTAATTCAGGGTGAGCTTTTTAGNANTATTAGTAGTTAATGAAAAGTGTTGATCGAAGATAATTTTACCAAGTTTGATATTTCTTCCACTATAAAGCGTGTAAATGACNTTATTTTTTGAAGTTAAGGTTCTTTTGTAGTGATATGNTAAGCCAACTTCAAATCCATTGATAGGAACCATGCAGTATGCTATATCTCTCGATGGCAGCCATGCAATTATTAGAGAGCCCAATAAAGGTGTAATGAATAGACAAATAACAAAAGACCACCAGACTCCAATTCTCTTTGTTGCTCCAATTGAATATGCCGCTATATAGGCAATGAATAAATAAATGAAGGGTATTAATTCCATTTTTGTATCCTCTTTGTGAAGTTAGAGTATTCTTTAAATACAACACAATTGATAGAGATGTTTAATGTGATTCTTAATTTTGAAGTAAGATGAATGAACATTTAGACCCTAAATATGATAACTTGTCTNCCTCGGATCGTGACATTGAAAAAGTGTTACGACCGGCAATGTTTGGAGATTTTACAGGACAGGGAAAGGTTGTCGAAAATCTTAAAGTATTTGTTCAGGCAGCTTTACAAAGAGAAGAGGCTTTGGATCATGTCTTGTTACATGGCCCCCCCGGATTAGGGAAAACTACTTTGGCAAACATTGTAGCCAATGAGTTAGGTGTTGATATAAAAATCACATCTGGGCCTGTATTAGATAAACCGGGAGACCTTGCAGGTTTACTCACCAACTTGAANGAACGAGATGTNCTATTTATNGATGAAATTCATCGTTTGTCACCTGTTGTTGAAGAGTTTTTATATTCAGCAATGGAAGACTATAAAATCGATATAATGATCGATACGGGACCAAATGCGCGTAGTGTTCAGATTGATTTAAATCCTTTTACGCTTGTTGGTGCTACAACAAGGTCNGGTTTGTTAACNTCNCCTTTGCGGGCTCGTTTCGGAATCAANGCTAGGCTTAAATATTATGATGCTGNTTTATTAAGTAAGATCATTACCCGATCAGCCTCAATTTTAAATATTGAAATTACAAAAGATGCTTCTGAAGAAATAGCNGGAAGAAGTAGAGGAACCCCTCGAATAGCAAATGCTTTATTGAGGAGAGTAAGAGATTTTGCTCAAATCAAAGGGGATGGAAATATTGATTTGGAAATTTCTCATTATTCCNTGGATGCTTTAAATGTTGACAAGCATGGTTTGGATGAAATGGACAATAAAATATTGCTGACCATTATTGATAAGTTTAAAGGTGGTCCGGTTGGGATAAGTACAATTGCTACTGCAGTTGGTGAAAATGCCGGAACAATAGAAGAAGTGTATGAGCCTTTTCTTATTCAGGAAGGTTTTTTAGTTCGGACTCCTAGAGGAAGAGAAGTAANGGAGTTTGCTTATAAACATTTGGGAAGATCCCCAAGAGCAAGCCAAAACACATTGTTTTAGTGCAACAGTTGGCTGCTGAACATACGGCATTAATTAAAGCGAAAGCCCATGAATTGGGCTTTTTCTTTTGTGGGGTATCAAAGGCTGAATTTCTAGAAGAAGAAGCACCTAGATTAGAGNCGTGGTTGAATCAAAATAGAAATGGCGAGATGCAGTGGATGGAGAATCATTTTGATCTACGACTGGATCCGACNAAATTGATGCCAGGAGCTAAAAGCATAGTTTCTGTAGCATTAAATTATTTTCCTAAAGNCCAACAAGAGGATAAAGAGGCTCCTAAACTTTCTAAATATGCTTATGGTAAGGATTACCATTATGTGATAAAAGATAAGCTAAGAGAGCTGCTTAAATACATTCANAAAGAAATAGGCGAAGTAGGTGGTAGAGCATTTGTAGACTCTGCTCCNATTATGGATAAGGCCTGGGCTAAAAAATCGGGAATAGGCTGGCAGGGAAAGAATACAAATATCATAGCAAAGAAAGCAGGATCTTTTTTCTTTTTAGGTGAACTGNTACTTGATTTGCCTCTAGTGGCNGATGGACCAATNAAAGATTATTGTGGAACATGCAAAAGATGCCTAGATGCTTGTCCAACAGGAGCTTTGNATAAACCCTATGAAATTGATGGGAGCAAATGCATTTCATATTTTACNATNGAATATAGGAAGCCGCTTCCTGATCAGATGAAAGGAAAGTTTGAGAACTGGATGTTTGGTTGTGACATTTGTCAGGATGTTTGTCCATGGAATAAGCTTTCTAAAGCTCATAGTGAGCCTTCTTTAGATCCTCATGAACGTTTATTGTCAATGTCTAAAGATGANTGGGAAGAAATTACTGAAGATATTTTTCAAGACATTTTTCNAAAATCAGCAGTAAAAAGAACAAAGTTTGAAGGCTTAAANCGAAACATTCGCTTTTTGTACAATGAAAAAAGCCTTGAATAATTAAATTCAAGGCTTTCATCAATTAGGGTTAATAAACTTATAATTTCTAGAATGTGTTTCTAAAGACTTCGATGATAAGATCATCGTACTTTCCCGCAAAGGTGATCAGACACCATGCCTGTAATACCAGCAATTCGTCTTTTTTCAACCACTTGGTAGCTTTTACAAGTTCTTTTTTGAAAAGAACGCGATCGAAGCTAACCTTTCTCAACACGAGTTTAGTCATTTCTAACATAATAATAGCCTCCGTTTTTAACGATCTCAAAGATAGGTAAAATTAGGAAAGTTTCAAGTTTTTNAGNTCGCTGAATTATTAGTTCACGAATTGATAACCTAACGTAAAACTAAAGGCNGAATTGTACGCNCCTCCAAAAAAACCAAACTGCGCAGATTGATACCTGAATTCATTAGACATTGGTAGAAGAGAACGGAGATATCTCACATTAAAAAAGATACGTTCAGTAATNTCAAAATAGGCACCTAGTTGATATCCAACCTCAATAGGGTT
This sequence comes from Crocinitomicaceae bacterium, assembly GCA_002705995.1. Classification (GTDB taxonomy): domain Bacteria; phylum Bacteroidota; class Bacteroidia; order Flavobacteriales_G; family Salibacteraceae. The sequence goes on along the minus strand of PAJI01000018.1, from coordinate 62,869 downwards.
AAAATCAAATGCAGAATTAGGAACCGCTCCTTGTGCATTTTCCTCAACAACATTGATCAGAGCACCAAATGAAAGCCCGGCTTCAGCNCGGAATTTGCTCAAAGTATATTGAATATTAAGAGGAATTTCTATGTAGTCAACTTTNATTAAATAATAGTCATACTTACCATTATCAGGATCTTGCGGATCTCTGCTTCCTTTTTGAGAATACAACAAGTCAAANTGAACTCCCCAAGATTCATTNAATTCGGTTCGAACAAAACCACCACCAGTAAAGCCNGCTTTGTCCCACCCNGTATAACCATCTCCATCAATTTGACTACCAATTACTCCTGCTTTAACTCCTGCTTTAAAGGTGTTTTGTGCTCCTGAAAAATANGGAAGCGCTATAAAAGCAGAGATTATGAGGAGNAGTTTAAACATTACTCAGCTATTAATTTAGTTTTCGATGCCTGTAAAATTTCTTTTGTATCCCAATTGTATGCATAAACCACAACATCTAAAGAATCAGCAATCCATTCATCTTCAAGAATAATATCAGCCGTAGCAATTGAATCATTTTGATAAATAGCACCACTGNTNGGAGTTTCAAAAATAGAAACACCCACATCATTTTGTTCAAAACCAGCGCGAAGCATATGTTCGTGAACATAATCTTCAATAATGGGAGGATTTACTCTATTATCTTCTTGCGGAGAAACAATTCCATTTTCTAAAACATAAGCAGCTAAAAAGACCTCACCNGAAATGTTCTTTTGAACAGTAACTTTTGGAAAAATGCGNAATAGACGAATTTCAGTATTGTATACCATCNTGTAGTCAAGGTCAATGCTCGGATTCATGTAGCTATTATCNGCTANNAATTGGTTNANATAATCTTCCCATAGNTCAATAGTAACNCCCCTTTGGCCATTNCCACTAAAATCATGGCGATTAATCATACCAATGGGAAATGAGTTTAGATCAAATGCAGACCTTAAATTCTCACCAGTTTCAGTTTCAAAATCACCAGGAAACTCAGGTGGNTCATACTCAGAGAAGTTATTTGAGTTNTGAAGAGCTGTGATGATAAGGTTTTCAGGATACAGGCCTAATAAAATATTTCCAATATCAGTCGCTTTAGGGCAATTGGGACATTTATGACCGGTAAAGTCTTCAATCATAATCATTCTGCTTGAAAAGGCAGTGTCATTCCATGAAGTGTCATTATATGCTGGATCTCCATATTCAGAAATNACATCATCAAGATGTGCATATGGATCATCTACTTTATCACATGCAATGCNAATAATACCAAAGATGAAAAGTGAGCTTATTGCTAGATAGTTAAAATTTTTCATGATCCTGTAGATTTAAAAACTGCTTGTAATTGATAAGGTAACACCACTAGATGCTGGTACAACTCGGCAAACTCCACCTACACAAAATATACCGGCTCTTTGTCTTCCGTANCCTAGGGTAATTCGGGTACCATCTTTAATGTAACCAACGTTAGCTGTTAAGTAGTGTTGTCTGTCATCAACATTATCGTTACCATAGTTGTATTGATCCATAACAGAAACAAACCAGTTTGGAGAATGCGTCCATTCTACTAAAACAGTAGCCCAATCTTTATTGTCTTGCTCCGTAAAAAGTGCNTGAAGCTCAGTTCTNATGGCATTTTTCTTATCTAATTTGAATAATAAATCTGCTACACCAACATTGGCTTCAANATTAGGCTCTCCNGGTTTTCCCTGAATAACATCTNTGTTNTAGAACAAGTTTTGATAGGTGAATTTAGCTTTAAANTTTTTCGAGAATTTTTTCGAAATNTCAATGTTGATGTCATGCCAAAACTTTTCTCCTCCTTTAAATAGATTTACTTCATTGATCTGGCGATCAGTTGCTTCATCATTTAAAGCGGTTGTGTCAACATTAGCAGCATAAGAGGCATTGAACTGTACTGTAGTACCGTATTTTCCTCCTAATGGAGTACCTTTTTTAAAGGTGTATATGATGTCTGCTTGGTAAGACATTTCCCCATTGTACTGAATCGCATAGGGATAAAGTGTGGACATCAGGTTGTAAGTGTGTTGCTTTGTAAGTGTAGGAATAAAATTGATGTAAAGTTCGGGAAATTGAGAACTGTTATTTCTGTCAGAACGGAAAAACATGTTGTCGAGCGTTTTAGCAGATAAAGTAATTCCGAACCCTTTTTTGGAATAAGAAGTAGATAAGAAATAAGCCTGACCAGGACGGTAAGAAAAATCATTGTCAGCAGAAGGGTCATTATTTTTGTAAGTATACTCACCGTTAAGGTTAAAACCTTTGTAGTTTAAGTTGAACCTTCCACCGTATGACATTACGTTTTCTGGTAATGTATAAACGGTACTATTATCCTCTTGATATTTACTAACTAAACTACCTCCTAGGGTAAAACGGAAAGGGCTTGTAGCCATAGGGGATAATAGCTCATTTAAGCTGATTTCTCCATCAAGACCGCGAACAATTCCTTCGCCATAATCAAAGTAATTTCGTTGTTGCCCGATTAATCCTTTAAGGTATACACCATGAAAATTGTACTTAACACGAACCCCATCAATTGAGTTATCAATTCCGAATCCCGGGTCAAAATAGGTACGTAAGATTTGACCATTTCCAAATTGTTCATAAAAGTTTCCAACTGTAAACTCTAAGTTGTCGGCCTTATATTTTGCATAACGATACATAATGCCATTACCTTCAAACTGTGTACTATAACCGAGTAGTGCATTTTGATAACTTTCATAGCGTAACCCCGCCTCAAAGTTTCCTCGGTTATAAATAAGGTTTAAATAGCCGTTAAATCCAAATTCTTCATCTGGTTGCTCGGCATCAATAGCGTCATCTTCTTGATAGTACTGACCATTCATTTCAAAATTTCCATGAATTTGTCCGGGGTTATCAAGTAGTTTTTGAAGTTGTTGTGCTGAAGAAGTAACTCCTAAACACAATAGGATGAATAAAATTGAGAACGATCTCATAAGTGAAAAGAATAGCTTTTGTAATGTGATTTACAATGAAAAATTATTCAGATACAGCCTCTCCGTTGGCTAGCTTTTGAACAAGTTCATAAAGTTTTTCTTCATCTCCTGGACTGTAGGCATTGTGTTGATATACAATATGACCTTCTCCGTCAATTAAAAAAGTATGAGGGACATTGTTAACATTCATAGCTCTCCTGAAATCACTGTTAGGATCAAGATATACCTCATAATCCCATGCCTGACCATTAACGTATGGAGCAACTTTATTGACATTTCTCGAATCGTCAATAGAAATAGCAACTAACTTAACACCGGTTTCTTCTTGCCATTCGTCATAAACTTCTGCAATCGTGTTGAGTTCTCTTTTGCATGGTGAGCACCAGGTTGCCCAAAATGAAATAATAATGGGAGCACCATCATTATCAATCTCGCCTGTATTAAAATGTGCAAAATTTAAATCTTGAATTTCAATACTTGGAATATCCGATTTACTGTCTTGAGCATTAACTGTTGTGAAGGTGAGTAGCGCTAAGAGTGTATAAATGATTTTTTTCATTGCAATTATTTTAAAATAAAAAGGACTGCCTGCATTACACAGACAGCCCGCAAAATAATGAATGTTATTCAATTATTACTTGATCACCAATTTCTGAGTTACAGTTTGGTCACCTGTTGAGATTTCAACAAAATAAACACCAGAAGTATATTCGTTAGTGTTAATTGTTTCAACTGTATTTCCTGTTGCTGCAGTTACATTGTTGTATACAACTTCTCCAAGAGTATTGTAAATACGAACAGTTACTTCAGCTTGATTCTCCATATCAAGAGCAATGTTAACTTGATCAGAAGCTGGGTTTGGATACATCTTAACAGAATTAATGTTATTCATATCATTAATTCCAGTACCTCCACCGCCAGAACCACCAGTACCTCCACTGGTTAAGGTAACTTGCTTAGAGTTAATGATCACTCCAGTAGATGCATCTAATAATAACCCAACTACATGAACTTTTTCATAATCAACAGAAGAAGATAAAGTGTAATCAAAATCATATGAGAAAGAGTTGTCTGCAGGAATTGTAGTAGGAAGACTACCAGCCTCTCCATCATATCCCCCTACAAGTGCAAAACCTACATGATCATATACCATATCTGCAGCAGGAACAGGATTGGCAAGAGCTTCATAACCTCCCATAGAACCGTTACCTCCGCCTGAATAATAGTTTACTTGATCGTATCCAGATGCAGTTCCTGTTACACCATCTTCAGTAAGTACAACTGCAAATCTGTAGTCTCCAGATAAAGAGTGAGCAAATGTTGCCTCTACTGTAACAGTCATATCGCCTGTTGTTGCGTCAAAATCAATTTCAGGAACATCAACTTCAGCTAATTCTAATCTTCCAATTAGTGCATTGTAGTATGTTTCCATGTAAGATTGATTTACCGATACTCCAAGGTAAGATCTGTCAACGTTCATTCCAGGAAAAGCAGTAAAACCAGCACCATCATCATATTCAGTAACTTCCATAGGGTCTGAATTGTGAACNGCNATACCAACAAANCCTTGAGTACCNTATGTGTCATACATGTATTCCATNGCTANNGCACCTCTNGGACACCANCCNCACCATGTTCCNGTACCTTCTTCAATTACAACACTGTTGTCTGTTTGNAAAGTAAGTCCAANTACANTTTGGTCTAATGANTTGTTTGTATTGTCATTATCTCCGGTTACATCAGCTGAAACAGTTATTGTTTCTGTAGAGCCACCAACAACTGGAAATTGAGTTGAGTGTGTGAAACTATATGTGCTGAACGGAGCAATTGACAAACCAGTTAGGTTGTCAGTATAAGAATTTGTTCCATCAGTCCAAGTTAAATCAACACTTGTAATGGTGTTCGCACCTTCATTAGTGATAGTACCTGCAACATCGATACTTCCAGCTAAAGATCTATTAGAGACGTTTAACGACTCCATAGAAACTTCATAAGAAGGAAGAGATCTTACTTTAATATCATCAATGTTTAGACGGAACATGTCGTAAACATCATGGTGTCTAAATGCAATGTGAATAGTTTGGCCTGCATACGCAGAGATATCTAAATATCTTGAAACCCATTCACTATTTGTAGCACCTAAAGTTTCACTAAATGAAGTGGTAGTTGTATCACTAATTTGAGTTCCGGTAGTAACGTAAGCTGTATAGTGTTCGTCAGCATAGCTTTGATCTTGTCCATAAGCCATCCATTCAAGTACAATTGTACCACTAGCACCTGTAAGGTCAATAGCAGGAGAAAACATCCAGTTATCTGGATATAAAATAGTACCGCTAACCCATGAGGCAGAAGTGGCATATGTCCCTTGAGTAGCACTTCCTGAAACAGTATACCAATCGTAAGTATCACCATCACTGTCAATAGATGTCATATTGGTTGGAAGTGCGCCACCAGATGCACCTTCGAAATCTTCATCGTAGAAGACCTGTTGTGCTTGAGTAGACGCTACAAGTCCTATTATAGCTAGGGACGAGAGTAGAGTTTTCTTCATGATAATTTAATTTAAAGTTATGTGTTTGCTAATATATGGTTTAATTTATAACTCAATGGTTATATTTGTTGGAAATAATTAAAGTATGAAACAAATTCTACCTTTATTCATCTTGGCATTGATGAGTATTAAGTCAATGGCTCAATTTGACTTTGAATACGATACGATTGAACTTAGCTTAGCATATAATGAGCTTCGTCATATTAACTTGGTGATTGATAACTCTCAATCGACTTCAGATTTAGATTATAAATGGACTGAAACTTACCGTGACTTGAACCCAAACTGGGAAGTACAGTTTTGTGACTGTAGAACATGTTATTCTGATTATCATTTAATTCCAGAAGATACTTCTATAACATGTGAGGGGATGACTTATGGAATTTTAGCGGGGCAATCATCAACTTATATCTTCTACGTTAATCCTTTTGATGTTGAAGATGAAGGGTTCTTGTCAGTTAATTTTAGAGGCATAAATGGGAATGATGAAATAGGAGACATAACATTCAGAGCGCGCTTTACGCCAGCGAGTGTATCTGAGCAAGTGAAACAAAATTTAGGGTTTAAGATTTTTCCCAATCCGGTAAAAGATTATACCAATATCTCATTTAATGCTGAAGGACTTCAAACAGTACAATTACGCATTGTTGATGTATTGGGGAAAGAAGTTGCAACGGCTATTTTGCCAGGAGGGAACACGCTTTACAGTTTAAATAGCTCAGAGTTTCAGTCAGGAGTATACTTTGTACAACTGTTAATGGATAGCGGAGATGTGTTGTCTACGCAGAAGTTAGTTGTTCAATAGACATAGCATAAAAATTTTTTACTTAGAGTTTTGCCAACTCAGAAGCCAGCTTTGGGACACCAGTGCTGGCTTTTTCTTTAATGATATTAAGGTTGGCAATGCCGTTAATAGGCTCTGCTTTGGGGTCAATGTAAAAATAGCGACAATGTGGAGGTGTAGCATGAATCAAGCCCGCAGCAGGGTAAACCTGTAATGAAGAGCCTACAACGATAAAAACATCTGCTTTAGAAGCTATGTTTTCTGCAAGCACCAAGTTTGGAACCATCTCGCCAAACCAAACGACATGAGGCCTTAGTTGATATCCTTTTTCACAATTTTCACCGAACTCAATACTTTTTCCGGTGTAATCATATAATAATGATTCATCTCCAGTACTTCTAGCCATCTTAAGTTCACCATGAAGGTGCAGAACATTAGAAGATCCAGCTCTTTCATGCAAGTCGTCTACATTTTGAGTGATAATGGAAACATTATGACTTCTTTCAAGTTCTACAAGTTCTTTGTGAGCAGTGTTAGGTATTACAGATTCCATTTGCTTTCTTCTGTCGTTGTAAAAGCGCAATACCAACTGAGGGTCTTTTTCCCATGCTTCCGGAGTTGCTACATCATAGATGCTGTGCTCTTCCCATAGCCCACCGGAGTCTCTAAATGTTTTGATTCCACTTTCAGCGCTAATTCCAGCTCCTGTAAAAACAACAATTTCCATTAAGGTAAATCTTTGATTTGCATTTCATTCAAAGTTCGGAAAAACTTCAATTGCGCTTCATATAGCCTCTGATGTATTTTCTTACTTTTACCGCCCTTTTATCTGATAGACTCACAGAAATAGACTCACAATTATGATTAAAATTAGAAAACAAGAGGCGCTCGATTATCATTCTGATGGTCGTCCGGGAAAAATTGAAGTGATTCCCAGTAAGCCATACAGCTCCCAAAGAGATCTTTCTTTGGCGTATTCTCCGGGCGTTGCTGAACCCTGTAATGAAATTGCAGATAATGTTGAAGACGTTTATAAATATACAGCAAAAGGAAACCTAGTAGCTGTTATTTCTAACGGAACAGCTGTTCTAGGCCTTGGTGATATTGGACCAGAAGCATCTAAACCCGTAATGGAAGGGAAAGGGGTATTGTTTAAAATATTCTCAGATATCGATGTGTTTGATATAGAGGTAGATGCTACAGATGTTGATGAATTTGTACAGACCGTAAAAAATATAGCTCCAACATTTGGAGGGATCAACCTTGAAGATATTAAAGCTCCTGAAGCGTTTGAGATTGAAAAGCGATTGAAAGAGGAGTTGGATATCCCAATTATGCACGATGATCAACACGGTACTGCAATTATTTCGGCAGCCGCATTGATTAATGCATTAGAAATAGCAGGGAAGAAGATTGGAGAAGTAAAGGTTGTTATTAATGGGGCTGGAGCTTCAGCCATTAGCTGTGGTAAACTTTATTGTGCATTGGGAGTTGACCGCAAAAATATCATCATGCTAGATTCTAAGGGAACAATCAATACCCAAAGAACAGATTTGTCTGAGCACAAAAAGTACTTCGTGTCTAAAACAGAATTGACTACTCTGGAAGAGGCAATGAAAGGTGCAGATGTGTTTTTAGGATTAAGTAAGGGCAATGTGGTTTCCAAAGACATGGTGAAAAGCATGGCAGATAATCCAATTGTTTTTGCGTTAGCAAATCCTGACCCTGAGATTGCGTATGAAGAAGCGATGAGCGTGCGTGATGATATCATTATGGCAACCGGAAGATCTGATCATTCTAATCAGGTAAATAATGTATTGGGTTTCCCTTTCATCTTTAGAGGAGCGTTAGACGTAAGAGCTACGGCAATCAACGAAGAGATGAAGTTGGCAGCCGTTAAGGCAATCGCAGCTCTGGCGAAGGAAACAGTTCCGGATGAAGTTAATGAAGCTTACAACGAGAAAAATCTTGTTTTTGGAAGAAACTACATTATTCCTAAGCCATTAGATTTTAGGCTAATTACAACGATTGCTCCCGCAGTGGCAAAAGCAGCCATAGAATCTGGTGTTGCACGTTTCCCTATTACAGATTGGAATGCTTATTCAGAAGAATTAGATCAACGTATTGGGAGAGACAATAAGCTGGTAAGAAGCGTTGTTCAAAGAGCTAAAAATAATAAGCAACGCGTGGTGTTTGCAGAAGCAGATCATCATAAAATTCTAAAAGCAGCTCAAATTGTTAATGATGAAGGTATTGCGATTCCAATACTGTTGGGAAATAAAGAAAAGATCAAATCTTTAGCAGAAGCCTATCTGATCGATATAGATGGGTTTGAAATTATTGACCCTAGGGAGGAAAAAGAAGAAGAGCGTAGATATCTTTTTGCAGATAGACTTTATCAAAAACGTAAGCGTAAAGGATTGACCTTGTATGAAGCACGCAAATCAATGCGTGATAGAAATTACTTTGCTGCGGCAATGGTAGAAACAGGTCAGGCCGATGCTGCAATTTCTGGGTTAACGAGAAATTATCCGCATGCTATTCGACCAGCATTAGAGATGATCGGAAAAGGAAAGGGTGTTAGCAAAATTGCTGGAATGTATATTCTGATTACAGAAAAAGGGCCTTTGTTTTTAGCAGATACAACCGTTAATTATGACCCTACTTCTGAAGAATTGGTAGACATTACCAAGTTGACACACGATGCGATTAAATCGTTAAAAATTCAGCCAAGAATAGCGTTGTTATCGTACTCAAACTTTGGTTCTTCAAAAGGAGAAGATGCTGTTAAAGTGGCAAAAGCGGTTGAAATTTTACATAGAGATCACCCTGAAATGGTTGTGGATGGAGAAATTCAGGCTAATTTCGCGCTCAATAAGGAATTGATTAATGAAATTTTCCCTTTCTCTGAATTGGCAGACAAACATGTGAATACATTAATCTTCCCTAACCTTGCGTCAGGAAACATAGCATATAAACTAATTCAGGAAATGGCTGCTTCAGATTCAATTGGGCCTATTTTATTAGGAATGGATAAACCTTTTCATGTACTTCAATTGGGAAGTTCTGTGCGAGAAATCGTAAATATGGTTACCATTGCAGCCGCAGATTCACAAACCAGGTATAGATGATTCATCATATTAACGGTAGACTAGTCGAGAAATCCCCCACCTATGTCGTTATAGACTGTGGAGGAGTAGGCTATTACATTAATATTTCTTTAAATACATATTCACAGCTAAAAGAGGGTGAGCAATGCAAATTGCTCACCCATTTGGCAATTAAAGAAGATGCTCATACACTTTATGGATTCATGAGTGATTCGGAGCGTCAGTTATTCAGACAATTGATTTCGGTAAGCGGTGTAGGAACAAGCACGGCTCAGATGATTTTATCATCACTTAACCCTGAAGATATTACACAATCTATCCTTAACGAAGATGTAAATGCATTAAAAGCAGTTAAGGGTATTGGAGCTAAAACTGCTCAGCGAATCATTATCGATTTAAAGGATAAAATAGGTAAAATAGAAACGGAAAAAGATTTTCCTTCTGTTTCATACAATACGGTAAAAAATGAGGCGTTAAGTGCCTTGGTCGCACTTGGCTTTGATAAAACAAAGTCAAATAAAGTGCTCGATAAAATCCTCTCAGGCGGTGAAGAACTTACTGTTGAAGAGCTGATTAAGTCGGCACTTAAAATGTTGTAGTTACAGATTGATTAGGTTGCATTTGGTTTGGTTAAACTCCTCAATATATTGAGAGGATTAATTCTTATTATCCTCACTGTTATGGCATTCCACACCGCCCATTCGAGCACAATCGAAGGGGAGGGGTATGGCGAATTTGCCTATGTAGAGCTGCCCGCTGATACCAATGATACGCTTGAATTAGTTTATCCTTTTGAAGATAATTCACTTACTCCTTTTGGCGACAACCCATACAGGCCATTTAGTATGGGAAATCCAAGTAATATTAAGTCAGGATTTAGTTATGACCCTGAAACCGGTAATTATTATTACAACGAAACCATAGGAGAAAATACACCTTATCGCCCTGAGAACTTCATGACCTTTGATGAGTATCAAGAGTACCAATATCAAAAGTCATTAGAAGATTATTGGAGCGAGAAAGTTTCTACTGAGAACGAATTGAATAAAGAAGACAAATGGGGAATCCCTCCCATTAATGTTAAGAGTAAACTTTTTGACAACATCTTCGGTGGAAATAAAATTGATATCCGTCCCAGTGGTTCTGCTGAACTTTCGTTTGGAGTAAATATTTCAAAAACAGAAAATCCGGCAATACCTGAAAATCAACGAAGGATCTCGACATTCGACTTTGATCAAAGTATTCAGTTGAATGTAATTGGAAATATTGGTGACAAACTTAAAATCACCACAAATTATAACACAGAAGCTACGTTTGATTTCGAAAACCAAATGAAGCTTGAATATACTGGGTATGAAGATGAGATTATTCAAAAGATCGAAGCCGGTAATGTAACCTTACCTCTCCAAGGAACCCTGATTCAGGGCTCTCAAAGTCTTTTCGGGATTAAAACGAAACTTCAGTTTGGTCGTTTGAGTGTTACAACAGTTTTATCTCAACAAAGAGGGCAAAAAAGTAGCATTACAGTAGAAGGTGGCGCCCAAACCAAAGAGTTTGAAATTACGGCAGACGAGTATGATTATAACAGACACTTCTTCTTAGCGCACTACTTCCGTAATCAATATGAAAAATCAGTAGGATCTCCTCCCAACATTACATCGGGAATCAACATTACTAAAATTGAAGTTTGGGTAACCAATACAAACTTTGCTACTCAAAATGTAAGAAACATTGTTGGTTTTCAAGATTTAGGTGAATCTAAGCGCCTTTATAACTCGAGCGTAAATGTTAACACCAGTTCTGCTTTACCAGCCAATGATGTCAACGAGTTGTATGATGAAATGTCTGGAAACACAACCGTTAGAGGGTTCCTGCAAGCATCAAACTATTTACAAAGTCAAGGGTACACTCCTAGGTTAGACTACCAAAGAATTGAATCTGCACGAAAACTGGATGCATCTGAATATACCTTAAACGAACAAGTGGGGTATATCTCCTTAAATTCTGAATTGCAAGCTAATCAGGTATTAGCAGTAGCATTCCAATATACCTACAGAGGAGAAACCTATCAAGTGGGTGAATTTTCTACAGATGGTGTCAATGGTTCTAATGCATTAATCTTAAAAATGCTGAAGAGTACTGAACTGAACACACATGTTCCAATGTGGGATCTGATGATGAAAAACATCTACTCACTTGGCGCATATGGTGTAGAAGAAAGCGGATTTATGCTTAACGTTTGGTACCTAGACAAGACACAAGGAATTGAAACAAATTACATTCCTGAGGGGGCAATTAATGGAGTTCCGCTTATCCAGGTAATGAAAGCAGATCAGTTGGATGTCAATGGAAATGCACAGGCAGATGGTTTGTTTGACTTCATAGATAACCCTCAAATCACGATTATTCCTGAAAGGGGTAGGATCATTTTTCCGGTGCTGGAGCCATTTGGTCAAACTATTAGAGATGCCATGAACAATGCTTCTTTGGCCAATCAGTATGCATTTGACTCGCTGTATACCAATACACAGGTTGATGCATCTGTCAATTATCCGGATAAGAACCGATTTACCATTCGAGGTGAATATCAGTCTTCTTCAAGTGATGAGATCTCGTTGAATGCTTTGAACGTACCGGAAGGATCTGTAACGGTAACTGCCGGTGGTCAGGAATTAACCGAAAATGTTGACTATACTGTTGATTACACCCTTGGTAGAGTTAAAATCATCAATTCCGGACTCTTGGAATCGGGAACCCCGATTAATATTTCGCTAGAATCTAACTCACTATTCAATATTCAAACCAAAACACTTATTGCTTCTAGGTTTGATTATAAAGTGAATGAAGACTTGAATTTTGGTGGTACCATCATGAACCTTACAGAAAGACCTTTAACGCAAAAGGTTAATCTAGGAGATGAGCCAATGTCCAATACAGTATATGGCTTTGATGGTAATTACCGCACAGAGTCAGACTTCCTGACCAAAATGGTTGATAAAATACCATTTATAGATACGAAAGAGAAATCAACACTGCAGGTAAGCGGGGAATTTGCACAATTGATTCCGGGAGTGTCAAGAGCTGTTGGTAGCAGAGGAACAGCCTATATCGATGACTTTGAAGGTTCTCAATCTACCATAGACCTTAGGTCTTTCACAATGTGGAATATTGCTTCTACACCTCAAGGGCAAACAGATATGTTTCCTGAAGGAGAATTGATCAACAACTTAGCATTGGGGTATAATCGTGCGAAATTAGCATGGTACGTTATTGATCCTCTGTTTTTCAGAAACAATGACCTCACTCCAGACAATGTGAAGAACAATTCGTCTATGCAGTCGAATCACTTTATGCGTGAAGTGTATGAAACAGAGGTATTCCCTAACAAAGAACTCGCAAATGGTCAGCTATCCAATATAGCCGTTTTTGATATGTCTTTTTATCCTTCTGAAAGAGGTCCTTACAACTATGATTTAGGGTTGCCAGATTCTTCTGGAACAATCTATGGAGCAGGGCTAAACACAGATGGAACACTTAGAGATCCTGAAACACGTTGGGGAGGGATTATGCGAAGAATTGACCAGTATGATTTTGTTGCTGCCAATGTTGAGTTTATCCAGTTTTGGATGATGGATCCGTTTAACGAAGATTACGAATATCAAAACGATCCAGATCAAGGAAAGCTCTATTTTAACTTGGGTAATATTTCTGAAGATATTCAGCGTGACGGATTGAAAATTTATGAAAATGGTCTTCCTACAGATCCGGCAGAAGTTCAGGATTTAACCACAGATGACTTTACCAATTGGGGGCGTGTAACATTAAGTCAACAAATTGTAACCGGGTTTGATAATGATACAGAAACCCGCCAATATCAAGATGTTGGTCTCGATGGATTACGTAACCAGGAAGAGCGTGCCTTTTTCGCAAGTTATGTGCAACAAGCAAGTGTATTAGCGCCAGACGCAGCTGCCGCCATTCAAGATGACCCCTCTGCAGATGACTTCACCTACTTTAGAGATGGTTATTGGGATAGCCAAAATGGTAACATTGATGAACGCTACAAGTATTACAACGGTTTAGAAGGTAACTCTCCCACATCATCAAACTCTTCTGGTTCTCAGACTCCAAACTCAGAAGACATCAACAGAGATAATACACTTAACGAAATAGAATCATACTGGCAGTATGAGGTTGAAATTAGCCCGCAGGCAATTAACCCCAATAATGTTGGTAACAACTACATTACAGATGTTCTTGAAACGACTGTTCAGACCCAAGATGGTAGAACCAGACCTATTACTTGGTACCAGTTTAAAATTCCAATTCGAGAAGTAGGTGAGAACATCAATGATATTACAGACTTTAGGTCAATCAGTTTCATGAGGATGTTTATGAGGGGCTTTGAACATCCTTCAAAGCTGCGTTTTGCACGACTAGAACTTGTTCGTGGTGAGTGGAGAAGGTATCTGTATGATCTTGATTCTGATGGAGATTATATCTTAGAAGAAGACGAATCAACGTTTAATGTTTCTGCCGTAAATATTGAAGAGAATGGAAGCAAAACACCTGTGAACTATGTTCTTCCTCCAGATATTGAGCGTGAGATTAACGTGGGAACAACCAACCTTCAACAGCTGAATGAACAGTCGCTTTCATTAACTGTTTGTGACCTTGCAGATGGAAAAGCACGAGCGGCTTACCGTACAATGGATTTAGACGTTNGATCGTACAAAAAGTTGAGGTTATACATCCACGGAGAATCGGCAGATGAGAACAATCCAGTNTCTGATGAAGACCTTACAGCATTCATTCGCGTAGGNGCTGATTTTGAAGACAATTATTACGAGTACGAGATTCCTTTAAAAATTACTCCGGCAGGATCNTACAACGGAGACACNGATGCAGGNAGATCAATNGTGTGGCCGGATGAAAACAATGTGATTATTGAATTTAGCGATTTTACAGATGCTAAATTGAGTAGGAACAGGGCGGCATTAGCNAGCGGATCATCGGTAACAACACAAACTAGATACGCCTATAGTGTTGGNGAGAATACGGTTTATGTAGTAGGAAANCCAAATTTAAGTTCTGTTGAAACCATCATGCTTGGGGTCAGGAACAAGAAAAGGTCAACCGATAACCCCAATGATGACGGATTNACNAAATGTGCTGAAGTNTGGTTCAACGAATTNCGTTTAACAGATTACGATGATCAAAGTGGTTGGGCAGCCACGGCTAGAGTTCAAAGTCAACTGGCAGATTTTGCAACAGTTGCTGTTTCTGCAAGTATGAGNACTCCGGGATGGGGAAGTATTGAAGATAAAGTAAGTGAGCGTCAGAGAGAAACACAACAACAGTTTGACGCTTCTGCTTCTGTTAATTTAGGAAAGTTNTTTGGNGATGACTCAGGTATAAAAATTCCAATGTATGTTGGTTATTCAGAAGGAAGAGTAAAACCTCAGTTTGCACCACTTGATCCGGATATTGAGCTGGAGCAATATCTTGATGAATCATTCTTGACAGATGAGCAAAGAGATAGTGCGAGAAGAGTGATGGAAACCAGAACAATTCACAGGAGTTTAAACTTTACGAATGTTCGAAAAGAAAAGACCAACCCCCAGAAGAAATCGCGCTTTTATGATGTATCTAATTTCTCAGCTACCTATTCTTACAGCGATGATTTCTTGAGAGACTTTGATACGGAATTTGACATTTCAAGAAACTACAAAGGAGGGTTGACCTATAGCTTTAACAACAACCCTAAAAATATTAGGCCGTTTTCGAAAGTGAAGTTTTTGAGAAAATCAAAATACCTGGCTTTAATCCGAGACTTTAATTTTTATGTGAGTCCCAAACAATTTGGATTCCAAACCCAAATGTTGAGGTCTTATCAAGAATCTAAAACAAGAAACAACCAACCTAATGTTGTTGCTTCNATCCCTGTTTATGTTAATAAATCATTCAATTGGAACAGGGTTTACGATTTGCGTTGGGATTTAACCAGAGCCATTAAAGTCGACTTTAAAGCCAATAACTATGCTTTAATTACAGAGCCTACAGGTAGAGTCACAAAAGATGATAGTGAGTCTTACGATAGATGGAGAGATTCTGTTTGGACACAAATTATGGATTTGGGAACCACTACCAATTACAACCATGCGCTCAATGTAAACTACAACCTTCCGCTCAATAAAATTCCGGCTACAGACTGGATCAATTCAAGCTTAAGGTATAGTTCAAGTTACGACTGGCAAAGAGCTTCTTTTGCAACCGATTCTTTAGGAAATACCATTCAAAATAATGCGCAGTGGCAGGTGAATACCACTTTTAACATGACGACTCTTTACAACAAGGTGAAGTTCTTTAGAGATGTTAACCAAAAGTCTAGAAAACTGCAAAGAGGTTCACGTGGAAGAGGAGCTCAACGAGGAGGTCCACAGCAATCTGCCAATGATTCTACGAACACCAAAAAGAGAAATAAAGATGACCATCTCACATTATTTGANCACACAGCTAAAGTGCTAATGATGCTGAAAAGTGTGAATGTGACGTATAGCAATAACCAAGGGAAATTGTTGCCAGGTTANGAGCCAAGTACNACTGTAATAGGTATGGATGAATCGTTCTCAGCGCCTGGTATAGGGTTTATTATGGGGCAACAAGGAAACTTTGGTGAATATGGTGAAGATTTTGCACGATATGCAGCCCGGAAAGATTGGCTGGTCAAGGAGTCAAATATGTATACGCCATATTCGAGTACATATTCTGAACAGTGGAATTTTAGAGCGAGTGTCGAACCTGCAAGGGATTTGAAAGTAGACCTAAGTGCTACCCGTCAGATGAACCGTAATTACCAAGAGTATTACAGATGGAACGATACCGTATTTTTTGATGATGGTACTTATGATCCTAACGGAGGTTTCGTGACCGAAAGCCCTATTACTTCAGGAAGTTTCAGTGTTTCTTACAATACTTGGAGAACTTCTTTCGAGTCGTTAGGCGATAACTATGAATCCGATGCCTTCAATAAATTTAGTGAATACAGAAGAACTATCTCCGGAAGATTGGCAGACGATAATCCAAACTCGGAAGGTGTACACGGNGATGATTCAGGCTATAGAGATGGTTATGGAGCAACGCAAACTCAGGTGTTGATACCAGCTTTCTTGGCAGCATATTCAGGTAAATCGGCTAGTAACATATCTCTTAACCCATTTGTAAATATTCCAAACCCTAACTGGAGAGTAACATACACCGGGTTAACTAAGTTAGACTTCATCAAGAAGTATTTCAAGACATTTACCATTAACCATCAATACGTGTCAACGTATAACATTACTTCATTTACATCAAATGTATTGTATGAAGAAGATGCTTCAGGAAATGCAAGTGCCAGAAACCCAGTTTCTGAGTATAATTTTGTTTCGAAATACGAAATTCAAACCGTAACACTATCGGAGCAGTTTAGTCCGCTTGTTAATTTCGATATGACGCTAAACAACAGCATGCTCCTTCGCTTTGAATACAGTAGAGAAAGAACCCTTTCTTTAAGCTTTGCCAATGCACAGGTAACAGAAAATAGAAGTAATGAATATGTTGTTGGTTTAGGATATACATTCGAGAAAATTAAATTGCCTTTCCAACGTCCGAGTAAGCAAAACAAAATTCAGAGCGATTTAAGATTAAGAGGTGATTTATCAATAAGAGATAATATCACAATTGTTAGAATGTTGGATGTTGAAGACGGAAATGAAGCTACCGGAGGGCAGAACATTATATCGATAAAACTTACGGCAGATTATAGCTTGAGTAAAACACTTAACCTTCGATTGTATTTTGATAGAGTGGTTACAAAACCTGTAATTAGCACATCATATCCTACGGCAAATACAAGTGCCGGGTTAAGTATTCGATTTACAATTACCTCATAATTTTTTCACAAGCCATTTGCACCTCATTGAAACCATATATATTTGAGTCCAAAATCAGATGATATGAATTTTCCAGAAGATTTAAAATATTCAAAAGATCACGAGTGGGTTCGTGTAGAAGGTGATACAGCTGTTATTGGTATTACGGAATATGCTCAAAGCGAATTAGGGGATATTGTATACGTAGAAATCGAAACAGAAGGAGAAGAACTTGATGTTGAAGAGGTTTTTGGAACAGTAGAAGCTGTTAAGACAGTTTCAGACCTGTTTATGCCTATTAGTGGAGAAGTAATTGAATTCAATGCTGATCTTGAAGATGCTCCTGAGAAAGTAAATGAAGCCCCTTATGGTGAGGGTTGGATGATTAAAGTTAAGATGGCTGATCCTTCTCAACTGGAAGATTTGATGGATGCTGCTGCTTATAAAGAAATGACAGGAGCTTAATCCTCTTTTTTGAATGTTAATCAGAAGCCTTCGCCTATCGATACTCTGGGCACTTTTGATTTTAATTTTGAGTATAGCTCCCCATGAGGAGTTTGAAAATAAATCGATGGACAATCTGGATAAGGTTGTCCATTTCTTTTTCTATGGAGTGTTGTCGCACTTGATAATGCTGTCTTTTTTAAAGCAACGACAATATAAACAGCTACATCAATATGGCGTTTATGTAGCGTTTGGGATAACTTTTTTATATGGTTTAGGTATTGAAATACTTCAAGGCACGGTCTTTGTTTCCAGAAGTATTGAAGCAATGGATATGTTGGCCAACACCATTGGTAGCTTGCTGGGCCTTGTAAGCTTTTATTTGATTTACAGAACCTTTAAAAAGTAACCTCATGGAAAAAAAGAAAAATGAGAGTAAAACTCTCGAAAGCAAAAAGCTACACAACTTTTTGTTAGGCCTAGTAGCGGCAATGAGTTTAACATTAGTCGCTTTTGAATGGAAGAAAGACGTTGTAGTAGAAAAGAAGCCTCACGACTATCCTATTGAAAGTAAATGGGAAGAAGAAACTCCTCCGATATACAGGGCAAAGCCAAAAGAACTGCCTCAACCAAAAGTTTCTCCTGATTTACCACCAGCGCCAAGTCCTGAACCTGTGCCAGATCCCTTTCCACAACCTGATCCTGATCCTTCACCAACCCCAGATCCTGTTGGGCCAATAGATGTAGGAGACTTGTTTGGAGATGAGGTTTTGGTAGACGACCCCATTCCGGCACCAACAAGGTTTCCAAGTAAAATGCCTGAATTTCCTGGCGGAGATAAAGAGCTGTATGCATTTTTATCGAAGCACATGAAGTATCCAGCCTTTGAAAGAAGCAATAATGTAGAAGGGAAGGTATATGTTCAGTTTGTAATTGATGAAAATGGTAAGATTAAAGATGTTGAAATAGTGCGTGGAGTTATGGGAGGAGAAGGCTTAAACAAAGAGGCTATGCGAGTAATTCAATCAATGCCAAACTGGACTCCGGGCTACCAAGGAGATAAGAAGGTACCGGTAATTCATGTACTAGCCATTAATTTTACCTTAAACTAATGAAGAGGTGTTATGATACACTTAAAAATGTTCTTATTTTAGCGAACTCATTAAGTAAGGAGACAAAATGGAAAACAAGAAAAATCCGGAAGTAGATTTAGAGCGTAAGAAAAGCATGTTCTTTTTCGTAGGTCTGGCTTTCTCTATGGCTGCGGTTTTGGTTGCTATCGAATGGAAAACATTTGAAACTACCATAACAGAATTAGGCACTGTAGATATTCAGATTGAAGAAGAGGAAATGATTCCGATTACTCAACAGGCACCTCCGCCTCCACCGCCTCCACCACCGCCCCCCTCAACACAAATTGAAATTGTTGAAGATGATGCGGTAATTGAGGAAGAGGTAGAAATTGAAACTACCGAAGTGGAAGAAACAACAACTGTAGACATTGTTCAAATGCCAGCAGAAGCAGTTGTTGAGTCTGAGCCGGAAGTGTTTCTTATCGTTGAAGATCCTCCCTCATTTCCTGGAGGTGAAGCTGAGATGTTTAAGTTCTTGGGAGAGAACCTTAAGTATCCGCCAATGGCTAGAGATGCCGGAATTCAAGGGATTGTTTACGTTGAGTTTATCGTTATGGAAGACGGTGCTGTGAGCGATGTAAAAGTGCTTCGCGGTATCGGTGGAGGCTGTGATGAAGCTGCAGTTGATGTAGTGAAGAAAATGCCGAAATGGAATCCAGGTAAACAACGTGGTCAAGCCGTAAGAGTTCGCTTTAGACTTCCGATCAGATTTACTTTGAATTAACATTGATACTATAATTAGAAAGCCCCTAAATGGGGCTTTTTTTATTTAAAGCCTATGCTTAATACAGAAAGCTTTAGTGAACAATTTGAATTTAACTCATCGGATTTTGATGCGTTTGTTTCATCTGTAGAAGCCGGAGAAAAAGCCAATACTGCTAAAAGGGCAAAAAAACTCATCTCGGTTGTTGACCTTACGTCTTTGAATGCAACAGACACTTTTCGCTCTGTGAAAAAAGTAGTGAACAAAGCCATTGATTTGTCAAATGAAGACCTCAAGGTTGGAGGAGTGTGTCTTTTTCCTAATTATGTGAAAGAGTTTCATAAGCTACTTTTACAACAAGATATACCAATGGCATGTGTTGCCGGAGCTTTCCCGCTTGGACAAGCAGACCGTAAAGTAAAACTGGTTGAAGTAGAAAGAGCCATTTATCATGGGGCAAATGAAATAGACTATGTTATCAACAGAGGGCTTTTTTTGAATAACGAATATGAAGAGTTGATCAATGAAGTTCGTGCTGCTCGTCAGTTGTGTGAAGGTAAAGCAGAACTAAAGGTGATTATAGAAAACTCTGACCTTGATACCTTAGAGAATATATACTTGGTGAGTCGACTTACATTAGCTGCGGGAGCACATTTTATAAAGACATCAACAGGTAAAGGAGCTTATGGTGCAAAACCTAAACATGCATGGGTAATGTTACAAGCCATTAAAGATCACTACAATAGTACAGGTGTTTTAGCAGGGCTTAAAGTGGCCGGTGGTATAAGAACTCCTGAAGAAGCTAATTTGTATTATGAAATGGCGCGTCACTTTTTTGGCAAGTCATATGCCAAACCACACCTTTTTCGCATTGGAGCAAGTAGTTTGTTAGATAACTTGGTAACCGTAGCAAAATCAACTGGAGTAGAGTAAAGTGATATTGTATTACATTTGAATCGCCCAACCAACAGACTACAGAATTTACAAAATCAA
This sequence comes from Crocinitomicaceae bacterium, assembly GCA_002705995.1. Classification (GTDB taxonomy): domain Bacteria; phylum Bacteroidota; class Bacteroidia; order Flavobacteriales_G; family Salibacteraceae. The sequence continues at coordinate 42,236 of PAJI01000018.1, read as the reverse complement.
AGAAATTAATCCCTGCACGTTTTCTGACTATATCCCTAATGAGGCTCCCTGTAAAGAAAATATTGTTGGTTGTACTAGTGATAGTTGCTGTCTTTTTTCAAAAAAGAGCAGAAGCACAACATGTCATGTCTCCCAGAAATAAAAGATTTTCTGATCGTTTCGAAGTTTATTACCTTAAGCAAGACAGTGCTTTGCACACTACCTTTTCTCCTCAGGTAATTGATCGAAAGTTTTGGTTTGCCTATCGAGATTTTGATAACGAAAGGTCTCATAGGAAAGATTCGGATAAGCTATTGTTCAGAAAGTTTAGAAAAGAATCGCTTATCGAAGTTCAGAAAAAGGACTTTTACATCGGAGCAGATGTACTTTTTAATTTTCAAGTCGGAAGAGACTTAGCTGTTGATTCGGTAAGGAATCTTAGTACTAACACCCGTGGAGTTAGGGTTTATGGAAACATAGGAAAGAAGGTCTATTTTGAAACCTCATTTCTTGAAAATCAATCTTATTTTCCTGAGTTTTTATCGAATTCAATTGATCAAGCCGGTGTGGTGCCAGGGCAAGGAGCTCCAAAAGACTTTAAAGAAACTGGGTATGATTATGCCTACGCAACAGGTTTTTTCAATGTACAGCTAAACAAGCATTTTAATTTCCAGTTTGGACATGATAAGCTGTTTGTAGGAGATGGTTACAGAAGCTTATTGTTATCAGATAATGCATTTAATTATCCTTTTCTAAAAGCGACAACAACGCTATGGAAGGGGAGAATTCAGTACCATACAACTTGGGCACAATTACAGACACTGGAAAGAACACCCAAAACAGGAGAGAATAGTGCTATTTTTAAAAGAAAAGCAGGAACCTTTCACTTTTTAAGTTTTTCTCCTGTGAAACAAATAGAAGTAGGGTTGTTTGAGGGGATTACTTGGCAAAGGTGGCAAGATGGAGAAGGGAGCAGAGACTTTGATTATAACTTTATTAATCCTGTAATCTATTCTAATTCGTTAGCAAAACAAGATGACAATGATATCTCGGCCGTATTTGGTACTACACTGAGGTTACTGCCTGTTGAAAAGGTTAAAGTTTATGGGCAGTACACCAATAATTACGAAGGAGAAGATGGCTTTCAGTTAGGATTTAAAACATATGATCTGTTAATCAATGACCTAACTTTTCAGGTAGAATACAATCAGTTAGATGAAGGGTTTAGCCATTACAGTCAAACATTGTCGAGTTATTCTCATTACAATGAGTCTTTAGCACACCCGGCAGGGGATGGATTTGAGGAGCTTTTAGCGGGGATTAATTACAGGTATAGAGATGTTTTTTTGAACCTAAGGTATATTGCCCGTTTAGAAGACAAAGGATCATTTGACCCCTATGTGATTGATCTTCGGCTTGGCTATTTGATTAATCCGGTTTCAAACTTTAATGTATATGTTGGAATGTTCAGAAGAGACTATAATTCATCTGAAACAGAATGGGTATACTTTGGTATAAAAACAAGCCTTACGAACTATTATTACGATTTTTAACCCCTTTAGAAAGTGCATACAGTTGTATTTGGAGCCATAACATCATTTCTAATTGTAGCGTTATTTACCCCATCGCTCATACAGATTGCTATGATGAAAGGATTGGTAGACAAACCTTCGTCAAAGCGAAAGCTTCATAAACGAATAATTCCTTCTATAGGAGGCATTGGAATCTTTTTAGCGTGCATGTTTTCGTATTTAATTTGGTTCCCCTTTGACGATCTGGAAATCAAAAAGCTTATCAGATCACTAGATGAATTTAAATACATTGGCGCATCAATTTTAACACTCTTCTTTTTAGGGCTGAAAGATGATATTGTAGGCACAGTGCCAACTAAAAAACTGTTGGTGCACGTTGTGGTCGCTTTTATCTTGGTGATCATGGCGAACATTAGAATAACCAGCATGCATGGCATATTTGGTGTTGAAGAATTTCCCGAGTGGATGAGCATATTATTTTCTGTTTTGGTTTATACTGTTGTGGTAAATGCATTCAACTTAATTGATGGTGTTGACGGCTTGGCAGGTGGAGTAGGCTTTATAGCCAGTGTAGCGTTTGGAATATGGTTTTTTCTGGCGGGNGANATGGGAGATTCATTACTGGCATTTTCTTTGGCCGGNTCGTTATTGGGCTTTTTGATTTATAACTTTAATCCGGCTAAAATATTTATGGGAGATTCAGGCTCCCTTACCATAGGTTTAATCATTTCCATATTAAGTATAAAATTGATTGAGTATGATGTTAGTGAAGTNAAAGCACAGGCATTATTAACATTCTCGAAACCCATTTTTGTAATGGCTTGTATCGTTTATCCTTTGATTGATACATTTAGAATATTCATTTATCGTCTTTTTAATGGTTCCTCACCCTTTGCGGCAGACAATAATCATTTGCATCATCGATTGATAGATATGGGACTTAACCATGGGAAAGTAGTGTTGATTATTTATCTCTACACATTAGTGTTTATAGCAATTGCCGTTTTATGGAACAGTGAACCAAGCATTAAATTAATTGCTTTGTCTTTAATTGCTTTAGCTATGGTATTTATACCGGCTATTATCAAACGAATAAAAACAACTGGAAATGCAACCTAAAATAAAATCATTTCTGGTACTGTTGCTTCTTGCAAAAATGGCTGTTGGTCAGGTGGGNCAAGAAGCACTTCAAATGCCATTTTCTAGATTGGATATGGTGAGGCAGCGCTACATTCTGGCTCAAGATTCTTCAGCNCAACAACACGCTGTTTTTCCGCTATTAGTGTCTGATGTAGACAGCCTGTTTTACGAAAAGAACTATAGTGATGCCANCCTCTTTGGACAAAAGAAATTTGATCCGACAATTAGACTTAATGAAGGGAGGCGTTACCAAACAAATATTACAGCTTACCCTCTGTTTGATGTGATGCAGGGCTTTGAAGGGGTAGATGGTNTTGGCGAAGATGACCCTGTGGAAGGGTTCAATACTACAGCTTTAGGAGGGCATATCGGGCTATCCATAGGGAAAAGGTTTACGCTTCAGGCCAATTACATTGAATACAACTCAAAGTTTCCTCTTTATTATAACAGCTACATAGATAAAAACGAAGTGGTNCCGGGGCAAGGCTACGCCTATAAGTTAGGGNGAGATNGATACCATTATAGAGATTTTAATGGTTATCTGGCTTATTCTCCGGGTAAGCATTTCCATTTTCAGTTAGGGAGAGGTAAAAACTTTATTGGTGATGGATATAGATCGTTGCTNTTGTCCGATTATGGTTCGAATTACGACTATTTAAAAATCACTACAGATGTCTGGAAAGTGCGTTATACAAACCTCTACACGCACATGAAAGATATCCAATTTTCTGATGGCAATGAGGCNAGTTTCAAAGAGAAGTATATGACCATGCACTATCTGAGTATACAGCCATTCAGGTGGTTAAATATGGGTGTTTTTGAAGCTGTAATCTGGCAAGCAGAGGATTCTATCAGTCAAAGAGGGTTTGATGTCAACTACCTTAACCCCATTATTTTTTACAGACCGGTAGAGTTTTCCGTAGGATCTCCGGATAATGTGNTGGTTGGCGCNAATGTGAATTCAACCATTAGTAAATCTGTCAAGCTCTATGGGCAATTGCTTTTGGATGAGTTTAAGTTGTCAGAAATACAGGCGCAAAACGGATGGTGGGCAAATAAATATTCCATTCAAATAGGTGGCTATTATTTTAATGCGTTCAAAATCGATAATTTAANCCTCCAAGGAGAATATAACTTCATAAGACCATTTACTTATTCGCATGCNAATTACATTCAAAATTATGGTCATTTTAATGAGCCNCTGGCACATCCTGCNGGAGCCAGTGCACAAGAATTTTTGATTTTGGCNTCAATCTTTAAAAAGCGTTGGTTTGTAGAAGGAAAGCTGAATGTTACTTTATACGATGANNATATGGGAAGTGACATCTTTGAATCATACAACGATAGAGAAGAANATTACGGTTANTACACAGCCACATTTGAAGACAATAAGATTTATCAGGTTGAATTTCGGGTCAACTATGTTGTACATGCATTGTCAAATACTCAGCTTGAATTCAGAATGGGACACCGTTCTATGGATGTAGCGGGAAGCGGAGCAAGTACAACCTACGCAATGTTGGGAATTAAGACCGCAATTTTTAACCGCTATACGGATTTTTAGCTGATGGAATAAAAGGTTTTGTTAAAAACCATTTTCTCAGAAAGCCAAATCGATTATTTTTGTCCGACTTTTCAAACAATCGGTTCATTGTATACTAAAGAAGCACAAAATTCCTCTTTACAATCATTTCTTGTAAACCGACTGAAGGCGTATGTCGCTTTAGCGAAGATGCGTTTGGCAACTTTTGTTGTTTTTTCAGCGGTACTATCNTATTTCTTTGCAGCAGAAACAATCAATTGGTGGTCTGTTTTATGGGTTGTTGCAGGGGGCTTTTTAGTAACAGGATCTTCAAATGGGTTTAATCAAATTCTTGAAAAAGATTATGATGCCTTAATGGACAGGACTAAAAACCGTCCGATTCCGGGAGGATTGATTTCTGTAAAAGAGGCCTTTTGGGTTTCCGGATTGATGGGAATTATCGGTGTTTCGATCTTGTGGTTCTGCTTAAACCCGTTAAGTGGGTTGTTAGGAACTCTAGCCTTGGTCATATATGTTGGCGTTTACACTCCATTAAAAAGAATTACTTCATTTTCAGTTTTTGTTGGAGCAATTCCGGGAGCAATTCCGCCTATGCTAGGATATATTGCAGAAACAGGTAAGTTTGGATTAACTCCAGGTTTATTTTTTGCGATTCAGTTTATGTGGCAGTTTCCGCACTTTTGGGCAATAGCCTGGAAATTAAATGATGATTATGCCAAAGGGGGGTATTTTTTATTGCCTAGCCCTTCAGGAAAAACAAAGAGTTCAGCATTACAAATAGTGCTCTATACAGTTGCCTTAATTCCGGTTTCCTTAACCCCGTGGTATTTTGATATTACAGGTTCAATTTCAGCAATTGTAATTGCATTAATGGGAATTTACTTCTTGTACTATGCCGTAAGGCTTTTCTTCGAATGCTCAGATAAAGCAGCAGTAAAACTAATGTTTGCTTCATTTATATACCTACCCGTTGTCCAAATTGCATTATTTCTAGATAAAGTAGGTTAAATGGAAACAGTAGATAAGGTAGTCATCGATAGTCCACTTTCGGAAGAAGATATTCAAAAAAGGAAAACCCGCAAACCCATGATGGTAGTGGGAATGGTAGCCATTGTTATGATGTTTGCCGGGTTTACGAGTGCTTATATTATCAGTCAGTCAAACGGAAACTGGCTAACGTTTGCGCTTCCCAAGACATTTTATGTGAGTACAGCAATCCTTCTTGTGAGTAGTGTTACGCTTAGAGTTTCCACTTCAGCAGTGAAGAAAAACGATTTCTCAAAAGTTAAATCGGGATTAGGGCTAACATTTCTATTGTCAATTGCATTTGTAGTAACACAGTTTGTTGCTTATGGTAACATGATTGAAGATGGTTACTACTTTACAGGTACAAATGTGTCTGCAAGTTACCTCTACATCCTCACTTTTTTACACCTTTTACATGTTGTTGGAGGAATTATAGCCCTTTTGGTAAGTTGGGTTAAATCGTTGGAGAACAAGTATACAGCAAACAATAAATTAGGCTTAGAATTAACAGCAATGTACTGGCATTTTTTAGATGCCCTATGGATTTATTTGTTATTATTTTTACTTTTTATTCGTTAACATTGCACAGCCTTTAAAATATAAACCTATACACAATGGCAGGAGAAGCAAGTAAAGCAATTGAACCAAAGGTTCTTTGGGGAGGGGGAAGATCTCCCTTTAGCGTTAGCTACGGTAAATTAATGATGTGGTTCTTTTTGATCTCTGATGCATTAACATTCGGTGGATTGTTGATTGCTATGGGATTTGCACGTCACAAATACGCTGATTTATGGCCGGTGAGTGAGAAAGTATTCTTTCACTTTCCTTTTATGCATCACACTGAATTGCCATTGCTTTATGTGGCCTTAATGACATTTATTCTTATCGTTAGTTCTGTAACAATGGTTTTAGCTGTTGAAGCAGGCCATAGAATGGATAAAAAATCGGTAACAAAATGGATGGCTTACACTGTAATTGGTGGTTTCATTTTCTTGGGATCACAGGTTTGGGAGTGGAAAACATTCATTACCGGATCTGATTATGGCGTTTATGTATTGGAAGATGGCTCAAGAATGCAAGTAATCAACGAAGAAGGTGATTTGGTTAAAGCAGGCGCTGGCCATGGTCACGATGCTGAAGTTATTACCGGAGCTGAGGCTGCTAAAATTCGAGATACATACGAATTTGTTAAAGGAGCTAACCTTTCGCGCAATGAATATGGCCACAAGCTATATGCAGATTTCTTCTTCTTTATTACAGGTTTTCACGGAACACACGTTTTCTCAGGTGTGATCTTGAACCTTATTATTCTGATCAATGTGATGAAGGGTGTTTACCAAAAACGTGGTCACTATGAAATGGTTGAAAAAGTGGGACTTTATTGGCACTTTGTAGACCTTGTTTGGGTATTTGTATTTACATTCTTCTACTTAGTATAATCGATATAAGCAAGTTATTATGGAAAGAGATGACGTTATAGAATATTCACTTCACGCACACCATAGCGAAGAAGATGGAAAACGAATCCGTAAGAACATTTATAAGGTAACCCTTATTTTATCGGTGCTTACAATTGTTGAAGTATTGATGGGGGTATTCTTTGGAAAGTCTATTGTTGGTCCTGAGTCAGCAACATGGGCAACAGTTAAAACCTTGTTTGTGGTTATGACNATCATAAAAGCAGGTTACATTGTATTGGTTTTTATGCACCTTGGAGAAGAAAGAAAATCGTTAAAGTGGATTATTCTTGCTCCTTATGCATTGTTTATTTTATACATGATTTTTATTATCCTTTCAGAGTCTAGCGCTTTGTTTGAGCTAAGACAAGCTTGGGGATTCTAACAGAATATGGCAAAACAAGGAAAAGGAAAGCAAGTCCTAATATTGGCAGCGATCCTTATTTTACCTTCACTTTTTTATGTTATTTCGGCAACGGGCAAACACAACTTTGTCCGTTTGCCATTTTATGGCCCTAAGAAAGCAGANGTTTCCAAGACGTTGAAAAATGGCCAACCCGATACAGTTTATTATACCATTCCCGATTTTTCCTACACCGATATTGAAGGGAATGACCTTTCCAAAACATCACTCGAAGGAAAAATAAAGATCTTTAACTTTATTTGTGCACATTGCGATAAAGAAGGGAATCGGGTTTCTGAACAAATGTCTTCTGTTCAAAGTGCTGTTGAAGAAGGAAAAGACGCTGTGCTCATTACATTTACTGTAGACCCGGAAAAAGACACTCCTTCGTNTCTAAAACAGTTTGGAGAAGGCTTTTTTAGAAATGCTGACACATGGCATTTTGTAAATGCCCCGAAAGAAAAAGTTTACAACTTTGCTGTAAGTGATTTGTTGATAGGAACAGAAGATGGAGTCGTCTACAAAGATAGNCTGTTAATGAGCAATCAAATTATTTTGGTAGACCATGAAAACTACATAAGAGGNTATTTTGATGGATTGCAATACACCGAGACAAAAGAGCTTAAAGATGCGATTCAACAATTGCGCTACCAGATGAATGTTATAGAGCCGAATTTAAAAGAGAAGTAAGTAGATGAGATTGACGGAAAAACAGGGAAAACAAATCGTTATAGGTGTTTCGGTGGCAATACCTGTTGTAGTAGCTATTCTCTATGTTTTACCCGGAATAGAAACAGAGANAGATCTTTCTTTTTTACCCTTGCTAAATGCGGTTTTAAACGGAACAACTTCGTTGCTTTTAATTGTTGCTTTGATTGCAATCAAAAAGAAACAGAAGAAGATGCACGAGAAATTGATGTTAGCATCATTGGTGCTCTCAGTGCTTTTTTTGATTTCATATGTCATTTATCACCTTTTTACAGAGAGCACACCTTACGGAGGAGATGCTCCCCTTAANTATGTCTACCTTTTTATCCTTTTAACACATATTCTTTTGTCTGTGGCAATAGTGCCATTGGTCTTAATTACTACAGTAAGAGCATTGACAGAAAAATATGATAAGCACCGCAAAATAGCTCGTATTACATGGCCTTTGTGGTTATATGTAACCATTACGGGAGTTGTTGTTTACATTATGATATCACCGTATTACTAAGATGAAAAAGGTATTCTCAATTGTAATTCTATTCGCCTTATTACTTATTTCAAGTCAAGATGCAGCTGCACAGTGTTCAATGTGTCGAGCAGTTGTAGAGAATAACACCACCAATATTGGTCAGGGACTAAACAATGGCATTGTTTATTTGATGGCTGTTCCTTATGCGTTAATTATTTTTTCAGGAGTGTTTCTGTTTCGAAAGCAGTTTAAAGACAAGCANACCTTTCAGAAGACATAAGTAGGGTTAGCCNTTCTTATTTTTTNCTGCCACTATGAAAAAACAAAAACTAAACACATACTTACTCCTTCTTTTAGGAACANTNATTTCCTGTTTTTTTGGATTNTACAATAGATACCCATTTGTTTATTCAGATACGGGAACATACTTGTATTCAGGNTTTGCAAACTTTATTCCTTGGGATAGAACCATTTTCTATGGTTTGTTTTGTAGACACATAAGTCTTGAAACATCTCCNTGGCTCATTATTATTACTCAATCTTTTCTGATTAATGTCTTGTTGTATAAAACATTGGGCTTTTTTCTTAGAGGNAATTATAAAAAAGTTACCTACCTGATTTCTTTATTTATAATAGTGCTTTTCACAGGTTTTTCTGTTAATGTGTCTATTCTGTTGCCAGATATATTTACCAGTATTTTGNTACTGTCAATAGTCGTGTTTCTACTAGCGGAAAAGAAAGAGNTANGGTGGAAAGTNGTNTCAGGAATTCTTATTGTATATGCATTAATAACTCACCTTTCTCATATTCCAATACTTGTACTAGTACTTCTTTTATTAGGAGGAATGCTATTACGCTCCAAAAGAAAAAAAGACAAGCAGTTGCCCTTCTTTGTAAAAGATTACCTGATCTTGGGAGGTTTAACGTTCTCGACTTTGGTAATTGTNCCCAGTGTGAATTTATTGTACGGTGATGAATTTAGACTTTCCGGAGGCTCACATGTTTTTATGATGAATCACCTAGTAGAAAATGGAATTCTAGAAGCGTATTTGGAAGATGCGTGCATAGAAAAAGACTATAAAATATGTTCNTATAAAGACAATTTGGGTTGGAGTTTTATATGGAGTGATGATAGTCCAATGCGTAAGACAGGAGGAGTTGAAGCNAACAAAGAAGAGTACAATGAAATACTCAAAGACCTATACCTTTCTCCAAAATATTGGGACATCATTGTTTTAAAAAATATTGAATACGGACTTGTTCANCTTTTTACATTTTCTACAACATTAGACGGACCTTCATTAGAAGGTTCAGCTCCCTATTTACAAATNACAGCACAATTTCCAGATACCTGGAAAGAGTATATTTCATCACGACAAAACAGGGGGGAAATCGATTTAACNTTTCTCAACTTTATAGAAATAATAGTTGTTGTTGGGAGCTGGATAATGCTTTTAATTTTTGCACTGTTGGGTAAATTAAAAGTAAATGAGAAATTAGGGTTTATTGTACTCTTTTTCTTGCTTTTTTACACTGTTAGCGCATTTGTTTGTGCAAATTTATCGACCGTTCATCCTCGGTTTGAAAANAGAATAGTGTGGCTGTTTCCTTTTTTGTGTATANTCACTATGGCAGCNTTATATGGTTCAAAANCNNTAGCTTTTNTNAGAAGAGTAGAGAACATTCAACGTTGANTGATTCAGCCTTTCATAAACAAAATTTTGCGCTTACACCTTCTTTCTTCCGCTTGAAGATATTTTTCTTTCTAAACGCATATTCATGCGATACATTTGTTTNGTATGAACAAATTTAGTCATCAGTTGCACGTGCTAATTGTACTTCTTGTGAGTCTTGTTTCAGCCCATTCATATGGACAAGAAAATTGGGACTTAGAGCAATGCATTCAATATGCATTAGACAACAATCTTCAGATCCGCCAGAGTGAGTTACAGGCTCAGTTAAGTGAAGAAGATTTATTGCTAGCAAAAGGACAAGTTTTGCCTACATTAAACGGATTTGGAAACCATATTTACAACATTGGACAGACGATTGATCCATACACCAATACCTTTGCTCAAAATCAGGTACAGTCGAATAATTTTAGTCTAAGTACAGGGCTAAATTTATTTGCAGGATTACAAAATTACAATGCCATCAAACAAGCTCAAACCAATGTTATGGCGAGCAGAGAAGATGTTGCAGATCAAAAAAACAATGTAAGTCTAAATGTTGCTCTGGCATATCTCCAAATACTTCAAAACGAAGAGTTGTTCAATATTGCTAAAGAACAGCGCGACATTATTGCTTCTCANGTANCACAAACCGAAAAATTGGTAAGAGTGGGAAGTGCAGCAGATGGAGATTTGTTTGATATTCAGGCTCAGTTGGCCAATGAAGATGCAAGCGTCATTACAGCAGAGAATAATTTAAAGCTAGCTTATCTTCAGCTAAAACAATTGCTTCAATTGGATGCATCTACACCTTTCCAAATCNAAATTCCCAATGTAATTGTTGATGAAAGCGCAAGAGTGAGCCTTATGCCAGAAANGGTTTATCAACAAGCAGANGCAACACTACCATCGATAAAAGGGGCCGAATACCGTTTAAGAAGTAGTGAACGAGGAATAAGTTTGGCCAGAGGACGTATTAGTCCTGTTTTGGCGTTTACCGGAGCAATNGGAACAGGTTATTCAGAAAATCAAACCAGNATTACCAATGTTTCATTTGCAGGAAACTCAGCCGTAGGTTTTGTTGAAGGTACGAATGCAACGGTATATAGCCCAACTTATGATTACGAATACGAAAAAGTCGGCTTTTTTGATCAGCTAGATAATAACTTGAATAAATCGTTTGGATTCACNTTGCAGATTCCATTATTCAATGGNTTTAGCACACATACNGCAATCAATAAAGCAAAAATTCAAAACGAAATAGCTGCAGTAAACCTTGAGGTTACAANAAACCAGGTGAAGCAAGATATTGAACAGGCTTATGCAGATGCGCGAGCAGCNTTGAATACTTACAGAGCTACAGAGAAAAGTGTGCAAAGTTTTCAAACAGCCTTTGATTATGCTCAAAAGAGNTTTGGAGTAGGAATGATCAATGCCGTAGAATTCAATACGGCCAAAAACAACCTGAACAGAGCTCAATCTGAACTTGTTAGGGCAAAGTACACATTCGTGTTTCGTATGAAAATTCTTGATTTCTACATGGGAAATCCCATTCAATTATAAACGACATATCAATGGGGAAGAAAAAGAATAAAAACAGAGCTTGGATTATAGTAGGAGTNATTACTCTACTTGCTGTTACTGCATTAAGCTTAAACAAAGTCTTTTTTAAAGANAAGACATTTGTACTAACCGAGAAAGTAGAACTGAGAGACATTAATGAAACAGTTTCTGCCAATGGAAAAGTACAACCNGAGACAGAGGTGAAGCTTTCNGCTGAAATTTCTGGGGAAATTGTGCAGCTTCCGGTAAAGGAAGGAAANAAAGTCAAAAAAGGCGATTTGATAGTGAAGATCAATCCGGATTTGTTTGTTGCNGCACGAAACAGAATGGAAGCATCGTTAAACTCTTCTAAAGCAAACGCGGCCAATGCAAANGCACGCGTAGCTCAGTCAGAAGCNCAACTTCTTAATGCCAGTGCAAANTACAAACGCGTAAAACAATTGTTTGATGATAAAGCAATNTCTCAGGCAGATTATGANAATGCACTTTCTCAATTCGAAGTAGCAAAAGCAGATGTTGAAGCTGCAAAAGAGTCACTAAAAGCTGCTGAGTATAATGTTAAAAGTGCTGAGGCAGCACTGAAAGAGGCAGACGATAACCTTCGTAGAACAACCATTTTTGCACCAATTGACGGAACCGTTTCTAAACTAGATGCAGAAGTAGGAGAGCGCGTAGTGGGAACCTCTCAGATGGCAGGAACTGAAATTATGCGTATTGCTGACCTTACCCAAATGGAAGTAAACATAGAGGTCAATGAGAGCGATATTGTGAAAGTGAAATTGGGAGACAAAGCAGANATTGAAATAGATGCTTACATCGATCGTGTATTTGAAGGAACAGTTACTGAAATAGCCAATTCATCTTCTACANTACAAAGTGGAGATCAAGTAACGGTTTTTAATGTTAAGGTGCGAATAGAGCGCAACAGCTATGAAGACTTAATTGATCAGGAAAACCCACACCTTTCTCCTTTNAGACCGGGAATGTCGGCATCTGTAGAAGTTAAAACAGAAGAAAAAAATCAAGTGGTAGCGGTTCCTATTGAGGCTGTAACAATAAGNGNCGATAGTACAAACAAAGAAAGTGATGAAGACATGAAAGAATGTGTCTTTTTGTACCTAGGCAACGAAGAAGAAGGGAAAACCGAGTTGCGCTATGTNACCACAGGCATTCAAGACAACAAATACATTGAAATCCAATCAGGTCTTCAAGCAGAAGATGTCGTAGTTTCAGGACCTTACAATATGGTTTCCAAAACGTTAAAAAATGGCGATGAAGTAATGCAAGGAGATCGGACAGAAGTGTATAAGTTTGAGAAGTAATTATGGCTTTAATTCTTCACATTGAAACGGCTACNACAAATTGTTCCGTTGCATTATCTGTTAATGGCGAACTAGTCGCTTTAAACGAAATTAACGATGGCTATGCACATGCCGAGAACCTCAGTNTTCTNGTAGAGAAGTGCATAAAANATGCNGGGAAGAGTTTAAAAGANCTTAACGCTATATCGGTTTCATTAGGTCCAGGATCATATACTGGTTTACGCATTGGTGTTAGTACAGCTAAAGGATTGGCATATGCACTTTCTATTCCTATAATTGGTATTGGAACATTGGAAGCTTTTGCTCATGCAGGAGATGTTAGCTCATTTAATGGTGTGAAAATTCCGATGCTAGATGCGCGAAGAATGGAGGTTTATCAGGCTGTTTACAAAGACAATAAGCTGCTAGAAGAAGTCTCTGCTAATATCATAACAGNAGATAGTTTTACGGCTTATGCTAATGAACAAGTACTTCTTTATGGTCCCGGAGCAGATAAATTAGATGCTNTGTTCGGTGAAGTTGAAAATATTGAAGTTAGAAAAGGAGTTTTTCCTTCAGCCAAAGACATGATTATTCCAGCCNTGGAAAAATACCAAAAAGAAGAGTTTGAAGATGTCGCTTACTTTGAGCCTTTTTACCTCAAGGATTTTGTTGCTGGAAAACCAAAGAAATTACTCTAACTCTAGTTTATAGCGTTTTGTAGGNTCTATTTCACTTATGATGGTNGTACTGTCTTTTTTGGGTTCAAATGAAAACGTAAGGTATGAGCTGTAGGCTACATCAAANCCCATAATACCTTCATTCATTTCGAGNACATATTCAAAATCTTTCTCTTTCTGATGGTTAGAAAACAACGATTCTAGAGAAAGGCTATTCGAAAAAGACATATCATTAATNAGCGGATCNGGAGTTAATATTTTAGGTGTGCTATAGATGCCTCCGGAAACTACATTCACAGCTGTAAACTTCATTTGGTGATGGCCAATAGGTAGTAAAGTGTTAAGTAAAAAGAAAGTCGCCAAATGAATAGACAAATAGCCTGTGGCTTGAAAAAAAATGAAAATAGGCCAGATCATTAACTCCGTTTTCATTAAACGTTTGTATGAAATAATACAGCCACTGAGGGTTCCTATTAACAGAAACCATTTAATGTCATTAAAAGTAATGTAGGTGTCGATAGTGAGGTAGAAGGTGAAAATGAAAAACACCGGACTCATAAAAAATAAAGTGATGTAGTATTTATTGGCATAAACCTCATTTTTAAATCTCACCTTAGGAACCGGAATTAACATACTGTTTCTGTTAACCGATTTTAAATATTCATCGGTTAACATATAGCCCGTTTCTACAGCTAAAGGGTTTTGATTGAGCAAGACACACAAGTGGTTAAATATATCAGGTAATTCTTGCTTAAACAGCTCAGGAGATTCAAAGAAGTGTTCAACACTGACCGCAAAAAACTCATGATCATTTGTGCCACCATAAGCCCTTAAAAAAGAGTCTTCACGAGCGCGTAAGCGTTTTTGTTCCGGAGCAGAAATAGCTAACCAGTTAGTAATATACGTCCCAAAGAAATTTTCCATTCCACCTTGTTCCGCATACAGCTTTAAGGCATGTGCAAATTCATGCAAAGCAAGGTTAAGGTTATCATCAGGATCTGCATAACCTTCAAGCGTATGCCTCCAACTAAGCATTACAGTGTTGGAAGTCGTTCCCCCTTTTAAGTTGCGTCTTATCATTCGGTTGTAAAAAGCATCCGGATAAATGATAACTCGACTTATAGAAGGAAACATGTAAGTATTGTCACTAAAGCCAAACGTAATTTGAATGGCAGCAGAACCAATTACATACCTCATTTCGTTAGTAAGCTGTAGCCTTTCTGCACCAATCCATTTTGTAGCATTTACAAAACGATTTAAACGAGTAATAAACTTGGCTTTTCCCTTGTCATTTAACGCAACATAATAAGGACAATGATTTACCAATATGTTGTTAATGAGGATGAATTTTTGACGAGTGAGGTTGTTTTTATACCGTATACGGTTGTAGTAAAAAAGCCTAAAACTTCGAATAGGACCTTTTACCTGATGGAGTAAATAATAAACTACTGAGCTGAAAATAACGGTGAAAGTGAGGTATTGAATCATATCTGTTGTTGGTTAACGGCCATTCGTTCTGTAACTACGTCCCATAAAGGACCATGATCTATTGTGAATTTTACGTAACGCGTCTTCGAAGGTAAAAAACCATCTTCACCATAGTGAAACTTTCTGAAATTGGGGTATTCAATAAGTNCATCTTGATCAAACTCAAGACGATAATAAACGCCAGAATTAAGCAGGCTATTTTCTAATAATTCAACTTTCTTAACAGAATAGATTTCTTCAGTTGTGGAGAGCACAATAAAGTAATTGAGTAACAGTAAAACCGAGAGTACAATTGGGCCAACTCCAATAATGTTAAAGAAAANAATTTCAAGTTGATCAATATCAAGGTATTTACGGTAAAATTTGAAAGGAATAAGTAATCCGGTTAGAGAGAAAAAAGCCAATAAACGAGAGAGCTCATACAGGCTTAAAACNGTTGGNATTCCAACAAAGAGAATGATAAACAAACCAGAAAAAAGTCCTCCAATCATTACCCAATANCTCCAATGCCATTCGCGTTCTTCGGGCTCGTTGAGGTTGGTTTTAGAAAACCTTAATTTACGTTTCGCTGGAAGTTGTCCCACCGTGACTTTAATTACTGTTTGGGTTCAAAAGATACTTTAATTTCGCATGTTCAATGGTTCAGCTGTTCAGAACTTCTGTCTTCATTTTGATGTTGTGGGTNATGTATGCCTGCAAATCATCAAATAATCCAAACAACATGCAACAAGAAAAACACTCATACACCAACGCGCTTATTCACGAAACGAGCCCTTACTTATTGCAACATGCACATAATCCGGTAGACTGGCAGCCGTGGAATGAAGAGGTATTAGAGCGTGCTCAAAAAGAAAACAAACCGTTGTTGATTAGTATTGGTTACAGTGCTTGNCATTGGTGTCATGTAATGGAACATGAATCGTTTGAAGATACAGCTGTGGCCAAGNTGATGAACGAACATTTTATCTGTATAAAAGTAGACCGTGAAGANCGNCCNGATGTTGATCAGGTNTACATGGATGCAGTTCAATTACTTACCCGTCAGGGAGGTTGGCCGTTAAACTGTTTTGCATTNCCNGATGGAAAACCTTTTTACGGAGGAACCTATTTTCCCAAAGCACAATGGACAGAAGTATTGACTCGTGTAGCNCAGCAATATGCCGAAAACCGATCTAAAATTGAAGAAGTAGCTCAGCAGTTAACCGAAGGTGTTGCNGGTTCAGANTTAATCGAAATGAATAATCGTCCATCTCATTTTCANCAAGAAACATTGGATGTGATGATTGACCGTTGGGAAGATGATTTTGACAATNTTGAAGGTGGNCCGGATAGAGCTCCGAAATTTCCTCTTCCCAATAACTATGAATTTTTATTGCAGTTTGGAGAATTAGCTGGNGATGTAGGTGTTTTAAAACATGTAGACCTNACGTTAACCAAAATGGCTTATGGNGGCATTTATGATCAGCTAGGCGGAGGTTTTGCACGNTATTCGGTAGATGAATTGTGGAAAGTCCCGCATTTTGAAAAAATGCTTTACGATAATGGACAGCTGGTTTCNTTGTATACANAAGGTTACCAGAAGTTTCAAAAGCCATTGTATCGCCAAATTGTAGAGGAAACATTAGCNTTTGTAGAACGAGAAATGTACGAANCCGAGAGTGGTGCNTTCTATTCCGCTTTAGATGCAGATAGCGAAGGTGAAGAAGGAAAGTTTTACGTGTGGAAAAGCGAAGAAGTAAAAACACTTTTAGGGGATGATTATGAATTGGTAAAAGCGTACTACAATATTGAAGGAAAAGGATATTGGGAAGAAGGCAACAACATTTTATTGCGGTCAAAGTCCGATGAAGAATTAGCTACTGAATTTGGAATAACAACAGAAACATTAAACGAGAAGATCGACAAAGCGAAGNTGGTTTTAACGNAAGTCAGNGNTCAACGTGTTCGTCCCGGATTAGANGATAAATCNCTTACCAGTTGGAATGCATTNATGCTAAAAGGNTATGCAGATGCNTATCGTGTGTTTCAAGAAGANCGCTTTNTGGAAATTGCNTTAAAGAATGCCGCGTTTATTTCGTCAACCATGCGNAAAGACGATAACGGTTTGTGGCATTCGTACAAAAAAGGAGAGGTCAAAATAAATGGCTACTTAGAAGATTATGCGTTTACCATTGAAGCATTTATAGCACTNTACCAAGCCACATTTGATGAGAAATGGTTAATNGANGCCAAAACATTGGNAGANTATGCCATTGTCCATTTTTTCAATAANGAGAATGGAATGTTTTATTTCACATCATCTGTTGACAATCCGCTTATTGCAAGAAAAACGGAGATAATGGACAACGTTATNCCTTCTACNAATTCTGCAATGGCAAAANTTCTTTACCAGCTNGGAATTTATATAGAAGATCAGCGATTTNTAGAAATNAGCGAGCAAATGCTTAACAATGTTCAAATGATGATGAGCAAGTACGGATCTTCTTTTTCNAATTGGGGCATTTTAATGAATTGGTTAGTTTTTCCACATTATGAAGTTGTTTTTACAGGAGAAAAGTCTGTAGATCAGTTACATTCGTTNNCACAACATTATATTCCAAATGCGCTGTTAGCCGGTTCTAAAACACCATCTACATTAGCACTGTTACAAAACAGAGTTGTAAACGGTAAAAGCTTAATTTACGTTTGCCAAAATAAAGCATGCAAGCTTCCCGTTGAAACNGTAGAAGAGGCTTTGGAGCAAGTGAAATGAGAAGAACAGTAGCGATTGCATTTATTATTTTTTGGAGCACAGTAGGATGGAGTCAGCAACTTTATCTGAATCAAGGCCATTTAATGGAAGAGGCTCCTTACTTCAATCAAGAGTTTATCAAAACAAAACAAATCCGGTCTATTCGTGCAAATTATGCTTATAAAGATCAGGACGTNCCGATTGAAGATACCCGCATATTTCGTGTNTTTGAGTTTAACAGANATGGTTTTTTAATTCGCTTTGTTGAAACCTATGATGTAGGCTATAAAGTAGATTCAACCATCATTCAATACCAATACAACGATCAAAATTTACTGGCCAAAAAAGAAGTAGAAGATATTTTCGGAAAGTGTANCTACAGCTATACTTATAATGAGAAAGGAGAATTGTGGAAGTCGTTTTATTGGCGTCCTAAAACAGATGAACACGATTTGAAAGAAATCGCATACGAACATTACGATCAGCAAACCAAACGGAAATGGTTTAATGGAGAAGGAAGGTTGTTTAAAGAAGAAAATGTGATAGAAGACGCTTACGGTAATGTAAAAGAAATCATCTCAAGAATGGCTATCGGAGCCCAGCGAGAGTCACAGAAATTCATCTACGACAACAGNGGTCAGTTGGTNAAAATGATTCATTCCACAAANAATGCAGAAGTAACTTATGACTATATTTTTGATGCTTTTGGAAGACCCGAAATAGAATGGGTAAAACGNGATGAAAAACCCTTAACCAAGAAAGAATTTCTTTACCGTGAAGATTTATTATACGCTCATTTAGAGCGCGATGAATTAACCAAGAGAATTCGCATCTGGGAATACGATTACAAATATTTTTAAAAATCCAGTTCGCTGAATTTAATGGTCTCCGTATGTTCAATCGGGAATTTTCGGCTGATTAAAAAAGCAGAGCCTTTCATTTCNCCTTCCACTTTTAGCTTAATGCCCCCACCAAACAGTGCTGAAGCGGCCAAGTCCATNATGCTGCCTTTAAAAGCTTTGTCATAGGAGGTTTTCATTTTAACCCTATGCTCATCATTAGANTGGGCTTTGAGTATAACATCTTCATCAATATTCGTTTTCCCGATGTATCTGTCATTAATGTAGACATCCATTTTGGCCCATTTCATTTTCATTTTGTAGTTGTTAGGATTTGAAATGGTAATGTCCATTGCCAGCTCAAAGCCATCGTCAGTAACGTTGTTTACAGAATAGTTTGTAATGTTTGTTACCTCAATGTCTTCATATGTACATGAACTAAAAACAAAAAGAATACCTATAAAAAAGAAAAGGAATTTTGGCTTCATCGTTGAGCGAGAATAGAAAAAGAGGTTAAAAGAATCCCTCCCGCTAAGGGAGGGAAGTGAAGTTATTTTTTCAATTCAGTATAATACTGATAGTAGTAAGGAATGGTTTCTATGCCTTTAAAGTAGTTGAATAAACCATAATGCTCATTAGGCGAATGAATAGCATCACTATCTAGGCCAAAACCCATTAAGATACTTTTCATACCTAGCTCACGCTCAAACAAAGCAACAATAGGAATTGAACCTCCTGAACGTACTGGAATTGGCGTTTGGCCAAAAGTAGCTTCCATTGCTTTGCTGGCTGCTTGATATTCAGCAGTATCAATAGGTGAAACATAAGGTTCTCCACCATGATGTGGTGTAACTTTCACCTTTACAGCATCTGGAGCAATACTCTCAAAATGTTTGACAAACAGTTGCGTAATTTTTTCAGGATCTTGAGCCGGAACTAAGCGCATTGAAATTTTCGCATAAGCCTTTGAAGCAATTACTGTTTTAGCACCTTCGCCAGTGTAACCACCCCAAATTCCGTTTACATCTAATGTTGGTCGAATAGAGTTGCGTTCCATAGTGCTGTATCCTTTTTCACCCCAAACATCATCAATATTCAAGTGGGCTTTGTAGGCATCTAAGCTAAAAGGAGCTTGAGCCATAGCTTCACGTTCTTCAGTACTCAACTCTATTACATCATCATAAAACCCCGGAATCGTAATATGGTTATTCTCATCGTGCAAAGAGGCAATCATCTTGGTTAAGATGTTGATAGGATTGGCAACAGCTCCACCGTAAAGCCCCGAGTGTAAATCGCGGTTTGGTCCTGTAACTTCAACTTCAACATAACTTAAGCCTCTCAACCCAGTTGTAATCGAAGGTGTGTCATTGGCGAGCATTCCGGTATCAGAAATGAGAATAACATCACCGGCTAATTTTTCACGATTATTCTTAACAAACTCATCCAAGTTTGCCGATCCTATTTCCTCCTCACCTTCAATCATGAACTTTACATTGCAGGGGAGAGCATCATTTTTAACCATTGTCTCAAATGCCTTTACATGCATGAAAAACTGGCCTTTGTCATCACAAGCTCCACGGGCAAAAATAGCCCCGTCAGGATGAATGTCTGTTTTTTTAACGATAGGCTCAAATGCTGGAGCATCCCATAATTCAATTGGGTCAGCTGGCTGAACATCATAATGCCCATAAACCACAACAGTAGGTAAATTAGGGTCAATTATTTTTTCAGCATAAACTACAGGGTAACCTTTTGTTGGGCATAACTCTACTTTATCGGCTCCCGCTTTTTCTAAACTATTCTTAACAGCTTCGGCAGCTTTAAGCGTTTGCTCTTTATAGGCAGAATCTGCACTAATGGAAGGGATACGTAGGAGTTCAAATAGCTCCTCCACAAATCGATCTTTATTTTGATCTAAATATGACTTTAATTGATTCATATGTTTTGTTTTAAAAAGCAACCTAATGTTACCTTTTTCGTCTTGTATGTTGTACAAAGATAAGAGCCACTTTTTGAAATCATCATTTTCCACGTTATCTTGCGTTAACAGTAATGCCAATTTTATGAGAAAAATAATTCCCTTCCTAGTTACAATCCTATCTTTTCAGATGGTGTACAGTCAGGTAAGTATTACAAACCAAGCGCCATATAATACGGCTCAATACCTTATTAATGATGTTTTTGCGGGAGGGAATGTAACCATTAACAATATTCAGGTTTATGGTTCGGCACAGCAGTATGGATTTTTTAGTGGAGGAGGTAGTTCTATTGGTATTGATAGTGGATTAGTACTTTCCACTGGGAGTATTAATGAATTGTGTCCAACCGGTGGTACTTGTAGTGTTACTGGAGCAACAGCTCCTGGTAATGGTACCGGAGTTAACTTTGGTCCCACATGGATGGGAAGCTCTTCAAACAATGCTTTGCTGAGTGTTTCAAATTTGGCAGCAAGTTTAATTCCGGGTGCGAGTGCGGCAGGAGATGTTAATGATGCATGTGTTATTTGGTTTGAGTTTGTTCCTACCAAAGATACCATGCAGTTTAACTTTATTTTTGCTTCAAATGAGTGGCCAACGTATCCTTGCTCAAGTTTTAATGATGTTTTTGGATTCTTTGTGAGTGGGCCTGGTGTTACAGGAACATATGCTGCCCCGGCAGGATTTCCTAACTCTCAGAATTATGCGGTTATTCCGGGAACAAATATCCCGATTACTATTTCTTCTATTAATGGAGCAGGATATTCAGGGTCATGTGGTACTCCTTCAAATTCAAGCTATTTTGTTCCTAACCCAACATCAACCCTTGTTGATGTAAATGCTTTTACAACATTAATGACCGTTGAATTCCCAGTTCAACCTTGCGATACTTATAGTTTTGCAATGGCCATTGGTGATGGGTCTGATGGAGCATTAAGCTCGTTTGTATTTATGGAAGCAAACTCTTTTGACGCTTCAGGTGTTGAAATTATTCCGGCACCACAATACAATACGCAGGGTGGAGATTCTATTTTGTTCGAAGGATGCGGTTCAGTAGATGTTGATTTTCACCGTTTAGATAATGTGCAGAATGCAGATACTATTCCTTTAGTAATTGCTGGGACTGCATTAATGGGAGCAGATTATACAAACATTCCAGATTCTATTGTTTTTGCCGCAGGCCAAGATACTGCCACTATTTCATTCTCAGTTATAGAAGATTACATTGCTGAGGGAATAGAGACAATAATCATAGGAATAGCAGATTCAACCATTTCATTGGCTTGTGGAGCAAACGGAGATTCTTTAATTATCGAAATACACGATAGGGTTCCTTTAAGTCTAACAGGCTCTTCGATTGATACTGTTTGGTGTACAGATGCTTCTCACCTTGTAGAGACTGTTGTAGATACCGGTATGTTGCCGGCTACATATGCTTGGTCAAACGGAAGTACAACAGCTTCGTTTAACTTAAGTAATACAACATTTACTAATGATACATCATTTCTTGTTACTGTAACAGGGGCATGTGGAGTAGATTCTATCATAGATACGGCACACATCATTGTTCAAAATCCTCCCACCTCAATTTTATGTCCTGATGATACAATAACGTGTGAAGATATGGGAGCGCCAATTACGGTTCAAACTTATGATGGGATGCCGGGAATGGTGTATCAGTGGAGTTCTGGCTGGTCAGGATCTGCATATTATCAAAACAACCCTTATGTGACAACAGATTATGTTGTTACGGCAACTCAGGCTTGTGCCGGAATGTTCTTGGTAGATACCTTTACATTAACAATTGATAACCCTCCTTTTGTAACAACTACTCATAATGATACAGTAACTTGTATTGATCCACCTGTAGACATTGCCGTTGAGGTTACCAACACAACTCCGAATTTCACCTTCCAATGGAGTAATGGAGTTACAGATTCAGTTCAAACCGTTAACCCCATGGTTACTACAGACTATTATGTGACTGTTACGGATGCTTGTGGTGTTAACTCTGTAGTAGATTCACTAACCGTTTGGGTCATTAATGATCCTGTAAGTATTGATGGAGAAAATGTAACCATACAATGTGTGGGAGACATCTTACCAATGAGCGTAGAAATTTCGGGAGGTTATCAACCTTATTCGGTTTTATGGAATACCGGAGAAACAGACTCTACAATAAATGTAACAACAGATTCTAATACAATATATACGGTGTCTGTAACAGATGTCTGCCAATTAGATACTCAAGTGTTAGATTTAACGGCTTTTGTAGCGACTTATCCAGACCTTCAAGTGATACCTTTTGAGGATGTAGTTTTAAATTGTCCGGGAAGACCTTTTGAATTTGGGCCAGCTCAAGTAGTAGGAGGTTCAAGTGATTATGTTGTTTCTTGGACCAATTGGAACGATCAAATCGACTACTTTGGAGGTGCAGTTGATACTACAACCACATTTACCTTTGAAGTAGCAGATTTGTGTAATTTGGATTCCGTAACAAGTGATGTCACTGTAACTATCAGAGAACATGATCCAATGGTAGCTGTAGTTTCTCCAGATACAATGTTGTGTCCTCAAGAACCTATTCAACTATGGGCATATCCTGAAGGGGGGGGAGGAAATTATTCTTATTCATGGTCAAACGGAGATAATGATAGCTTGAATGCTGTGGCACCACTTTCATCTTCTGTATATAGTGTTACCATTACAGACGATTGTGGAACCAGAGCAGTAAACTCGGTTTCGGTTGAAGTAAGTGCTCCAACGGCAATTTTTACGCACCAACACCTTGATGCTACAAATGTGATCTTTGCAAATGGGTCAGAAAATGCAACAAGCTATACTTGGGATTTCGGAGATGGAAATACATCTGTAGAAGAAGATCCTTGGCATACTTATAATTCAGCTCAACAATGGTATGTAACACTTTGGGCATATGATGATCATGGATGTGTAGATTCTGCGTATGTTATATTAGATCCACCGCTTAGAATTTTTATTCCATCAGCTTTTACTCCGGATGGAGATGGTTTGAACGATGTTTTCCAGCTGTATGGAGAAGGCTATAAATCGAATGATATGATTAAAAGTTTTTTAATTGTTATCTTCGATAGATGGGGGAATGAAGTGTTCTCCTCAAGAGATGCAAATTTTCAATGGGATGGTTCTTATAAAGGCAGTCCGGCAAGTGTAGGGGTTTATGTGTATAAGGTTAGAGTTGAGGGATATGCCAGACAGAAGTTTGAAACAAACGGAACAGTTACCATTCCTAGCTATACGGAATAAACCTAACGGATGAAAAAAATACAACTGTACGTATGTTTAATTACATTATTAAGCATACGTACTTTTTCTTTATTTGGACAATTTGTTACTTCTAGTCAACCTCCCTATCATTCACCTGATTCTTTGATTCAAAATGTGTTACTTGGATCAGGAGTTACAGCATTAAACATTTCCTACTATGGAGATACAGTAACCCAGCTGGGCTTTTTTAATGCTGCAAATACAAATTTTGGACTCGATTCAGGTATTGTTTTAACAACTGGTAATTTAGGTGTTATTCCGGTTGGGGGAGCTTCAATTCCTAATGGAGGAACTCCAACCCAAGGCGACTTTGGACCTACTTATTTTGGAGTAACAGGTAATAATGCATTATTAGATGTTTCCCAGTCTGTTCCTGCTTTGATTGGAGGTACATTCCCCGCAGCTTCATCTGTAAATGATGCTTCTGTTCTTGAGTTTGATTTCATTCCTATATCTGATTCAGTAAGTTTTCGCTACATTTTCTCAAGTGATGAATGGAATACATACCCTTGTACGCAATACAATGATGTATTTGGCTTTTTTGTGAGTGGTCCGGGAATTACAGGTACGTTTCCATCACCGGCAGGTTTTCCTAACGGAGCAATCAATATTGCAAGTGTTCCAGGAACATCACCGGCAATTCCAATCACAATTTCTTCAATACACCCTGGGGGGAACAATTGTGGAACTGCACCTTTAAACGATCAATTCTTTGTCAATAATCAGCCCAATGTCGATATCTCGTATAATGGATTTACAACCATTTTAACAGCAACATTTGCAACTGTTCCTTGCGATACGTACCATATTGCTTTGGCAATAGGCGATGGTACTGACGGATCGTTGGATTCGGGTGTTTTTCTTGAAGCAAAAAGTTTTAGTGCTACACCTATAGAAATTTCAGCAGAACCTAACTATACTTCAATTGCAAATGTAGATTCTAACTTTTATGAAGGATGTGGTTCGGTTAGTATTGACTTTGAACGCTTTGTTGATGTGCAGTTTCCTTATACGGTTTATTACTTGCTAGGTGGGAATGCAATTGAAGGTATAGACTTTGCGAATATTCCGGATAGTATTGATTTTGCTCCGGGACAAAGTATTGCCTCGCTTACACTGGATATTTTTGATGATGGGGTAGTAGAGGGAGTTGACACACTAATTATCACAATTATACCAGACACAACTGTTTGTTACTATGTGCCGGGAGATACTTCCGAGGTAGTGCTTTACATTCATGATAAAGTCCCTGTTGAAGCAAATTTTATGAATGATACGATAGACTGCCTTGCAGACTCTGCATACATAGCTCCAGATCCGATTAGTGGAATACCCTATTTCCAATACATGTGGTCAACGGGAGATACTGTTAGCGATACTTTGTCAATTGTTGCTCCCATGCAAGACACAACAATATATGTAACATACACCGATGCTTGTTTTTCTGATACACTCATTGATAGTGCACAAATAATTATACAAAATGCACCGTTAATTGTGTCAGCTACACCTGATACATTAGACTGTACTGAAGATAGTTTGTTTATTGGTGTAGAGATTGTAAGTGGTTCGGCACAACAATATTACCAATGGGGTAACGGAGCAATAACAGATAGCATATGGGTACATCCGGTAGGTGATACCGTTTATTATGTGACAATAACAGATGCATGTGTTTCTGACACGGTAATAGATAGTGTCGAGGTTTATAATTATGATCCTCCTTTCGTTATAGATGCTGCTGATGATACAATTACATGTGTAGAAACTTCGACAACAATAGGAGTTTCTATTATTTCCGGAACGGGTCCACATACCTATACATGGAGTAATTCATCCATAACAGATTCTATAGTGGTAAGTCCAACAGTAGATACTTTTTATACTGTAACAATAACAGATCAATGTGAGCCAGATCTTGTAGATAGCATATGGGTAAGGTTATATTCACCGCCTCTTGAAGTTTATGGAAATATTGATACGCTTATATGTACTCAAGATTCAATACATATTGGCCCTCATATTATTTCGGCAACAAGCCCGGGTTATCTATGGTCAACCGGAGATACTACCGACTCAATATGGGTTAGCCCTAATACAGATACAGTGTATACTGTTATAGTAACTGATGCATGTGATCTGGTTAGTGATACGGTAGACATTAGTATTGTCTATGATTTGGGAGATACTCTTCAGGCAAATTTTTCCATAGATACTGTTAGTTGTGCTGGAGATGTTGCTTCAATAGTTCCTATAGTTACGGGAGGTTTTAGTACATATTCATTCCAGTGGAATATTGGCTCGAATGATTCTATGTTACAAGTCCCTGTTGATGGAGACACCTCTTTTGTTGTGACAATTACTGATCAGTGTGGAGCGTGGCAAGTAATAGATACAATTTATACCACAGTTCAAACTCATGCACCACTGGTTGTAGCTTATGCAGATACTGTGCTCTATTGTGCAGAAGACAGTGTTGCGTTTGTAGGTTATGCTACTGGAGGAGCAGGAAGTTATACTTTTTCATGGGAGTACAATGGTGCTGCAATAGTTGCTACAGATACAATTGAGATTCCGGTAACAACTGTGCCTCAAGAGATGGTTGTTACTGTAATGGATTTGTGTGGAGAGACTGCAATAGATAGTTTTCTGATAAGTGCTGAAGTGCACCCTCAATTGAATCTTGTTGCAATGAACGATACATCAATATGTTTGGGAGATGAACTCGAGTTATATGCAACTGTATCCGGAGGGGCTGGAGGTTATTCGGGGTATGATTGGACGGGATCATATCCTGTGCTTTACAACATAGATTCTTCATTGGCTTATGTTCAGTTATTAACGAGTGGTGTTTTCTATGTCTCGGTATTTGATGTTTGTGGTACATACGCTTCAGATAGTGTTTTGGTAGATGTAGATGATTGTGCAATAAATCCACCAAATGTTATTACTCCCAATGGAGATGGGATTAACGACTTTTTCTATTTAGCAGATGTGAACAGACACCCTGGAACTAAGTTGTGGATTTATAACCGTTGGGGAGAATTGATGTACGAGGACGATTATTATAGAAATAATTGGGGAGGTGAATTTCTCACTTCTGGTGTTTACTTCTGGAGAGCAGAATTTACAAGTGGTGAAAAACTTTCGGGCTATTTACACATCTTTCAAGAGTGATGATTCTGTAAGCTTCCTTTGGGAAAAGTAACGCTAAAGATTGTTCCGTTTGGTAAATTGTTTTTCACGGTGATTGTTCCGTTTAAACTTTTAACTAAAAAGTGTACAATGTAGAGTCCTAATCCGGTTCCTTTTGATTTGCGGGTTTCTTCACTCCCAACTCGATAGAATTTCTTGAAAATATTAGCTTTTTCATTTTCCGGAATCCCTTGTCCCTGATCGATGACTTGGAGCAGAATTTCATCTTTGTTTTGCGATAAAGAACATATAATTTCCTTCTCCTCTGGAGTGTATTTTATCGCATTTTCTACAAGGTTATTAATAATTGACCCCAGTGCTGTTTTGTCAATAGGAGCAACAATATTGTGTTCAATGTTCAATGTGGTTAGACGGTTCTTAGATTTTGGGTTGTTTGTGATTGTCTGTTTCACAAATTCGCTCCAGTCAATTGTTTCAAAATAGAGTGAAAAAGTGCTGTTGTCTAGCCTTGTAGCGATTAATACATTGTCGACTAATTTATGAAGCCGTTCGTTTTCTGAAAGCGCATTAGACAATATTTGCCGTTGTTTTTCTTCGTCTATTTTTCTGGAAAGTAAGGTCTGTAGATAAAGCTTAACTGAGGCAAGTGGCGAGTTTAACTCATGTGTAACCGAAAGAAGAAAGTTGCGTTGTTGCTCAGCTAAAGCTACTTCACGCTGAAAAGCTTTTTTAACTTGATAGAAACCGAGAAAAAGAAGTGTTAAAAAAACAGTTCCTTCTCCTAAAATCATCCAAATATTGGCTTTAAGAGCACGTTCAAATTCAATTTTATTGGAGATGTCTAGCTTTAATTGCAATTCATGAACTTCTAAATTGAGGTCATAAATAAGAAAAGACCACCAGCAGAACTGGATGAACACGTACCCTACTAAAATGTAAAATAAGATAAGTGGAGATCTGTTTGATTTATTCTTTTTCACTTCTCAAAGATATAGTGGAAACAATAAGAGGGCATAAAATAATATTAATTCAAAACTTGAATAAAGATTTGGTAAAAATGGTTTCTAGACTAGAAATTAACTTTGCAGCGTCAAATCAATAGAATGGTTAAACAATGAAGTGGATAGCTAAAACATATAAGGTGAATGAAACAGCCCGGTTTGTTGTGCATTTGCTATTTATTGCAATAACTGGGATAGTTCTGAGCTATTGGTTTGAGAATTAGGAAGAAATAAGAATCTATAAAGCATAAAAAAAGCCAGTGAATACTGGCTTTTGTTTGTGGTACCAGCTGGAATCGAACCAGCGACACACGGATTTTCAGTCCGTTGCTCTACCAACTGAGCTATGGTACCTCCTTTTGAATGGGCGACAAATGTATAAATTTCTTTGATCTACAAGTAAAAGTTTTGCTAAATATTTTTCTTTTTGTTGCTGTTCAAACAGTACTTTTGTGGCTAAAATCAACATTTAGTGAACCTTAGTGTAGATTGTGGCAACACCCGAATTAAGTTTGGAGTTTTTAATAATCGAGAGCTGATAGAGCATGGAACTTCAGATTATGAGGATGGTATGCGTGTTTTAACAGGATTAAAAGAAAAATACTCCATAAGTCAAGTTATTATTAGCGATGTTAGTGGAAAGCTTGATGATTGGTTGTTTTCTGCAAAAGACAGCTTAATTTGGTTAGACCATTCTGTTGGATTGCCCATCGAGAATAATTATAAAACTCCAAAGACTCTCGGAAATGATAGAATTGCAGGAGTTGTAGGAGGATACGCAAAATTTCCCGGTAAAAATGTTTTAGTTATTGATGCGGGAACATGCATTACATATGATTTTTTAGATGCTGAAGGGAAATATATAGGAGGAGCAATTTCTCCGGGAATTGAGATGCGTTTAAAAGCAATGCATACCTTTACAGGCAAATTACCCCTTGTTTCATTCGAAAAAAAAATCCCCCTTATTGGAACGAATACAGTTGAGTGTCTTCAGGCTGGAGCAATTAATGGCACCATAGCTGAAATAGAACAAACAATTGTTCGTTATAAGGACGCTTTTGCGGATTTAGAGGTTGTTCTCACAGGAGGAGATCTTGATTTCTTGGCAGATGCATTAAAAAGTAACATTTTTGCGGACTCATTTATTGTGCTGAAAGGACTGAATGAAATATTATTGTACAACACACATTAAAATCAAAAGGCTATTTCTTGTGGCAATAGCACTGCTACCGTTAATGACGTTAGCACAAACATCTACAAAGTCACCATATTCTTATTATGGTTTAGGAGATGTTGAACCTATGGTTTATGCAGAAAATGCAGGCATGGGAGGCTTAAAGTATGCTTTAGGAAATCCCTATCAATTAAATGCTGCTAATCCTGCATTATTGTCAAGTTTGGATATGCCGACTTTTACCGTAGGAGCTATTGCAAATTCTGTAAGTACCAATGGTAATGAGCAATCTCAAACAAATACCAATGCCTACTTCAAGTATTTTGGATTGGGACTTCCTCTGGGAGGGCGCTTCTCTTTGGGATTAGGTTTAACTCCATATACTAAGATGGGGTATGCCATTGAGCAATCAACAGATGATGATGAACTTGGTGAAGTTCAAACCCGTTACGAAGGAGAGGGAGGCATAAATCGTGCGTACTTAAATTTGGCTTATGTGCTATTACAAGATAGTACCAACAACTTAAGCTTAGGGCTAACTCCTTCATATTATTTTGGTACAACAAACCGATCAAGTAATATTTTATTTGCGGAAGCAAATGCATACAATACCGTTAGCGAGCAAAAATTAACTGTTTCAGATGTGAATTTTGAAATAGGTGTGAATTACAAGAAGTTACTTCATAAAGATTCACATGGAGGTAGAATGGTTTCGTTAGGCGCTGTTTATGGGCTTCAGCGAAAAATGAATGCTAAACGTTCTGATTTTGCCTATACAACCAGTAGTTCAGGTGCTTCAAAAGATACCGTAATTAACGAATCCAGTAACGGTAGAATAGTTATGCCACAAAGTCTTGGTGTTGGTATTGTTTATGAATTCTATAGCGATTCAACTGGTAAATGGGACATCGGTTTGGATTATGGGTTTACTTCATGGTCTGATTTATCTGTTAATGGTGAAAATCAAGACCTGAACGATAGACATGAATTTGCTTTAGGAGCCTCTTTTCTTCCTGATGAACGAGCAATTAGAAGGTCTTTTTTGAAGACAATTACATACAGAGCAGGTGTCTTTTATTACCAAAACAGATTAAACCTCGGAGATCGAGTTGATGAGTATGGCATGAGTATTGGAATGGGAATACCATTAATAGGTAATAGTTCCAAATCAGCTATGAGAAGAAACACCTCAATGATCAATTTTGCATTGCAGTATGGACAGAGAGGAATTAATAAAACAGGCTTAATTCAGGAGCGTTATGTTAATTTTTTAATAGGATTTACTTTTACGCCCGATAACAGAGCCGATAAATGGTTTGAACGAAGAAAAATCGAATAAGAAAACTATGAAAAGTAGAATACTTGCCCTTGCAATTCTTGTTTTAAGTGGTTTGTCCGTAATGGGGCAAAACTATGGTACTGGTGAAGATAGTCTGAAATGCTTGGAGAATTTGTCGTTGTTTAATGAGTTCTATAAGCAGCAGAATTATACCAATGCATATACTGCATGGACTAAAACATTAGGACTATGTCCAGCATCTTCTAAAAACCTTTACATCAAAGGAGCTGGGATGGTTAATGCTTTAATCAAAGCAGAGAAAGATCCAGCAAAGAAACAAGGGCTTATAGATACCTTATTGTGGTCTTATGATCTTAGAATTGAGAACTACGGAGAAGAAGGCTATGTTCTTGGTAGAAAGTCTGCTGAATTGTTAAAGTACAAGTCAAATGAACCTCAATTGGCTTTTGATGCAGCTAGCAAGTCTCTAGAACTTAGAGGTAATCAAACAGAAGCAGGTGTCTTACAGACCTATTATTTTGCCTTAAATCTTTTGGTAAAAGCAGGTGAAAAAGAGCCTTCAATGATGCTTCAAGAGTTTCCTAGAGTAATGGAAATTATAAAAGTTAATAAGCAAGGGAAGTATGCCCAATATTACGAGATGGTTGAAAAGCCAATTCAGGATCTTTTTGCCCCTTATGCAACTTGTGAGGCATTGGTAGAATTGTATCAAGGAAAATTTGAAGCGACTCCTAATGATACGAACTTGCAAAAAGAAATCATGAAGTTTTTCGAAATGAGAGACTGTACAGGAGAAGCTTTATTTATGAATGTAGCGAAAGCTTACGATAAAGTAAATCCTTCAGCAAAATCTAAATTCAATATTGGTGTTGGACTTTACAAAGAGTCGAAATACGGAGAAGCCATTAACTATTTGGAAGAGTCTGTATCTCTGTCAAACGTTCAAGAAGATAAAGCGATAACGTATAAATACTTGTGTTATGCAGCTTTACAGGCTAAACGTTACTCAAGTGTTAAAAGCTATGCTTTGAAATGGTTAGCCATTGAGCCAAATACAGGAGAAGCTTATAAATTGATTGGGGATGCTTATTTTTACGGATCTAGATCATGTGGTGAAAACAGTTGTGAGCAGGCGTATGGCTATATTGCAGCAATTAGCAAGTATTACAAGGCAAAGTCTTTGGACGCAGATTTGACATCAGCTTGTGATAAAATGATTGGTCAAGCCCAAGCAAATTACCCTAAAAAAGAAGAGTGTTTCTTTCTTGGGTTGACGGATGGACAAGAAGTGAAAGTAGGTTGCTGGATCAATGAAACAGTTCAACTTAAAACAAGACCTTAAGCTTTTGTATAAAGCAAAAAATACATTTTTAAAGAGCATCCTTGTAATCTTTACAGGGATGCTTTTTTCTTGTGGGAATACCAATAAAGAGATTGATGAAATTGCAATGGTAGAAGAGGGCTTTCCTAATGAAACTACTGAAAATGCAACCATTTATTATAGTGATTCAGCTGTAGTTAAAGTAAAACTTCAGGCTCCTATAATTGATCGTTATTACGGAGAAGAAGAGCGATCAGAGTTTCCAGAAGGCGTTGATGTTGAGTTTTACGATAAAGAGGGAAATGTCGATTCAAAAATAACCTCCAATTGGGCGGTTCAATACACAAAAGACGAATTGATGGAGGCAAGAGATGATGTGGTGGTGATCAATAAAAAAGGAGAAAAACTGAATACTGAACACTTGGTTTGGGATCGAAAAGGCAAAGAAATCTACAGCGATGCTTTTGTGAAAATCACAACAGCAGATGAAATTATTTATGGAGATGGATTACTGTCCAATGAAGATTTTACAAAATACCAGGTTCAAAACATTAAGAGTATTATTGATGTAAAAGAACAAGAAGCATCAGATGAAAACATACCATAGAATAATAGAGTACTTCTGGTTAGTTGTAGGGATCTTAACACTTGGCTTTGCGATCTTTATTTTTACGGAATATGGATTTACAGAAGATAACTACTTTGTGTTAGTGATGCCATTCATGTCTTTAGTCTTGTTTGGGTTAAGAAGAGCTGTCCGTAAAAGATTCGAAAAGAACGATGAGCAGTCGAAATCATAATTCTTTACCTTTGATGTAGTTTCATCACGATGGAAATATCTACAATAGTCGTTATCCTTCTTTCCCTTGCTTTTTCTGCATTTTTTTCAGGAATAGAAATGGCCTTTGTATCGGCCAATAAGCTTAAAATAGAGCTCGATAAAAAGCTAGGGTCGTGGCCAGCTAAAATATATTCCTACTTTTTACAAAATGAGTCTCGTTTCATTACTGCTATGTTGATGGGGAATAACATTGCATTGGTAATCTATGGGATCAAGATGGGGGACTTACTAGAGCCTCAGTTGAAAGCAATAATCAGCAATGACGTACTTCTTTTATTGGTTCAGACCATCGTTTCAACACTTATTATACTTGTTACAGCAGAGTTTTTTCCGAAAATTACTTTTCGAATCAATCCCAACAAGACACTTAGCTTTTTCGCTATTCCAGTAGTATTGATTTATGGCTTGTTGTACTTCTTTGTTTCTATTACTCTATGGATTTCAGAGGTGCTTATAAAATATGTTTTGAGGGTAGAAACAGATAATAGTAGTGTAGCCTTTAACCTAGTAGATCTAGATCATTATGTGAAAGAAGCTACTGCAGAAAAAGATCAGGAAGAGCTCGATAGTGAAATTCAAATCTTTCAAAATGCACTTGATTTTGGTTCTGTAAAAGCCAGAGAATGTATGGTTCCTAGAACCGAAATTGTGGCTATGGACATGGATACGCCTATTGAGCAATTGCGGGATAAATTCATAGAAAGAGGACTCTCAAAAATTCTGATTTATCGCGATAATATTGATAATATTATAGGATACACACACTCTTTTGAATTGTTTAAAAAGCCGGATGCAATCACTAAAATACTTCTTCCAATTTCAATTATTCCTGAGAGTATGGCAGCGAATGAAGTCTTGCAATTACTCATTAAGCAAAAAAGAACCATTGCAGTAGTTGTAGACGAATTTGGAGGAACAGCAGGTTTACTTACGGTTGAAGATGTGGTTGAAGAAATCTTTGGTGATATCGAAGATGAACATGATAAAGACGAATTAACGGAAGAAGAAATTAAAACTGGAGAGTATCGATTTGCTGCACGATTAGAGGTTGATTATATCAACGAACAATATGATCTAGATCTTCCGGAAAGTGAAGAGTATGAGACCCTTGCAGGGTTAATAATCAATCTGTACGAAAGTATTCCCTCAGAAGGAGAATTGATTTCAACTGATCAATTTGTCTTTACAATTGAGAAAGTCAGTGATAAAAGAATTGAGTGTGTTCACGTAAAGGTGAAAACCATTGAAGATTAGCTTCTTTTATTTGATTCACAATTGTATATTCGCAACCCAATTAATTTTAGGTAAAAATGGCTGTAATTTCGAAGATTCGTAAGCAATCTACACTGTTGCTGGTTGTTGTAGGATTGGCAATGGTACTTTTCATTGTAGGTGATTTTTTAACATCCAACAGTAGCTTTTTTTCTAGTAATGATACCACCGTTGCTGAAATCAATGGTCAGGCAATAGATGCTAAAGACTACAATATACTGGTACAAAATATCATTCAGACACAGTACGGAGGCAATGAAGCTGCTAAAGAGCAAGCTCGCATGCAAGCGTGGAACCAATTGATCAATGATTTGGTATTCCAACCTTTGTACAGTGATTTGGGTATTTCTGTTACAGATGAAGAGATTATTGATATCATCAAAAACAATCCCAATGATCCTACACTAAGACGTTATTTTAGCGATCAACAAGGTAATGTGATAGAAAACTTTAGAGACCCTATGACAGGAGGTTTGGATGGACAAAAAGTTCTTTCATACATTAAAGATCAGGTTTATTCAGGTGTTGCTGAAGCAGAACAAGCTAAAGAAAGCTTTACCGGTTTCCGTGAGTCATGGAGAGAGTCTTTAAAGTCAAGTAAATTATCTACGCTTTTATCAAAAGGATATTATGTAACCTCTTTAGAGGCTGGAGATGTTTATGTTGAGAAAAACAAAAAGATAGACTTAAGCTATGTTGTTCAGTTGTATGATGCCATTCCGGATTCTACGGTATCTGTTTCTGATGCAGACTTACAGTCATATTACAATGAGCACAAAGGCGAAGAGCGCTTTAAACAAGATGAGGCTACTCGTTCAATTGAGTATGTTGTTTTTGATGTAGTTCCTTCAGAAGCTGATGCTGAAAATACTAAAAATGCATTGGAAGAACTAAAGCCAGCTTTCGAAAAGACAGATGAAGATACATTGTTTGTAACCGAGAATGCTGATACACCAGGAAACATTAACTATTACCAATCTGGTGATTTTCCTTATGGTGTTGATAGTGTAATCTTTAATGCAGAAGTAGGTACTGTAGTTGGTCCTTATCGCAACGGAGATGCATACAATTTAGCAAAAGTATTAGGCTCAAGATTTGCTCCTGATTCGGCTAAAGCGCGTCACATTCTTCTACCTATTAATGGAGCAGATACTGCTGCTGTAATGGCTACAGCTGATAGCATTAAAGCTGTAATTAAGGCTGAAGACAATTTTGGACTTATGGCTATGCAATACTCAATGGATCCTGGTTCAAAAGAAAAAGGGGGAGAACTTGGGTGGTTTACAGATGGAAGAATGGTTCCGGTTTTCAATGATGCATGTTTCAACGGTAAAGTTGGAGATATGCCTGTTGTGGTTTCTCCTTACGGTGTACATATCATTGAAGTTCAAGATCAGACTGAGGCTATAGAGAAGCTTAAAGTAGCCGTTGTTGACACTAAAGTTGAGCCAAGTGAAGATACTTATTCAAGCGTTTTTAACGATGCTCAAAACTTTTACATTAACAACAATAAGGCTGAAGCATTTAGAGAAAATGGTGAAGCTTATGGAATTCGTACAGCTCCTAACATTCGTTTGAGTGATAAGCAACTTGGTGGCTTTGAAAACCCACGTCAAATTATCACTTGGGTGTACAACAATGAAGTAGGAACAGTTTCAGAACCTTTTGCAATGGATAACCAATTTGTTGTAGCTCTACTTACTGAAGTTAAAGAAAAAGGTGTTTTACCACTAGAGAGTGTTAAAGACGAAGTTGAACTTGAGGTGCTAAAAGAAAAGAAGGCTGAACAAATCAAAACAAAAATGAGTGGAGTTACAGATTTGAATGAACTGGCTCAAAAATTTGATTCTCGTGTTCAAAAAGTGAGTGGTCTTACTTTCAATGATTTTCAAGTTAGAGGTTTGGGTAATGAGCCTAAAGTCCAAGGTGTAGCGTATACTCTAGAAGTTGGTCAGGTTTCTGTTCCAGTAGATGGTAAAAGAGGTGTTTATGTTATTCGCGTAGACAACAAGACTGAAGTTCCTTCTGATGCGATTCCTCTTCAGGCTGAAAAGCAACAATTGGAGCAACAAAAGGCAAGCAGTGTCCAATATCAATTGGAGTTAGTAATGCGAGACAAAGCAGGGATACAAGACTATAGAGCTAAATTCTATTAAGACGTACCTTATATAGCATATTATAATGTTGAAGGCAGCTTAAAATTTTAAGCTGCCTTTTTTTGTTTTTATTTGGAACGATCAGTTTTTTATTTTTACATTTGAAACGGAATGATCGTTCTGATTAATTTAAAACACAAAAACTATGTATGATTTAAAAGGAAAAAATGCTGTAGTAACAGGGGGGAATAGTGGTATGGGTTATCATATTGCTCAGCAATTAAAAGAAGCTGGTACAAATGTGATAATAGTAGGGAGATCAGAAGAGAAAGTTTCTCAATCTGCCAAAGAACTTAATGTTACAGGTAAAGTTGCAGATGTGAGCCAATCTCAACAAATTGAATTACTGGCTCAAGAGATAAATAATGAAATTAATGGTGTAGACATTCTGGTGGTTAATGCCGGAACATTTCTGTTGCAACCAATTGGTCAACTTACTACTGAGGTTTTTGATGCAACCATTAATGTGAATTTAAGAGGAGCCGTTTTTACCATTGAAAAATTTGCTTCCATTTTGAATAGTGGTGCATCTGTAGTTGTTATGTCTTCAGTTTCAGCCCACGTAGCAAGAGATAATACGGCTATTTATGGAGCTTCAAAAGCAGCGCTTAATGCATATGCAAAATCAGCAGCCAATG
This sequence comes from Crocinitomicaceae bacterium, assembly GCA_002705995.1. Classification (GTDB taxonomy): domain Bacteria; phylum Bacteroidota; class Bacteroidia; order Flavobacteriales_G; family Salibacteraceae. The sequence continues at coordinate 5,566 of PAJI01000018.1, read as the reverse complement.
TGCTTTCAGAAAGAAATATACGGGTGAATATAGTAAGTCCGGGCCCAACCGATACTCCAATTTTTTCAAAAATGGGATTGCCAGAATCTCATTCAAATGCTGTGAAAGAGAATATTAAACAACTGGTGCCTTTAGGAAGATTGGCTGAGCCAAATGAAATAGCAGAGTTGGTTTTGTATCTGTCAAGTCCAAAGGCCACATACATTACAGGGAGTGAATTTGTTATTGATGGAGGAGCTTTAGTAAGGTAGAAACGAACGATATACCTGATTAAGTGAATTCCTGCTGTATAAAGGCATTCTTTTCTACGTTGAAGGGATGTAGAAGAGAATGCCTTAATTTTTTCTGAAGGCCATTTTGTACCATAATTAATGAAATATTTTATAAGGATCGTTATAATTTAATGATACAAGCCTAAATCAAAAGTTAATTTAGGCTTTCTTTAATGTTAATTTTTCTACAGGAAAGTATTGCTAACAGATAAATTGTATTCCTATATAATTTAAAGGTTTTTAGTGATGAATAGAACTAATTCGCATGTGAATAGGGTGTTATAATATGTGTACTGTTTTTTGTTTTAATTAAAACTTTTCAAAGAGTAAATAAAAATTACATGCTACCTTTTTTAGGTTTAACCATAAACCTAAAAAGAGTTTAAAACATCACTACGTTTACAGTGTCCGGACAATGGTAATTGTCTAGCGCCTCTACTTAAAGACTAGACACTGATTTAAAACTGTAAGAAATGAAAAAAAGTTTATTCCTTGTTGGAGCATTGTTTTCTGCTTTGACATTGTGGATGCCTTCCTATGGGCAATCAATAAGTTATACACTAGAGCCTTCTAAAAGTATGGGGTACCTTTCGTGGGAAGAATCCTACAGTGATGGCATTACACCTACTTCTTGGGGAATTCGATATTACTCAGATGCAGAAGGGAATGATTTTTTATTTGAAGAGCTTTTGAATTCTAATTATTTTCGTTTTTCAACTGAGGATTTAACAAGTTCTGAGAATTATTTCCAAATTGTATCATATGATGCAAATGAAGATGAAATAGGAGAAAGTGACATTCAACCTGTATGCCCTAGCTGTTTCAATAATTTGTTGATAGAGTATTATTGTAATGGAACTACATATGCTTACAAACTTCAGCTTCTGGAGTCTGGTACGACAGGCGAAGAATTTTTAGCAATTAGTGAAGCATCTCAATATATTTCAACAGACCCTGTAACGGGGCTGGAATTATATGAACCATATAAAGAATATATGAGATGGGATGTATGGCAAACAATGCAGGCATCTCCTTCATCAATTCCATATGAGTATCAAACTAGAACTGCAACTATTATCAATAATACTAGTAGTGGTACTACATATCGAAATGCACAAGGAAGTACAATTACTTACCCTTATATAGCTGCAATTAACAAGAAGAAAAGACCTTACGGTGGTAATCCAGGGGCAACTTCACATGTTACATCGTTTCAGTTAACACCAAATAATACTGTTACGCAAGCAGTGAATAAATTCAATTATTATGCTGATTACTCTTCACCATCATCACATGATATTCTAGAATGCATAAGCGATCCAAATGGATGGTTTCCTCCTTATGTAGATGATATGGTTCCAGATACATTAGAGTCTACACCTATGAATGATTTTATGGAGAGTGTTGGTGATGTTACTTCTGATGATTGGTTTTTGTCTACTATGGACATAAATGATAGAATTGATTTAATTTCTAGATATGATCCTGATTATGATGATATATATGTTAATGCTGGAGCTGAATATGATTTTGACAATGATAACATAGCATCTATTTCTTTTATTAGTGTCAATAATTATGATGAAGATGTAATATTGTTAAGTGAAGACTTGTATGATGATGGTGTAATAAATTATCCAAGTAATCAATTAAACGAAGGTTTATATGAGATGCATATAGCTTTTATTGATGGAACGATAAGAACTATGTTTTTTGATAAGGTCGAGGGTTTAAATGCAAATGAAGAAATACCAATGGCAGATGCTGTGTCAGTAACAGTATATCCAACTCCTGTAGATGGAGATTATAACCTAAATGTAACTTCTTCAAATATGACAGGAGAGACGTTTAGCTTTTCGTTAATGGATTTGAATGGATACGAATTATACTCGTCAGTAATGACAATTAACTCAGAGAGTGAACTTTACTCAATAAGTTATTCTACTGATCCTACAACAGACTTGGTAGCTCATAAATTAACGTTTAGTGATGGTTCAACCAAAATTATAAAAACGTATGCTGTAAAATGATTCTCAGCAGCTAGCTGTAAGCGAGTATTTATTTTAATAATCCGAGCAATGGAATGCTAAAATTCCATTGCTCGGTTATAATTTTATAAGTTATGAAAAAGTATCAATTAACCTTAGTCATTGTTTTTATTGTTTATTTTCTCAATAACTCGTATACCCAAACGATTATAAGTCAAGGTGCATATGGAGGAGAACATAGTGAGGCTTCAGTAAAGGCGTTGAAAATCAGTGCGACAAAAACAATACTGGCTGGGATATCTAATTCTCACTTATCTGGAACACATCAATCTACGGGGTATGGTTTTGATGATTATTGGGTGGTATGCCTGGAAAATGGTAATGTGCTCTGGGAAAGAGCTTATGGAGGAAACGATTACGATTATTTAAATGATGTTGCATTACTTTCTGATGGTAGTGTTTTATTAGCAGGGTATTCGTATTCGGATAGCAGTGGGATTAAAACCGAAAATTCAAGAGGGGAATCAGATTTGTGGTTGGTAAAGATTGATACTTCAGGAACTGTTTTATGGGAAAGAACCATCGGTGGAGATTCTTATGATATGCCTGAAAAAATAATTGAGCTGACAGATCAATCCATTCTTGTAATATGTAGTTCAAGCTCTTCTATTTCTGGAGAGAAAACCCTAGCACGTAAATCATCTTCAGCACTTGCTGCTGATGCGTGGACAGTGAAAATTGATCCTAGTACAGGAGGTATCCTTGACCAGTTTTTATTCGGAAGCGAATCTAGCGATTACACAGCCGATGTAATATTAGAAGAAGAAAAGTTAATATTTGCTTTAAGTACTATGGCGGGTATTACGGGGGATAAAACGATAGATAACATTGGAGGATCAGATTTTTGGATTGTAGAGTATGACATGAATTCAAAGCAAATTCTCAATCAGCAAGTTTATGGGGGCGTTGATGATGAAGATATTTCTAATATCGTGAAAGTAGATGATGAATACATTCTTATAGGAATGTCTAGATCGGGGGTGTCAGGGGATAAGTCAACAATGAACTACGGAGAAACTGATATATGGTTGGTGAAAATAGATCAAAGTTTCAATATTATAGATCAGGCATCGTTTGGCGGTATAGAAGATGATATTACTACATCATCAGATGTAGTATTTAGGAGTTTGAATCATCAGATAATCATTGCTGCGGGGTCAAACTCCCCATCGGGTAATGGGGGGACAAAAACAAGCCCCAATTATGGAGAATTTGATGGATATGTATTGGGGATTAATGCTGAAACATTAGAGCAACGTTGGGATATCTCTCTAGGCGGAACAGAACACGAGCAGGCAGTGTCAGTTATAATAGAAGAAGATAATGATATTAGTATATTGTGCTCAACAAATTCTAGTGAAAGTGGGAATAAAACAGTTCCACTAATAGGAGAGACAGATTATTGGTTTGTTCAATTGGGTAATACAACCGGTGTGGAAGATTTAAATTTTGATTTAGAAAAAGTATTGGTTTACCCTAATCCCAGTAGAGGGTATATTTACATTCAAAATGCTAAATTGAACAGTAATTACAGCGTATTTGATGTTACAGGGCAATTGATTCAACAGGGGATAATTTCGAGTAATAATCAGGAAGTTGAGCTACAGACTTCTACTGTAGGTATACTTTTCATTCAATTAGAGAATACTGCCGGAGGTTTTCAAACATTAAAACTGGTAAGGGATTAAATTACCTCAAAACCGTTTTTCGTTCAGAATCTAACTTAATAAAGATAAAGAGCAAAAGCGTAAAAGCCCATAATGAGGAACCTCCATAGCTAAAGAAAGGAAGAGGAATGCCAATAACAGGAGCTAAACCTAGTGTCATGGCGATGTAAATATTGCCTGACTACATTTAAATTTTAAGAATGAAATACTTTCGGTTATTGATAAGTCTTGTTATAATTACTATTATCATTGGTAATGTTCAGGCTCAAGCAATTTCATATCAATATGGTTTGGGCGGAGAATTTAGAAATTCTCCTCGAAAGGCATTAAAAATTAATGACTCACAAACCATATTAGCTGGAACATCTAATTCTCATGAATCAGGTACTCATCAATCATCAGCATATGGTTTTGATGATTATTGGGTGGTATGTCTTAACAATGGTCAGGTTGTATGGGAAAAGGCATATGGAGGAGATTATTATGAATCATTATCAAATGTACTCTTACTCTCTGATGGTAATATTCTTTTATCAGGGTACTCGCGTTCAGATATAAGTGGGGTTAAGACTGAGGCTTCAAGGGGAGATGCCGATCTCTGGATAGTAAAAACGGATACTTCTGGAACTATTTTATGGGAAAAGACTATCGGAGGGGATTTTTTTGATTCTCCTACAAAATTAATAGAATTGAATGATGGTAGAATTCTAATCTTGTGTACTTCTAATTCAAGTATTTCAGGAGAGAAGACACTGGCGCCAAAGTACAATTCGGCAGGTATTTATTCAGACATATGGGGGGTGATCATTGCCTCAACTTCAGGAAATGTTCAGGATCAATTTTTAATTGGAGGAAATAAAGACGAACATGTTGTAGATGCTATGATAAATGAAGATTCCAAGCTAGTTCTAGTTGCTGATTCCTATGGTGAGGCATCAGGAGATAAAACCCTAGATAGTATTGGAGGAGCTGATATATGGATTGTTGAATATAATCTTAATACCAAACAAATCGTCAACCAGCAGCTATACGGAGGAACAAGTGATGATTATGTTTCGGCATTGCTTAAAGTTGATGACGAGTATATATTAACAGGAATGTCTACTTCAGGGATTTCTGGGAATAAAACAACGTCCAGCTTTGGACAGAGTGATATTTGGGTAATAAAAGTAAACCAAAACCTCGATCTTATAGATCAGGCCTCATTTGGTGGGCTAGGTGTTGACGTTACCACATTGTCAAATGCCGTATTTCGGAGTTTAAATCATCAAATAATCATTGCAGCGGGTTCAAATTCGCCTTCAGGGAATGGAGGCACAAAAACAAGTCCTCATTATGGCGATATAGATGGATATGTATTGGGGATTAATGCTGAAACATTAGAGCAACGCTGGGACTTTTCATTGGGGGGAACTGAAGATGATTTTGCAAGGACTGTAATGATAGATAAGAATGAAGAAATTAGTGTTTTATGTTATTCACAGTCGGGACAAAATGGGAATAAGTCTGTTCCACTAATAGGAGAGACAGATTATTGGTTTGTTCAATTGGGTAATACAACCGGTGTGGAAGATTTAAA
>PAJI01000017.1:127682-165145 GCA_002705995.1 Crocinitomicaceae bacterium | reverse complement strand
GATGGAAATACATACACGGCTTCTGATGATTCTATCACCTATGTTTTAACCAATGCTGTTGGGTGCGATTCGGTCATAAGGCTTGACTTAACCATTGATTCACTGGCGGCTTCTGCAGATTATGTTAATGCGACTACGCTTGAAGGCACTATTCTTGGCAATTACGAACATTTCGAATGGGTGGAATGTCAAGGAACGGTATACCCTTCTGTAGCTGCTGATTCTTCATTAATTTTTACGCCTGACTACAACGGGGCTTATGCATTAATGGTCTTTAACAACAGCGGATGCGTTGATACTTCGGATTGTAAAACCGTTACCGTAACCGGTGTTGAAACAATTGAAGGCGAAGAAACTTTTACACTCTATCCTAACCCCAACAATGGACAATTCACCATTGATTTCGGCCAAACATTCAATGATATTTCCTTCTCTATTTACACTGTAAGTGGCCAATTGGTTTACCTGCAAAATGCTTCATCTGCGCAACAAATGAACATTGAGTTCAATGGTGCAGAAGGTATCTACATAGGTCAATTCTCAACAGCTAACGGACATTACAACAGAACAAAATTTATAATCAACTAATTATACGTAACTTACCCATGATTTCACCTTAAATGCCTTTATGCCCGATAGCTGTTACTTCCTCAAAAAAAACTTTATCCTCATGTTAAGTTGTTTTTTTTGCTTGTCTCTTTCAGCTCAAGTTCAAAAAGGGCAAGACATTGATGGTGAAGCCTTAGGCGATCAATCTGGCTGGTTTGTAAGTATGCCAGATAACAACACTGTAGCCATTGGAGCTACCCATAATGACGGTGGTAATGGAATCCAATCAGGGCATGTGCGCGTTTATTACTGGAATGGAACGGCATGGGCACAAAAAGGGGCGGATATAGATGGAGAAAGTACAGGCGATTGGTCGGGTTACTCCGTAAGTATGCCCAACTCAAATACCGTAGCTATTGGTGCTGTAGCGAATACAGCCTCTGGACTTGATGCAGGACATGTACGTGTTTATAGCTGGAACGGAATGGCATGGGTACAAAAAGGAGCTGACATTGACGGAGAAAATTCAGGGGATTGGTCGGGGTATTCCGTAAGCATGCCCAATGAAAATACGGTAGCTGTTGGTGCTCCATTTAATAATGATAATGGAACTGAAGCCGGACATACCAGAATCTATTCTTGGAATGGGACAACATGGAATCAAAAAGGAAATGACATTGATGGAGAAAGTGCCGGAGATCGCTCTGGCTACTCTTTAAGCATGCCCAATGAAAATACGGTAGCTATCGGTGCTCCATTGAATAATGGCAATGGAACCGAAGCCGGACATACCAGAATATACTCTTGGAATGGAACCACTTGGGTGCAAAAAGGAACTGATATTGATGGAGAAAGTGCCGGAGACCGCTCTGGCCTTTCAGTAAGCATGTCAGACTCTACCACTCTGGCTATTGGGGCTCCGTTGAATAGTAACGGTAGTGGAACCGAAGCAGGACATGCTCGCATATACAAATGGAACGGAACTACATGGGTACAAAAGGGAGCAGATATTGATGGGCAAGCTGCTTACGACAATGCAGGCTTCTCTGTAAGTATGCCAGACAGTAACACCTTTGCAATTTCATCTATGCTCCACAGTGGCAGTAGTGGTTTTTTATCCGGAACCGTAAGAATATTCACGTGGAATGGAAGTTCATGGACACAAAAAGGAGTAGATATTGATGGTGAAGCCGCTTTAGATTATTCAGGCAGATCTGTGAGTATGTCAGACTCAAATACTGTAGCCATCGGTTCCCGTAGAAACGGAGGAAACGGTTCTTATTCCGGTCATGTAAGAGTTTACGACCTGTGTACTCCCTCCTACTCAACCATCAACCCTAATGCGTGTCTTAGCTTTACTTCACCCAGTGGCAATTATACTTGGACCACCAGTGATACTTATTTTGATACATTAACCAACACTACAGGGTGCGACAGTATTATTACCATCCATTTAACCCTTTTAGACACACAAGTTGTAGACACCATCACCACCTGTGATAGCCATACCTGGATAAATGGCACAACCTATACAACCAGTAACTACACTGCAACCGACACTCTTGTTAACAGTGCCGGTTGCGATTCTGTAATAGCATTAGACCTAACCATCCTTCATTCTTCTACTTTCACCGATACCATTTCGGCTTGTTACAGTTACACGTGGATGAATGGAAACACTTATACCTCCAGCAATAACACGGCTACAGATACGCTGGTCAATGCCGTTGGGTGTGATTCTGTGGTAAGGCTGGACTTAACCATCCTTGCTCCCTCAACATACATCGATACTGTTTCAGCGTGCAACAGCTACACCTGGATAGATGGAAATACTTATACAACAAGCAATACCACTGCTATGGATACCTTGGTGAACACTGCCGGGTGTGACTCCATTGTTACATTAAATTTAACCCTCTCAGCACCAACAAATGCTATAGATAGTATTGCTGCTTGTGGAGAATATACCTGGGTAGACGGAAATACGTATACTTCTTCAAACAACTCAGCAACATATATACTCACCAATAGTGCCGGATGCGATTCAATTGTTACACTAAACCTCTCAATTGATACACTTTCTGTTACTGTGAGTTACATCAATAATTCAACTTTAGAAGGAGAAATTGAAGGCACCTATGAACACTTTGAATGGGTAGAATGCTATGGCAACAATGTCTATGCTTCCGCAGCTGTTGACTCTTCTCTACTTTTCACTCCTCAATACGATGGTAATTATGCTTTAATGGTTTTTAATGCCAATGGATGTATTGATACTTCTGAGTGTTTGGCGCTCATAGGAACTGATGTTGAGTCCCGCTTAATGAATACTGGTGTTACGCTCTACCCCAATCCCAACAATGGGAAGTTTACACTAAAGCTGGAGAAAACCTATTCTACCGTATCGGTAAGTGTGCGCAACACTTTAGGGCAAGAAACCTTTGCCAAAGATTACCATTCAACAACAACTATTGATTTGGAGCTGGAAGACAATGCCGGCATCTACTTTATTCAGCTCAAAACAGATGACCAAAACCATGTGCTAAAAGTGGTGAAGGAGTAGTTTCTAATTATCTGCATTTATTAGCACATTTGGGAATGATCTTAAAAAGAAACAGCTTGTTCATCAAACTTCTCTTTTTTTGATACCTAAAAAGAAAAGAGCGGAAATATGTTTCTTTACCAAAAAATCCTCTAACACATGAACATTCAATTGATACAAGAAGACATTACCCAAACAAAAGCCGATGCTATTGTAAATGCAGCCAACACTTCTTTGCTGGGCGGTGGCGGTGTAGATGGTGCCATTCACCGCGCAGGGGGAAAAGCCATTTTAGAAGATTGTATCGCCATTCGTAACCGACAAGGAGGTTGTAAAGTGGGCGAAGCAGTTATTACCACTGCTGGAAACTTACCGGCTCAATATGTTATCCACACCGTTGGTCCGCGTTGGAATAACGGAAAAAGCAATGAACCTCAAAAATTGAAAAACTGCTACCTCAACAGCTTGCAACTAGCACGTGAAAACGGAGTTAAAACACTTGCTTTTCCGAACATCAGTACCGGAATCTATGGATATCCTAAAGCAGAAGCTGCTAAGATTGCAGTTGATACTTTAAAGACAGCTGATTTTCCTGAAATTGAAACGGTTATTTTTGTTTGCTTTGATGCCGAAAATTTTCAGCTTTACAAAACCTTATTGGAGAAGTAATCCCTTTTTCTACAAACATCTACTCATGCGTTATATCAAGTATTTATTCCCCATCTGCGATAATTTCTTTCTAGCAGTATGGATAATCTGCTATAAGTTTTTACACATTTCTTTGGAGCTAACTCAAGCCTTTGGGTTAATCATTCTGGCAAGTAGCATAAAATTAGCCCTGCTTTACCATGTGAAGCGTCAAATGGATGAACATAAAGTAGTAGCATTACGCCATAAGCGAACAATTTGGCATTACATCAATTCTTCAATCCACATTCTGGGGATATTCTCCGCTTTTTACTTCATCACTTATAATCTTGAGTATACAACAATTACATTTTTGATTGCCTCAATAACCATCATCATACTACTTATTGCCGTTATTATTTCTTATCGGCAAGGAGATTTTTACATTGACAAAGACGGCATTATACAACCTGAACTATTCAATAAAAATTACACATGGGACGAAATTGATAATTTTGAAATATTGCCCGAAAGCCTCTCTTTTACGATTGACAATAACGATGTTACAGTAAGTATCGATAGTGGCACAAGTGAGCGTTTAAAATGGATTACTCAACAGAGCTATAACACATTCTAGCATAACACATGTACATCACCCAAGACCAAGCCGCCAATCTCTTTTTAATGCACAAAACGCCCGGGCAGTGCATGCAGCGGGGTAATTTTATTACAGCAGAGAACCTACCTCATCCCTACCCTGAGCAAATTGCTCAAGAATTAATCGATCAGGATTTAATTGAAACAGACGATGTGGATGAGGACTTGTTTGTGCTTACACCCTATGCTTATACTTGTTTTGAAAATGGTTCCTTTCATATCTACAATGAAGAAGATTTTACACCTGATGAGGAAGACTGGGAAGATTTTGATAACAATTCTGAGGAAGAAATTGAGGATGAACCTACAGCCTTATCGAAATCAAAAAACAATATCCCTCATTTATTGGGTTATGCTATTATTGGAAGCTTAATTTCTGTTTTCTTTTTCATCAATAAAGAACCTGATTACGAGATCCCCATAACAATTAGTCCACTAATGAAAGAACAATTAGACTCCGTGATAAACGCTTTTGAAAAAAGAAGAGACTCTTTCAACCTTTCAGATACTTTACCAGAAAAGTAAGTCAACAGCTCTTTTATCCATTTGACCTTACCGCATACTCCTTAACAAGCGGTAATAGTCTGATAACCTTCCTTACTTTTACCTTAAAACAAGGTCAATCAGTTATGGATACATCCGAGATATTGGAAAGCCTGTTCAGCGAAAAATCAGAACTAAAAAAGGGTGATTTTTTTCACCAATCGGGAACGGTGTGCAACCGTATAGGGATTTTACAAAGCGGCATGCTTAAGTATTTCTACATCAACAATGAAGGAGAAGAGATTGTCCGCTGGATGGCCTTGCCCGGAGATTACGTGATCTCGCTCAGTAGCTTCATTACCGAAACGGCCTCTTTTGAAAGCATTGTTGCAGTAAAGCCTTCTTCGTTATTGGTAATGAGTAAACAGCAATGGAACCAGGCTTACCAAAACATTCCAACTGTGCAACAACTTTGGACTAACGAATTGGAACAGCTTTGCATTGGTTACGAATCTAGAATTCACAACCTTATTGCTGCCAATGCACAACAACGCTACCTATGGTTGTTGCAACACGAACCACGCTTTTTGAAAGAAGTACCCAATAAATATTTGGCCAAAATTATTGGTGTTACTCCACGTCACCTCAGCCGATTAATGCTTGCCGAAAAATAGACAAATGTCTTCCTTGTAAAGGCTCTTGAAGCAATAGGTTTGCAGCACATCAAACAACAGTTTTTCTATGAAAAGTTTTTGCTGCATCCTTGTTTTAGCCATTGGTACACTCTACACTTCTGCACAAACCGTTAATAACGGCACGTTCTGGAAACCTTTGCCTCCCAATTATGAAGTAAAACATGCTGTTGAGGCAGAGTCTTTATTCCCCATGTTTCTCTACGGTGGCTTTCATTTTGGAGTAGGCTATCGCTATAAAAAACTGAGGGTGCGTTTCAGCATCATCAATGGTGGTAATTACAATGTAGACGGGCAAGCCTCAGACGGAGGAACAGCTGGTTTTGAACGCTACTACACCACTTCTCCGGGTTACTTTATAGGCTATAACGTTTGGAAAAACCTGGAACTTTATGGTTATTATGAAAGCCATACGTTTCAGATCAAACACAAAGCTTCTGGAGCTACCAAAGAATTGTTTTCTAACGACTTTGGCATTGGATTAAGTTACCAGTTCTTCTTTGGCAGAGGTTTTTACCTACAGCCCGGTGTACACACTTACTTTAGAAAAGAAGCCAGCCTTGACTTTTCCAATGGAGATCAATACACCATTCCCACTTTTGAGCTTACCCCTGTTGTAAGAGTTGGTTACCGTTTTTTCAAACGGTTTGGTGCAGAATAATCTGTTTATTTACCCTTTCAAGATGCAATAATAACACCTCATAGCTCCTCTTCTCTCCCTCTCAAAAAATGTTAAAACACCACTGTGTGTATGTAAAAAGCATACTTTCACTCTAACGAAAGGCGTTAATTCGGCTACAATTAACCTCAACATACTATCGCTATGAGTATCCAAAAAGAACTTCCTGAATTGCTTCAAGCCGGAGTAATCACTGAAGAAACAGCAGAAAAAATTCGTGTTTATTACGCACAGCAAAAACGTTCATCCAATACATTAACCATCATCTTTGGCATTTTAGGTGCTTTGCTCACCGCTCTTGGTATTATTCTGATTGTTGCACACAATTGGGATGAATTGACCAAAAGCACCAAAACTATTTTTGCTTTTCTTCCCTTGGTTATTGGGCAACTGGTTACGGGCTTTGTATTGTTCAAACATCACAACCAAACCGGCTGGAAAGAGAGTGCTACTGCCTTTCTTTTTATTGCAATAGGTGCAAGTATTGCACTCGTTAGTCAGGTTTATCACCTCCCGGGTAGTTTATCCTCTTTTCTCTTTTTATGGATGTTACTGGGCTTTCCGCTGATTTACATTATGCGTTCTTCCATTGCTTCGCTGCTGTTTATTGCCGGCATTACTTATTACGGGGCTTATGCCAACTACTTTGAACACTGGAGCATTAACGATTATTGGTACTGGATACTGTTTTTAGGTGTACTGCCACATTATTACCGTTTACTAAAGAAAAACCCTCAAAGCAACTTTACCTATTTTCACAATTGGCTCATTCCGCTTTCGTTGACCATTATACTAGGTAGTGTTGGAGACGATGTAGCAGAGATCTTAACCTTAGACTACTTTGCATTATTTAGCCTGTTTTTCCTCATTGGAAAAATAGATGTGTTTTCATCCCAAAAACTCATTACAAACGGCTATACCATTTTGGGTAAGTTGGGCATTTCTGCCCTATTGATCTTTACCAGTTTTGATTTCATATGGGAAGACATGCGACACAGTTCCAATAGTTTTTTAGACCTATTCAACTCTCCTGAAACGGNCACTGCAGCAATTTTAATCAGCTTGGTTGTTGTTCTTTTAATCCTCTTCTACCGCAGTAAAAANACACTCATACTAAAAGATTACTGGAGCTTTTCACTTCCTGTTTTTGCATTGCTTTTTATGATTGGTTTTAGCTTCCCTTACACGGCTGTTTTGGTAAACCTTATGATTTTAGGATTGGGNATTTTNACCATACANCAAGGNATTCAACAAAATCATTTGGGCATCTTAAACTACGGTTTGCTCTTTATCGCCATTTTGGCCGTTTGTCGCTTTTTCGACTCAGACCTCAGCTTTGTGCTCAGAGGCAGTCTGTTTGTTTTAGTAGGAGTCGGCTTCTTTGCTTCTAACATCTTTCTCATCAAAAAACGCAAGCAACATGAAAACTAAAATACCATACTACATCGCTTTCATCCTTTTGGTGNTGGCGCAACTCTACATTGTGTTTAAAATGGTGTGGGATCAGGAAACAGTGCTCGAAAACGGAAAAGCATTCAAGTTTGAGGCACAACCCATTGACCCCAATGATCCGTTTAGAGGAAAGTACGTTTCGCTCAGGTTCAAAGAAAATCAGTTTCATAGTGAAAATGAGGAGGAATGGCACAACGATCAGGTTGTTTATGTTACCCTTAAAGACAGTGCGGGGTATGCAAAAATTGCCCATGTATTTGCTTCACCTCCCNCTGATGAAGCTGATTATTTAACCGCNAATATTGACTATATCACAACTTGGAAAACGTCAACGCCCATTATCCGTATCGAATACCCTTNTGAACGCTTCTACATGGAGGAACACAAAGCTCCGCAGGCAGAATCGCTCTACAATACCGCTGTGCGNGATACCAATCAAAAGGTTTATGCTCTGGTGTATGTAAAAGAAGGAACTGCAGCAATTCAAGATGTTTTTATTGATGAAATGCCGCTAAACGAATGGGTCAAACAGCAGAGTGAGAAAAACAATGAGCCAGAATAGGCTTCTGGTTCTTTTGTAGCTTTTATGGGGTAATGCTCGCAATAACACAGGCATTGATTATAGCAATCAATAGTGNANTTTTTAAGTGCCATCGTTACAAATTCAGTTTAGCTATTGATTCTGATGAATTGTAACTACGCTCTCTTTTTCTCTACAAGAAATTAATCGATTCTTAAATTTCTCAAGGATTTTTAATAGAAATACGCTCGCTTAACGGATGATTTTTACTTCTTTTGCTTCCATAGCATGAGTTTTAAGCAATTGAAAAGTTTAGAATAACCTATCTTTAACTCACCCACTAATCTTTCAGNAAATTCATTAACTTAACAATAAGTTTACGTTAATTAAAATAATTTTGACCCGGTTTAAGGTGTAAGGGCAGGAAAATTATGAAGCGAGTTTATTTGGTTAGGCATGCCAAATCTTCAAGAGAGGATAGCAGGTTAAATGACTTTGAGAGACCTCTCAATGAACGGGGAGAATCTGATGCTGCTTTNATGGCTGAAGTACTGAAAAAGCGCAAAATTCATCCGGACAAAATTATTTGTAGTTCTTCTAAAAGAACACTTCAAACGGCTCACATTTTTGCCAAAATTCTTGGCTACAAGAAAGAAGANATTAGAGTAACAGACAAACTCTACCTTACTCCTACTAAAGACTACATCAAAAAAATTCAACAGCTAAACCCCGATTTTGAGTCTGTACTTATTATTGGACACAATCCCAGCTTAACAGAATTGGCCAATGACCTTTCTGGTTCATTCATAGACAATATCCCTACTTGTGGCATTGTTTCTATTCTTTATAAAGATGACGGATGGGGTGCTGTAGGTCGTTTGCACGGTAAAATGTCGAACTTCGATTTTCCTAAGAAATACAAAACTGCCCACTAAGAGCGGAAGTTTCGTTTCTTCTATGGCTTTCTTTAACTCCTGAAAACAGGTTTTCTGTTTTCACCTCAACTACGCCAAGTGTTTCTTGTTCAAATGCTTAATAAGCACTTTATTAAACAATGCAGGATTGATGGGCTTTGTGATGTAATCGCTCATTCCAACATCTAAGACCTTATCTCTTACTTCGGTAAAAGCATCAGCTGTAAGTGCTATAATGGGAACTTCTTGAAAATAGGTGTCTTTGTAACTTCTAATGGCTTTTGTTGCCTCAAAGCCGTCCATTATAGGCATGTTTAAGTCCATCAACACAATGTCATAATCTTTAGTGTCTCTCAACATATCAAGCCCTTCTTTTCCATTATTGGCAACCTCTACAACTGCTCCCCATTTGCTCAAAAACTGAGAGGCTATTTTCTGATTGATCAGGTTATCTTCTACCAACAAAATGTGCGCATTGCTCAAAGACAATGTTTCACTCGGCTTTTCTTCGTCTTTGCTGGTTTCTTCTTCAATATCAAAATCAAGCTTGAAGCGGAAAACACTTCCTTTTCCTAGTTCAGACTCTACCTGGATAGTTCCTCCTTGTAGATCTATAATCTTTTTGGTAATGGCCAAGCCAAGTCCGGTTCCTCCAAATGTGTTCAGAATCTTGGCATCTGCCTGAACAAAACTTTCAAAAATCACTTGCTGTTTTTGTTCTGAAATCCCGATTCCGGTATCTGTCACAATAAACTCTATGGTAGTCTTGTGCGTATCTGTCGAAAGTCCCAACACTTTTACGTCTATGGTAACTCCTCCTTTTTCGGTAAACTTAATGGCGTTACCAATAATGTTGGTCAGTGCCTGATTCAGTCGAACAGCATCACCAATGACTTTGCGTGGTAACTTTTCATCAAAGTTGCAGGTAAGATTCAACCCTTTTTCAGTGGCTCTGAAATGGAATGTTTCTTTAATGCCATTCAATCGATCGATAATGTCAAACGAAGTATGATCAAATTCAATTTTACCCGATTCTATTTTAGACAAGTCCAACACATCGTTAACAAGACTCAACAAGTTGTTGGCACTAAACTCTAATGTTTTCAACCTTTCAACCTGATCTTCACGAGGTTTATCNTTCAATAAAATGTGTGCGTAACCAATTACTGCATTCAATGGCGTTCTAATCTCATGACTCATAGAAGAAAGGAACTGTTGTTTTTGATCGGCCAGATCTTCAGCTCGTTGCNTTGCATCAATAAGGGTATTTTCAACACGTTTTCGTTCGGTTAAATCNTGCCATACNGCCAAAAAGATTTGNTTGTTNTTTAACGATACCGGTGTTAGGGACACNTCNGTAGGNAATGAANTTCCTTCAACATCAACATATGTCCATTCAAAACGATGTGCTCCTTTATCGATCGCCAGCTGACGCATTTCTTTCATTTTTTCAGAAGAAAGTCGTTCATCNGGCTGTCTGNCCGGAGAAAAATCAACCGTAAATCGATTTAAGATTTCTTTCTTGGATTTTACTTTTAAGATCTCNACAGTGGCTTCGTTACANTCCAATATNCCGTTTTCATCATACAGTANNTGGGGATCGGTAGAATACTCAAACAGAATTCGGAATTTTTCATCTGAGCGAAATTTTTCTGAAACATCTTTCGCGATACCAATAACTCCTTCTACCTCATTTTTCTCGTTCAGGTATGGTTTTTCTTTCACCTCCAACACTCTTGGAACTCCATCNGCATCAAGCANCTCAACAAAGAAATTNCTATTAAAGGTATTGCCTTCCAAAATCTCTTTTGAAATTTTTCTAGCTTGACGGTTAATGGGGCTATCCGAAAAAATACGGTGAGTTGCTTTGCTAAATTCTTCGGGGGTAAAACCTAAAACACGTTCTACATTTTCTGAAATGTANTTGTATTCAAACTGTTTATCGTGTCTATATGTAAAATCATCTGAATGCTCGAGCAAAAGCTGCTGTTGCCTTACTAGTGAACTCAATTGNAACTTATTATCGCCCAACTCTCTGGTTGCTTGACTAATGCGCATTAAACTAGCCGTAAAAACGATAATGATGAGTAGAATTACCCCTAACGAGACAATAAAAATGTAACGGAAAGCTTCGTTTACTCCAGAAATTATTTGCTCTGTTTCTTCTGAAAAAATGATTCCATAACTGGTATCAAATAATTGAAGTGGNTACAATGTTGAGATCACTTCAATCTCTTTATTGTTAANCACAATATCTTGCATCAATTCACCTTGNAGGTTGTTCTCAACCAATACCCTATAATCTTCAACATCTTCCGGAGACATTGTAGGATTATCCGCATTGATAACTCCCANTCCTGAGGTTAATGCTATAATTCCGCCATCTTCTGTNTAAATAAACTTNTGGGCATTTTCTCCTATGAAAAAGTCTTTGAATTTATTTTCAAAGAGCTTAACAGGATTAACTTTAAAAGAGATAGATAGNGTTNAATTTACTGCTTTGGNATAAAACNGTTTGGTATTGTTAAAGGCTTCAGGACTATTAAAATGGTAACTAAACTNGTAGAAAAAATAATTCTGCTCGTTGCGATAAGCCTTTAATAAGGTNGAGCCTGAATAAACATAAAGNGTATCGACAAAGGTTTGATTTTGNGCTATNANNTGGCGAAAANCCNCNTTTTCAGATGNNGATAACTTACCTACNGAAAGAATGCTTTCAAAATCAATGGAGTTGACAAAAAGATCTACGTCTTGNTGNAGCTTATCGGNCTCATCTATAATAGAATTNCCACAGATCTGTNCCTGATTGGCCAGAAAATGTTGCCTCGATTTTAGTTCNTTGTCCGTTAAAAATTCAACATAAAAAAAGCTGGCTACGGCTATCCCGGTTAGCAACACAAAGCTGAGTACAAACAGCCATACATTTTCGCGTAAAAACTTTCTATTCATTTAGCTTTTTTCTACTTCTATAGCCTGTAGAATAATCCAATTTAATTCTTTTATNGTAGAATGCAACAATACATAATTANGACCNGTTTTGGTAAAATGNCTCAACGNTGTATTTTTTTCCANCAATTCNTTNACNGCNGNTCTTAATGACTGATTTTTACTTTGTTGAATGGTGTAATCTTCTCCCAAAATCATGTCTTGCTTAATGGTCGTATTGTACTGATATTCTTTNAANAAAGGCATCCCAAATAAAAACAATGCTTCACTACTTCCTGCTATGAGTTTTCCATTGTGGTCTACAATAATTGTATTGGTATTTTTAGCCGGTAAGTACCTTTTTAGNAAAGTNTTTANNGTTACATCTAATCCNGCAACACCTTGCAATGTATTTTCAANATANACCGGAGCAATAGCACTTACCATCCAACCTCTTCCGGCTGGGTCTACNTATGGTTCCTNTANCCAAAGTGCNTTTTTATCCGGGTTGTGCTCTNCATCAGCTAAGTAATAGAAATTATANGCTGTAATGTCCATTCCCGGNGGATATTGACTCAACACATCNAACCCGGGAAAAATGCGGTTCAATGAAAANTTAGAGTTGTAATAGGCCTGAGNTACNGNNTGAGANTGATGAACCNTTGCNANAAGGTCATTNTCCAATCCNACNGTTAAATAAACTTCTTCTTTTACAGCATNATCNACCTTANGATTACCNGANACAAANACTGCTGTNCCCTCTCCTACTTTCTTTTTATACAACACNCCGTTTTCATGCAATGCATAATCATCCGGATTTACNGTTGGTATAATTTCNTTTTTNCTTTGGTANAAAGAAGCCNTTTTCTNTGCCAGAGTNTCNACNGATAANNNNATTTCAAAAAAATCNGAATTGATATTATGGGCTANANTCTCGAGNTTATTTTGNTGTAGCACGTAATCATCTGAAGATGANTCACAACCNGTTAATAACAAAANTGATCCCACCAAAACTATAATGAAGCATTCTATTTTCATTTTCTCTTTTTTTTTAGTAANGTGAAGCTACAGGTTGAATACCAAANGTANCNAATCNGTNNNAGAATNAATTATATTGCAAACATTTTACGCATAGCTATAATTGAAACTTTAAGAATATGAAAAAGCTTTTCGTTGCTTGCTTTAGTGTTACCCTAATGTTAAACACTGTAGCACAAGAAGATAAGAAAGCTTCTACGCAACTTGAATTTGTAAACGAAATCCAACTTGACGCTACCCCTGTTAAAAGTCAAGACTTAACCGGAACGTGCTGGAGCTACTCCTCTATTTCCTTTATTGAATCTGAAATACTCAGAATGGGAAACGGTTCCCACGATTTGAGTGAAATGTATTACGTCTACAANATCTANCAAGAAAAGGCTGCTAATTATGTATTGAGACAAGGGAAAGCTCAATTTAGCCAAGGAAGTCTGAACCATGATGTAATTGGAACAATTGCCAAATACGGAGTGGTTCCTCAATCGGTTTATTCNGGCGATGTTACCGGAGGTGAGCGTTACAACCATACTGAAATGGAAGCTTTGCTAGGTGCTTTTTTAGAAAAGCTGGTGACCAACCCAAACGGAAAACTTTCAACAGTATGGATGGATGCTTATCGTGGTATTTTAAATGCTTACATGGGGCAAACGCCAAGAGACTTTGAATACAACGGAAAAACATATACACCAACAGCATTTGCTGAGGAATTAGAGCTAAAACCAGAGAATTATGTGGCTTTTACTTCTTTTAGTCACCACCCGTTCAACACTTCTTTTGTACTTGAAGTGCCAGACAATTGGTCCAATGGTTCTTTTTACAACCTTCCTCTGGATGAGTTAATGGAAGTATTGAACAATGCCTTGAAAAATGGTTATACCGTAGCATGGGATGCCGATGTAAGCGAGAAAACATGGTCGCGCAAAAAAGACATTGCGCGTTGGCCAGCTCAAGACTGGAAAAGCATGTCATCTGCAGAACGTGATTCTGTTTTTATCGCCAATATTGAAGAAGCCGATGTAACACAAGAAATGCGTCAGGAAGCTTTTGAAAACTACTCTACAACAGATGATCATTTGATGCACATTGTTGGAAATGCTTATGACCAATACGGCAACTTGTATTACTTGGTGAAGAACTCATGGGGAGACCACAGAGCCAATGATGGTTATGTTTACGTTTCAGAAGCCTATATGAGAATGAAAACGATTTCTTTCACATTGCATAAAGACGGTTTAGCCAAATCGCTTTTGAAAAAGATCAACTAAAAAACACGACTAACAGCAAATAAAAAAGGCGCTCAATTGAGCGCCTTTTTCATGGGTATCAATCAGAAGAACGATTATTTCTTATCGTCTTCTACCTCTTCGAAATCTACATCTGTTACTTCGTCATCTGCACTTCCTGCATCAGCAGCTCCGGCTTCTGGGCCTTCAGCACCACCAGCTTGTTGCTGTGCATTGTACATTTCTTGAGATGCTGCCTGGAATACTTGATTCAATTTTTCCATAGCTGGCTCTATTTGAGCAAGGTCTTTGGTTTCATGAGCCTTTTTCAATTCAGCCAATGCATCTTCAATCGGTTGTTTTTTATCCGCAGGAATCTTATCGCCAAACTCGCTCAATTGCTTTTCAGTTTGGAAGATTAAGCTNTCTGCTTGATTCAATTTGTCAATCTTTTCTTTNGCTTCTTTATCAGATGCTGCGTTAGCTTCTGCNTCNCGCTTCATTTTTTCGATTTCATCATCGCTTAATCCTGAAGAAGCTTCAATACGGATTGATTGTTCTTTATTCGTTGCTTTATCTTTCGCAGATACGTTTAAGATACCGTTAGCATCAATATCGAATGTTACTTCAATTTGAGGNACACCACGTGGTGANGGTGGAATTCCGTCTAAGTGGAATCTTCCGATTGAACGGTTATCGTTCGCCATTGGACGCTCACCTTGTAAAACGTGAATCTCTACCGATGGCTGATTATCTGCAGCTGTTGAGAAGGTTTCNGACTTCTTAACAGGAATTGTAGTGTTTGCTTCAATCAATTTNGTCATTACTCCACCCATGGTTTCAATACCCAATGAAAGCGGAGTTACATCAAGAAGCAATACATCTTTAACTTCACCAGTCAATACACCACCTTGGATNGCTGCACCAATTGCTACAACCTCATCTGGATTTACCCCTTTAGAAGGNTCTTTACCGAANAAGCTTTTTACTGCATCTTGAATNGCTGGAATACGAGTTGAACCACCTACAAGAATTACAGAATCAATATCTGAGTTTGAAAGACCTGCGTTTTTAAGTGCAGACTCACATGGCTTGATTGTTCTTTTGATTAAACTATCTGCCAATTGCTCAAACTTAGATCTGCTCAACGATTTCACCAAGTGCTTAGGCACACCATCAACTGGCATAATGTAAGGCAAGTTGATTTCAGTGCTTGTTGTAGAAGACAATTCGATTTTTGCTTTCTCAGCAGCTTCTTTCAAACGTTGTAGCGCCATCGGATCTTTTGAAAGATCAATGTTTCCGTTTTCGTTTTTGAATTCTTCAACCAACCAGTCAATAATTACTTGGTCAAAGTCGTCACCACCAAGGTGTGTATCACCATCAGTAGAAAGNACTTCAAATACNCCATCACCCAATTCAAGGATAGAAACGTCATGCGTACCACCACCACAGTCAAATACTACAATCTTTTGGTCTCCGTCTTTTTTATCCAAACCGTAAGCCAATGATGCAGCTGTTGGTTCGTTGATAATACGTTTTACATCAAGACCAGCAATTTCACCTGCTTCTTTAGTTGCTTGACGTTGAGCATCGTTAAAATATGCNGGAACTGTAATTACAGCTTCGTTTACTGATGTTCCNAAGTAATCTTCAGCAGTTTTCTTCATTTTTTGAAGCACCATTGCTGAAATTTCTTGAGGCGTGTATAATTTTCCGTTGATATCAACACGTGGTGTGTTGTTGTCACCTTTTACAATTTTATAAGGTACTCTGCTTACTTCTCTGTCTACTTCAGAGAATGNGTTCCCCATAAAACGCTTAATAGAATAAATGGTATTGATCGGATTTGTAATCGCTTGACGTTTTGCAGGATCACCTACTTTACGCTCACCGCCATCTACAAATGCTACAATCGAAGGAGTTGTTCTCTTTCCTTCGCTATTAGGAATAACAACTGGTTCGTTCCCTTCCATTACGGCCACACACGAGTTGGTTGTTCCTAAGTCTATTCCAATAATTTTACCCATGATATAGTTGCTTTTTATTTATTCGTAATTGATTTTGATAGACAATTGTCAATGACTATGCCACCACATAAAAATCAAAAAAGCATGTAATATTGGCAGTTTTACCACGATTACATGCTTCAAAATGTCTGACAATAGGTGTTAAGATGTCANAAAGTGACGGTCACCTTAATAACAATACCTTGCATCTGTAGGATCTGCCGACTGGCAAAAACNTCTGTCTCCGGTTAATCCTAGCTCTAATCCGTAGGTTAACTCATCTGCTGAAGGTGTTGANAGTTCAAATTCATATGTGATCTTGGTACGTGAAGACCAAACTCCTACTCCATTCTTAATGTTTGAATAAGCTGGTTTTTCTTCCAATAACGTTTGAGACGGAGAGTTCAAATCGATAAACGTTTGCAACTCTTCNCCTGCTAACCACAACTCAAGCACTATGTGTGTGCCTTGTTCCGGAAATCTTCTTGCCACATCGGGTTCATCTAAAATAGGAAGAACGTTGGCTGCAATTTGCTCATAAAACGTTTGTCCGCTTATGGTGTACTCTATTTCGTTAGATTGTGATTCAGTTGTTGTTGTTGGTACAGAACCTAGTGTTCTTGTTCCTAAAGCCACTNCTACAGAACGTGNTGCTAACACATTGTCATCTGCATCTAGATCACTCCAACTGTAAACCAAAGTAGGCTCAAGTGCTTTTGTATTTACCGGTGGAATAAAAGTTAAAGCAATGTTGCTGTTCACTTGTGATGACGATTGCATAAAAGGCACTCCGGTATTTGTCCAGCCACTACTTTGTGAAAACACACTTTGTTTTAGCTGTACACCATTAATCGCTTGTAACTGAACCAAAGGTGTCCATGATGTTACTTGTGAACCATCGGCTTTTGTAATTACCAATTTATAATACGGGTAAACGTTGTTGTCAAAATCTGGCTGTCTTAACGTTGCATTGAACGTGTAAACCGTTTGATAGGGATAATAAAAAATACCGGAATCTTTATCATCAATTTCCGTAGCCACTAATTCCCAAGATCTGCCAGTGGCGTTTGTATCTGTACTGTATGATGCCAAAGTATACTCTTCAACTACGATAGAAATATCATCATACTCGGCATCTTCTCTGTCTTGTGCCAAAATCATTGCATTGTCTTCTCCAACAAACATGCGGTTCACTTTCACATAATGTGTTGTGTCATTGGGGTCCAAAAGCCCTACCACAGTGGTAATGTCTTCATAAGGAGCTAAGATGTCAATGTCTTCTTCACAACCGGTTAAACCAAGCAATAAGAGAGAGAGGGGGAGAAAATAAGCGTTAAGTTTTCTAAATATGTTCATTTCAAAATTGATGTTGCGGGCCAAATTTAATCAAAGAAATAAAGTCTTAGCCGCTTCTCTAAATTTATAGATTTGTGCACTCGGATAAACGAAGATAATTTGTAATAGTTTGGTTACAGTGAGGATTTCACTGCTAAAACTCAATCAATATGGAACTAGATAATTTAAAACCTGTTTCAGGTAAAGTCAAAAAAATCACCACTCACGTACTTCAAGAAATGAAAATGAAGGGCGAAAAGATCTCTATGCTAACGGCTTATGATTTCTCTATGGCTCGCATTTTAGACGAGGCCGGAATCGACATGATTCTTGTTGGTGACTCTGCTTCTAACGTTATGGCCGGACATGAAACTACGCTTCCCATTACATTAGATCAAATGATTTACCATGCTGCTTCTGTTATTCGAGGCATTAACAATTGTTTGGTTGTGGTAGACCTTCCTTTTGGTGCTTACCAAGGAAATTCTAAAACGGCTTTGGAATCTTCTATTCGCATTATGAAAGAAGCCGGAGGACATGCCATTAAAATTGAAGGTGGTAAAGAAATTATTGAATCGGTTAACCGTATTCTTTCCGCAGGAATTCCGGTAATGGGGCACTTGGGGTTAACGCCTCAATCGATCTATAAATTTGGTACCTACTCTGTTCGTGCCAAAGAAGAAGAAGAAGCAAAGCGCTTAATTGAAGATGCCAAATTATTGGAAGAAGCAGGTTGTTTTGGTGTCGTATTAGAGAAAATACCAGCAAAATTGGCTAAACAGGTGGCGGAAGAATTAACCATTCCTGTCATTGGCATTGGTGCCGGAAATGGCGTAGACGGACAGGTTTTAGTTGTTCACGATATGTTGGGGATCACCAAAGAATTTTCTCCTCGATTTTTGAGAAGATATGCCAGCATGTATGAAGAAATGTTGGGTGCTGTTAAGAATTACATTACAGATGTAAAAACAGAAGATTTCCCGAACGAAAAAGAACAATACTAAAATTTACTACATGCATTCAAACGCAAGCAACCTCCAGGTTTTATTTGAAGACAATCATTTGATTGTAGTGAACAAGCGTGCCGGAGACATTGTACAAGGTGACAAAACCGGAGATAAATCGCTTGCCGAACATGTAAAAACCTATATCAAAGACAACTACAACAAGCCCGGGAATGTTTACCTGGGCATTGTTCACCGCCTGGATAGACCAACCAGTGGCATTGTTATTTATGCACGTACCAGCAAAGCTGCTGCTCGTATGAGCGAACTCTTTCGCGATAAAAACATTGAAAAAACTTATTGGGCGGTTGTAGAAAAAGCTCCAGAACAGCCTTCTGGTAAATTGACGCATTGGCTTAAAAAGAATCCCAAGCAAAACAAGTCTTACGCAGTAACCAAAGAACAGCCCGAATACAAAAAAGCAGTACTCTCTTATCAAACCTTGGCTCAGGGAGATCGGTATGCTTTGGTTAGTGTAAGAATAGAAACAGGACGTCATCACCAAATTCGCTGTCAGCTCTCTACCATTGGTAGTATTATTAAAGGAGATTTAAAATACGGAGCTAAAAGAAGTAACCGCGATGGTTCAATTTCGCTGCATGCAAGAAGTGTCACTTTTGCACATCCTGTAACTAAAGAAGAAATTACAATTACAGCTCCNGTTCCTGAAGATAATTTATGGCAATCTCTAGCGACCATTGCTGATGAAAAGGTTCAATAAATGGCTTTTTGAAGACGTTGACAACAGTGGAATTATCCTCTGGCGCATTCTTTTAGGCTTACTGCTTACAGTTGAAGCTTGGGGAGCTATTCTTACCGGATGGTTAGAAGAAACCTACGTACTTCCTGAATTCAGGTTTACNTTTATTGGTTTTGAATTNNTNCANGNNTTATCNGGAGANGGAATGTATGTCTACAACATNNTTNTNGGNNTTTTCGGNCTNATGATNATGNTNGGATGGCATTACCGCATAGGCACTATCGGTTACTTCATCATGTGGGCNGGCATCTATTTTGGGCAAAAATCACACTACAACAACCATTATTACCTGATGCTNCTGTTAATAGGAATTATGATTCTTATTCCTGCTCATCGCTGTGTTTCAATTGATGCCAAACGCAATTCNAAATTACGNTCCATAAGTATTCCAAGGTGGTCTTATTTTATTCTGCAACTCCAATTCGGCATTGTTTATTTCTATGCTACAATTGCCAAACTCTATCCNGATTGGTTAAAGGCCATNCCNNTTAGNATNTGGATGGAAAACAAAAGAAATTATTGGTTNGTNGGTGAATTCATNCAACAAAAATGGNTGCATTNTTTCTTTNCNTANGGTGGNATNNTNTACGATGGANTGATTATTCCACTCCTCATTTTTAAGCGTACGCGCAAAATAGCGCTCTTGCTTTCTTTGTTTTTCCACCTTACCAATTCGNTAATTTTCCGTGTAGGCATTTTNCCTTTNATGGCCATTTCTGCCATTCTGTTATTTTGGGATCCTGAAGTCATTCGGAAGTACATTTTCAAAAAGAAACCAACCTTCTCTCCCACTTTAAAGCATCTAAATGTTCCTAAACAGTCAAAATTTATCGTTCCGCTTTTTGCCATCTANTTCTTGTGGCAGATTTACCTTCCTTGGCGTCATTATTTTTACGAAGGTGATGTACATTGGACAGAAGAAGGACANCGNTTATCNTGGCAAATGATGACACGCACCAAATACGGNACNACGTATTTTGAAGTTATTGATCCCGATACANAAAAAGTATACCGCGAATTTCCNAAGCAACGTCTACAAGAACATCAGGCCAGTTCAATGGCTACAAAACCTGATATGATCTGGCAATATGCTCAATACCTCAAGAAGATATATCAAGAAGAAAAAGGCATTGCACAACCTAAAATTTATGCAAAAAGCAGGGTTAGCCTTAACGGAAGGCCAAAGCATACTTTTATTGATCCTGAAGTTGATTTGGCAGCCATTGAAAAATGGAACCGNTTTGAACACAAACCTTGGATTGTTTTATTGAAAGAAAACTAATTCTCTACTATTTGCGTTTTTATAGGCAACTATGAAAACATTGTACANCTCCCTTTTACTCTGTTGTTTTCAACNCTTGGTNTGGGGGCAGAAAAATCCTATTTCTGTTAAAAACATTGTTGGACAAGCCAATGCAGAACAAGTTTCCGTAACATTTACTTTGGGCAAAGGNGACTTCTGCTCNGGNGCTACACTTTACCGCACATTAGACACCTTAGATGCTACAACGCATGAAAAAGTTGNCGAAATAGTAGGTGTTTGCGGAGCTCAGGACTTTGAAGCTTCTTATACNTTGTATGACGANGCTCCTTATAAAAATCAGCCNACATTTTACCGCTTGCTACTGGGCGATATTCCNACGGAATACATTACCATTACATTTTACGATTATGGCAAGTCTGGCTATACTATTTACCCTAATCCGGCTACAACACATACAACACTTTACCTTGAAAATCCGAAGCAAGACGAAGCTTATATCGAAATCTTCAATTTCAATGGTCGGTTAGTTCATACTTCCCCTATTTCGCGCTCAACACNAATTAGTTGGAATTGCGCCAATTNTCCTTCGGGCAATTATATTTTCAAATTGTATAAGGATGAGGAATTGATAGATGCTGGAGTGATTGTGGTACAATAGTTAAAGCTTAAATTGTACTTTCTAAATCCTGATCATTAAAAGTAACGCATATGGACAAATTTCTTGCTGAGGCAATCAANGAAGCGCAAACAGGACTTGATGAAGGAGGTATTCCCATAGGCTCTGTTTTGGTGCACAACGGAAAAATCATCGGNCGAGGTCACAACAAAAGAATTCAGCAAGGAAGTGTTGTATTNCATGGAGAAATGGATGCGCTTGAAAATGCTGGCAGACAACCGGCAGCGATATACAAAGAAGCGGTTTTATACACCACTTTATCTCCTTGCCCNATGTGTTCCGGAGCTATACTCCTCTATGGGATTCCGAAAGTTGTTATTGGAGAAAACCAAACATTTATGGGGGCTGAGCAATTACTCCAAGAAAATGGGGTTGAAATCGAGGTGGTGAATAATGCCGAATGCATTGAAATGATGAAGGGGTTTATCGAANAGAANCCTGCCCTTTGGAACGAAGATATAGGAGAACCATAAACCTTAACTTATCGTCCTTTTAATAGAAGTCTTTTTTCCTCGATTGNTTTTTGTCCGATTGGACTTTCTTCGCTTTTAAGCGCTTTTCTTTTTGTGCTTTTGAAGGATTTGTTGTCTTTCTGGGTTTAGCTACTTTCAAGGCTCCCTCTAGCTTTTTCAATGCTTTGGCAATGACTCTCTTCTTATTGGTTTGCTGCGTACGTGCATCTTCGTTCGCCACATAAAACTCNCCATTTTTATTNATTTGATTGGCTAGTTTCTCNAGNANACGNTCTTTTTCCTGATCGGTGAGGTAAGNAGAATGTANCACATCAAAAAAGAGTTCTACCCGTGTTTCAACTTTATTCACATTTTGTCCGCCTTTACCCGAACTTCGCGAAGTTTGAAACCGAAACTCTTCAACAATATTTTCATTCAATTGAGCCATTTTTCCAGACTGTATACTTTTGCCAAAGGTCGTAGGTTCAACCGGCTTAAACAAATACTATGGTGCAACAATATGCTATAACGCTTTCTTNCTATCCCAGAGGCTTTCACCTCGTTACACGCGAAGTGCTTCAACACATTAGTGAATTGCCCGAAAGTGGCATCTTCCATGTTTTCATTCAGCACACTTCTGCAGCATTAACCATTAATGAAAATGCAGATCCTTCGGTTCGGGTAGACTTTGAAAGTAGTATGAACCACATTGTTCGTGAAGATGAAGCCTTTTATACGCACACACTAGAAGGTACTGATGATATGCCTGCTCACATTAAAAGTAGCCTAATGGGAGCCAGTCTGAGTATTCCTATTACCAATCATCGCTTAAACATGGGGACGTGGCAAGGTATTTACCTCTGCGAGTTTCGCAACCACGGAGGCAACAGAAACATAATCGTAACGGTTTACAGTTAATTGATGGAAGACTTTTCACTTTTTCCGGTGTTCTATGCCGGCCCGATTTCTTACTACAAAGCTTTGGCCAATGCCGATAAAATAGTGTTCGATATTCACGAACATTTCACCAAACAAACCTACCGCAATCGTATGCATATATACGGAGCTAATGGAGTTGTAAAACTGACCATTCCGGTGCATAAAATTGCCTCTAAAACGCCTATGAAAGATCTACTGATTTCGTATGATGAAGATTGGCAAAGGGTGCATTGGAGAGCACTGGTTTCAGCCTATCAAAGTTCTCCGTTTTTTGAGTATTACGATTACTTGCTGGCTCCGCTGTATGAAAAGCAGTTCAACTATCTATTAGATCTCAATTTTGAACTCCACAGCACCACACTAAAGTTTCTAAACATAAATTTAGACAGCACGAAATCTATTGATTTCATGACAGATGCAACAGTAAATTACCGTAACAAATTTTCAAGCAAGAAACAATCTAAAGAAGCGTTAAACCAGCCTGCATACCAACAGGTTTTTAGCTATGATCAGCCTTTTATTCCAGATTTATCTGTGCTAGACTTACTCTTTAATTTAGGACCTGAAGCTGGAAGGTATCTTAGTACTCTACCTCTTTAATCAGCACCAACTTTACGCTGTATTCATCCAGATCAGGACGAACGTCTCCTGTATCCAACTCTTCAGAATAAGGGTACAATTTCACCATGCGAAAAGTATCTATCCCATTAATATATTCAGGAAGAATATTGGTATCAATCGGGTACTCATCAGTTCCATCACACCCCGGCCACTGAAACGTATGGATAGAATCTATAGTGTCGTGCACAAAATGAACCCTAACGGCTGCAGAACCTCCTGAATAACCTAAGTCGCAGCTATCTCCTACCGTCCTGTTATCTTCAACCCCTATAAGATTAATGTGGTATATCGTATCAGAAATCGTATCGAAGTAATAATAATCACAAGCTGCCTCTATTTCGAAAGTAGCATTGGCTTCTGTAATTCCTCTAATGCAAGCACCAGTATCTTCTTCTTGTTTTTTATCCTTTTTACAAGCAACAACCAACACTAAAGCAGCAATGGTCAGAGCAAATACTATTTTCTTATTCGATGAAAACGAGAAGAGTTTCATGATTTATACTTACAGTTTTTCCAATTCAAAAATTCCTAACGAAAACGTTGTTTGAATCGTATACCATCAGGGGACAATTACACGATAAAAACGCAGCTGCCAAATTAACAATTCCAATGGAATACAGCTCCATTAAACCACAACACTACTGAACACGAATACATTAGCTACCGATTATTATTCTCGCTTTGCGATTATCTATATTTGATGCTGAAAGCACACTACAAATGACAAAACAAGAATTAGAATTTAACAAGAACGAGGACAACCTTAAACTCCTCATTTCAGACCTCAAGCGCAAGCATGCCAAGGTGGCTTTGGGCGGTGGCGAAAAACGCATTAAAAAGCTACACGATCAAGGTAAACTTACCGCTCGTGAACGCATCGATTATTTATTAGACAACAAAGCTAACAGCATTGAAATTGGAGCATTTGCCGGTGACGACATGTATGCCGAATATGGAGGTTGCCCTTCAGGTGGTGTTGTGGTCAAAATTGGCTACGTATCTAAGCAACTGTGCATTGTTGTCGCCAACGATGCAACCGTTAAAGCCGGAGCCTGGTTCCCGATTACAGGAAAGAAAAATTTGCGTGCACAGGAAATATCTATGGAAAATAACCTCCCAATTATCTATTTAGTTGATAGTGCTGGAGTTTTCCTCCCCATGCAAGACGAGATTTTTCCGGATAAAGAACACTTCGGTAGAATTTTCCGCAACAATGCCATTATGTCTTCCAAAGGCATCTTACAGATTTCTGCCATTATGGGCAGCTGTGTTGCCGGAGGTGCATACCTCCCGATCATGAGCGATGAGGCCATGATTGTTGACAAAACAGGTACTATCTTCCTAGCTGGATCATATTTGGTAAAAGCCGCTATTGGTGAAGACATCGATAATGAAACGCTTGGTGGTGCTACAACGCATTGTGAAATTTCTGGTGTTACCGATTATAAATGTGAGAATGATCAAGACTGTCTGGATCGTATTAAACGCATTATGGATAAAGTGGGAGCTGCAACTCCTGCCGGATTTAATCGCTCTACTCCTGCCCTTCCTAAAGAAGATCAAGAAGACATTTATGGCATTATGCC
Source organism: Crocinitomicaceae bacterium (assembly GCA_002705995.1). Taxonomy (GTDB): domain Bacteria; phylum Bacteroidota; class Bacteroidia; order Flavobacteriales_G; family Salibacteraceae. The sequence goes on along the minus strand of PAJI01000017.1, from coordinate 140,198 downwards.
CATGCAGCGCTCTAAACCTTACGATGTGCGCGAAATTATTAAACGCTTAGTAGATGCTTCGGAGTTTGACGAATACAAAAAAGACTACGGAAAAACCATAGTTACCGGTTATGCCCGCATTGATGGCTGGGCTGTGGGTATTGTTGCCAATCAGCGTGAAATTGTGAAATCGAAGAAAGAGGGGACTCAGTTTGGAGGCGTGATCTATTCTGATTCTGCAGACAAAGCTGCTCGCTTCATCATGAATTGTAACCAAAAGAAAATTCCATTGGTCTTTTTACAAGATGTGACCGGTTTTATGGTGGGGTCGCGTTCTGAACATGGTGGAATTATTAAAGATGGTGCTAAATTGGTGAATGCAATGGCCAACTCTGTTGTTCCAAAATTCACGGTGATTATGGGGAACTCATACGGTGCTGGAAATTACGCNATGTGTGGAAAAGCGTATGACCCTCGCTTAATTGTAGCCTGGCCAACATCAGAATTAGCGGTTATGGGCGGAGCTCAAGCTGCCAAAGTATTGTTGCAAATTGAAGTCAGCAGANTAAAAGCAAAAGGTGAAGAAATCTCTGCGGAGAAAGAAAAAGAATTGTTCGATACCATTAAGAACAGGTATGACAAACAAACTTCTCCNTACTATGCTGCTGCNCGTTTNTGGACAGATGCGATTATTGATCCGCTGGATACCCGCACATGGATATCNATGGGNATTGAAGCTGCTGATAAACATCCGATTGAAAAACCNTANAATGTTGGTGTAATCCAAACCTNATTGATGCAAGCAGAACATTTAATTGTATACGATAAAGCATTGCTGGAGCATTACATTGGTAAACGCAAAGGAGAAACCAAGCTGGGCGAAAAGCTACAGCTGGCAGATTCTTCAGAAAACTGGCAACAGGCGTTAATGGATAGTGATGNTCGCTTTGTATTNCTCGGACTCCCCGAAGACATTGGTATTCGGGGAAATTTGGGAAAACGCGGCAGTGTTAGANCTTGGGANCATTTTCTAAAAGCTTTTTCAAATATTCAAAGCAACCGCTTTTTATCCGGAGAAAGTATTCTTCTACTCGGACACNTCAATTTTACACCTCTCTTGGAAAAAGTTGATGCTCTTTCCACCACTTCAACTGCTGATGTAGAACAGTTCAGACAACTTACAGAACAGGTTGACGAGTGGGTCTACCCTATTGTAGAAACTATTGTAACAGCCGGTAAAATTCCCATTGTTATTGGTGGCGGACACAACAATGCTTTCGGCTGCATTAAAGGAACNTCTATTGGNCTAAACACATCNCTTAATGTGGTTAACCTCGATCCTCATGCCGANTACAGAGCTTTGGAAGGAAGACACAGTGGCAATGGCTTCAGCTATGCTAAGGCTCAAGGTTATTTGAACCAATACAGCATTCTTGGCCTGCATGAAGGTTATAATGCGGAAAGCATGTTGCAAGAGTTAGACAAAGACAATGACTTGTCTTACCACACTTTTGAAGCACTTTTCATCCGAGAAGAAGAAAAACTATCGGAAGTCTTAGCTACANTGAGNTCTTCTTCAACTCATCCGTATTGGGNCATNGAAATTGACTTGGATTCCATTGCTCAAATGCCGGTNAGTGCATATACTCCTTCGGGAATTACCGTTGAACAAGCCAGAAAATTTGTTCACCAAGCTGCCAACAANTTATCGTGCAAATACNTGCACCTGGCTGAAGGTGCTCCTTTAGAAAACAATCCGCAAAGCGGCATTCACGTAGGNAAAACNCTGGCTTACCTCGTTAGCGACTTTGTAAAAGCTTGTCTATAAATAGAGCTTAATTGTGCTTATCGGTTGGTGTTTTCAAGCATTGGAACAAAGCTGAACGTTCCGAAGTCGACTTCTTCAAACTCATTTTCAGAATGGCGAACAATGCGTAACATGCGTTGCGTATTGCCTTCTCCTACCGGAATAACCATAATTCCGCCAATTTTAAGTTGTTCTTTTAATGCATCAGGAATATAAGGTGCCCCACAAGTAATGATCATTTTATCAAATGGAGCAAAAGCAGGTTTGCCTTTGTAACCATCTCCGTAAAACAAACGCGGACGATAGCCCATATGATCTAATATTTTCTGAGATTGATCATGCAGTAACTTTTGACGCTCTATGCTAAAAACTTTCGCTCCCATTTCACACAAAACAGCACATTGGTAACCCGATCCTGTACCAATTTCCAACACTTTATCCCGCTTATTGATTTCTAGTAACGTTGTTTGAACAGCTACGGTATAAGGTTGTGAAATGGTTTGTCCTGCTCCAATAGGGAAGGCAGCATTGTCATAAGCGTACTTCATATCAAAAGTGCTATCGAAGAAATAATGGCGCGGCACGTTCATCATGGCTTCAAGCACACGTTCATCCATTAAACCATCTTGTTCTAACATTTCGCGCACTTTGTTTACCAACTGTCTGCGCATTCCCTGATACTTTAAGCCGTCTTGTCTTAATCTCATGCTACAAAAAAACGTTCTTCTGTTCTATTAACAACCATTGTTGAATAAATCACATAAAAAGTAGAAGGTGCTCTTGATTCAACCGCTACTTTTGTTCAAAATTCAAAACAATGCTAAAAGTAGGAGTTTTAGGAGCTGGTCATCTGGGAAAAATTCACCTTCGATTGTTGAAAGAATTAACTGAGGAATATGAACTCGTTGGTTTTTTCGACCCTCACGAAGAAACGGCTAAGAAAACAGCCGAAGAATACGGACTAACAATTTTCTCAAGTAAAGAAGCATTAATAGATGCTGTTGATGTGGTTGACATTGTAACTCCTACCCTTTCTCACTTTGAATGTGCAGAAATGGCGTTGCGCAAACAAAAGCATGTATTCATCGAAAAGCCGATTACCAACACTATTGATGAAGCTAAAAAACTGATTATCTACAGCCATGAGGCGAATGTAAAAGTGCAGGTTGGTCATGTTGAGCGTTTTAACCCTGCGTTTATGGCTGCTAAAGATGCCATTGATAATCCTATGTTTATTGAAACACATCGTTTGGCTCAGTTTAATCCGCGTGGGACAGATGTTTCAGTTGTGTTGGATTTGATGATTCACGATTTAGACATTGTGCTTTCTACTGTGAACTCAAACATTAAGAAAATTAGTGCTTCCGGAGTAGCTGTTGTAAGTGATACGCCCGATATCTGCAATGCTCGTTTAGAGTTTGACAACGGTTGTGTAGCTAACTTAACGGCCAGTAGAATTTCATTGAAAAACATGCGTAAAACACGCATTTTCCAACGCTATGCCTACATTTCAATGGACTTTTTAGACAAGGAAGTAGAAATTGTTCGCATGCATGAAGTAGATGGTACTCCAGATCCTTTAGCCATGACATTTGATCCGGGTAATGGGAAACCTCTAAAAGAAATAAATTTCAATCAGCCAAAAGTACCGGAGGTCAATGCTATTAAAGAAGAATTGCGCACATTTGCACACGCAATTAACACAAACACTACGCCTTTGGTAACCATAGATGATGGCTATAATGCACTTGAAGTCGCTTATAAAATCATCGAAAAATTAAGTTTATCCCCCAATTTAATGGAACAGTAAACAATTAATTTGAGTTTCTGTCGTTAGGAGACTCCAAGCCTAAACATGCACATGACGCAAAAAAGCATATTGGGAATATTCATTGTATTGGGATTAGCCTCTTGTGAAGCTTTAGATAAAGAAGAAGATATTCCTTCTTACATTCACATCGAAGACATTGAGTTTAACAATACAAACACTTCATTATACGGCTATGCCGGCTCTAACATTACAGATGCCTGGGTATATGCCGATGGCGACTTTTTAGGAGTTTATGCGCTTCCATGCGATGTTCCTGTCTTAGCCAGTGGAGAAACCGAATTGGAAATTGGTCCCGGAATCAAAGTAAACGGAATTGGTGCTACCAGAGCCATTAACCCTTTTTATTACAATTGGGAGAGTACGGTAACATTACATCCTGACAGTACTGTTGTTATTGAACCTAAAGTCTCTTACCACAACGGAACCAACATTGCCTGGTTAGAAGAGTTTGAAGACAGTAGTGTTAGCTTAGACACGAACAGTTATAGCGATGTAGCTTTTGAACGTTATAAGTTACCAGCTACAGATCCTACTTACGAATCGTATGTTGGAATGGCTAAAGTATATGCCGATGCTCCGGGACTTAAAGTGCTTACCAAAAGTACCTATACCCTTTCTGCATACGGAATTGGTGTATATGCTGAGCTAGACTATAGCTGTAACCAACAATTGGTGCTTTCGGTAATCGAAGATCCTGAAGACGATTCTCAGACCGAAACCATCATGATTTACCTTAACGCAACCACCAACGGTTCTACCCCCGTATGGAATCATTTATACTTAGACTTAACAGATGTTGTTGGCGATTCTGATGCCGATGACTTTGGATTCGGAATTACAGCATACCATGACAGTAATAATGATACGGGATATTTCTATATGGATAATCTCAAATTCATTTATCGCTAATGTTAAACAGAAGAAAGCAGGTAATACGCTATCTTATTCTTGATTTTCTCTCTGCGGCACTTGCTTGGGTTACTTTCTACCTCTACCGTAAAACGTATTTAGAACCCTTAAAATTTGGTGAACCAGTACACCTTGAATTTGGTTCAAAGTTTTATTGGGCACTCTTTCTAATTCCTGTTTTCTGGGTTAATTTTTATTACCTAACAGGTTACTACAGAAATATCTACAAAAAAAGTAGACTTCAAGATTTCTCAAGAACCATTTGGCAATCTGTTATTGGCGTTATTGTTTTATTCTTCGCTTTTATTCTTGATGATGAAATAGCCAGTTACAAAAGCTACTATTACTCATTTTTTACCTTATTGCTACTCCACCTGAGTTTTACACTTTTTTTCCGTCTGATTCTTACTACCATAACCGGAAAAAAAATTCACAACCGAAAAATTGGTTTCAACACCATCATTATTGGTAGCAACGAAAATGCACTTACTCTTTTTGAAGAGCTTGAGTCAGCCAAAAAATCTTCGGGATTTAAATTAGTAGGCTATGTACATGTTAACGGAGGTAAAAACGATCAAATTAAAGATCGTTTAACTCACCTTGGCCATGTCAATGATATTAATGATCTTATTCGTCAATACGAAATTGAAGAAGTAATTCTTGCTGTAGAATCATTTGAACACAATAAGATAGAGCGCATTGTTACGCTTTTAGAAGATCAGAATGTCAATATTAAAATGATTCCTGACATGTATAACATTCTTAGCGGTCAGGTTAAAATGTCGAGTATTTTTGGGTCTCCACTGATTGAAATCAATCCTGAAATTATGGCTCCTTGGCAACAATCTGCCAAAAGAGCTATCGATGTTGTTATTTCTCTTTTTGTATTGATTTTCTTCTCTCCGTTTTTTCTCACTATCGCTGCCATTGTAAAATTCACATCAAAAGGACCTATTATCTATTCGCACGAACGAATTGGCAAATACGGTAAGCCATTTACCATCTATAAATTTCGTTCCATGTATCAGGATGCTGAAAAACATGGTCCACAACTTTCGAACGAGCACGATCCCAGAATTACTCCCTTTGGAAAATTCATGCGGAAAACCAGAATTGATGAATTGCCGCAATTTTACAACGTAGTTATTGGAGATATGTCTTTGGTTGGACCTCGTCCTGAGCGCCAACATTTCATTGATCTTATTACCCAAAAAGCTCCACATTATAAACATTTACACAAAGTAAGACCAGGCATTACCAGTTGGGGACAGGTCAAATATGGCTATGCCGAAAATGTGGATGAAATGGTTAGACGCTTAAAATTTGATGTGCTCTACATTGAAAACATGTCTTTGTTTGTAGACTTCAAAATTTTAATTTATACAGTGCTTATTGTTCTACAGGGACGAGGAAAATAATAGGAAATTCTCCCTCCTCACCCATTGTGATTGCTATTTTTGAACGCAGAATAAAATAACCCTAAAATAAAATTCAAATGAACGTAGCTGTAATAGGAGCCGGAACTATGGGAAATGGAATTGCCCACGTTTTTGCTCAAAACGGACACAATGTTTCTTTAATTGATATAGCTGAAAAAGCCCTTGAAAAAGGCATCGCCACCATTACTAAGAACTTAGATCGCCAAATCAAAAAGGAACTGATTTCTGAGGCAGATAAAACTGCAACGCTGAACAACCTTACGACTTATACCAGCATGGAAGAGGGTCTTAAAGACGTTGAGCTAGTTGTTGAAGCTGCTACTGAAAATATTGATCTTAAATTAAAAATCTTCAAAACCCTTTCAGACTTAACGGCTGAAGATGTGATTTTAGCAACCAATACTTCATCTATTTCTATTACCAAAATTGCAGCTGTAACTAACCGTGCTGCTAAGGTAATTGGAATGCACTTTATGAACCCTGTACCGGTAATGAAATTGGTTGAGGTTATTCGCGGATATGCTACTTCAGATGAGATTACTGAAAAGATTATGAAACTTTCTGAAGAATTGGGGAAAGTTCCAGTAGAAGTTAATGATTATCCGGGGTTTGTTGCTAACCGTATTTTAATGCCTATGATCAATGAGGCTATCATTACGCTTCATGAAGGTGTTGCGGGTGTTAGTGAAATTGACACGGTAATGAAATTAGGAATGGCTCACCCAATGGGACCACTTCAATTGGCAGACTTTATCGGTTTGGATGTTTGTTTAAGCATTATGAATGTATTGTACGAAGGCTTTGGAAATCCTAAATACGCTCCTTGTCCACTCCTTGTTAATATGGTAACTGCCGGAAAACTAGGTGTAAAATCTGGTGAAGGTTTTTACAGCTGGTCACATGGTACAAAAGAGCTTATTGTAGCAGACACATTTAAAAAGTAAACGGTTTAAAGCCGTTCGCACCTGCTTTATCAAAATACTAACTAGTACCGACACATTTTCAACTGATTTTGTGCCGGTATTTTTGTTATGATTTACACTTTTGTTGAAGTGGACTCTTCATCTGAACGGTACAATACCACACGGTCACCTTCGTTGTAGTGCACGGGCTTTCCTTTTTTCTCAGGCTCAATACCTTGTTGTTTTTTCTTCAATGCAGAAACAATAAGAAAAAAGGGAAACCCTATGATAAAGATGATGAAAACCCCGCTTAGTAATAAAGGCAAAGTCATCATTGCAAAACCAAATGAATAAGTAGAAAGCAAGGCTAAAACACTAACGATTAACAATCCTAGAATAACCCTTGCTACAACATCTGCTTTACTTGAATTCATGCAACAAAGGTAATGTCTGGCAAGGGATTTGTTAAATGAATTTTCGTAAAATTGCTATTCTCTTAGAAGACCTTTTTGGGGATAAACGTATAAAATCAATAAACTGAGCAACTGTTAACTTTTACCATGAAGAACTTTACAATCCTCCTCTCCTTTTTGTGCTTTTCTTTCGTTTCTTTTTCCCAAGTTAGAGATGAACAAATGAGGCTACAAGAACGACTTCCGGATATTGCTATTGTACAAACCATGCTTGGGAACGGATGGTATAAAGTAGAGTTAAAAGGACAACTTTTTCTCTACCATTTTGTAGGATCACAAGCCAGTGGGTACGAATCTATGACAAAGCTCAATGAAGGAAGTTTTCAGGTTAATCCAATTCCCGGAGTTCAAGTAGACCGTAACATCTATGGAGATCTGATTTCTAACCTTCCGCTAAACTGCTCTATTGTTGAAATTTTAGGAAAAGGATGGTTTGTTATCGAATTTGAAAAGGGAGTTTATTACCTCTATCACAAAACGGGTACGAATTACGGAGCCGAATGTTTAGTCCGTTTGAACTAGGAAATTAAATGCTTGTCCAATTTTATCATCCTTCCGCTTTAACCAAAGATCAACTGGATCAGTTTCTGGCCAATGGCTGGTTTAGAAGCAGCATCATGCTGCACAAATCAAAAGTCATTTGTCTTAACGAAACCATTTTCTCCATTGTAAACATTCGGCTACCTCTTGGAGGATATGCTTTAAAAAAAAGACACCGTAAGCTTTTTAGAAAGGTGTTGAACAACTTTGAAGTAATTATTCAACCTGCTAGCATCACAGAAGAAAAAAACGACCTGTACAACCTCCACAAAAAACGCTTCAAAGGTTTCGTTCACAACGACTTGCATCAATTAATGCATGCCTACTTTTCAGATAGTGTTTTTGAAACTTATGAAGTAGCCGTCTACGATCAAAATAAGTTGATTGCATTCAGTTTTTTTGATTTAGGCAACACTTCTATGGCTAGCATCTTAGCCGTTTATGATGCCGATTACGGAAGGTTCTCTTTGGGAACTTTTACCATGTTGGCTGAAATCAAATTCGGGCAAAAGATGAATTTGAGTTATTTCTATCCCGGTTATGTTTTAGACAAACCTTCTGAGTTTGATTATAAACTAACCTTGGGAGATATGGAATACCGCAACACAGAAGGAGATTGGCTTCAACGTGAAAAAGTAGATTTCAAAGATTTTCCGGCATTTATCATCAATGAAAAGCTAGAACAAATTTTAGCCGCGTTGCACCTAAAAGGCATTTCAGCTGTTTTAAAATACAATCCTTATTACACAGTTGGTTATTTAGATGGGTTTGAAGACAATGCCAGTAAAAGTACAGGTATGATTTTCATCGACTTTGACAAATCTAAAGATCAATTTATTGCCTTTGAATATCAACAAGAATCTGACACCTTTTTACTGAGTCAATTTGAGCGCAATTACGCTATGGATCACATGTTCGATATGGAAATTACTGAAGAATTAGAAGACTCTGAAGCATATGTTCACGGATTATTAAGCTACATTACTCCTCCGGTTAAGAGTCAATCTGTTGAAGCACTTTTAAAGCATTATCAACGTCTGATTAGCGAATAATCTGAATCAATTCAATTTCGAATACTAAAGGCTCAAAAGGGCCTATTTCTGTTCCGGGCACACCTCTTGCTCCATATGCCTGTGAAGAAGGAACTACCAAAATAGCTTTGTCTCCCTCATGCATCACCGCGATGGCTTCATCCCATCCGCGAATAACTGCACCAACTCCATATTTAAACTGAAATGGAGTTTCACTTTCGTCAAAAATAGTTCCTGATGTAGTATACCCTTTGTATTCAACTACCACTTGGTTGTTTGGATGTGCAATATCTCCACCTCCGCGTTTTACCCATTCCAGCATTATTCCCGATTTGTATTTTTGACCTTCATACCCAGTACGTTCAACAAAATCGGCAATTTTTTGAGGTTCAGTATCTCGCGCTTCTTCTCGCTTTTTGTTCATTGCAATGGCAACTTCTTGCGGAGTTTGAATCTCAACCATGCGCACTCTTACAATCACATTGGATTTACTAGAAACATCGTTAGGACGACTTATTTCCAGTATTCTGGGAAAAAATACGTTGGTAGGAATAGAAAGATGAACAGAATCGCTTTCGTGCATTTTTTTAAATGCTGCCATCATGTCTCCTTCAAATTCAGGCTCTTTTAACTGAACTCTCATCACTTTGTCAGGAAGTTCCTCTGTAGTAAACAAAAGCGAATCATTGTCTATATAATAAGCCATTCGAAGGGTAATGTACTGTCCTAATTCAGGTTTTGGCGCAGCATCGTAAACATCTATCGGCTTCATGGATAGCTTACTGTTCAATGGTTTAAAATCATTGATTTGTGCTGATGTATTTTGAAAAACCAGCAAGCCGAAAACGAGTACTAAGGGGTAAAACTGTTTCATGTGATGTATATTCTCTGTTATTCTAGTTTTGGTCGCAACCTTTACGAAGATGTAACAATGAAAGCTTATTTCCTTTCTTGTTTACCTTTTAATAAAATAACATTTATCACACTAAGTTGGTTGTATCGTAGTAAATCGTAGGCTTCTTTTTTAACAAAAAAATAGAATCATTTACCGTAAAAAAGCATTTAATGTTGCTTTGGCTTGAGAAGAACCTAATAAATGAGCCATTTCCAGTGCTTCTTTAGCTTTGTTATCTGTAGGGTTTTGTTCCAGGGTTAACGCCCCTTTGCCCAACAAAGCTTCGGCATAAAACGGATTGATGTTCAATACTCTACGGTAACTTTCCAAGGCATCGCTTTTACTTCCTACGGCTAATTGCCATTGTGCCAATAGCATCCAGTCTGTTTCTTCTGCATTAAAGTAAAGTAGCGTATTTCTCCAGTTTTCAATAGCCTTATTGCGTTTACCTGTATTCCAAAGTGCTTCAGATTTTTTCTTTTCCAACACTTTGCTTGGTCCGTAAAGCGACAGTGCCATTTCTAAATCTTCAACAGCTTTTTGGTACCAATCTACATCGCTATACAATGCTGCTCTATTTACATAGATTTTAGCCTTAGCAGGAGCTGCTTCTAATGCCTGAGCAAAATAACCAAAGGCAGATTTGTATTGTTTTAACTGGTGCAAAACAACTGCTTTGTTGTTCAACGCTTCTGCAGAATTTGCTTTTATTTTCAGCGCGATATCAAGATGTGCCAAAGCCTCGTTAAACTCGCCTTCTCTTGCTAAGTTAGCCGCTAAGTCAACTTGTTGAGAAAGCCATTTAGCCGTAAAATCATTGATTTCAAACTTTAAGAGGTCAATGTCTGGTACAATGCACATCCCATCTGTATCGCACAACATTTGATAAAATTCTTTGCACGAGACTTTTACTGCGTATTGCCAACGCTGATTCTTCAAATGTGCATCCCATATGGCCAATGCCCATTTTTTCAACGTCATCCACGCTGCATGGTTAAAGTTATCCGGTCTGCGAAAGCTGTTGATATAGGCATTTACTTCTTTTCTCGTTTTCATCGCAATACGTTTTTAATGATTGATGAAACAAACGTATTGGGGCAAACCGTAACCTTTTTACGGTGTGAGAAAAGTTTTAGAAAATGGCTGTTTTTTTAAAGCAAATCGTCTATCTCTTCCATCACACTTTCGTAGTCAGGCTCAGAAAAGATTTCAGAAACAAGTTCAGAATAAACAATTTTATGGTCTTTATCCAATACTAAAACGGCATTGGTTAATAACCCGCGAAGAGCGCCTTCAAGCATTTCAACGCCATAATCTTCACCAAAATCTCCATAGCGGAAATCAGATCCGATTTCGAAGTTGGTAACCCCTTCTTTGTCAAATACACGTTTTATAGCAAAAGGAAGGTCTTTCGAAATCAACAATGCAAAAACGCCTTTGCGCTTCTTCAACAATTCGTTGAATTTTTTCGCAATTAAAATACCTATTCCAGTATCTACAGAAGGAACTGATACAATCAACTTGGCTTTTTCTTCATGATCGTAAAGGCTATCTTCATTCAAATTGCCTTTCACAAAGTAAAAGTCTTCTGCTTTAACACCTTCTGCAGGTAGATCGTCTTTTAGTCGTACTGGAAATCCTTTTAGGTTTACTACGTCCATTGCTGTTTTGATTTTTGCAAAGTTGTAATAATTCTTAGGTACAGCCTAACATTGTGGTTTAAATTTGCTGCCCAAAACAACAACCTTCTGACTTTTAGGGAAAAGTAAATACCATGCATATTCATGAAGTAAAATGTGACCAATGTGGTCAATGGACACACGGTAAAAATCACAGGTGCGAACATTGCGGAGCTATTCTGAAAGAAGAAGAGAAAAAAGAAATTGCTGTACGGAAAGCTAAGGGTGATTCCATTAAGCCTCGTTTTGTTAAAATTAACGAAGAAGACGGTTGGCTTTTGGTTATTGGAAAATACGTAATACGCACCGGGCAATTTATCTTTTATGCGCTGATTTCATTCTTGATCTGGATTACTTCGTTAACTATTGGGTAGAGCGTGAAATACATCAGCGTAAAATATTACCCCGTTCTTATCATTACCTTAGGCATTTATAAAATGCTAGAACATTTGCAATGGCTCCCCCATAGCTTATTGAATAATTACTTTGAAGATCTTTTGGCCATGCCTTTAATTTTAGGAACAGCATTGCTTTTTCAGCGCAACATCGTTTACAACAATGAAAAACATTGCCTTTCAAAGACTCAATTGATTATTGCTACACTTTTACTCAGTTTGTTTTTTGAAGTATACCTTCCTTTTAAAAGCACTGATTATGTTCAAGATGGTTTTGATGTGATTTGCTATATCTCAGGAACTGTTTTCTTTTATTACCTAATGAATCACCCTTCTTCACAAAAATCTACCGTTCTTCCTTTCCTGAGGGAAAAAATCTAATTCTTTCACATTCTCTCCCAACCTCCTAACCATCTATTGCGTGTATTAGTTCAAACAAGAAGAATTAACACATGAAAACGCAGCTCAAAAATTTTATCGGTATGTTTCCCTTAGGCATCGTAGTTATGCCCGGAGAGCAAACTATGCTGCACATTTTTGAGCCTCGCTACAAGCAGTTAATTAACGATTGTTTTGCCACAAATTCTGATTTTGGTATTCCTTTTTACTTCAACAATAAAACTCAAGCCTACGGTA
>PAJI01000017.1:0-127676 GCA_002705995.1 Crocinitomicaceae bacterium | reverse complement strand
TTAAAATTGGTTGATATTGATCGCTTTTACAGAGATGGCCGTATGGATATTCGNATTGAGGGTGTTTCGATTTTTAAAATCAACGAATACCACCACATGTTTGAAGAAAAGCTTTATCCCGGTGGTTCTATCAAAGAGGTAAAGCGAAATTTAGAAATTCCTGAGAGTAGTGAATTGGTGAATTTGATTCGCAAATACCAAATTTTAGTGCTTAACGGAGAATCTACAGTTGAAGTAGANCTTTCTGTTCGTTTGTTCAAGATTGTTAATGCATTGAACCTTTCTCAGGAAGAGAAATTCAAATTAATCAAAACAGGTAATCCTGATTATCAGCAAAATGTATTGATTAATCATCTTCGTATGGTGCTTAACTTGTACGAACAGGAAAAATCGTTAGANCANAAATTTTTCCTCAATTAAAATCATTCATTTAGTCTTCTTGGTTTTCCTCGNCATCTTTTAATNCTTTGGGTATCTCTTGTTCTGTATATTCTATTTCGAACGTGTCTAAGTGGTAGAATTTTAATTTCCCAGGCGCATCCATAACTGTAACCANTTTTTTGTCAGGGTTATAGGTTACAATTAGCTCAGGATTCATTTCGGCATCTAATCNCGAAAAAATTAAAATGTGCGTTGAACTATCGTAAGTGTACTGATAGTTTACTTCATTGCTCTTTACTATTTGATTAATTGTTTGGGGAGCNTCCAAATAAAACAGTTCTTCTTTAACTCTTCCTTTTNTGTATTCTGCTATTTCGAATCCTTTTTCATCTTTATACCAATACATTCCAGNGCCATCAAACTTGCCTTTATCAAATGTTCCAAGGTATACATCACCATTGAACTCTTTGTAGAAACCAATTCCTTGTGCCTTATCTTCTAAAAATTCNCCTACGGTTATGATCGTATTTTCATTTGTTGAATCAATCAAATAATACATCCCCCATCCTTGGTACAACCCTTTCTTTACTTCTCCCTTATAATTATAACCATTGCTCAATTCATACTTTCCAAAACCATCTGGTAAACTAAATTGAAAATCGCCCTCATACACACTTCCATCGTTGTGCACCATTCTTCCTTTCCCGTGTGCCATATCATCTTGAAACTCTCCTGTATATACCAGATCTTTCTTGGTCATGGTTCCATATACTTTCTCTCCGTCTTTATACGTTCCTTCATACTCATAGCCACAGTCACACTTTTCTTTACCACGTCCGTTAAGNCAATCACCTTCAATNCATTGTGCTTGCANNTGGAACGATAAAANCATTATACAGAAGACTAAAAACGGATGGAGAGGACGAACAAGAAATTTTGTCATTTCNCNTGTTATTTTGAATTTATTACAAACAATTCGCAACTTTTAAACGAATTTAGCGATCGCTTCGATTGACCGTTGCAAACATTATTGATTTTTTCCACATCACTATACCTAAAAACCGATTTAAACAATGGATGTTCGACAAACCCTCTTAGATACGGAACTTGCCCTCAGAGATTTTATTGCAATGATTATGAAACAGCAAATTGGTGAAGATTGGCTGGTTTCAAGTGGGTTAACAGAGGAGCGTATCAAAGAATTGCATGAGGTTAAAGAACGCTACGAACAACTACAAAACTCTATTTCTGAAGAAAATCAATTGTTAAACTACACNGATTTTCTCGACTTAAAAACCATTATTCAACGCCATTGGGAAGGTGACTTTGAACTGGCTTTTGGAGATTTGGATACGCTTAAAACGTACATGCGTATTTTGGAACGTTATCACGATCCGGATAGAAGCAACCGTGCATTACTTACACACCAAAAACATTTGATNTTAGGCATTACCGGTGTTTTACGTAACCGTATGGTACTGTACCGTTCGTGGAAAGAACACGGTAAAAAAGGTTTTCCAAAAATTGAAAGTATTCGCGATAATTTGGGGAATTTATGGGTGGTTGGTAAACCCAAGAAAATTCGCACCGGTGTAAGTTTACGCGTGGGAGATGTCCTTGAGTTTGTAATTACAGCCAAAGATCCTGAAGACATGGATTTAGAATACCGTGTACATCCTTACAAATGGCAATCCGGCAATGTCATTATGTTTGAAATTGAAAAGCAACACATCGGCTTGTCCGGAAATGTACACATTACGATCCGCAGCCCAAGAAAGCACCATGCCTACCCTATGGGTTATGACGACAGGGTTTCATTCGAATACGAGATTTTACCGAAAGATTAGTTCTGANGAGAGTAAATCAGCTTTACATTATATTTTCACNCCAAGTGTAAGGTAGAAACTACGAGCTTCNGCCGGTATAATGCCTGGCCCAGGATAGCTTACNGCTCTGCGGGTAAAATAGCGCTCATCAGTAAGGTTGTTAACGCCCGCCTCAATAGAATAGCGTTTGTATTTGTAAGAAGCACTNATGTCTTGAACAGAATAGGCNGGAATTAAACCACTTACAGCGGTTGACACAAACTCTGCATTGGTAGCATCTGTATATTGTTCATCTACAAAAGCATATTGGTAGCTGATTTTCAAATCNCCTCTTTTAAAAGTTAATCCTGCTTTGAGGTTAACCGGAGGCACCAATTCCACATCATTCCCTTCAATAGAAGTATCTTCTGTTTCAACGTATTTAGCATCTGTTAACGCTAAGTTGGTGAAAGCAGAAAGTCCGTTTTTAGCTTCTTTTCCAAAAAATATTTTCCACACATCAACTTCTGCGAATAGTTCTAAACCATATGTTCTTGACCTTCCNACATTTGTGCGATAACGTTGATCGAGGTACAAAGGCGGNTGGTTTGCTACGTTGAGTATAGATATTTTATCGTTGTAAGCGAGNTAGAAAAAGCTCATGTCATACGTGAAAACTTGCGCNACACCTCCACGTATTCCAAGNTCTGCATTGTAACCGTTTTCATCTTTAATATCAGGNTCTACAATTAAATTGGGGTTATCAATACGGATATCGCTAAANGTTACCGAGCGATAATTCTGTGAAATGTTGCCGTAAACTTCCATGAATTTAAATGCACGGTAAGAAACTCCCAATCCAAACAGCACAAACGAGCGTTCCAATGTACGGTCTTCATAAATGGTTTCTTCNCTAATGACTTCNCCNGCAAAGTTGGTTGTACGCTGCTTGTACCAACCATCTGCATTGGTTTTGATGTATTCAGCTCTCACTCCNGGGGTTATGCTCCACCGCTGGCTAAGNCGAAACACATTTTCGGCAAACCAAGCNAAGTTGGTATTCGGAAANGTGAAGTCTGAATCTTCAACATCATCNGGNTTTAGAAAGGTAAAATCAGCATCACTNCCATTATCAGCTTCNCCTTGNTTGGCNGTAGTTGTACCTTGATACAGACGCACACCTGTTAAAAANTTAGCCGGATTTCCNAAGAAATTGTATTGATGTAGTATCCGCGTNTCATTCCCTACGTTGTTGTAGGTTCCGCTTATTAATGTGCGGTTTTCGCCAAAATCTGCNACATTTATGCGATCGAGGTTTCCCAGCGCTTCGCGTGATGAGAATACTCCAAATGTTCTACTGTTTAATTTAGTTCTTTTTGAGATGCGATAATCCAAAATTAAAGCAGCCAGATTCCAGTTTACTTTAAACCAATTGCGTTCTCTCACCGATTGCTGCGGATCTTCCTCAAACATTTTATCGGTTAAACCTCCCGGTTGCTGCGCGAGGTAATTCATGTGTGTATATTCTGCCCTAAGGGTTAATTTTTCTGAAAACTTATAGCCCATGTTTATGTAGCCCATATGGTTTTCAAAGCCGCTATTTGGNCGCCAACCATCACCGCGTTTNTATTGGTAAAAACCGGTATAAAAGAACTTTTTAATTGTTCCGCCAATGCGATTAAANCTGTTAAACAGGCCATATGAGCCAATGGTTTGACGTGTATCGAACTGAAACGTTTTGTCTTTGGGAGGTGCTTTAAACACAAAGTTGAGCATCCCTCCAAATTGAGTTCCATACTGTANAGAAGCNGCTCCTCTTACAACTTCAATACGTTCAATCGCCTCTACTGGTGGCGTGTAATAGCTTTCCGGATAACCTAGAGCATCTGCACTAATGTCATAACCATTTTGGCGCGTATTAAAATTAGACGTTCTGTTCGGACTTAATCCACGTGCTCCAATGCCCAACTGCAATCCTCCCGCATCACTTTCCCAAATGTTGAGTCCGGGTACTTTTGCAAAGACTTGTCTGGCATTGTTTACCGATTTATTGGCTGCCAGTTGATCTAACAGAACTACTTCATTCTTTTTTGCNGCATATATCGCTACTCCATCTACTGATTTTAGGCGGTCTATACCAAAGGCCGATTGCTCTTCTGTTAAGACAAATTCACCCAAATTGACAGCCAATTCAACAGCTTCAAATTTANTGTTGTGCTGAGGTTGATTCATCGTAAATTCTTCACGAATAATTTCATATCCGGGCTTGTAAATCATTACCTGATAGAGACCATATTCCAAGCTATCAAACTGAAAATGCCCTTGCTTGTCTGTAACTGTGCTTTTTTGAGAAGGTGCTAAAATTACTTCGGCTTCTNTCAACGCNTTTCCTGACGGGGTTAATACCGTACCCGAAAACTGNCCGGTTTGAGCCATTGCAACGAGCTGTATGAACAACAGAATTATGGTACTAATTACTCTCATTCTCGTATGGAAGTATCCANGTTTTATGTTTAAACGAATCGTTTATGGTTGCCAAATTTACAGTTGGATCTACAATCAATTTACTGGGGCGACCATTGAGTGTTACATAGGCTTCGCAGCGCACTTCAGGATTTTCAACACCTCTTTTCTCGTATTCTTCAGCGAGGAAATGTGCAAATTGCAAAATCATATCTGGCTGAAAAGCCATTTGCTTTTCTTGATGAGGGTTCAAAAATTCGCTATTGATGACCATTCCTTCTCTGCCTGTTTTGGCATCTTTCACATAAAACTGTGCNGTGCCTGCTTTTTCAACCAACATTACACGCCATGAAAAACGAAANCCTTCTTCGTTCCAAAACAAGTTTCCCGGATAAAGCAAAAAACGCCAAGGAAATACAAATTGGAAAATCACAAAGGTNAATAGCAAGNTCATCCCTACTGGTTTTAGCTGATAGTTCCAGTTCCATAGAGGTCTAAATTTTGCTTTTATAGCCGGAAGAAAAGCCATTCCNTTTTTNAAGANCCCAATGATTTTCTCATGAAATTGGTTTGAGAAGAAAATAAGCGTCACAAAAGTCATTACAATTGGAAAAACACCTATTTGAAAGAGATANCCGGTAACAGTATGGAAGCCCAANACCGCAAACCATGCATACGNTCGTGTTTTTCGCCAAAGGAGTAAAAAAGGGATAAATGTATCGTAGAGCATTCCNGCCCANGAAAANAGATAAGCCGTAACCGGATAATTGAATGTCCAGCCAATGAAAGGCATATCATTATTGGCCGGTAACCAGATGCGCAATGGCATAGCTTCAAACAACCACGATGGATTCATTTTAGCAATTCCCGCATAAAAGTATACCAGNCCTATTAAGTACTTCAAAAGCCAAATGGCCCACTGCTCTGTAGTTTTCTTTTCTTTTACCCATCCTACTTTTTGGTCTATTGAAAAATAGTTAGAGGCNGGAAGAAAAACCATTACTAAAGCTGCAATGCTTACAAAATAATAGTGGTTGAGGTAATAGGTAAGATCGATCAGTTCACAATAGGTAAAACCAAGGAAAAACAATATTGCAGACAAGCGATACATTGCTCCTAACATAATTCCCAAAGCNGCCAGAATCATTATGGTATGNACAACATACATACCTGTTGGAGAAAGTGNTTCTACCCAATAAAATCCAAAGTATTTAAAATGAAACGTTGNCTCAATAAAGTGATTCTCTATCCAACCCAAGTACCAGAAACGAACAGTGCTAAAAAGCATTAAAGCCCCGAAAATGATCCTAAAGGTCACTAACGGAGCAATGTTTACTTGTTTATTGAGATATTCTGCTACCCGTAACATTATCGATTAATCTCCATCACCACTCTGATAGGTGATTTGGATACCTAGAAGCGATGACATATCGCTTTTGAAGTAACGTGTATGACGTTGCAATTCAGTAGAGAGTTCTTCTGCAGNTGTTGTTTCGTTTACCACAAACACTTGCCATGTTAGCGAAGAACTTTGCACCACATCCATTTTTTCTCGGATAACGTTAAATTGTGTTACTGTAGCAGTTANTAATTCACTTCCTCCTGAAACGGTTTTCAAATAATCATCAAACCCTTTTCCATCAACTCCGTCAGTACCAATTCCTGCATACAGGTTCCANACTTCTTCAAGGTGAATTTGCATCAATTCTTTACTGTAAGCNGCATAAAGTGATTCAACCTGCGATGCATCCGGTCCTGTTTGTCCGGGACGCGTTCCGGCAGGCAAACCTACTTTGTAATTCTTTAGCGCTTCGTAATACGATGAAAAATTGTTGAACAATAAAGAAACACTACTTCCTGCTTCAGTACCATCATTGCCTATAAATGTTGTTTTATAGCTATCCCACTCTGTTTGAAGTGCATTTAATTGTGTTACTATATCATTTACAACAGCCTTGGCATAAGCTTGTGTATTNGCATCTGAAGCTAAGTCATTTACATCTTGAAAGAGTAAATACTCCAATCCGTAAAAACCGCGGGAAGACCAATCGTTATTGGTTGAAAAAAGCGTGTCGTTGGTAGCTGCGTAACTCTCTATTNTTGTTTCACTCACTGGAAAAGTGCCCAGTTTTTCGTTCAATACTCCGGTTGTAGTTTCTCCCGGACCAAAATTATATGCTGCTATTTTCACAAAAGAAGCNGTTGCTGTCTTCCATGAATTTTGAACTGTTTCAAGTGTAGTTGAAGAAGGTTGAGCNATGTATGCATCTACGTTTACCTTTAACTCATTGGCTGCTATTGCTGCTTCAGCTACATTTGGTAAAATTATGTTGNTGGNATAATGTTCCAACATAGCACTTCTGTTAAATGACGAAGAGGTACTACTACCTCCATCATCATTCTTACAAGAAGTTAACAACAATGTAAAAATCGATANCCCAGTTATTAACCTTTTCATATTTTATTGAATATCAGCCTTAATTTCTCNAAAGTCTTTATGCCTATTATNAAGCANATTCCGGTAAAATGNCGCGAATTTACTACGCATGCTTCTACCGCAATCATTAAGTACTGAATTTTTCCCTCCCTTTTTAAACTTAATTCTGCTGTATAACTTACTGGCAGCGGCCATACAGAACTATTTAGATTAAGTCTTAATAAAATCCGTTACAAACTTAACTCCCTGACTAAGGGAGGGCAATACCAATTAGTTGGTATTTTAAGGNGAGAAACCAACAATTGCCTGTGTAAAAACATTTCAAAAAACTTATTTTTGTTAGAACTAGTATTTTTCGATAAGTGCTCCGAAAAGATGGAAGAAAACAGGTTAGAACTCATAGAAGACATGCTGAAGAAGAGTCCAAAGGATTCTTTTTTAAATTATGCGGCTGCTCTTGAATACCGCAAAAATGGTGACGATGAAAAAGCGCTCCATCTTATGGAAAAATTGTTAGACCGCGACCCAGAATACCTAGGTGCATATTATCAACTTGGAAAACTTTACGAAGAACGTAACGAAACTGAAAAAGCCATTACTACCTACAGAGCAGGTAAAGAGATTGCTAAAAAGCAAAATGACCAAAAAACAATTGGAGAACTTACCGAAGCTTTAATGTTTTTNGATGAGGATGCTGACAATTATTAATCAAGCATTGTATTTCCCTCNTCTCTCATAGCCTACTCTATTACTAAAAGAAAAAGAGAACTTTTCTATGAACCGGGCTAGCACAACTTATTTTTATTTCATACTCCTATTTTCTTTCTTGCTTNTAGCCTGTAAAGAAAAACGCTCTGACGTTGCTTTAGCAGACAAGCATACTAAAGAAGCTACAGTAACTTTACCTGATTGGGGCAAGCACAAAGCCATTTCAGTTCCTGNTTCGCTTTACAGCGGGAGTACTTATCTATCAGCTTATTCTGAAATCTACGAACGCAACCCAAAACGTAAAATAAGGCTTACTGCTACCGTAAGCATGCGCAATACAAGTGCTACGGATACAATTTTTATTGAACGAGCTGATTACTACAACACTGAAGGAAAGCGCATTGCGGAATACCTCCCTCACCCTATTTTTGTTTTACCCATGGCAACATTNGANCTNGTAATTCACGAAGATGACANCAGTGGAGGAACCGGAGCCAATTTCATTTTTGATTGGAAAAGTACATCTGAAATTCCACCNCATTTTGAAGCTGTAATGATATCTACTAACGGTCAACAAGGCATTTCTTTTCTAACTACCGGAATTCAACGTTAAACTGATAAACTGTAGTGANCTATGAGAAATTCTATCCTAAAATTCGGAGCACTGGGCAGTGCTATTATGGTGATTGCTTTGATTGCTTCTACTCAATTAATGAGTGTNGAAAACAGTGACAATTATGGCATNGGTGAAGTCATNGGCTTTTCAAGCATGATTCTTTCGTTCATTACTATTTTACTCGCCATTCGTGAAGTTCGTGCTAAAAACAATGATGGCAGTATGACTTTTGGAAAAGGCTTATCCATTGGGTTACTGGTCTCATTAATGGTAAGTGCTGTTTATGTTATCACCTGGATGATTTATTTAGAAGTAAGTGATTCTAACTTTATTGAAGAGTATAGNCAAGCTCAAATTGAAAAAGTGCAGCAAAACGATGAACTTNCTNCTTTNGAGAAAGANGAACAAATTGATGCACAACAGCAAATGGTTGTTTATTACCAAAATCCTGCNTTTCGTGTAGGCATTACATTTATGGAGATCTTCCCTATTGGATTGCTTTTTAGTCTACTTTATGCACTGGTAATGATGAGAAAAGGGTCTTCTAGGGTCATTGATCAGAATATTTAAAACGACCCTGATTTTATCCCCGACTCTTTTGTGCCTTTANATACGGTACCAATAAAACAACAAGTAAAAATTGTAAGCCATTTCATGCTCCNAAATTCGCATNATACAAGAGCATTAAAATAAAAAAAGCCATTCCGTTNGGAATGGCTTTTNTNTTGTGACCTCGCCAGGATTCAAACCTGGAACCTCTTGAGCCGTAATCAAGTGCTCTATTCAGTTAAGCTACGAGGCCATTTTCGTNATCAACCTTTTGTTGATCGGGGTGCAAATGTATAAATCTTTCGAAAACCATCAAGGAAGAATCCTTAAAAAATCTTCTACNATTTATTATCCGTTANTATCGTCTTTCTTGTTTTTCTTCGGATCTTTTTGAGCNACAGGCTTTGAGATCGATTCTCTCATGTCAGTATCTGCCTGAATATTTTTCATTTTATAGTAATCCATNATGCCCAAGTTACCTGAACGAAATGCTTCTGCCATAGCTTTTGGAATTTCTGCTTCGGCCTCAATTACCTTAGCACGGGCTTCTTGTGCTTTGGCCTTCATTTCTTGTTCAAATGCAACTGCCATAGCTCTTCTTTCTTCGGCTTTGGCTTGAGCAATGTTTTTATCGGCTTCTGCCTGATCTGTTTGAAGTTCTGCACCGATGTTTTTCCCTATATCTACATCAGCAATATCAATGGAAAGAATTTCGAATGCTGTTCCACTATCTAAGCCTCTTGAAAGTACGGTTTTAGAGATTGAATCAGGATTTTCCAACACTTTTTTATGGCTTTCTGCCGAACCAATAGAAGATACAACCCCCTCACCTACACGGGCTAAAACGGTTTCTTCTCCGGCTCCACCAACTAATCTTTTAATGTTAGCGCGAACCGTTACACGGGCTTTAGCNATCAACTGAATACCATCNTTTGCTACTGCTGTTACAGGTGGTGTATCAATCACCTTGGGNTTAACCGACATCTGAACTGCTTCAAACACNTCACGACCGGCCAAATCGATTGCTGTTGCAGAATTAAAGTCCAAATCAATATTGGCTTTATCTGCAGAGATAAGTGCATTAACCACATTGTTCACATTCCCACCGGCCAGAAAGTGCGCTTCCAATTGATCTCTCGATAGAGATAAACCTGCCTTGGTTGCATTAATCAATGCTTTTACAATAACCGTTGGCGGTACTTTTCTCCAACGCANGAATACCAATTGCAATAAGTTGATTCTCACTCCTGATAACCAAGCCGAAAACCATAGGGCTACCGGAAAGAAATAAAGCAGGATCCATCCTAACACCAAAACCATTACAGCGATAACGATGTAGGTCAAGATTCCTTGAGGTGCTTGTAATAAAATAGTTTGAAACATATTCTTTAGGGATTTTTAGGTTTAATATAGATATGAGCGCCTTGNATTTTAACAATTTCAACGGCTACATTTTCATCAATAAAGCTACTTTGTGAAGTTACTTCAAAATAATCGTTTCCAAAGCGTGCATTACCTACCGGGTTTACGCGCGTTGTAGTTGTTCCTTCTTCTCCTACTTTGAGCAGATCTGCCGGTAGTAAATTCATTTTACCTGTAATGTTTGAATTCACNGAAACTCTTTTCCACGTTCCCGGCCTAAATGCCAGCCATGTAACAGCTNCTGAGCAGATAACACTTCCTCCTAGGGTTAAATGTCCTTCAGTNGTTCCAACGGTATAAGCTCCGTAAATGCCAATGCCCAGTGCTATAAATCCGAAAATCCCAACAACTCCAACTCCCGGAACAAACAAGACTTCTACGAGNAGAAGAATAATTCCAAGTACACAAAGTAATATTGCTGTTGTTAGTGTCATAGGTCGTTGGCGTATGATTGTGCTACTGGAATGTATTCGCGCAATTCCTGCACGCGTTTTTCATCTGAAGGGTGTGTGCTTAGTAATTCTGGTGTTCCTGATGAACCTTGTGCCGACATTCTTTCCCAAAAAGCTACCGCTTCATTAGGATCATAACCNGCAATGGTCATAAACACCAAGCCCATTTTATCNGCTTCTGACTCATGGCTACGACTGAATGCGAGACTTCCCAATTGAGACCCCACTCCGTAACTGAGTAAAAACAAATCGCGCGTTAATGCCGGTTTTTCATTCAATGCGATAGCAATTCCGATACCACCAGCCTGAATGGCCANTTGTTGACTCATTCGCTCATTTCCATGTCGGGCAACAGCATGTGCTATTTCGTGTCCCATTACTACTGCAATACCCGCATCGTCTTCACAAACAGGCAATATTCCTGTATAGAAGGCTATTTTACCTCCGGGCATGCACCATGCATTTATGGTAGACTCTTCAATAACATTAAATTCCCACTCGAAATTTTCAACACGATCAATCTGTCCTGCTGAATTGAGGTATTTTTCACAAGCAGCTATAATTTTTTTGCCAACACGTTTTACTTGTTTAGTACGTGTATCAGTTGCAGGCAATACAGTGCTGGAAGCGAGTACTTCATCGTATTGTGTGATGCTCATACTCATCAGCGTAGATTCGCTCAGAAGATTAAATTGTTTACGCCCCGTAATGGGTACCGTATGACAGGCCACCAGTAATGTGGTTAATGCAACCATGAAGAATTTACGCATTCGTATCTTGTATTTCTGCGGTTAAACCTCTTCTTAATAATTCTTTGCAACGTGGCTCAAGGTCAGATAGTGCGCCTCTTTTCACATCACATTTCCCTTTGTAATGCACAAGGTAGGTACACTGTTCTGCTTGTTCGGGATGGTGTTCACATACTTCAATCAGGCATTCTATTACGTAATCGAAGGTGTTGAACTCATCGTTGAAAAGTATAATCTGGTATTTATTCTCACTGTCTGTAAGAACGCTCACTTCCTCTTCCGGAAGCACTTCCGTTGACGTTGCGAGTATTCTTAACTTTCCTTCTTTCATACTTAGATTAGACTACTTTTATTCGACAATTAATCCGTCTCTTAACTTAATGACTCTTGCAGAGTTAATTCCGGCAGAGTTGATGTTATTTTTCAATTGTTCAGCATCTTCAAAGTTAGTGTATTCTCCAACTTGATACACTGTTTGATTACTTTGTTTTCTTAAAGTTACACCGAACTTACTGTAATTCAGAAGTACTGCTGCTTCTGCAATAGGTACTTCATTATAGTATGGTCCTACTTCTACCTTGTAAGCGATTTGTCCCAAAGGAACATCTACGCTTTCGGGTACATTTTCAGTGCTAACAGCATGTACTTCAGATGTTGAAGCCGGTTCAGAGACGATAGGGGTTGATGCTATGCTAACTTCTCCGGATTCCAACAAGCGCTTAGCTTCTGAAACAGAGATGCGTTTTCCTTTGTAATAGGCTGTTACAAAAGCATCTGAAATTCCAGTATTCACAACCTCTATGCGCGCTAAGCTTGCGGCATCCAAATTACTGTAAACTCCCGTACTGTAACGTACTAACCCATTCGCAGTACGATCGCTGTTAATGGGTGATATTTTAAAGACATTTGAAGGATCTATACTTTCGGCAAATACACCAATTTGCACGGTAAAGAATAATTCTCCTCGTTCTGAAACAGCTACAATTTCTCCTGGACTTCCGGCATTTAAATCAATAGGAATACTCTCTACAGTTGACGAAGGAGTGTTAGATGGTGTAACTGTTCCTGAACCTATAGTAGCATTCTGATTTGTTGACGGATTACCTGTTGCTGTTGGTTGGTTGGTATTGGTTTGAGCAAATGCTCCATTTTCAATACTTCTGGCTTGCGCTATACTGATGCGTTCTCCATTCAAATAAGCCACAACAAATGCATCTGAATATCCCAATGTTCTGATCTCTGTTTTAGCTGTATTTGCATTTGCAAAAGCTTCAAAATAACCGGCTGTATAACGTGTTAAACCACTGGCTGTAGTTTCTCCGGTAATTGGAGCAAAACCTTTAAACGTTTCTTGTGGTATTGGATTTCTAAAGGCTCCAATTTGTACTTTATACACTAACCCTTCCGGTAATTTTTGGTTGATTGGAATGGGCTTTTCTTCGGTATAAACACTTTGTTGCTGATTGTCTTTTACAAAAATCTCTCCTTCTACTTTTTCAGGAACCTCATAATAGACACTGGCATCGGCATATGACGGAGTAGCTTCTTGCTGTTCTATAACTTCATTTTCAACGGCTGTAATTTCAGGCTGCTGACTATTAGTTTTACTTTCAGAAGTTGTTTCGGCCAATTCGGTAGGGGCTTCTACATTATTTTCAAGCAGTGCTAATGTCGCATTCAATTGTTTCCGTTCCCACAACTTGGTTTGTAACTGATCTTCTTTTTCAGCGATTTCTAATTGAATAGGAAGTTGCTTTTTGCGCTTTTTGGTTTCGTCTAGCTCTGCTTGCAGGTTGTCTAGTGTATTGGTTAATGCATTTATTTCAGCATCTTTTGTTTCAATTGACGCTTGTACCTGAGGCACAGGATCTTCAGTTGTTTCACCTTGCTGATAAGCTTGCTGTTGCTCTAACAGTTCTGCTCGCTGATAGTATACATCTGCTTGAGCAATTATTCTTTCTTTTAGTGCCTCTTTTTGAGCAATCTCATCCTCTATTTCAGCTTTTTTCTTCTTCTTTTTGGTGTTGTTCCATACAATTTGAAGCTCACTCAACTCAATGTCAATTGTATCTATTTGTTGCTTCAATTGATCGGCCTTTTCCTTTGCTTCTTTAGCTTCAGCAGGGGTTGAAGCTGCTGCTTGCTCTACCAGTGCTGCTGCTTCTCTTTCATTTGCCGAATCAGTAGCTTCTTCTACTAATTCATTTTCGGTAACGGAAGAAGTTGAAGGTTCTTCTATAGTTTGCTCTTCATGAGTTGGGTTTTCAGCAATGGTTTCTGTTGTTTCTTCTCCTTCAGCTTGGTTTTCTACCAGAGTATTTCCTTCACCTTCCGAAGGATTAACCGATGATTCTGTTTGTTCTACAATCTCTGGTTGAGAGGGGGCTATTTCAGATTCGATTGCATCTTCTTGAATCGTATTTTGCTGAGATCGTGGGATTGTTACTTCAGCAACTTCCAACTCCAGTTCTTCCTGCTCAGGATCATACATTCCTTCTTCATACCCCAACTCATCGGCTCTTGCAAACAGTCTTCTTGACTTAGCTTCTTTCATGGCCTGAACAGCATAAAGTGCTTCTATCTCTTCTTCTTTNGCATCGCGCTCTTCGGCATCATTTAAGGTAATGTATTCTTCTTGCANAGCATCAATTCTTACCTGTGTAGCTTTCGCTTCTTTTTCAGCTCTAATTCCTTCGCGATAAGCTTCTATTGGGTCTTTAATGGATGTAATTTCTTCTTCAACAAAAACGTTTGGAGCAATTTCTGACTCTNGAGTATTTGGTNCTTCAATGACTNNTGTTTCAGTTTGTTCTTGTTCTTCGTTTGTATTGTNAGATNGTATTGGAGTAGTTACTTCGGCAACTTCTTGTTCAGTTGTTTCTTCTATTGGTGTGCTCTCCAATGTAGGTTCNCTTTCTGTGCTTTCTAAGGCATTATTTTCAGACAATTTTGCANTCAATGCTGCTATTTCATTGGCTAAACTGTCTTTTNTNGCCTCATCTGCAAACAATTGCTCTGCTTCAAGCTCATCNATTACAAATTGAATGGANTCACTTTCTGTTTGTGTTACTGTATTGTTTGCAGTAGTCTCTGAAACGGGTTCGTTTTCAATAAAATCAGAAGGAGAAANGGCCTCATTTTCATTGCTAGTATTCGTTTCAGAAGATTCATTTTCACTANTTNCTNGCTGCTGTTCAGTGGTTTCTGCCACTTCTTCGGCTGCCGCATTTGAAGCCTGAATCTCTTGCATCAAGTCAATATCACTTTGTAATTCGGTGATCTGACCTTCTATTTTGGTACGCTCTTTCTTCTTCTTTGTTTGTTCATAGGCCACATTCAACGCATCAATTTCTCCTTGAATGGAATCTATTTTATNCTGATAATAAGCNTTNAGTTCATTTTGCTGAGGTTGTTCTGCTACAGTAGTTTCACTTTCTGTTGTTGAGNCTGAGCTCACACTATTTTCTTCCGTTGACTGAGTTGTGTTTTCTTGCTCTCCTTTATATACAAAGGTTGTTTCTTCACTGGTTAATTCATCAATGATGCGCTGATTTTCAACTGTTCTTGCTTTCTTCGCCTTTACCAAAGCCTGAACAGCTACTTTCTCTTTTTCTAGTGATGCTGTATTCTCTGTAGCTCCCTCTGCTATTTGTTGATCAATCGTATTGATTCTAGTTTCAAGGTCAGNAACATACTGGTCATTGATTTCATTTTCAGCGGCTAAACGCTCTTCTTCATTCTCTTTTTGATATGCAGATTCATAATCAAAAAAGTAACGATCTTCTATATCCTGAACTGCGGTATATTGAAGTGCNGTGTCTAGAATTTCTTTATTGGAAGCCGGAGCATTGTCTGCCATTACACGCTCGCTGACCATAATGTCTAAACGCAAATCTTCGGCTTGTTGCTCTAACTTCTGAAGTTGGGCTTCTTTTGTAGTTCTGTCTTCTACGTTAGGNTTGTATTCCAACTCATTGCGTAAGTATGCTATCTCTTTATTCACATCGGCCAACCACTCTTGATTGACTTCTCTTTTGANATTTTCACGTTCATAAGGATCAGCAATGGTTTCTGCTACTGCTAAGTCAGACTTATAATCTGTAGGAGTTTTTGCATCTACAGACNGTNTTGAAGTGGTTTCTACTTCATTTTCTNGTNCTGATTGTGACGCCTCTTCTTGCTCTTGAGCAACGATACCTCCTGAAGTGCTTTCACTTTNAGCTATATTTTGTGCTACTTCTTCGCCATTAGNGGCTTCAACTTCAGGTTCTGAGGCCGTAATGTTTTCAGTCTTGTCTTCATTCGAAGAAGTTTCCGAGTTTTGTTNGCTTTCTGTTGGAGCAATACTCGNTGTTACNGGTTCTGTATCCGGGATATTTAGCTCTGCTACTTTAACTGCAGTATTGTTTACTTCTTCTTTTATGGCTGTTTCATTCAGCTCTTGTAACGAAACCGAAGTGGATACAGTTGTAGAACTCTCTTCTTTCAGATCTTCCATGTAGACCAATTGCTGCTCTANCATTTTGGCTTCTTGTTCCAACTGTACAGCCTCTGCCAGTTGATTTTCAGCTTTTATTTTATTGGTTTCNAGTTCTTCCTCTAANGAAGTAACTTCTGTTTCAAACGTTTTCTTTAGCTGTTTGTCTTTAGTATAACTTGCCTGTTGCTTGTAATAAGCAATATCATCTTTAATTTCTTTTTCTTCAGCGATGAGGCTTTCAGCTTTACGATTGGCCTTATCTGCTGCAGCTCTTTTTGACGTAACCTTTTCTTTAAGCGAATTATATGCCTGATCAGTAGGGGTATCACCTTCTCCCACAGGNCTTATTTCAAGTGCTGCATATTCCATGCTGAGCTGTTCACCTTCTACAGTTGGTGCTTTTTGCAAAAGNTCATTTAGCNCCTGAGCATCATTTTCGTTTTGAACGCTCAGTGCNTTCAANTCATCAACCAATTGCAGTGCTGCCTGTGCCTCTTTTGAATGTGTTCTGGCTTCGTTTTTAAGGCTATTGATCTCTTCTAACTTTGCTTGATCTTGTGGTGTAGGGTTTTTGAAGTTTGAAACGGTAGCTTCCATTTGCTGAGCCAACACCAATTCATCTTCTGCTAATTTTGATTTCTGTTGTGCCAGTTGAAGCGTGTTGGCTGCTTTCGCCAATAATTGACTAGCAACTTCTTCTCGCTGAGTAGCTTCTTTCTCAATCTCATCAACCAAGTCTTCTTTGTTGATTGCTCCTTCTTCGCCCTCTTCTTCTGCTCCTAAATTCGATTTACGTTTTAACTCCTGTGCTATGAGCAAACGATCAGCTTCAGTAAGTTCTTCTTCTTCGAACAGGTTTTTTATAACTAGTCTTTCTTTACCTCCTTCAACTACAATCTGCATTTCTTGCTTTAGCGGACGCAATTGTTTTAGCATTGGGGTTTCAACAATTCCTGAATGGGTTACGCCTGAACCGGCCATTTCAACTAAAAAGCGAAATTTGCCGCCATTGGGCAAACGCATAAAATAGCCACCAGACTCACGATTGGTGGTGTATTTTCCAATTGTTTCACCAGTGCCCATGTCTTCAACCGTTATGGTCGCTGTTTTGGTTTGATCAGCTGAAAAAACACCACTGAGGATATTCATTTTAATCGGCTGATCGAGTGCGCTTACTTTGTAAAGGTTGATTTTACCTTCGGCACAGTTACGGGTTGAAGCAAAATAAACTTCCTGTTTTTCAGGATTCTCTACATAAAGTATGTCATCATCTGGCGTGTTAACTGCAAAATCGAGGTTGCGAGGTTTTGACCATTGTCCGGTAGTTGAATCATATGTAGTGATGAAAATATCATAGCCTCCCATGCTATTGTGACCTTTGGATGCAAAATACAAGTCATGTCCATTTGGATGTAGAAAAGGGAACTCTTCATCGTAAATGGTATTGATTGCATCCGGTAAGCGTTCAGGAGTACCTAACTCTCCATTTTCAGAAAGTGTGATGCGGTAAATGTCTTTTTCAAAATCGCCCTTTTCACCGTAAGAAGAATAGTAAATGTATCCGCTATCTGCACGATGCATTACACCTTGGTATTCTCTTTTCTCGTCTTCTGTTGTTTTGAGGTCGTTTGGAATTTTTAGAATTCTACCTCCACCCTGCTCTACTTTATAACTGATGTAAAAGTTGGAAGTATTGAGCTGTTTCTTTTCCTGTAGGTTGAGGTCATTAATGTTTTTAAGCAATGTTTTTCCGTTTTGGCACATTCTCAACTGCCGCTCAACCGGAAACTTTTTCAACTCTTTATTGGTTGCATTGTCCTTGAACTTTAAGTAATAGACTCCAGCATTATTGAACTGGTAGTTGTAATGGTAAGCCAATCCTAAATAATAAAATGCCTCATTGTTAACACCTAGTTTGGTTACTGCATATTCGAGGTACTTTAGCGGAGTTCCTTTATCGGAATCAACAATGAGCATACATGCTCCCAAACGGTAATTGTAAAACGGATCTCTGGGATAAAAACTGGTTAACTGAGAATATAATCCCTTTGCTTCTTCGTATTTTTCTTCTTCGAAAAGGGCATTGGCTTGCTCTTTAAGATCGTCTGTATCTTGAGCCTGAGTTGGAATTACAAGCCCCAGTAAGAAAATAATAAGCGCATACTTTTTTAGATATTTAAGAATGCGTTTCTTCATTCGTTTGTTCAGTTCGTTTTTTAAAGCTAACCCTAGATTCTTCTCCTTTGAGAAGTCTGTTAATGTTTTTTTGGTGGGTTAGTAATACCAATATGGCAATAAAAATGGAAAACAGCTTCAAAGAAAGCACTTCTGTTTGAATGTAGAAGTTAACAATTAAAGGAAAAACGATTGCTGCTGCCATTGATGAAACACTTACAATTCTTGTGCTTAAAAANANCAGTATNAACATAATGAGTGATAACCCAGTTCCTAACGGCTCTATACTGATCATAACACCTAATAGCGTTGCAATTCCTTTTCCTCCTCTAAACCCTGCAAACACAGGAAAAATGTGTCCGAATAAAGCTGCTACTCCAGTAGCTAACTGAAAGTTAACCAATGCCGATTTACCGGCTTCAAAATCTGTGAAAACGCTTACCAAGTAAACGGCNGTAAANCCTTTTAGTATATCGATNAATAAAACCGGAATGCCGGCTTTAACGCCCAATACCCGGAACGTATTTGTAGCACCAGCATTTCCACTGCCGTATTCTCTAACATCTTTGCCATAAAATAACTTTCCTACCCAAACTGCTGTAGGAATTGATCCTAGGAGATATGCTACTAATAAAAGTATAACGTTGCTTGCCATAGCTTGTAAAGGCTACAAAAGAAAGTATTTATTCGATATCATCTACTTTCTTCATCAAATCGCTTTTAAGGCGTTTGGTTCCTTTCATAAATACATACGGACGCTGACCTTTCACTTTCAGCTTCGTATCATCACGTTTCACTTCATCTACAGCTAAATTAAATTCTTCTACAGATGAGAAAATTCTCATNTAACCGGTAGATGCTTTATAATTGAAAATAAACCATGTTCCACCACTCGCTTCTAAGTAGATATCAATNTCAACACCTGTTCTGGTATTTTCAACCACAATGTGACCATCTACATAACGGTTTACCTGATCNTTGCCAAAGTTGCTAATACCTATAGGCCCTACAGATTGGAACACTTCTTTATCTGGATTCCACTTCATGTTGATGTTGCTAAAGAACATTGTTTTTTCAAGCTCTTCNGGAACTTTCACATTTTTACCCAGACTTAATTTACCAATCATTTCATCGGCTTTTTCAGTTCCTAAAAACTCTCTCAAAGCAGTTTCATACACAGCTCCATCAATATCTGTAGCTGCTAAACCTTCCATTTCTACAATGGCTTTTTGCATGATGCCTAGTGATTTCTTATCGAAAAGAAAATCTACCAACATCGTCATTTCCATTGTTACCTCNTTGTTGATGGTATTGTGCGAATACTTCCCTACCGGCTGAATGGTGATTACTCCTGGGTTTCTNACGATATTCAGCTTTCCTTCACCTTCTACAATACACGTNCCAGTGTTTAAGGAAACATAATTACCGGGTAACGAACGTTCATTNAGCTTCTCAAAGCTTGAGATACGGTACTCTTTAGTAGGCTTATCATAAACCAAAAAGCCCGAAGCCTGACACACCTGATGATCTCCTTTGGTCTCTGGTTTTGTCAAGAATGTACTGTATAATAAAGAAGAATCTCTTGGTACAATCAATGTGCTCCACACAGGTTCNTTGCTCATGTCCGTAGGTTCTTCNATCTCAATCACCACATCGTTTGGATCTACNTGAGAAACCAATCTAAACCATGTAGGNTGCATCATTTCGCACGTATGGTTCAACTGTCCGTAGCCATTAAAATAGAGGCTTTTTTGATTGGCTTCCATTCTGAACTTACCTTGATAAGCAAATGCCGGACTTAACATAAATCCATCTTCAGGCAAAACTTTTCCTGTTGCATAGGTTTGGCGCGAAGTATCCAATGTGATTTCTTCCATAACAAGCGTTTGTATGCGCTTATTCTCATCGATGTAATCGTACTTACCATTAGCATTGTAATTCCACAGCCCGTTAATATCTACATGTGCATCGTAAATTTCATGGTATTTTAACTGNCTGTTGGCTACAATTTTTGCGCTATCAAGCGGTACCATTTCAGCNCCTTTNAATACNGTAAGTTTTTCTCCGTTTGGAAATACGCGTGCGTCTCCAACATCAACAAATTTCACTTCTTTAGCGTCTATCTTATTTTGAGTAAGGTTATAAGTAGCAGCTTTGGCGTACCACGACAATGAATCTTGTTGCGGATGGATGGAGGTAAACTTAGCACCTTCCAGTTCTATGGACTCAGTTCCTTGATCAACTGTTTCTCCTTCTGATGAGAATTCTACCTCATCGCTATCCATGTACCATGTAAACTTGCTTAGATAGGCTTCGTATTGTATCTGCTCAAACGTGGTAAGTGTTGGTTTCCCATTNGAATGACATTTGGCTACGCGTTCTTTAAAGTTAATGTGCGCATTAATTCCTTTGGTTGAAAAGGCCACTGTTTGAAANAGGGTATCTGTACTTAATTCAAAATCTGCGGTATCTGANAATATTTCATAAAACTTAAAGTCCATATGGTTACTGGTCAGTTTTNCCCCTTCAAATGTATTTTGGCCAGAGCCAGACAATCCTGTTGGAGTATAATTCAACTGTCCTTCGTGTTTAGAGACACCTGCAAACATGTCTAAAGGATCNCTNCCCTGAATGGTATTNACCTGCATATCATCCAGGTATGGCATCCAGTGTACATAAACTTCTTTACCGTTTACTGTTGGATATTCAACCGGACTCATCTGCTCTTCTATGGCAAATGCCGATGTTTTTACATTTACAGAATCGGGAAAGAAATAAAAATTATCAGCCTCTGCCGTTGCTGTTAAGTAATTTAATGTACCATCACCCCGAAGTCCTTTGTGGCTTAAACGAATTTCATTTTCATAAGTTCCTTTGCCTTTGTAGGCAGGAAATCCTCCGGACGGAGTATCGCGAATAAAACCAAGTGAATTGTCTTCTTGTAGGCGAAGTGTTTCTTCAAAATCAGGAAAGATATCAGCTGAAACAAAAGTACCGTCAAACTGAATTTGTTCGTTGGTATATTTATCTAAGCTGTCAAACTCAAACGGCTTTATCTGAAAATAAAACGAGTTTCTTGGGTAAACACCGCCTAAGATTTCTTTTTTATCATAGTATGCATATGACTCTTGCTCAGAAGTAAATATGGGGAACTTAGGAATATCAAATCTTCCTGATTTATTTTCTGAGATATCAATCAGAAGTTCACCTTTAAGCCCTTCTAATTTGGTAAGCACACGTTGTTCCATGTAATTGCCTCGCTCATCTTTTTTGGTACTATTTGACCACAACTGCACAGAATCGATGATAGGCATATCTACCTTAAACTCATCATAACTAAAGCTGTAGCTTTTCCCAAAGAATTCAAATTTACCGGCAGCATATACTCCATCACAAGTGAAATCTCTGTTCTTTGAAACAACAATTCTTTTCTCAGATGGGAATACAGCTACTCTGTGCTGACGGTTCAAAACCACCCGGTCAACACCTTGAATGGTGAGCTCATAATTCAACAAGTTTAGAGTTGCATTAATTCCACCTTTAGTGTTTGATGCATCTGAAACAATATTAATTACATCGTAATCGGCTTTTTTAGACCTTGCCAGTACATGGTGACTCAATTTGCCCTGTATTTTAGCCTTTTTCGTCTCGGTACTATAGCTCATGTACCCCATGTAGGTATAGCGCAACAACATGGCTTCAATGGCTGAAGGCGGAAGCTGTATACATTGTGCCAGCTCATTAATGGTCAATTCGTCTCTGCCGTGTTGATCTACACATTGTTTAATTAACGACAACGGATGACGGTCTGCATTCCCCATCAATTGATCAAATTCGCGCTGTGTATAATAAGCTGTAGATGTGAAATAAGCGATCTTATCGGTTGACATGTCATAGCTTTTGAACTCAATTCTTGGTTTACCAATTTCCCAAGTCATTAATTCAAAATCCATTTCTAATTGGTGATACAAGTCAATGTATGGTGCTTGGTCTAATCCTTCGTCCGTACGAATAAGGTTTACTTCTCTAGTATCTGTAAAGAGCTTAAACGTTAAACCGGGGTGAATAATGGTATCTGTATCTAAGGCAATCTCTATGTAGGCTGAGCTAGAAACTATTCGGTTAGCCTCATTCTCATTTTCAGTATTTTCTTTTTTGCGTTTTGACTTTTCTTCTTCTGAGACCTTAATATCTTCATTCAGGTTAATGATAAAACGTTGTGCAGAAGCTATGATGAATGGTTTATTCTCATAATGCACTACAATTTTAGAAGGCTCTTCTTTTGAACCTGCTCCAAGAAACTTAACCCCGTGCTGGGCAAAACCACCATCGTAATCAACGTCTTTAACGATATTTTTAATGACAATCCGTTTTTTGTACGATTCAAAACGCGGATAAGAAACACGATCTTCAGAAACATCTGCTATAATTTTCTCTTCTAGTTTACCCAACAATGGTTGTGTGAAATATTGTTTGTTGGTAAACAATACTGAGTCTGCTCCAAAAGATGCCTTTCTTGTATCTAAGCTATAATCAGACAGTGATGCAAATAGCTTATTCTCGTCATATTTTGCTCTTGTCCAGTAGACTTTACCGCCTTCTCCTTTCCAGTCATGTTCTAAGGGATAGTAAACTCCTTTTGTACCATCGATTATTGAACTGTCTCTTTTGGCATAACACTTTAACACCATATTGGAGAACGTCAGGTAAGGTTGCTGATCGTATTCAAATTGGTAACTTTCACTTGAACTTTGCCATTTTACAGAACCAGATTTGCTTTCGTACAATGTTCTGTCTCTGAAAAGGTACCTTGAAAACTCTAAAAAATTAGCCAGTACTTTTTTATCCAGTTTGCCTGTGGTTAGTTTATCTAACACTTCGTGCCAATTGGCAAATCTGGATTGAGGTTGTTTGGTATTTGCAAAGTTGATGAGTGCTTCGGTGTAATTACTAATATCCGGAAAAACACGTACAGAGTTACTGTCCATGTAATTGAACCACTCAACGATTTTCTCCTGCTCTTTCTCTCCATATACTCCAGAACTCCATGCTTTTTGAAAATCTGACACCAAACTTTTGGCCGATTTTTTATCGTAAGGGGTATACATTTTTTCCAATTCTTCCATCAACTGTTCTGAATTGGTTGTAAACCGTTTGCCATCTTGGGCAGAAACGAATTGAACTGAAAGGATAAAGAAAAGGATAAGGCAGGAAAATCGCTTCATACGCTATGCTTTTTGAAAATGGACAACACACCAGTTGTCTTTCGAACGTTTTTTAATGAATTTTAGTCCATGCTTTTCGGCTTCTTCGGCTATATCTGTTGCATCGGCTTCAAAAAAGCCGCTGGTAAACAATTCTCCGTTTGGCTCTAATGCCTCAGCATAAATGGGCAAATGGCTTAAAATGATGTTTTTGTTGATGTTAGCAATGATGGTATTGTACTTTTCACTACCTATTTCGGTTTCATCGCCCAGCAAGACTTCAACATTTGTAATGTTGTTTTTTTCTACATTTTCACGCGCATTTTCAAATGCCCATTCGTTGTTGTCTATAGCTGTAACAGCAGCAGCTCCTTTCATACTGGCTAATATTGCCAACACAGCTGTTCCGCTTCCCATATCCAGCACTTTTTTACCCGAGAAATCTTCATCTAGCATCTCACGTAAAATAAGATATGTTGTTGCATGATGTCCGGTTCCAAAACTCATCTTAGGATCGATAAGGATACGGTAATCATAATCTCCTTCTATGTTGTGAAACGATGCGTAAACCAAGCATTTACCTTCCACATCGATGGGTTTAAAATTGCTTTCCCACTTTTCATTCCAGTTTTGCACTTCGTAAGGCTTTACTGAAATGGAAATTTTAACATGATCAAGGTTAAGGGTTTCTACCCCCTTCATTTTCTCTTCATCAAATTCACGCGAGTCGATATAGGCTACCAGCCCTTCTTCTGAGGTGACAAAACTTTCAAAGCCGATTTCACCCAAATCGGCAGCCAGCAAATCATTCCATGGTTCTGCTGGCTCCATGTTAAATGTTACTTCTGTGTATTGCATCGTTTAAAACGAATGTATAATCGCTGTAAAATCTTCTGCTTTAAGTGCTGCTCCGCCTATAAGGCCTCCGTCTATATCTTCCTGAGCAAAAAGCTCTTTTGCATTTCCTGGTTTACAAGAGCCTCCATACAAAAGAGAGGTTGCTTCTGCTACTGTCTCATTGTATTTTTCTTGAATCAGCTTACGAATATAGGCGTGAACTTCCTGTGCCTGCTCTGGGGTTGCAGTTTCTCCGGTTCCTATGGCCCAAACCGGTTCATAGGCAATAACTACTTTACCAAAGTCTTCTTCTGATAAATCAAACAGAGCAACAGATAATTGTTGTTCTATAACCGCTAAATATTGATTGCTTTTACGCTCTTCTAATGATTCTCCAATGCAATAAATCGGAACAAGATCGCTTTCAATGGCCTTTTGCACTTTTTCTGCTAACAACTCATTGGTTTCTCCGTAGTAAGCTCTTCTCTCAGAATGGCCTAAAATGACATATTGAACGCCTAGTGATTGAAGCATGTCTGCCGAAATTTCTCCGGTATACGCCCCAGCTTCGTGCTGACTCATGTTTTGAGCGGCTACAGCGTATTTTTCTTCTGCAACTCCAGCCACTGTTCCCAGAAAAGGAAAGGGAGGTGCTAAAATAACGTCAACTGTTTCAGTTGGATTTTGTTCGAGTGCTTTTGAAATGTTATTCGCCAGTGTACGTGCCGATTCTAAATTGGTGTTCATTTTCCAATTACCGGCTACGATCTTTTTTCTTTGCATAGTTTACAATAGTTCTGATTTCACCTCCTCAAAGGTCGGGAAATCATTGTAATGCCACTTGCCTATTACCGTACCGTTTTTCAACAATACTAATCCTGGATTTGATCGAATAATGGTTTTCAATGTAATTGCATCGCAACTGAGGTATGGAAACATACTTTGATGCTCATGTCTAAAGGTCTCTACCTGATCGTATAGCCCAGCTGTAACGCCATAAAAAGGTATTCCGCCCTTTTCTGCGCTTTGTTGAAAACTATTTACAGTGGGTTGAATTTCTCCGTTTGATTGCTCAATATCATAAGCTACCAGTAAGAAAACCGCATCCATATGTAGAATGGTATCCGTAAGGTCTTCATCTGTGTCCATTGAAATCAGTGAAAAATCATGAACCGGAGGAGTATATCCATCTTTGTACAAAATAGGCTCTGAAGTTTCGTCTATCTCCAGATCTTCATTTTTCCAGATTTCTTTTTCCAAGTAATCAATTGAACTGGTTTCAAATGTTTCCCCCGTTTTTGCATTCTTCATGGTATACATGTACATGTACTCAGGAGGAACCGCACCTTCTGGCATTGTCATACCTTCTTCAATGTTTTTACCAATTGCATACGGACGAAAATCTTCTATGGGAAGATGTGCATACGTGTAATACGAAAACCCAAATGAAATGGCTGTTGCAATTGTTGCCAGAATCCAGCCCATTTGCTCTGAATCAAAAACAGTTTTAACAATCAATAAAACAGCATAACTCACCAATGCAAAAATGACCGGAAAAGCCCATCCTATAACACCTACGGAAAACAAGAAAATCAATCCGATAGAAATCCCCATGTAAACCATATCTTGAGAAAAAGTTCCCGGTTTAATTTCTTTTTTCTTCCAAAAAATAATGAGGATAAAAAACAGCAGCACAACATCTTTCGAGAACGATTGCCACGGTGTTAAGTGCAATGCATCTCCAAAACAACCACAGTCTGTCACTTTATTGAAATAAGCCGAATAGAAGGTCAGGAAGGTGAAGAAAACAATCATTCCCAACAACGACCAAGCTGTTAATTTGCTTTTATAGCCTAGAATTAGAGCTATTCCTAACACAATTTCAACCACACAAATAACAACTGACAAGTGCCATGCAAAAGGGTCTAAAAAAGGTAAGTTAAGTACCTCTTCTGCAAAATAGTCGTGTAATTTGTAGCTAAATCCCAGCGTATCGTTCGCTTTAATCAAACCTGATACGATAAACAATGAACCTACGAGGAGTCTTGAAATTAATGTAAGGAGCTTCATATTGATGTTGAAATTTGTTGCTACTAATTTATAGCCTGATTGCTTGTTAACAATGCCATTAACAAAAGGTTAAGGCTTTGCTTCTCCTAACAAGATCATTGCGAAAACCGAATAGTTGATTATGTCTTGGTAATTGGCATCAATTCCTTCTGAAATTAATGTTTTGCCAGCATTGTCTTCAATTTGCTTTGTGCGTAGGATTTTCATCAAAATCAAATCAGTAAACGAACTTACCCTCATATCTCTCCATGCCTCTCCATAATCATGGTTCTTCTTTAGCATCAAATCTTTGGTTTCACCAATCAATTTTTCATAGCGCTCCTCTACTTCATCCGGATCCATCTCTACATCTACCGTAGAACCCAATTCCAACTGAATTAACCCCATTACACAGTAATTGATCAACCCAATGTATTCTGGCACAATCCCTTCACCTACTTTGTTCTCATCAGTTTGCTCCAATGTACTGATACGCTTGGCTTTGATAAAAATTTGATCGGTAATGGAAGTCGGGCGTAAAATGCGCCATGCAGTGCCATAATCCTTCATTTTCTTGGTGAAAATATCTTTACATTTGGCCACTACGGCATCGTATTCCTGCTCGGTGTTATTCATGATTTTTATTGAGGTTTCTACAATGGCGCAAGATAAATTTTTTAGAACGAATTACACGATCAACTGCGGAGGAGAACTTATTGATTTAAGCCAGCCTTCGGTTATGGGAATTGTCAATGTTACTCCTGACAGTTTTTATGGAAATAGCCGTGCACAGTCGGATAGTGAATTGGTTGATCGCTCTGGTCAATTGTTAGAAGAAGGTGCTGCTTTCCTTGATTTGGGAGCTTACTCTACACGTCCTGATGCAGATGAGGTTACCGAGCAAGAAGAGATTGATCGTATGGTTCCTGCTGTTGAAGCCATTGTTAAAGCTTTTCCCAAAGCCATTTTATCAATTGATACGTTCAGAAGTGAGGTAGCTAAAGCTGCTATTCATGCAGGCGGACATATTGTAAATGATGTAGCGGGTGGAACGTTGGATGAAAACATGTTTGAAACTGTTGCTCAATTGCAAGTCCCATACATATTGATGCACATGCGTGGAACTCCTAAAACCATGCAGCAGCTTACCGATTACGAAAACCTCACACAGGACATTACGTTTGATTTAGCCGCCAAGGTGCAACACCTGCGTAAAATTGGCGTGAATGATGTAATTATTGATCTAGGTTTTGGCTTTGCAAAATCAACGGCACAGAACTATGAGTTAATGCACAACCTGGAACACTTTCACATGTTAGATTGCCCCATACTGGTTGGTATTTCAAGAAAATCGATGATTTATAAACCGTTAAACATTTCACCAGAGAAAGCATTGCACGGAACAACTGTTTTAAATACCATTGCGATTCAGAAAGGGGCACACATTTTAAGGGTGCATGATGTGGAGGCAGCTGCTCATGTGATTCAAATTATGCACCAAATGGCTGAAATAAGCTAATTTCGCACCTTCATGATTCAGGGTTTCATAACACTTCGCTGGCTTGATGTTCTCGACATTCTATTGGTCGCATTCTTGTTGTACCAGCTTTATCAGTTGGTAAAAGGAACTGCTGCTATCCGCATTTTCATTGGAATTCTCATCATCATCATTGCGTGGAAAGTAACGGAAGTGTTGCAAATGGAACTCGTTTCCAACATTTTAGGGCAGTTTATTGGAATTGGTGCTATTGCTGTTATTGTTATTTTCCAACAGGAGTTAAGACGTTTCCTCGTTTTTATTGCCAATAACAGTATTTTCAGAGGAAAAAGAAGAAGGCACCTGTTCAATTTCAACTTCTTATCGGATAATAATGTTGAAGCTGAACTTAATGCACACGTTATTGCTGTTGCCTGCCAACGTATGTCGATTGACAAAACGGGAGCATTAATGGTTTTTCCCGGTAAAACAGACCTATCCAACTATATTGAAACCGGCACAAAAATCAATGCTGAAGCATCGGCTTCGTTATTAGAAAGTATCTTTTTCCACAATAGTCCGCTGCACGATGGTGCGGTCATTTTTAAACACAATAGAATTGCGGCTGCTGGTTGTGTTTTACCCTTAAGCGAAAGCAAAACTCTTCCTCAAAAATATGGGCTAAGACACCGTGCTGCTGTTGGTATTACAGAAATTTCAGACGCTGTTGCTTT
Source organism: Crocinitomicaceae bacterium (assembly GCA_002705995.1). Classification (GTDB taxonomy): domain Bacteria; phylum Bacteroidota; class Bacteroidia; order Flavobacteriales_G; family Salibacteraceae. The sequence continues at coordinate 99,138 of PAJI01000017.1, read as the reverse complement.
GGTTATTTCCGAGGAAAGAGGCACTATTTCTATTATAGCCCGGGGCCGAATAGATCCAATAAAGAAAACGGATGTTATTGAAGACCGATTAAAAGAAGCATTAGGCCTGGAATAGCCTATGCGTCTTCTTTCTTATTTTTTTCCTGGAACATTTTCACCAAATCTTCATCACTCATTGATAAAGCTTCGATTGCTTTGCGTGCATCAGCTGCAAAAATGTGATTCGGATAGAGCTCTATTACACGCTCGTAATATTTTTTAGCTTCACCTTTTTGACTTTGGTGATAATCAGCTACGAACCCAGCAAGGTAAATCGCTTCAGGACGCTTGATGTAATCTTTGTAATGCTTATCAATGCGGTTAAACTGTGCAATTGCTCTGTCGTATTTACCCAAACCGATGTATACATTTCCTGCTGAGAATAGCATTTCAGGCGCTAGTGAATCCTGTGGATATTGATTGGCATAATCTGTATAAAAGGTAACCAAATGCTCTGCATAAGAAGGTTTATTGGCTTTACTAGCTTCTTCTAACTGTACTTTGGTTTTCTCAATTTGCTCAAGAATAACCGCTTTTCCGTCTTTGGGTGTTTCTTCGTTATTTACTCCATCACCACAAGAAGACATTCCTAAAACAAGGCTTAACCCCAATAGTAGACTTGCAATTTTTTTCATGCTTTTAATTTTACTGATTAACGTTTTTTCAAAGGAAACTTCATTTTGTAATCCACTTTAGTATCACCCTTTGAAATGTTGGTCAGTTTTTTCTTTAGGAATCGTTTTTTAAGTGCAGATAAGTGATCTGTAAACAAAACACCTTCTATGTGATCGTATTCGTGCTGAATAACACGAGCAGCAATGCCACTATAGCGTTCAGTTAACAAGTTCCACTCCGTATCGTAATATTCTATTTCTATCTCAGGTTGTCTAAACACTTCTTCACGAATGTTTGGTATGCTTAAACAGCCTTCTTCAAATCCCCATTCATTTCCGTTTTCTTCTGTAATGATTGGGTTTATAAACGTCTTTCTAAAAGTAGACAATTGCTCGCGTTCTTCTTCTGATAAATCTTCATCTTCAGCAAAAGGTGTTGCATCTACCACAAACAAACGAATTGATTTTCCGATCTGAGGAGCTGCCAACCCTACTCCATGCGCAGCCTCCATGGTTTCAAACATGTTCTCTATCAGTTTATCCAATTCCGGATAATCACTATCTATTTCTTCTCCCATTTTTTTCAAAACAGGATCGCCATAAGCGACAATCGGTAAAATCATAGTTCGTCCCTCATCTTTTCTTGATGCGCGAATTTAACAATTGCATTGAAAGAATTAATAGCTCAAGTTGCTATTTCATCTTCTCTAAAAAAACTATACGTGTCCTAGGTAACTTTGTAAGATCAAAACGGCACTCATTTTATCGAGCTGTCCTTTTTCCTGACGTTTCTTTTTTTTCATACCTCCCATAACCATTGCCTGTGCCGCCATTTTTGAAGTAAAGCGTTCATCTTCACGCTCTATGGGTATACCCGGATGTTGTTTTTCCAAAGCACGTATAAATCCCTTGATGTGCTGTTCTACTGATGATGGTTCATCGTTCATGCGCAACGGTTCTCCTACCACAAAACATTCCACAGGTTCTTTCTCCACATAATTCTTAATGTATGCCAACACCTCCCTTGAGTGCACCGTATCTAATGCAGAAGCAATAATTTTCATAGGATCAGTCACTGCTAACCCCACTCGTTTTGTTCCGTAATCTATCGCCATTATTCGCGCCATAAAAGCAAAGAAAATACATTTTGTGGATTACCTCACCAACGTCACTGTTCCGATGAAGTGGCGTGAGGCGTAGCCTTCTGCTTCTACCCAAATGCGGTAACTGTATACACCTTGATCTACTCTTTCTCCATGGTAGGTTCCATCCCATACTGTTGTGGGATCTGTGGTGCTAAAGATCTCTTCGCCCCAGCGGTTGAAAATAGCCATGTGATACTTATCAAATCCACTGCCTTGTGGAAGGAATATTTCGTTGAGCCCATCGCCATTGGGACTAAAGGCATTGGGAATGAAAAATGTAATCCCACAGTCTTCTATAAGAATAACATCGGCATCGCTACACCCTAAATCATCTGTGACGGTTAGACTGTATTCGTCTCCAAGGTTAATGGTTAATTGTGCTTTTTCACTTCCATCTGACCATGCATAGCTGTAGGTGCTGTTGCTGTCTAGTGTTGATTGGTTGTACAATGTAATCGGCTCTTCGCACACAATAGTGTCACTCCCTAAGTTCACTTCCGGGTAGGGTTGGTAACTGAGGGTGATGGTGTCTTGGGTTGTTCCACAGTGGTTGGTTAAACTCAACACATAGCTACCTGAGTCGTTGAGGGTTTGGTTAGTGGCGGTGGTTTCATCATTGCTCCAATGAATGGTTGTAGCGTTGTCTGTAGTGTAGCCAATGGAGACCTTTATGCCTGCACACACAGTGGTGTCATTCGGTAAAATTGCCGTTGGTATGCTATCGTATTTGACTAAGATGGCATCGGTAAAACTGCCACACAGGTTATGGGCGGTGACGGTGTATTGTCCAGCTTGGGTGACGGTGATGGTGCTATCGGTTGAACCGGTATTCCACTGGTAAGTGGCTTGATGTGCGGGTGCGCTTAGTTGCAAGGTTGTTCCGGGACAGAGTATTGTATCGTTGCCCAACTCAAAGTCTATGGGCACAACGTAATGGATGCGCACGGTGTCATCATCATAACCACAGAGGTTGGTCACTTCTACCCAATATTGACCAGTGGTATCGGCCACTATAGCGCTATCGGTGGCTCCGGTGTTCCAAAGGTAGTTGGCTCTGCTCCATGTGGCATCTAGGGTTAACAGGGTGGTTAAGCAATAGGTACTGTCGGGGCCTAAATTGGTTACGGGGGTATTGTCGTAATAAATCATTACAGAATCTGAAAAACTTCCACAAACATTGGATACCGTAACACTATACATTGCTTCAGACAGGACTAGTAACGAATCAGCTAAACCTCCAACATTCCACTGGTAGGTTTCTGCTTGTGGAATTTGTGGGGATAGGGTCAGTTGATCGCCTGCACACAAAATGGTGTCATTCCCTAGGTTGGGAAGGAGTATGCTGTCTACATCGAGGTAAAGGCTGTCGGTGGCTGTTCCACACAGGTTGGTGGTGGTGACGGTGTATGTTCCTTCTTGGGTAATGGTGATTGTGCTATCTGTGGCTCCGGTATTCCACTGGTAGGTAGATCTGGAAAAGGTGCCGTCTAGGAGTACGCTATCGCCAAGACAGATGAGTGTATCATTGCCTAAGTTAATGGTGGGGATGGTGTCGGTGGCTACAATCATGGTATCGGCTACGCTGTTGCAAACATTGGTAACGGTGAGGCTATAGGTGCCTGCTGTGGTAATGGCAATGCTATCGGTGGTTGCATTGGTATTCCATTGGTAACTGCCCAATTCTGTGGTATCGCTTAACCACAGGGTGTAGCCTAAGCAGATTACGGTGTCATTGCCTAATTGGGCGGTGGCGGGTTGTAAATAGTGTACGGCTATGCTGTCGGTGTCTGCTCCACATAGGTTGGTGCTGATTGCCCAGTAGTTACCGCTAGTGGTGATGGTGTCTAATGCTGTGGTATCGCCATTGTACCACAGATAGCTGCTTAGGGTATCTGTAGCGTTGAGTATGATAGTGTCTCCTACACACAGCACGGTATCTGCTCCTAAGTTGATGGTGGGGGCATGGGTATAGGTTACGGTAATGGTATCTGCACTGTTGCCACAGAAGTTATTGGCGGCTACGGTGTAGGTGCCGGCTGTTGTGACATAGAAAATGCTGTCGGTGCTGTTGTCTTGCCAGAGGTAGCTGCCTTGTTCTACGGTGGCATCTAGCAGCAAGGTATCGCCTGTGCACAATAGAGTGTCATTGGGTAAATGAACTAAGGCTGGTATGAGGCTATCGACTACGATAGTATCGGTGGCTATGCCGCAAACATTGCTGACTTGTAATGTATAGGTATCTGGATGCAGGATTTGTATGCCCATGGTGGTGTCGCCTGTGCTCCAGAGGTAGTTGAAGCTACTATCGTTGAAGGTGAGTTGCAGCAGTTCGGCTTCACACAAGATGGTGTCGTTCCCTAAATGGGCAAGGGGTTCTGGGTAAATGGTGAGGGTATCGTAAACGGTGTCGATGTTACAACCGGTGAAGACTTCAACCATAAGGTTGTAGGTTCCTGCTGCATATTGGTGATTCATGGGCAACTGATAGGCTGTTGTGGTGGAGGTGCCGTCTCCAAATGTCCACAGGGTGCTATCCACAAAGGCGGTGTCTACCAAACTGAGTGTGGTTACGTTTTGTGCGCAACTGTCGTTGTGGGTGATGCTTCTGTTGACTAAAGACGTATTAATAAATCCTGGTAAACCTGTATTTACATCTACCCCAATATACAATTGACCTGCTCCAAAATTACAAGCTAAACCTGCAGAATCTGGATCATTGATCACATTAAGAGCATATGAGTTATAGGGAGCATATATTTTTCCATCTGGCCCTCGTTGTAAATATATCCCAGGTGGATTTACTGTGCCCGATAGCTGCGTAATCAATACGCCTGAGTTGCTGATTTGTGCATTGGTAGGCAATGACAAATCAAATTGAACTAAAGATATTGCTCCTATCGAACCTGCATATAAATAGTTACCCGTTTGAGAAAATTCTATTGTTGGAAATGTCAACCAATTATTACTATACCATGCGGTATCAATCATAAATTCTAAACGAGGAACCAATTGGCCTGATGACCGATTGAAATCTAACAATTCTATTGTATTGTATTGATTGGGGTAAGTTCCATTGTAATTTGCATTCGCCAATGTATTCCCATCTGGTGAAAAACGCAATTGACCTGCCTCAGGATTCCAAAAAATAGGCCGAGGTAAACCTGCATGACATACAACAGGAGTTGTTACTAGTCCCGTATCAGTAATGAGGTAATTCCAATACTCATCGGTATATTCATCTTTGGTCACCAACCAATAATCACGGTTATTGCTATGTAATGTAGCATCTAGGGTAGCCCTTACATCTTGACGAAGCAAAATATTCTTTTGAGTCACGGTTCCCAACCCACCATTTGCTGACATGTCTACTATAGCATAGTATAAGTCAAAGCGAGAAGTTGTTTGTGAAAGACTAATTAGGTCACAATAAAAATAATAATAGATATTCTCATCACAGGGTTTAGGAACAACTAAAGTATACTGTGATTGACATGCAGAGGCATAAGATTGAAGGTTTAACAAATAGCCATTTTGCATCAAGTTATGCGAGGAATCATAAATTCTGTTCCCGTTAGCATAGAACAATAAATTGCCATTTTTGTCCGAAATTGTTTGAGGACTTGCTAATGAATACAATTGTCCATTATTCACAACATTAGGCACCAACCCATTGAAATTTAGACTTGCTCCTGATCCAAAATACCACCAATTGGATTGACCTCCATTCACTGGCTGAGATATTGATGGTAGAGAAAAAATAAGTAGGGTTAAAATGGCTATATATCGCATGAAACTAATGTACAATACTACACGAATTGAGCTATACCATTAAATAATCAACCATAACCTTTTATATAATGCCATCAGGAAATTAAACTTTGAACATAAAATGAATTGGTATAGCTAAAAATCTAGCAGAGATTCTACTTTTGCTGCAAAATTTTTAAAGATATGCGTGAAACGATTGAAGCGGCATGGGAAAACCGCGAACTATTGAAAGATGCCAAAGTTCAAGCAACCATTGAAGCTGTAATTGAAGAAATTGACAAAGGTAGATTGCGTTGTGCTGAGCCTACAGAAGACGGTTGGCAAGTAAACGAATGGGTTAAAAAAGCGGTTGTGCTTTATTTCCCTATCTGCAAAATGGAAACCATTGAAGTGGGTCCGTTTGAGTTTCACGATAAAATGAAATTAAAGTCGAACTATGCCGAATTGGGTGTTCGTGTAGTTCCTCATGCTATTGCACGTTACGGTTCTTACGTAGCTAAAGGTGTTATTATGATGCCTTCTTACGTCAACATTGGTGCCTATGTAGACAGCGGCACCATGGTAGATACGTGGGCAACTGTAGGCTCTTGTGCTCAAATTGGTAAAAACGTTCACCTTTCAGGTGGTGTTGGAATTGGTGGTGTTTTAGAGCCATTGCAAGCTGCTCCTGTAATTGTTGAAGACAATGCGTTTATCGGATCGCGTTGTATTGTTGTTGAAGGCGTTCGTGTAGAAAAAGAAGCTGTTTTAGGGGCGAATGTCGTATTGACTAAATCGACTAAAATTATTGATGTAACCGGTGATGAACCTGTAGAATACCGCGGTGTAGTTCCTGCACGTTCTGTAGTTATTCCGGGTACGATTACGAAGAAATTCCCAGCTGGAGAATACAATGTCCCTGCTGCTTTAATTATTGGTAAACGTAAGCCTAGCACCGATTTAAAGACTTCTTTGAACGATGCACTTCGCGAATACGATGTTGCTGTGTAACTTTGTTCTATGAACGAATACCTATCATACGCATTAGTTGCTTTCACCTCTTTCTTTACGCTGATTAATCCGTTGGGTACAATGCCGGTTTTTATGACAATGACCGGTGAACTTACTCCCGAACAGCGTTTTAAGACGGCTCGAAAAGCTGTATTGGTCGCCTTTTTCACATTGGTGGCCTTTGCTTTTTCTGGCAAACTGTTGTTCGATTTCTTTGGAATTTCGGTCAATGCGTTGCGCGTTGTCGGAGGGATTATTTTCTTCTTAATGGGACAAGACATGTTGCAAGCACGCCTGTCTAAAACCAAAGTGAATGAAGATGAGGTAAAATCTTACGTTGATGATATTTCGGTAACGCCCTTGGCCATTCCCATGATTTGTGGTCCAGGGGCGATTACCAACTCCATTATCTTGATGCAAGATGCTCAAGATGTTTTTATGAAAGGCGTGCTCATTGCTGTTATGGCCATTGTATTGGGCATTACACTTTTGGTCTTGTGGAGTTCTTCTAAAGTAATGAAATGGCTGGGCGAAACCGGCAACAAGGTAATGATGCGTTTGATGGGATTGATTGTAATGGTTATTGCCGTTGAGTTCTTCTTTAGCGGATTAACACCAATTCTTCAAAACATCTTTAACGTAAATCAGTAAGCGACATCAAGAAAATCGCAATCATACAAACGGCCTTTATTGGCGATGTTATTTTGGCAACTACATTAATTGAAGCATTGGCAGAGACTTTCCCCAATGCTCAAATTGATTTTGTATTGCGCAAAGGCAACCAGTCTTTATTGGCCAACAATCCGCACTTGAACACCATTTACATCTGGAACAAAAAAGAAGGAAAGTACAAAGACCTGTACCGTATTTTAAAAGCATTGCGCAAAGAAAAATACGATCATGTGATTAACCTTCAACGTTTTGGTGCTACCGGATTGTTAACCGGATTGAGCGGAGCAAAAGAAAAAGTAGGCTTTAAGAAAAATCCGTTTTCGTTGCTGTTTTCACGCAAAGTAGAACACGAAATTGGAAATGGAAAACACGAAGTTGAGCGCAATTTCAAGTTGATCGAACACCTTGCTCCTACGCCACATTTGCGTCCAAAACTCTACCCTTCTCCAGCAGATGTTGAAGCGGTGAAAGAATACCAACAAACACCTTATATCTGCATTGCTCCAACATCAGTGTGGTACACCAAGCAATGGCTAGACGAAAAGTGGATCAAATTGATCAACCTTGTTCCGCACGGCACTAAAGTCTATTTGTTAGGTGGCCCGGATGATGCCAATGCATGTGAATCCATTCGCGCTAGAGCGACCAATAAAAATTCAGAAAGTCTGGCCGGAAAACTTAACTTTTTACAATCTGCAGCATTAATGGCCGGAGCCAAACGCAACTATGTTAACGATTCTGCACCTCAGCATATCGCTTCTGCAATGAATGCTCCCGTAACGGCTATTTTCTGCTCTACCGTACCCAATTTTGGTTTTGGACCACTTTCAGACGACTCGCGCATTGTGGAAACTCAAGAACCTTTAGCTTGTCGTCCTTGTGGATTACACGGCTACCGTAGTTGCCCGGAAAAGCACTTTAAATGTGCTACAACCATTGCTCCTGAAGCAGCTATCTCAGATGTTATTGCTCCTCCGGGTGTACAAAATTAATAGCGAATTGTATTTTTGCACCGCATTATGGGCAATCAGCGATTTAAACCAACAAGTAAACAACTCATCCTCAACACTGGAGCTCCAAATTTTGAATGGAAGCCGTTCATTCAAGAGAACTATAAAGAGCACCTGGCAGCGAAAGAAGCCATTTTTGATGTGGTGCAAAAAGCCGCAAAAAATGTCAATCAGCCAGCTTATGTTATTGGCGGATGGGTACGCGATTTGATTTTACAACGTCCTTCAAAAGATGTGGACATTGTAACCGTTGGAAGCGGCATTGATTTGGCCAAAGCTGTAGCCGAATTGCGCAAAAACTTCAGCAAGGTTTCTTACTTTAAAAACTTTGGAACCGCCATGATTCGTTTCGAAGATTGGGAGGTTGAATTTGTTGGAGCCCGTAAAGAATCTTACGATAGAAAAAGTCGTAATCCAATTGTAGAAAACGGAACATTGGAAGACGATCAAAACCGTAGAGATTTCACCATCAATGCACTTTCGATTAGCTTAAATGAGGAAAACTACGGCCAGTTGATCGATCCGTTTAATGGCATTCAAGATTTGAAAGACGGCATTATTCGCACACCNCTTGATCCTGACATTACATATTCTGACGATCCGTTGCGCATGATGCGTGCCATCCGATTTGCAGCACAACTGGGCTTTGAAATTGAAGAAAATTCGTTCAACGCCATTCGCAAAAACAAAGACCGCATTAAGATTGTNTCGCAAGAGCGCATTACAGACGAATTCAATAAAATATTGTTGTCGCCCAAGCCTTCTATTGGATTGGCTGCTTTGTTTCACACCGGAATTTTACAACTTATTTTTCCAGAATTGTGCGATTTACAAGGTGTAGAAGAAATTAACGGACAACGCCACAAAGACAACTTTTTCCACACTCTGGAAGTGGTCGATAACATTGCCACAGCTACCGACAATGTTTACCTGATTTACGCTGCNTTGTTGCACGATATCGGNAAAGCNAAAACCAAACGCTTTGACTCTAAAGTAGGTTACAGTTTTCACGGACATGAGTTTTTGGGCTCTAAGATGATTCCGCGCATCTTTAAGCGTATGCGTTTACCGCAAAACGAGCAAATGCGTTACGTAAGAAAATTGGTAGCCATGAGTGCGCGTCCATCTTCTTTGGTAGATGAAGAAGTGACGGACAGTGGCGTAAGACGTTTGNTNTTTGATGCCGGAGACGACATTGACGACTTGATGACGTTGTGTGAAGCCGATGTTACCACAAAAAATTCGGAACGCATGCACCGCTATTTGAACAATTACAAAATGGTGCGCGAACGCATGAAGGAGGTCGAAGAAAAAGACCATGTGCGTAATTTCCAACCTCCGGTAGATGGCGATGAGATTATTCAATTTTTCAACTTAAAACCAGGTCCGGAAATTGGGAAATTGAAAAACTTGGTGAAAGAGGCCATTCTCGAAGGAGAAATTCAAAATGAGAAAGAAGAAGCNTGGACTTTCTTAAAAAACAAGGCCAAAGAAATNGGCATTGAGCCACCAAAATAACCTTCCTCCTGCTCCACATGCTTACCAGCTAAAACTTTAATTTACCTTTGCATTTATGTCGAAAATTTATCGTTTACGTGTACTGATTGANACCACTGAAGACACNGATGTTTTCAGAGATATTGAATTGCTTGAAGACACTAATTTTCANGTATTTCACGAAGCTATTCAGGAAGCTTTTGGCTTTGACGGATCTGAAATGGCCTCATTTTACATGAGCAATGAAGACTGGGACAAAGGCGATGAAATTCCGTTGATGGACATCAGTCAGGGCGAGCAACAATTACCCGTAATGAACGAAGTAATGTTGAGCGAAAAAATTGAAGACGAAGATCAGCGCATTTTATACGTTTTCGACTTTTTGTTGATGTGGTGTTTCTACATCGAAGTGGTAAAAATCGAAAAAGCTGATCCTGAAGCTGAATATCCCCGCATTGTACTTTCATANGGTGAAGCTCCGGATCAATATTCGAAAGAACCTTCAGACTTGTTTGGTGCTATTCCGGGAATGGGTTTTGACGATGATTTNTCTGGTGANGAAGACGAGGACAACGACTACGAAGAANATTTGTATTAATGCCTGAAATTATTGCTGTTACCGGCCCCACGGCTGTTGGTAAAACAGCATATACCATTGAGTTGGCCAAACAGCTCAANACCATTGTAGTTTCTTGCGATTCGCGCCAGTTTTACCGCGAAATGACTATTGGAACGGCTAAGCCCNCTCCTGAGGAAATGGAAGGTGTTCCGCATTATTTTGTGGACAACNGTTCGGTAGAAAATCCATANACAGCCGGATCNTATGAAAAAGAGGTNATTCCTTTTCTGGAAGAGCNCTTTAAAACGCACGAGAAGATTATTCTTACCGGAGGTTCGGGCATGTACCTCGATGCNGTGCTTTTTGGTATTGATGANATTCCTGATGTTGCTGCAGAAATTGTTCAGCAATTGGAAGAGGANTTGACTCAAAACNGTCTTGCTCCNCTACAAGAAGAATTGCAAACTGTAGACCCTGCGTATTTTGCACAAACCGATCCAGAAAATGCAAGAAGAGTGCTNCGCGCTTTGGGCGTATACCGCACAACCGGAAAANCCTTTTCNCACTTTCATGGNCAAACGCCCAAACAACGTNCGTTTGACTTCTCCATTACCGTGCTCAACCGCAACCGCGAAGAATTGTATCAACGCATCAACCACCGNGTTGATCTTATGNTAGAGCANGGNTTGNAAGCAGAAGCAAAAGCCCTCTACCCGCTTCAACACCTTAAACCCTTACAAACCGTAGGTTACCAAGAATGGTTCGATTATTTTGATGGAAACAGTTCCCGCGAAAAAGCCATTGAACTCATCAAACGCAACAGCAGGCGTTACGCCAAACGTCAATTGACATGGTTCAGAAGATATGCTGATGCGAAGTGGGTAGAACTAAAGTGATTTCTTTAAGGGTTAATTCACCAATACCTTTTTTGCTATTCTTCCTTTNTTNGTATTTACAGTAATCAAATAAATTCCGTTGGCGCANTTCTCGGTTGATAAGCTATGAAACTGCCCATCTGTAAACCTTACTTTTTGAATCATTTGACCTGTCATTGCAACTAATTCAGCACTTTCAATTTCAATGTTAGTGTTTGTAGCATCTATCCAGATCTTATTTTGTGCGGTGTAAATGTTTACATTTTCTATTTTATTAAAGTCATCGAATATTGAGTTCGGCTCCTGTGTATTTTCATTTGTACTATCGTCTACCATTTGGGTATTTGAAACCTTGATGTAAAAGCGTTGAGCAATTACGCCACTATCTGCTAAAACAAAATCATAAGTAGAAGTCTCCAATAGATTTACTGCTCTATGCTCTTTTTTATCAATTAATTGCAAAGAATATTCTTCCGGCCAATTGTCTATCACATCCAATGCTATTGTGTAGTTTCCGGTAGCTTCTGCTTCAATTTCCAATGGGATTATTTTGTTGAATATTCCGGGTTTACTCAGCCCCTGTATGACATAATTTTCCCCATTCAATTTAGAATAAAAGGAAATGCTTGAATTTCCGCTTAATTTTTTACCGTCATACAGCCTATCATGTCCATCTGTAGCTTCATCATCAAAGGCTAATAACAATTGACTATCATCTCCCTGGTTATTTGTACAGCTAAGCCAAAAACGGTTCCGTGTGGCAGATGAAGAAAAAAACTGATCGTTATCAATTGTTCTATGGTTATTTTCAAAAACCACACTTGTTCCCGAAAGCATTTCTACCATAAACCCTTGGCAAGATGCTATATTTCCATCGGGAATGGTTGTTCCAGTAGATGATGCTACTCCTCCAGAACCATAGGTCCAAGTAGCATAATTTCCAGAAGTGTTTTGTTGTAAATTGTGATCCCAAAAGTAAAGAGCACCAACATTCGTGTTCTCCATTACGAAACTATTGAGATGCAAACCAGAAGGATAAGGGTTTCCCAGCAACACATAAGCTCCTGAAAGACCTGTTACGTTAATTGTTCCATTGTTTAGGTTCGTTCCGGAAAATGTTCGGTCAAAACTTGTAGGGTATGAAGCACCCACATCTCCTGATGAGGTATACCCCCATCCAGGCTGCATAATACCCAAAGCACTATTCCATACGTTATTGGTTAGTGAATAAAAGTCTACAGTATTTGAATTCGGAAAAGCATCTTCTAAGCTTTCATCAGATAAAGGTGAGGCCCAATAGTTATAGCGTGTATTATTGGCCAATTCTCCGGAATTTCTAATGATGGTATACGTACCAGATCCGCTGTTGGCATCTGTTGCTCCAGTTTGCAGCAAAGAACCACTGTTTTGAATGTTTATTGTTCCATTGTTAATGATATTGCCATTTACAATTAAACTAGAGAAAGAATCAATCGCTACAGTAGCATAAGGTAAAACCTCAACTTCTCCCAAGTTAATAACACTTGATGAAATAGAGGCCGTATCGGTACTGATCACAGCCCGTAATGTTCCGGTTGAACCATTAACAGCTCCCCCTCTCCATGCTCCATTAAAGCCTCTATCTGCTATAACTGTAGAGCTATCAGCAGCTACAATCCCTCCCGGAGTTAGCGGATATATGGCATCCGTTCTAACCCAATTTCCTAAAGGGTATTGGTATATTCTATCGTGTTGCTTGTTTGCTTCAATGTCATCAATCAATGTTCCGTCATTGGTATTGGCTGTTCCTCCACAACGCAAAGCCCAACGATAATATTCATTGTGAAATGCACCATAGTTCGTTGAATTTCTGAAGTGTACGTTTGAATCTAGAGCACCATAATGTGATTCAAAAGCAGTTTGATCAACATTTCTGGAAACCATAAAAAAACCACCTACCGGAATAGTCGTATCTCCGCTTCCGTCTGTAGCAAAATCAAAAACGTGCACTCCAGATGTCCCTGCACTATCTGAACGAATAAGTTTACATGTATTTAAATTGATTTCTACACGGGTTAAGTTCATCATTTCCAAATAAGAATAAGCGTCTGCTGTGTCTCCATCGGTTATTTCTGTAATGATGAGGTTACCTGAATCAACACAGGTATTGCTTATGGTTAAATGAAGCCTTACAATACTATCACACCCCGAAGCATTGGTGAGTGTGTAGGTTGCCGTATCGTTACTAGAAGTGTAAGTATTTCCATCTATCCACGTGTAAGAATTGCACGCACTAATGGTATCTGTAAAATATGTTGGAGCGCATCGGTAGAACCTAAGGTCGCTAGCATTAACTGTAGTGATCAAAGAGCTTATCAAACAAACACACCCTATTGTATAGATTATATGACCAAATACCGTAGCTCTATTACTTCCAACTTGAACTAGCCACTCTATAACTGGACTTTGAGTCGAAAAGGAATCAGCGTAGAGTAGTCGTTCAAAAAGGAGAATGAGTTTTTTCATGGTACACAGGTTTTGGCTTCTTATAAAATTTAAAAAAATAAGTGTTGCTAAAAAATATAGAATAATAATCAACCCGCTAGGCCAACAAAAGTAGAAAAATCATATTATTCCTGTGGTTGGTGCTTTAAGCAAAAAAACATCGTCTGTAATACAAGCTTTACGGATGTTACTTTCATGAAAGTTGTTTTTTGTTAAGCTTTCATCAATTCCGCATTCAATTCATGACTCAGCTTCTACAAATTCTATTTTATTCGTAAGCTTGCCATTACAAACTAAAGACAAACTCAAACACTATTTGTTTGTCCCAATGAAGAACTTTTTTTCTCTGCTTGTATTAGTCGTTCTCTTTACCAACTTAGCTGGACAAAACTATATTCAACAAATCAATGACTCGCTCCAAACAATCCCTTTAATAATTGAAGGTGTTGTTGAAAATGTTGAGATTTATGCTGCCGATAATGATGGCCACAGAATCCCTGAAAGTGAACTTATTTGGGATAATGAAGTTGGTATTTGGAAACAAGAAGATGGTTCTGATGCCATAGGCTACAGTAAAGCTACAATAAGATTCTGTCAAGTTTACAGAGGAGATATTGTACCTGACACTAGATATATTGAAGTTTTAACATATTCGGAAATATTAGACCCTTATGCCCAAAACATAAATGGGAATCTAAAAGTAGGATACCATTTTTTCATGCCCTCACATGGTTTCTCAAAACAGATTTTTCTTCCTGAAAGTGTTGGCTCAAAACAGATTTTTCTTCCTGAAAGTGTTGGCTCAAAACAGATTTTCTTCATTATAGATAATGATAAACCTACAGGAACATATACATTATCTGATATAGGTAGTATCGTTTACCATCTTGATTATGATGACAATAATGATCACCCCCTTGCAAATAATGCTTTTGCTGTTGGGAATGGCTTATTTGAATATATAAGCAATACATATACTGAGGATGAAATTAATACATATTTAGAGCAATTTTCAGCAATTGATCTTCATGGAATAAATCACTGTAAAGAGTACACAGCAGAATAAAAACTAAAAAATACTCTTCCAATTGCTTTCACCTCCCTCCCACCTCAATACCGTTCTTTAACAATCCATACTTTTGAGGCAAATGTCTAAAAGTTCATTGCTGAAATGAAAAACTGCAGGTACCTTCTTATTGATGACACATTTTACCTTAACAACTGGTGAATCAGAAATTGCTGCATATTGCCATTAATGGAATTAGGACGTTTGTGCTTCCGGCTACTCTATTTTTCATTTCCTATTATGTAGTACATACCGAAGGCCAGCAATTGTGGGGAACTTTTGTCGCTGAAATGTTATTGGTACACTTGGTTGCTCACGTATTGCAATGGGGACAAAAAGAGTTGCTTATGCGTGCTTTTAGCCATCATCCGAGTGGCATTTCTTCGCTTTTCTACAGCAATCTATTTTCGCGTGGAGTATTGCTTTTACCTGCCCTTGTTGTANTGATCGTTACCGCTGGCAGTGCACAACATGCTCTCTGGCTGTGCCTTTGGTTATTGGGGCTATTTCTTTATCAATCTGGAGAAACGCTAATTGTGTATTCGCGCAAGTTTGGTTTGCAAATNGTTGCNGAGCTTATAGCCTTTGCNNTAATCATTAGCTACTTAATAACAAAGCCCTCGTTAATTCCTCTTGANATTCTTCGCATTTTCAGTATCGCAGTTGCATTGAAGGCTGTAATNCTTCTNNNATTTGTNTATCCAAAAGGCATCCACTTCTCTTTTCGAACGGAAGCNTTCAAATCAGGATTGCCTTTTTTCATTATTGGCTTAAGTGGTTTACTCCAGTCCAGAGCCGATCAATATGTCATTGCTCTTTTTTGTGAGAAAGAAGTGGTTGGTTCTTACCAGATATTCCTTTCTGCTTTTATNTTGATTCAGTCACTTAGCTCCATAATTGTTATTCCTTTTCAGAAAATCATTTACCGCATTAACACTGGTGTCTTTCTGAAATTTCAGCGTAAAATGACCTTACTTAGTCTNCTGCTTGTAACNTTATCCGGACTGGCTGTTAGCGGAGCTTTAATCTACTTTTATGAATTGGANCTCGATTGGAGATTGTACATNATTGGCACATTGTTCAGTTTTCCNCCATTCATTTATGTTCCGATCATTTTGCTGTATTANCGGGTTNANAAAGAACGAGAAGTGATTGTTGTGAATTATGCAGGAGCCATTTTTAACCTGATNATGACATTGCTTTTGGTATATTCGGGAAATCCTTTTGGAGCAATTGTGGCATCGTGCNTTGCACAATGGATAATGCTTTTTTGGTATNTGTANAGAAAAAAACACATTATAAATGCCGTTGAAATGTCCCGTATGTAACGCTGTTTTAGCGCAANATAACACGTGCCAAAACGGACACNATTTTCAGGANAAAGAAGGTGTTTTAAAGCTGATGACTCCNGATTTTGAAAANATGTTATNGCTTTGGCTNNANGANTTTGAAAAAGTTCGCATTCCAACACTTCAAACACTCGATTTTGAGCATTTACCGGCTTCCGGACTAAAAGTTTCCCCTCAAATCTGGCAAGCACGATTCAACGATATTCAATGGATCAACAACCTGCTAAAACCACATTATCAAAATGTTTTAGACATTGGAAGCTGGAACGGTTGGCTCGCCAATACACTNACTAAAAAAGGNNTACAAGTAACNGCCATTGATTATTTNACNCATGAACTGGACGGATTAAACGCGCGTAAATTTTATTCTAATCCGGCATGGAGATCAATTCAAATGGATTTAGAAAATCTTCATCCATTAGATGACACCTATGATTTAATTGTTGTGAACCGATGCTATCCTTATTTCACNNATCAAAACCGATTGCTANACTATTGTATCAAGCATTTAAATCCCGGAGGCGTTTTATTCATTTCAGGCTTAAACATTAATCTGAAAAAACAAGCTATAGCNAAAGAGACTCAAGCTTTAGAAAAGACCTTCCACAAAAATTCGACTAAAGCATTTTACTTTAAACCGTTTAAAGGTTATACCGATCTNCAAGACCTTCAGCAGCTAAAAGAAATGGGCTTTAAAGTAANTTTGTACCCCGGTTTTAAAAACAAGATCAAAACAATATTGAGAAAAGGTGTTGTGACCTACGCTGCCACTTTTGAGCACTAAAAAACCTCCATCCAAAACGGGTTTGAATGGAGGTATAAAGGATTATTTATTGGCTTTCTTACGCTTTTTTGCTTTTGAACGTTTCGCTTTGAATTTCTTTTTAATTCGTTCTTGTGCACGTTCAACGTCTTCCATATCCACTGTACTTAAACATTGAAGGAAAGCAACGTGTAACGTTCTTTTGGCCTTGGTCAATTTCCCTTCACGTTCATACAATTCGGTTTCCAGCATCAACAAACGGTGTTGTCGAATACCTTTCACCTTTTTAGCGTAAGTCAACAATCGATGTGCTTTTGCATACTCACCTGTAATCAACAACAAGCTAATGTATCCATAATACGTATCTGTATAGTTGAGATCATTGGCCATTGCCTGCTCAAAATGATACAAAGCCGCACCGTAATCTAATGTGTAATACAAACAAACATTGCCCATCAAGCAATGTGCTCCTGCATGTGTTTCGTCATAACTTAAGGCATAATCTAACGCTTCAATGGTTTCTTCCAAATTGAAAGGATAAGCATCCGTTGCCTTAATGAAATATTTGGTTGCCAATGTTTCCATCTGTTGTTATTCTTTAAACTTCACTCCCGTAAATTTACGGACGGGATTTCCGCGTTGCACTTGAATTTTCTGTTTCCACTGTTCACTTTCAGCTACNGCTAATTTTTCCTGTTCGTACAATGCAACTGCTGCACGTAACCTTTCCNGTGCTATTTTCCGGTTTTGATGTTGCGACCTTGAATCCTGCACCAAAACTTTTACTCCGGTTTTTACATGTTTTGCCCAAACAGCACTTTCAGTTTTGTTTACATGTTGACCTCCGGGACCTGAAGCTTTAGTCGTTTTAAATTCTATTTCACTTTCACTAAACCCTGATTGACCTTCGTATTCAAACGAGCGAATCTCTACAAACCAGTTTTTGCGCTTGTGAAACTTNCGGTAAGGACTCTGTCCTACCCACAAAATGCTNCCTTCCCAGTCTTTGAGCAACGCTGAAAGTTTNTTCCCTTTTGCTAGCAATGTTACCGACTGCAAAGTGTGCGGTTGCTGCCCAACAGAACGATCAATNACTTCACTGTCNACANCCATTNCTNTCANNGCCTTTTGGAAAATGGAAAACAGTCGGGCTAANACCCACTGACATTCCAGTGGGCCTCTCCCCGTTGTTAATTGTATAATGCGTTNTTCCATTGTTTTTAATCTTTATTCATGCGTACAATAAACGGTTGAAACGTACCTTCAACCTTTACATTTTCTTCCTGACTTTTCATCACTTCTTCNATGTTTTTATAAGCCATCGGAGCCTCATCTGTTCCTCCGCCTATTAGNGTAATCCCTTTTCCTTTCAANTGCTTTTTTATCGCACTTTGAGTGAAAGATTCNCGCGCTTTTTTACGAGAGAATTTTCGACCTGCACCATGTGAAGCCGAGTGNAAAGCCTNAGGGTTTCCTTTGCCTGAAACAATGTAACCTGGCTCTGACATCGTTGCCGGAATAATACCTAGTTCATTGGCTTTAGCCGGAGTTGCTCCTTTTCGGTGNACAAGCAGTTCACAACCATCATCTTGCATTTCTTTCCATGCAAAATTGTGGTGATTNTCTACCCTNTTAACCAACCGTGCTCCAATGGCTTTCATTAGGTTACGGTGAATCACATCGTGACATGCCTTGGCATATTCTCCAGCCAAATTCATCGCTATCCAATATTCCATTCCGGCTTCGCTGTTGAGGTCTAACCACGCCAAATGTTGACTCCCTTTGGGTAAGCGACAAACATCCATGGCCACTTGNGTATAGTAATTTGCAACGGTAGCTCCCAATCCTCTTGATCCTGAATGCGAAAGGATTCCCAAATAATCTCCTNCCGGNAAGTTCAATTGGTTGTTTTCTNCNAACGTTACTTTTCCAAACTCCACAAANTGATTGCCTGAACCAGATGTTCCGATTTGTTTGGCTGCTTTTCCGTGCAATTGACGCAACAATTCGGTCTGCTGAAAGGCTTCGTTTTCCAGAACTTCGTGTTCTTCAAAATGGTCTTTTAGTGTACCTATTCCGAAAAACGTTTTTTCTTTCAACGCTGTCTTCAACTGGTGCTTCTTGCGTAATCCTTGTGCTAATGGGATGTCTACAATTGAAAGCGACATGCGGCAACCAATGTCCAAACCTACTCCGTAGGGAATAATTTCGTTTTCGGTGGCCAACACTCCTCCAATTGGTAATCCGTAGCCCACATGTGCATCCGGCATTAAAGCTCCGTTTTTTGCTATGGGCAGGCGCATTACCTGATCCATCTGTCGAATGGCCATTGGATCTATAAATGGCTTTCCGAAAACCGAATACGNTTTACTTTCTTCTTTCAATTGNTAAGCANTGAANTGCTCTTCTTCTACCACCTCCATAAACTGGGCGGCAATGGGTTTTAATGTTTCATTGTNTGNATATTTTTCTGGTGTTGCCTGTATGGCTTGTAACAATTCTAACTGCTCATTAGCAGTAATGTGTTTATAGTGTTTCGCCATAATGTTAATGGCTAAACTTCTTGCTGTGTTCGATTGGTAACCAATCTTTTTTAAGGTTTTACCCTTTAATTTCTGTTTGCCCATGTTGGTGTGGGTTAATGCTAAAAATGATCAAATAGTCCAAGGCAAAACAGACCATAAAAGCCTCGCTTTCCATTNGGAAAATCTGATGTTAAAAAAGTTGAATTGAAAAATTGAATGNTTGATTTTCACCTGACAGGCGAAACCAAATCATGGACTAAGAATGAACAAANAGCTGGTTTCTATCGAAACTCAAGCTTCTTAGCCTCTGGGCGATATGTTTAAAAAAGACCATCATAGCGTTACTCATTTTAGAAGTGAAACAATAGCCTGAGTAACAGGTGCTGCAAAGGTATTGTGAAAAAATTGGAGTTTGCAAGTTTTTTCTTTTGACGCGCTCAGTTTCAATGNGCTTCCTCTTGTATATAAACTTCGGTAGAACTGNAAATTAANCTTTTCTTCACCTACCGAGTTCAAAAAGGGAATTAACCTGCTCTTCATTTGCCCAGTCTTATTATTATACAGACCTTCGCGCAAAATAATTATTTCATATACAAGATTTTAAGTTCTTATGAGTCAAGTAAAAGTAAACGACACCATTAAAGTTCATTACACTGGAAAATTAGAAGATGGTCAGATTTTTGACACTTCTGAAAATCGTGAGCCACTTGAGTTTACAGTAGGTTCAGGCATGTTAATTCCTGGTTTTGAAAACGGTGTTATTGACATGAAAGTAAACGAAAAAAGAACCCTAAATATCCCTTCTGCTGAAGCTTACGGTGCAGTTAATCAGGATTTATTTCAAGAAGTTGAAAAAAGCCTTCTTCCACCTGAAATTAACCCTGAAGTTGGTATGGGCTTGATGTCTCAAAGTCCTGACGGAAGAGAAATGCCTTTAACCATTACTGAAGTGCGTGAAAACACTATCGTTGTAGATGCAAACCACCCTTTAGCTGGTAAGGATCTTACTTTTGAAATTGAATTGGTTGAGATTAAATAAATCGCTCTTTCCATAAAAAAACAAAAAGCCGNTTCTANNTAGAATCGGCTTTTCTTTTTGATTGATATTTTTCTTATTNTATTCTGGTCCACACTTCGGTTTTCCCCAGCCATTCGAAACCTACGNAGCCCCTTACTTCCAATGTNTTTTTATCTTCTANCTCCATNGTGCACTTGTAAGTNCTTCCACTTTTAGGATCGTAAATTGTTCCATCCTCCCACTCTTCATCATCNGCATCGTATTCAAAATCTTTCAAAATTTTAGAATTGAGAATCGGAGTATCTCTTTTAGATTCATCGGGGTTATTATCGTCTTTCTTCGGTTTTCCNTTTTCATCATTAGGCTCTTTCAGCCACACAATTTTGCCGTAATATTTCCCATTTGCTTTAAAAACCTGAATATGTGCTTTCCCGTCTGCTGTTTTCCATGTGCCAACAACAGCATCTCCATTACCGGCTAATGCCAGCAAGTTGAGCATAAAAGTGAACAAAACGGTCAAAAAAACATTTTTCATAGTACTTGTTTTTAATGAAGTGTTGTAAATTTCCTTTCCCTCAAAAATAACCATCACAATGATGATCCACCAAAAAGACACAAATATTANCAGACTTATGAATAATTTAAAATATGCTAATGGCGATAAAATGCCCCGCATTGGTCTTGGCACNTGGAAATCAAAGCCAGGTGAAGTAAAAGANGCTGTGGTAACGGCCATTAAAGCCGGTTATCGCCACATCGATTGCGCTGCTATTTATCAAAATGAAAAAGAAGTTGGAGAAGCTTTGGCTGAATGTTTTGAAAACGGCTATGTTTCTCGCAGAGAGCTTTGGATTACTTCAAAATTATGGAACAGTAAACACAAACTAGAAGATGTTATTCCTGCTCTACAGCAAACACTTAATGACTTAAACCTTGANTACCTTGACNTATACCTCATTCACTGGCCTATTGCATTAGCGCCTAATTCAGTTTTTGCACAATCAGGTGAAGATTTTCTAACTCTTGACGAGGTTCCGTTGACAGAAACATGGCAAGGAATGATTAATGCTAAACATGAAGGATTGACCAGACACATTGGCGTTTCTAACTTTAACATNCCTAAAATTCAGCAGTTGATGGATGCTTTTGAAGAACATCCGGAGATGAATCAGGTAGAAATGCATCCTTATTTACAACAAAAAGAATTGTTCGACTTCTGTGCCAACAATGGCATTTTTATGACGGCCTACTCTCCGCTTGGATCGGGTGATAGAACCAATAAAAGTGAAGATGAACCTCCTATGCTAGAAGACCCTGCTATTGCAAAAATAGCCGCAGATCATGCTTGTTCCAATGCTCAGGTATTGATTGCATGGTCTTCTCAACGTGGCAATGCTGTAATTCCAAAATCAGTAACTCCCTCACGCATTATTCAAAACCTGCAAGCCAGAGAGATTGAGCTCTCGGAAGAAGAAATGCAAACAATTGCAAACTTGGATCGCAATTACAGATTTATAGATGGTTCTTTTTGGACGATTGAAGGAAGTCCTTATTCTTTGAAATCCCTTTGGGAAGAGTAATTTAGAACTTTAAAATAATTTTATGTAAACTTTATGTGTTTATACATGTAAATATTACTTTTGGAAAAACTTTTTAAACCCTTTTAATAACTCATTTTATGAAAAAAGCTACACTTTTTGTATCGGCACTAGTATTAGGAATGTTTGTAGCCTCTTGTGGTGGAGGTACTGAAGCTAAGCACGATGATGCATCTCACGAAGAAACTCACGCTGAAGAAGCTCCAGCTGGAAAAACTGGATCTGTAACTTATGATGCTGCTGCGTCTGAAGTTGTTTGGGGTGGTTCAATGATTGGTATTAAAGCTCACGAAGGAACTATCGCTTTAAAAGAAGCTGCTCTAGATTTAGAAAACGGAGCTGTTGTTGGTGGTAAATTCGTTATCGATATGACAACAATTAACCCAACGGATAGCGCTTATGATGAAGAGCACACTGCTGAAATGCTTGTTGGACACCTTGGAACAGGTGATTTCTTCGCTGTTGAAGAGCACCCAACTGCAACTTTCGAAGTAACTTCAGCTGACGCAGAAGCTGGTACTGTTACAGGTAACCTTACTGTAAGAGGAAAAACTAACGAAGAAACTGTTACTGACGTAGTTGTTGAAGAAGGAAAAGCTACTGGTAAATTAGTATTCAACCGTCAAAATTATGACGTTGCTTACTCTACTGGTATGAAAGACGCTGTTATCTCTGATGACATTGAATTAGACATTACTTTAGTAGAAGCTAAGTAATTAAGAATAAGAGTTTGAGAGTTTAGATACTCTTAATTCATCACGTAAAAAACCCTCATTTTGAAATGAGGGTTTTTTTATGCCTTATTTTTTGATGACTTCAAGCGGTATGTCTTTTTCCTTCAAAAGCTGTTTGAGTTCAAAGTATTTTGACCCATGTTTTTCCTTTATCTGATGTAGTAAAATAGCGCTTACCTGATTTTCAAATTGCTCTACCATATTTTGAAACAAAGCAACATCGTGTTGTGCTGTATCTCCTATCAATACAAACTGCTTGTTTTTATACAATCGAAACAACCGATGTATTTCGTGGTATTTATGTCCGCGCTTCTCGGCTCTTCCCTGCTTGAAGATAAATTGGACGGGATGTGTAATCAACGTTTTTAAAAGATAAACTCCTTTGGGAATTTCGTTCAAATCGAAGAATGCAAGTAAAAATTCATACAAATTCCACTCGCTGTTCGAAACATAAAAGAAATCAGACACCGGTAATCCATTGTTGTATTCTTTCAGCATGGGAAGCATTGTTTGCATAGCTTCTGTTGGTTTTCGGGTATGTGCATTGTGGCGCAAATAAGTCAACAGCTTTCGAAAATCGAGGTTAGAATGAGACACCAAAAGTGTATCGTCAATATCTGAAATCACACCTGTTCCATAGCTATCTGTTACCTTGTATTCGCAAGTAGCTGATAATCCCAAACTCTGGACATGAGCTTCATAAACATGCCATCCTAAAGCTTCGTGAGCTGTAATAATCGTTGCTTCAAAATAGCCGTTTTGATCGGTTTGAAGTTTTACCTGCTCATTGTTCATGTAAATAATCACCTCACAATGAGTAGCCGGTTGATTGTAGAAACGCATAAAATTTGCCCACACATTTTTCCATACAGAAGATTTTTCATCAATTTCTTGCTGAGAATAACGCTTAAAAACATGACCGCTAATGATCACTTGTTCTTTGGTTCCGAAACCTCTATGTGGGACTATGGCTTCCAATTGATGACAACTTAACAAAATAACATTACAAGTGTTTAGTGTACATGGAGCCTCAAAAACCGAAATACCTTTTAATCTTAAATCCTATTGCCGGTGACACGGATAAATCAGTAATTACAGATCAAGTTGATGATTGGGAGAATGCGTTTGATATTCAAATTGACCTCTATAGAACCACAGGCAATAACGATTTTGAAGTCCTTGAAAAG
The DNA here is from genome assembly GCA_002705995.1 of Crocinitomicaceae bacterium. Lineage (GTDB taxonomy): Bacteria > Bacteroidota > Bacteroidia > Flavobacteriales_G > Salibacteraceae. The sequence goes on along the minus strand of PAJI01000017.1, from coordinate 75,245 downwards.
CAAATTAACGGCAACGAAAAAGCACTCATTGCTGCCGGTGGAGATGGTACCATTACAATGGTGGCTCAGCTCGCTATCAAGCACAAACTTCCTCTAGCCATTCTTCCCGCTGGATCTGCCAATGGTTTAGCCAAAGAGTTAGGCATTCCTAATGTTAATTTTGGGCTTTCACTCTTGGCTAAAAATCAACTTACCCTACAATTAGAAAACATTGTCTCCTCTACTCCGCAAGCCATAGATGTTGTTTACATCAATGATCACTTAATGCTGCACTTAGCAGATTTTGGTGTTAATGCCGGCTTAATTCGTGATTTTGAAGCGGGAGATTCTCGTGGTTTTTTGGGCTATGCGCAACACGCTATTGACCAACTTAAAGCGCTTGAACCTTTTGAGTTCACCATTCAAACAGATGAGCACCTTAAAACCGGAAAAGCCATTATGCTAGCATTTGCGAATGCACAGCGCTATGGAACCGGAGCCGTTATTAATCCGAAAGGAAAACTGAATGATGGCCATTTTGAAATTGTGATTGTAAAAGATATTTCACTCAAAAACAGCATTACTTCACTCTCTTCCATTATCACAGGAGAAGCAGAATATGACCAAGAAGAGATTGAAATCATCTCTCTCCAAAAAGCTCAAATTCAGTTAGAAACAAAAACTCCTTTCCAAGTTGACGGAGAATACATTGGCGAATTACAAGCTCTTCAACTCCAAATAAAACCAAACGCTTTACAGATAATTGCTCCCTATCAGGAAAATTAATGGCGTTAACCTTCTCTCGTAGTTTCAAATGCCTAATTTTGCACGCTCAAAATCAGGTATATGATCGCAGTTAACAATCTTTCGCTACAGTTCGGCAAGCGCGTTTTATTCGATGAAGTCAACATTAAATTTACCGATGGCAATTGCTACGGTGTAATTGGTGCCAATGGTGCGGGAAAATCTACTTTCCTTAAAATCCTTTCGGGTGACATTGATCCAACAGGTGGACACATTAGTATTGAACCGGGTAAACGTTTGGCGGTACTAAAGCAGGATCACAACGCATATAACGAAAATACGGTGTTGGATACGGTAATGATGGGGCACAATGAACTTTACCGCATCATGAAAGAGAAAGATGCCATTTATGCTAAGCCTGATTTCTCGGACGAAGACGGAATGAAAGCTTCTGAATTGGAAGCTCAATTTGCTGAAATGGACGGTTGGAATGCTGAGCCAGATGCCGCTGCTTTGTTGAGTGGTTTGGGTCTTGATGAAGCTGATCATTACAAATTGATGAAAGACCTTGCTGGTATTCAAAAAGTACGTGTTTTATTGGCACAAGCACTTTTCGGAAACCCTGATATTCTGATTTTGGATGAGCCTACCAACGACTTGGACTTACAAACCATTTCGTGGTTAGAAGACTTCTTACTTGATTTTAAAAACACGGTGATTGTTGTTTCTCACGACCGTCACTTCTTAGATACAGTGTGTACGCACATTGCTGACATTGATTTCAGCAAAATCAAATTATTTACCGGTAACTACACCTTCTGGTACGAATCAAGCCAATTGGCTTTGAAACAACGTGCTCAAGCCAACAAAAAAGCTGAAGACAAACGAAAAGAATTGCAAGAATTCATTCAACGCTTTAGTGCCAATGCTTCTAAATCTAAGCAGGCAACCAGCCGTAAAAAGTTGTTGGAGAAAATTAACCTTGAAGAAATTGAGCCTTCAACGCGTAAATATCCTGCTATTATTTTCCAACAAAGTCGTGAGGCCGGTAACCAAATTTTAAACATTGAAGGATTAAGTAAGCATACAGAAGGGAAAACACTTTTTTCTAATGTTGACATTACCGTAAACAAAGGCGATAAAATTGCTGTCATCAGCCGTAACAGTTTGGCCATTACTTCGTTTTTCGAAATTATTAATGGAAATGCTCAAGCAGACAGTGGTGAATTTGACTTTGGACAAACCATTACTACGGCTTACCTTCCAACCAACAACGACCCATTCTTCGACACCGATTTAAACCTCATGGATTGGCTGAGACAATATGCCATTAATGCTGATGCAGATGATGTTTTTATTCGTGGGTTCTTAGGTAAGATGTTGTTTGCGGGTGAAGAAATCTTCAAGAAAGCCAATGTATTATCCGGTGGTGAAAAAGTGCGCTGTATGGTTTCAAGAATGATGTTACAAGAAGCCAATGTGTTAATGCTAGACGAACCAACCAACCACTTGGATTTGGAGTCGATTCAAGCATTTAACAACGCTTTACAAACTTTCCCGGGAACAGTATTGTTCACATCTCATGACCACGCTTTTACGCAGACTGTAGCCAATCGAATTATTGAGTTAACACCTAAAGGTACAATCGATAAGCTGATGACGTATGACGATTACATCAGCGATGAGCGTATTGCTGAGCAACGTGCTGAGATGTATAAATAACACCTAAGTTCAAAGAGGTTATAATGCCTCTATCACTTTAGGAAGAAATATGAACAGACCAACAGCTGCAGCTGCAAATGCTCCAATAAGCACTGCGGCAGCAGCTACATCTTTTGCCTTTTTAATAAGAGGGTGTTGTTCAGGTGATGCAAAATCAGCTAAGGCCTCAATGGCTGTATTCACGGCTTCCAAAGCAAAAACCAACCCGATAGCGAAAACCAATGCTATCCATTCTGTTACAGAAACTTTAAAGTAAATTCCTGCAACAATGACACACACTGTTGCTACGGCATGAATGCGCGCATTGTGTTCTTCTTTCAGCAGAGTTGCTATTCCTGAAAAGGCGTAACCAAAACTTTTAATGCGTTTTCTGAGCGAGAATTTTTCTTGGTTCATGAACAATAGCTGTATCTAATTCTAAGGTACACCTGTTACTTCAAAAACGAAGGCTTCAAGCAAAAAAAAGACCGCTTATTCGCGGTCTTTTTTAACGATGACGTTACGTCCTTTTATCTTGCTTCCGTTGAGGGTCTTAATAAAATGTGTGGTGGAATTTTGGGGTACTTCAACTACACTGTGGTTTCTGCGTAATTGAATGTCTCCAATCTGACGTTGGTTCAATCCTGTTTTTTTGTGAATTACATTCAGCAAATCAGGAACGTTTAAACCATCCATTTTACCCACACTGATGAAAACAGCATCTCCGTTACCACGTCTGCGCTTACCGCCTCCTCTTTCTCTATCTCCACCACCTCTACGGTCGTCTCTTCTACCTTTACCTCTTGGGCCTCTATCTCTATCATTTCTTCTGCCTTTACCACTATTGCGTTTTGGCTCTTCTTTCATGTTCAAATCACGTTGTGATTCGTGTAGATTGAAACGAGACATATTCAAAGCTGCCAAGCGAGCAATTAAATCTTCTTGTGACAAATCTGCAAAAGCATTTACCAATGCTTCTACGACATCTTTATCTTTCAATGGCTCAGATTCATAGACCTGATTCACCCATAACTGTAGACGCGCCTGAGCAATTTCAGCACTATTAGGAACTAAAGCTTGCTTTATGGTAATTTTCAGTTGCTTCTCCAGTGAGTGTAAATGCGTCATTTCATCACCACCTAAAATAGCAATTGAAACACCTTTTTTACCACCACGTGCAGTTCTTCCTGATCGGTGTGTGTAGTATGAGCGATCATCTGGCAATGAGATGTGAATAACGTGAGTTAAGTCATCTACATCAATACCACGTGCTGCTACATCAGTACATACCAATACTTGAGTTGTTTTCTTACGAAAACGGTTCATCACCACATCACGCTTTTCTTGCGAAAGGTCACCGTGAAGTGCTTCAGCATTGTAACCTGCTTCAATCAATTGATCAGCTAATGTTTGTGTTTCTCTACGCGTACGGCAGAAAACTACAGCATAAGCATCTGGCGTTACATCTAAAAAGCGTTTTAAAGCTTCTTTCTTATCGCGATGTTTTACCAGCATGTAAAGGTGCTCAATGTTATCGTTAACCTTTACTTCTTGGTTAACGCTCACCTCTACCGGATTAGTCATATAGCGCTTTGTTAAACGCTTAATGTCCGGTGGCATTGTTGCTGAAAACAACCAAGTAATTTTACCTTCTGGAGCTTGTTCTAAGATCTTGTCGATGTCTTCTTTAAAGCCCATGTTTAACATTTCATCGGCTTCATCAAGAATCACAAATTGTAATTCGTCTAAGCGAACAGCTTTACGTTCGATAAGATCAATTAGACGACCAGGAGTTGCCACCAAAATTTGAGGTGTTCTCTTTTTGATCGATCTAATTTGGTTAACAATAGAAGTCCCTCCATACACAATTTCTGTTGCAATTTCAGGAGTATATTTTGAAAAGCTTTCCAACTCTTTAGCAATTTGTTGTGCTAACTCACGTGTTGGAGCAATAATTATAGCCTGTAATTTCTTGAAATCCGGATCAATAACGTCTAAAAGCGGCAGACAAAATGCTGCTGTTTTTCCTGTTCCAGTCTGAGCAAGTCCAATTAAATCCTTAGGCTCTTCGAGAAGAGCTGGAATTGCTTGTGCCTGAATGTCAGTTGGATTGGTGAAGCCTTTTTCGTTCAAGGCTTTTAAAATGTTGGCCGAAAGGCCGAGTTGTTCAAATGTTTGCAAATCAAATTCTTTAGGCTGCAAAAGTACAATTAAGTAGACTACCCTCAACCAATTCTAAAAAATACTTTCAGAAACAATATTTCAACTGATTTTCAATGCATTACCATTTAAAACCATTTACCGGCTAAACGAATGTTATAGTTTGGCATAATTTTGACTTGATCAACTGTAAATAAAAACTAAAAAATCATGAGATTACTAATATCGTTTGCTTTGCTAATGGCTGTTGCTTTTACCGGGTGTAAATCGCAATACGGACAAAAAATGAATGACCCTTTTAGCGGAAATCGTTATGAGTCAAATGCCCGCTATTTCAGAGCTGTTGGTAAGGCACAAAGCAGAGACGAAAATATTGCTGTAAAGAAAGCGCGTATGGAAGCTAAAGCTGAATTGGCCAGTCAAATGAATACGACCATTAAAGAATTGGCTGATGATTATTTGTCTAGTACAGGGTATGAAAACAAAAGTGAAATTACCAACAAGTTTCAATCGTTAACGCGTATGATTGTTAATACTGATATTTCTGATTTGCGCGTAATGGGCGAAGAAAAGTATTACGATGGACAGCAATACACTGCATTTATTGCTTATGAAATTAAAAAGAATGCCATGTTTCGCTTTTTGAAAAAACAGGCAAAGTCTAATGCTCAATTAAATGAAAGCGAACGAAAACTCATTGAAAAAATGATTGATGAAGAATTAGAAAAGCTGGAAAGTGAAGGTTAGTCCGATATTCATCACTATTCTAAAATTCAAAAAGCCACTCAACTGCAGTGGCTTTTGTTTTTTGGTTCTTCTCTCTTTGTTGTGCTTACCTTTTCCAATAAATCGATTTCTTTACCGCCCCATCGGAATACACATCTAAATAAATAACTCCACTTTGTTTATGAGTTACTATTCTGCCCATAATGTCTGTACTGTATTCTAGTTGAGGAGCCTCATGATCAAACTTCTCAGACAATTCATCAACTCCAACCGGGCCACAATAATCTGTTGTATACAATATTGCCTCTGAACTCACCTTTCCTACTCCATAGGAAACCCACACCTGATACTCTTCTCCTTCGGTTGGAATAATTTCTCTTGTTGTTTCTCCACTAGACCATAAATACGCACTGTGCCCATCTTCGGCTTGTAAATAGGTAACACCATTGTTTTCATAACAAACCACTTGTGGTCGATCAAAACTAAAATCAGGCTGAAAGATGTAAGCCCGGTACGACATGACAGAATCCGGATAAGTAAGTGTTGCTACTTCGTTGTTTGCCGTATCTAAATAAACCACATTAGGATAAGGACGGTAAATCAATCCGTAATGAACGGCTTTATATTCTTCTGTTATGGCATAATTCCCCATTGCACTCCCATATGTAATGGGCTGTCTTACATATTCATCAACAAGGGTTGCTATTGAATTGGTAAGGTCTAATTCATACGTTACTGCTCTGGAAGTTTGCGGGTTTAAAGACATATTTCCATTATCAAACACTGTAATCAATCCGTTGGGTTGACGTTGTGCATCATGCTGACCGGAAAAACCATAATCGTTCAGCTGACTAAAATCATTGTTACTTCCTCCAAATCTCCAAATCACTTGACCATTGTTATGGTTAATTTTTACAATGCTGTTTAAATGCCTGAATGAAGCCAATAAGTGATGGTCATTATCTTCAAAAACCGAGTTAATGTGTGCATAATCAAAACTTGTGGCATTATAACCATAATAGGCAACTGCTTCTGAAGGGTGCAATACATCACAACTGTTCCATTCCCAAACCAGCTGATGAGTTGGAGAAAATTCTTGTAAAAGGTTACAAACAACCGTTGTATTTGGGTCGCCTGGTGTTCCACCAAAACTATAATTGCTTAAGTCAAATATACTGTCTTGAACTCCCATTAACATATAGTTCCCATTTTGAAGGGTAATGAAATCATGCGGGTCAATTGCGACACCATTCTGGGTAGATAATGCCTCTACATATTGAAAGGTTGTGTCAAACAACATGGAAGTCGTAGTTCCTCCTGTTGTAGTATATGTAAAAAACTGTTGGCGCGCTTCATTGTACTTAAAATCCATAAACAAATTTGACTGCTCTGAATAATACCATACAGCATAACCTTTGGGGTCTAAAATAACTGCCTGTGAAGAAATAGGATAGTTTGTTGCTTGGTATTGTCCAATGTGAAAAGGTGTAATCAGCGTATATTGATCAAATGAATTATCAAGTAATTGAAACTCATACTGAAAGAGTTCTGAGTTCATCGGACGATTATAAACTTGTGCCTTCAATGCAATGCATTGAAAACAAACTAAAAAAATCACAAAGTGCTTAAAGTAGCGCATATCATGTATTTTACGTTGTACGAATTAAACTAAAAAAACATATTTGTCTTCCTAATCACATTATTATTGCCCTGCTTCATAATTGTATATTTATACTAAACTAAGCTTAACATGTCTTTATTCGAAGAAGAAAAGCAAGATAGCACAGATGTCATTCAGTTTCTTTACAGCAATCGCAAAGCCCTCATAATTTCATTTGTAATTGGAGGTGTTTTGGCTTGTGCCGTGTCTTTCCTGTTACCCAAGAAGTACCGTTCTACAGGTATTATCTATCCTCCAAATACTTATGTTAGAGATCAACTTATATCTAACCCTCAGTTTGGACATGAAATTGAAGTAGAACACCTTCTTCAATTGTTAGAATCAGCGTCTTTACGAGACAGTGTTATTGATCAATTTAACTTGATTGATTACTATGAAATCGACACAACTTCAACCGCTGGATGGAAGCAGGAATTGGTGTTAAAATACATTGATGATGTTAAATTTTTTCGTTCCAAATACCTTTCTGTCGTTATTAATGTTGAAACCAAAGACGCTGTATTATCAGCCAACATTGTTAATTACATTATTGAAACGGTAAACAAGCACAAAAAAGCTGTTTTTCAAGGCAACATTAAAAATGAAATTGAGTATTTCAAAAAGAGGTATGAGGAGTCAAAAAAGAAACCTCAGGAAATTTTGGATCAGATCTATGCCTTAAAAGACACGTCAACCAGTAAAAACCTTATCTCTAACTACCTCAACAACTTAAATAAAGAAAACTTTGTCAATAATGACTTTATTGACAGCCGAGAAATGGAAAGTCTGGTAGAAGAATACATCATTTATGATGACCAGATGAAAGAGCGTAAACATGACTATGAGCAGGCTTTAGATGCCAACTCAAAACCTTTGCTAAAAAACTATGTCATCGATTATGCCAAACCAAACTACAAAAAAGTATCTCCTTCTATTAGTGTTAATGCACTCATAGGAAGTGCAATTGCGCTACTGGCAACCCTTATTGTACTTGCTTGGAAAAGAAAAGTTAAAGCGCTCTAATTCTATGCCATTCGCTGCACCAAAGGAGAAGAACATTTGGCTTCCCACAGCTATAATTGTAGCAATACTTTATAGTTCCAGTATTTTATGGGGGCTTTCGAAAATAGAGACATACCTCTACGTTTTTTTGGCGCTCGGATTTACCGCATACGGATTCATCTACTACAAAAAATGGGTTTACTTTCTTACCATTGGGCTTATCCCCGTATCTGTTGGGTTTGAGCTTTCAAGGACAGGTATGAATGTTTCAACTCCGTCTGAATTACTCGAGTTTTTACTCCTTGGAATCTTTATCGTGTATCTCCTTTTAAAAGGAGTCAATAAAAAAATATTCTACCACCCATTAAGTATTCTGCTACTACTTGACCTCATCTGGTTAATTATCAGCTCTATGTTTAGCACTTTACCCGATGTCTCTTTTAAGCGCGTGCTTATGAAGCTCAACTACCTTTTTGTTTTTTATTTCTTATTAGCAGAACTGAGCTATAAGAAACCACTTACCGGTATAAAGCCGCTCTTATTCTATGCTTTGGGGTTAATTTACCCAATGTACCATACACTTAAAATGCATATCCACTATGATTTTAACCCCAAAGTTGTTTTCAGCATATCAGCTCCGTTTTACTCCGATCATACTATCTACGGAGCTTGTTTAGCTTTCATTACTCCACTTTTAATCATGGCTGCATTGCGTAACAAGAAATTAAAGATCAATCAATGGGGTGCTTGGTTTTTCGGAATCATTCTGCTCTTAGTTTTGGTTTCTCAAGCGCTGGCACTTTCACGTGCTGCAATGCTTAGTCTAATTGTAGCCTTGCTTTTTTATGGCCTCATCCGGCTTAGGGTTCACATTCGATTTCTGATTGGAATGCTCCTTGTTTTATCAATAGGGACTTATGCTTTCAAGGATGAACTTTATGGTGAAATTTCTCAAAATGAGGCTGTCAGCAATGATGGTGATGTTATGAACCATGTTAGCTCTGTAACCAATGTAGAGTCTGATGCTTCTAACCTTGAACGCATCAACCGCTGGGTTTGTGCTTGGGAGATGTTCAAAGAAAAACCTCTTACTGGCTTTGGCCCGGGGACCTATCAATTTGAATACGCTCAATTTCAATCTTCTCAATACAAAACCTATATCAGTACTACGCATGGAGACAGAGGGAATGCGCATTCGGAATACCTTTCCTACCTCTCTGAAACCGGAATTGTAGGTTTTATACTTTTTGTAGTCATTGTCTTCTACTCCATTCATTTGGGTTTGGTGAATTATTACAACGCCACAGATCCGGCCATGAAGCAAACCATTCTTGCTGTTTTACTAGGACTGGTTACTTTTTATTTTCATGGAATTTTCAATGCTTTTAGTGATCAGGATAAAATGGCTTTTTTATACTACGGATCTTTAGGAATGCTACTTCTAGCGGATATCAACCTCAAAAATCAAATTGAATCTACTCAAACGAATGCTAATTTTTAGCTGCTCCATCACTGTTAAATTGGATATATTCGCCCCATGAATGCAACTGTAAAATTTCCTGATTTTATTATTGGAGGAGCTCCTAAATGTGGAACCAGTTCATTGTATTTCTGGCTAGCTGATCATCCGCAGTTGTGCCCTTCTCCTGTTAAGGAAACGAACTACTTTGGAGATAAGGTTAATCCTTCCAATAAAGAGCGAAATTTTATCGAAAATGGTACTGAAGCTTACGGACATTTCTTCAAACAATGTAGTGTAGAAAGTTTGGCTTATGAAGCTTCTTCGCATTACCTCTACGATGAAAATGCACTTCAGCACTTAACAACATTACCTACAAATCCTAAATTCATTTTTATCCTCAGAGACCCTCTTGCGCAAATTTATAGCCATTTTAGAATGTTACGCTACAGGGTTAAACGCTTTGATGGTGATTTAGAAACCTACTTAAAACGTTCTGATAGCACTTTTCAAACAGAGTATGCTTTTTACCTCAAAAAGTGGTTTGAAAAAATTGGAAAAGAACGCATTTTGGTTTTGGTTTTTGAAGATTTAATGCAAAACAAAGTCCAGAACCTCAAAAAAGTAAGCGACTTTTTAGGAGTTGATGCTACTTTCTTTGAAGATTTTGACTTTCAACACCGCAATGAAACCGTGGCCATAAAATCCGGATGGTTGCACAAAACTGGTTTGAAATTACAACCGCTTGTTCCAACTGCAATTCAAAAAGCTTTAGTTCCTATTTATCTAAAATTCAATAGTAACACACTTCCTAAAAAAAGTGACAAAGAAGTTGAAACGTTAAAAACGTTAGTTCCTCACAAAGAGCGTGTAATAGCTGAATTAAACGCATTTTTACCAGATCTAGACGTTTCTTACTGGAATAAATAACTTGTGATGACAAATCAAAAGTCTACTTGAAAATGAAGGGAATAGGAAAACTAAAATCCTTTGGAAAAAAAGCGCTGTTCCTGTTCATTCCTTTCTTTTTGTTTTTCTGTTTATTAGAATGGTCTTACCGTGGCCAATGGTTCGATTATTATAAAAACTCATACCACTACCTCAACCTGGATTTTAATAAAGAAAAGCCTTCCATTTTGGTTTTTGGAGACTCTTTCACTGCCAACACCGAAGGCTACTTAGAGAATGTGAAAGATCAATTTGGGGCAGCGTACAATGTTGTAAATGCTGCTATTTCGGGAACAGCTCCTCGTCAAGCCTATTACATGGCAAGCCGCAGAATTGAAACTACCTCTCCCCAATTGGTTATTTGTCAATTGTATCTGGGAAATGATTTATTAGATGAAGATTTACCAATCAATTGGGAAACACTCAGTTTTGGCCGAAACTGCTATTACTCTATAGCTTCAGCATTCAGGGTTACTACCTATTTGAATTACAAATTTGCCCAAATCAGCACTTCGCTTAATCGAGATTTTGACGAAACTATCGATCCTAAAACCGACACTACTTTCAATGCTGACGCTTATTCTCCTCGCAAAAAAATGTTGTTCAAGGCAGCTCCAAATTACTTGAACAATACCTATCATTTAAATACTCCTTTAAAAGGTGCTTTCGATCAAACAATTGATTATTTGAAGAAAATTCAAGACCAATTGCCTAGCGGGTGTGATTTTCGCATTTTGGTTATACCTGATGCTGTTGCTGTTAGTGATCGTTATGCTGAGCAGGCTCAATTGTTGGGAGCAACCGACTTTGAAAAAGCCACATCTTATCCATTTATCGAAGCATTAAAATCAACCTTTGGAGCACACACTGTTTGGGACGTTACTCCGGTCTTTCAAAACGCTGAAGAAAAAGGTACTCCGGTCTATTTCCCCAATGATGAACATTTGAATCCTAACGGTCAAGACGTTTTAGGAGCGTTTGTAACCCAACAAATCAAAACAACATCTCATCTTAAAGACTGATCAATTCACACTATGTATTATTCAGTTTAAACCCTTTTTATCGTTTCAAATAGTTGAATACCCAACACATTTGTATGAAACCAAATAAAAAGAACCATGCAAACTCGAAACGTATTCATTGTCTTATCCCTATTCTTAGTATTGATGTCTTGTAGTAAAGACGATGACACTGGTAATTCAAACTCCAGCTCATCAACCTTTACCGGAAAATACAACGTCTACTCCTACGAAGACTGGTTTTACACTGTTGACGGAGGTGACTCAATGTTAACGATTTATGGCTATGGTAACGAATTCAACAATGCTTCCTACACTTTTGAAAATGATGTATTGTATACCGCAGGGAACATTGTTGCTGACTGGAGTTATTACCTGTTTGGCTATGAGTTTTCCACTGTAACGGATACTATACACATGAGCAATCCAAGCCCTTCGGGTTATAACATTGATGAAGCTGCGGGAACTATTCAAATTGGAGAAAGCACCTATATTCTGGCCAACTTTGAAAATCAAGAACTGATCATCACATTTGAAGACGATCAGATAGATAATAACGGTGATGGTACATACTACCGCCAAGAATGGAAATTGATGAAATAATTTCCCTCAAAAGGGCTTACAGACATGACTAAAATGGAAAGGGAGAATTGAAGTTCTCCCTTTTTATTTTTTAAACGATACCCTGTCGCTTAAGCATAGCTCGGATAAACCTGGGCAGTAATACCGCCATCTACCGGAACTTCAATTCCAGTAATGTGTTTTGCTCCATCCGAAAAGAGGAAAACTACAGCGTTTGCAATATCTTCAGGAGTTCCCATCTGTCCTTGAGGAACAGTTTTCGAAGCAAAGGCTACTTTTTCTTCTTCCGTATTTCCAGGAGTACCTTTTAAAGCCATTTGCGTTTTAATCGTTCCCGGTAACACTGCGTTTACACGCACACCCGTTGGAGCGTTTTCTAATGCTGCGGTTTTCGTTAAACCAATAACAGCGTGCTTCGAAGCTGTGTAAGAAGCGGTATAAGGAAGTCCTCCTGTAGACCCCATAGAACCAGTATTTACAATGCTTCCACTTCCTTGATTAATCATCACTTTCAATACATGTTTCAGACCTAAAAAGACACCTCTTACATTTACTGCCAAAACACGGTCTAAAACTTCAACATCCGTATCCGTAATTAACGAAGGAACTCCTAAAATTCCAGCGTTGTTAAAAAAACCGTCAATTCTTCCGAATTTTTCAACGGCAAAATCTACATAGCCTTTTACTTCAGCTTCATCAGCAACATTCGCTTTATACGTCTCAGCTACTCCTCCATTTTCTTCAATCATTTGTTTGCTTTCAGCTAAACCTATTTCATCAATATCTACCAACAAAACGCTATATCCTGCTTTAGCTGCTGCAATTCCCGCAACACGACCTAAACCATTGGCCGCACCTGTAATAATTACTGCTTTATCTTTCATTTTAAATTGTTTTAGAATTTGCGTGAAAGTATAGAACATGTGATATACATTTGATACCAGTTTCCTAAAGGATACCATGAAACAAAACGAAGAATTAGCAGAAAACAAAGACATTAAACACATACAAGACACGTTGTATGTAATTAGCGGAAAATGGAAGCTCCCCATACTGATTGCCATATACAATCGTGTGCATCGGTTTAGAGAAATCCAACGCTATGTGGGTGACATTACTCCAAAGGTTCTTTCGAACTATTTGAAAGATTTAGAGGTGAATAAACTGGTCGTTAGAAAAGTATATGATACTTCTCCTGTTTTAGTAGAGTACCACATTACCGAGCATGCCAAATCATTAGAAACCATGATGCATGAGATGGTTGATTGGGGACAAAAACACCGAAAAGTACTAGCAGGTGAAGCGTGATACATTGACAACTCAACCAAAAATGAGTGACGTTAAAACAGGTTACATCTTAGGTATTTCAGCATATTACCACGATTCTGCAGCATGTTTACTGTATAATGGAACCATCGTTGCTGCTATTGCTGAAGAACGGTTGACGCGCATTAAACACGATGAAAGCTTACCGATCCAAGCTATTGAACTTTGCTTGAACCAAGCTGGAATAACCATTGATGAAGTTGATGCTGTGGTGTTTTATGAAAAGACATTTATCAAGTTTGAACGCATTCTAGAAACATTCGTAAAAGCTGCCCCTTTTGGATTTATTCCTTTTCAAAAGGCATTGAAAAGCTGGCTGAAAGAAAAACTGTGGATTCCTTCTAACATTCGAAAAGAACTGAATTACAAGGGAAAATTGTACTTCACTGATCACCATGAAAGTCACGCTGCTTCTGCCTGTTTTACGGCTCCATTTACATCAGGGGCTTACTTGGTGATGGATGCTGTAGGCGAAAAAGCAACTACAAGTTTTGGAATTTTTGAAAATGGAAAACTAGAAGTTCTGGGACTTCAAGAGTTTCCAAATTCTATTGGAATGCTTTACTCTGCCTTCACCTATTATTGTGGTTTTAAAGTCAATTCGGGTGAATACAAACTCATGGGATTAGCTCCTTACGGAGAACCTAAATATGTTGAATTAATTGAAAACTATTTGGTGAAAATTCAAGATGATGGTTCCATAGAGCTCAACATGCGTTATTTTCATTTTCACCGTGGATTGAAGATGATCAACGCTAAATTCGAAGCATTATTCGGACAAAAAGCCAGAAAACCAGAAAGTGAAATCACAACGTTTTACAAAGATGTAGCGGCTTCCATTCAAAAGGTTACGGAACACATCATCTTGAAAATGGTGAAACATACTCATACGGTAACCGGAGCCAAGAACCTGTGCTTATCTGGTGGTGTGGCTTTGAATTGTGTTGCCAATCAAAAAATAGATGAACTGGAGTTGTTTGAAAACATCTGGATTCAACCCGCGGCTGGAGATGCTGGTGGTGCTTTAGGTGCTGCTTTGGCTATTCATGCACATCTTGGTGGACAAACTCCAATAACCTGGCATCCTCCCTATTTGGGAAGCTCATTTAGAGAAGAACAAATCATTGAAGCAACGAAGCGCTATGATTTAAAAATCATCCCTTTAGGACAAAATGAACTCGTCAGTAAAACAGCTGAATTATTAGCCAATCAAAAAAGCCTTGGTTGGTTTCAAGGTTGTGATGAATGGGGTCCACGAGCATTAGGGAACCGAAGCATTTTGGCTTCACCAGTTCATCCGGAAATGCAAAAACGACTCAACCTGCAGATTAAAAAACGAGAAGATTTTAGGCCTTTTGCTCCAGTAGTTTTAGAAGAAAAAGCCAAAGATTGGTTTGAAATCAATCACCCTATTCCATACATGCAATTTACAGTTCAATGCAAACAGCCTGAAAAGATTCAAGCTTGCGTTCACGTAGATGGCAGTTCTCGTGTGCAAACGATCAATCAGCAACAAAACGATAAACTCCACGCCTTACTTCAAGAAATGGATCGATTAACCGGAGTTCCAGTATTGATCAATACTTCGTTTAACCAACGTGGCGAACCTATAGTCCACACACCTGAAGATGCCATTCGTTGTTTTCTATCAACCGAAATGGATGCTTTGGTTCTAGGAAATGTACTCATCATCAAGTCTGAACAAGATCAACTCAAACAATTGGAGGTAAACTATGCGTTGGATTGATTCTATTTTGAAAACCGCCAAAACCAACAGTTTAAAACCCTCCAAAACAAGATGGTTTATTGGCATGATTGCAGTTCTGCTGCTTGTCTTGAACTATCGTTATTACCTCCAACCAGAATTGATTGTCTGTTCAAGCATCGTTGGAGTTTACTTGATGATTAGCCTATTCATTCCAAAAATTATACAACCACTCCTCTACGGCTGGTTAATTTTCGGTGGAATTCTTGGTGAAATTAGTGGAACAATACTCTTGGCAATTGTTTACTTTGCGACAGCTTGGCCGATGAAAGTTTTTATTCCGAAAGCAAAATCAAAAGGCTGGATAAAACCAGAAACGACTGATAAAGACTACCAAAAACCCTATTGATGCAAAAAGTTGAGATTGTACGTGAGTTCTTTGTTTTTCTTGGAAAACGCAAGAAATATTGGCTCATTCCGCTTATTTTGATCTTGATCTTATTGGCTGTTTTGATCAATTTAGGTGAAGGATCAGTTGTTGCTCCCTTAGTTTATCCGTTCTAAACGGTACAGCATATTGTCTTCTGTCAACCCTTTTTTTCGAACAATTTCTTTTAACATAAAGCCTTTTTCTTGAGCCAATTGCTGAATGCGTTCAAAATCGCAATCATCTGATAATGTCATTAAGATTTCGCCNGTTTCATTGCGTTCAATCAATTGCTGATAAAGCTTTTTGAAGTATTGAAAGTCATCTCCGCAATACCACATATTGTCNTCTACTTTATCCGGATTCTTCGGGTAAAAAGGCGGATTGATCAAGATCACATCAAAATTTTCAACGGAAATTTCATCAAACAANTCAGACTGTAATGCCATCAATTCAATTCCATTNGATCTGGCATTTTTAGTGAGGTTTTGAACGGCNATAGGATTAATATCAGAAGCTATANNNATTCCACCTTTTCGAGCTGCCATAAGGCTTACAATACCACTTCCACACCCCAATTCNAGAACACATTTTCCTTTCATCTCGTTTTCCTTAACCCAATTTAGCAACAGTTTAGTGCTCGTGAAATAACGTGGATGAAAAACGCCTTTAGGAATTAACAACCGAATTCCATCATACTGAAACGATTGATCAGCATAAATGATACGATTCAATACTGGCCCAACAATTCGAAAAACGACTCCTTTAATCTGCTTCCGCAAAGATTGTTGCATACGCAAATGTAACCATATCACTTTCCCAATTCTGTAAATAAATCCTTTATTTGTGCCATGAACAAATGGGTCTTCTACTGCTTATTAACCTTAGGAATTGTATTGCGATTTCTACATTTTGGTGAAGCTATTGATGATCCTCACGGTTGGCGACAATCTGAAACGGCCAATTACATCTACGACTTTNCAAACAATGGAATAGATATTCTTCACCCCTCGGTTTGTTGGTTGGGAAATCATAAAACACTTTTATTGGAATTTCCACTACCTGAAGCTATGGTGGCTGTTTTGTACCAATGGTTTGGAGAAAGTCACATATGGGGAAGGCTCATTTTCTACCTCTTTTTTCTCGGAAGCTTGTATTATTTCTACCNATTAATCGCCTTAATCTCCAATCAGTTTANAGCACAAACAGCTAGTTTGGTTTATTTATTNATGCCNTTGAGTCTATTTTATTCAAGGGCATTACAAGTCGATTTTGCAGCCTTATTTTTCTGTAATATGATGGCTGTCCACTTTATCCAGAACATGAGGGTTGGCAATAAAANCCACCTCGTTTTAGGCATCTTGGCAGCTGCATTAGCCTTCCTCATTAAAGTCCCTTATGCCTTTGCCTACTCGGTTGTTCTTATTGCTATTATNTTACAAGAAAAGCGCTATTCTTTTGTGTTNAGCAACTGGTATTGGTTGGCTATTCCTCCGNCATTATTTGTACTATGGCAATGGTACTCCTACNAAACCAATGCTGCTGCTCCTGATTGGGAATACATTATTGGCTATAGAAAATTNACTGATAATTCAGCGTGGTATTATGGCGATCTCAACCAACGATTAGACATCAACAATTGGATCATTTTAAGAGATCGAATTTATTATGAGATTATTGGNATTTCTGGATTATTCCTCTTTGTTATTGGGCTTATAAGAGCTNTAATTCAACGCCAATANATTTTGATTGTTTGGCTATTGGCCACTGTGGTTTATGTTCTTATTTTCTTTAACCTTAATCGCATTCACAACTATTACCAAATTCCGTTTATNCCCATTTTAGCGGTGCTAATTGCCGTGGGAATTGATGCTATTCGTTCTTTACTAAGTAAAATCAATTCGTCTATTATCGCTACTGCCTTCATTCTATTNTTTGGTTACGAAGCNTTTCTCTACGCTGAAAAAAACTACTACATCATNCAACATAACTTTGTTGAAGTGGGACAACATGTTCAAGCAAGAACAGAGGCAAAAGAGCTCGTCATTTTCAATTATTTCGATTTGGACAGTAAATGTCCTTTATTNCTCTACCANGCTAGAAGAAATGGNTGGCAATTGCTCAGTTGGGGATTAACTCCCAANCACATTTCAAGGTTAAAAAATGAAGAAGGAGCNGCCTACTTTGCATGCATTCGCAATCAACCATGGGANGGTGAAGTTGGTGAATACCTCAGTCAATTTAAGATGGAAANAATTGATTTGCAGTATAGCGATCATTACCTCTACTTCTATGATTTAAAAGCTGTTGTAGCTAAAAATGAATAAAATCTGGACACATATCCGGATAAAGCACTGGGTAAAAAACCTGTTGATTTTCATTCCAGCAGTATTTGGACTCACCATTTATGAGCAATGGCTCGCATTNTGCATTGCTTTTTCTTCTTTTTCGTTGATGGCTTCTGCTGTATACATTTTCAATGACATTGCCGATCGTCAATGGGANATTAACAATCCTTCAAAAGAAGATGTGATTGATGCTAAACACATGAAACCTTATTTATTGGTTGGCAGTTTACTAGCACTTGTTTCACTGGTTATTTCATTTTCATTACTCCCTACTCTAGCTACAATAACAATTGTAGTTTACTTCCTCATCAACTTGGTTTATTCTCTGGGGGCGAAAACCATTCCCTACTTTGAAATGAGCTTTGTAGTTTTTGGCTTTTTACTTCGCATTTTTCTAGGATCTATAGTGAGTTCAACTCCCATTAGTAATTGGCTGTGGATTGAAGTTGCTCTCATTTCAGGATGCATCATCGTTTTCAAGCGCCTGAAAGAAATTAGGTTATTCCAAAAAGGAATGGCTGTTCGAAAAGTAGTTTCAACGTACCAAGAAAAGCACTTCCTTATCCTTTTTACCATTTTAATGATTGGCTTGCTATTGATTTACACCCTTTATTGCGGGTTCTATTCTATCGTAGAATTGCCTTTTTACCTCCCGTTTATTACGTTAATACCCATGCTTTACGGAGCTTTTCACCTTTCCAAATACATCTACAGAAGTGTTATTCCAGATAAAAACCCAGTATACTTGTTTCTAAGCGACCCTGTTCTTATCGGTTGTGCCTTAATTTGGATTGTGATGTGGATATATTTGCTCTATGCCTATTAAGACTCACATATCTGGCTTTGGGAAATTCCCCTCTTCAACTACTGAGTTAGAAGACTTTGAAATGGATTACCCTAGCGGTGATTTTATTTTCCGTGGAAATGGTATGAGCTATGGCGACCTCTCCTTTTCAGACAAGACACTTTCAACACGCAAACACAATCAGTTTATTGAGCTCAACACAACAGCCGGATATGTAAAAGTAGCCTCTGGAATGTTGTTGCTCAATTTAATCAAAATACTTTTTGAAAAAGGTTATACGCTACCTGTTTTACCAGGCACGTTATACATCACTGTTGGCGGAGCAATTGCCAGTGATGTTCACGGAAAAAACCATGTCCAAAAAGGAAGTTTCGGACACCACATCATTGACTTCAACCTTATTACCGAGAATAAAGAAGCGCTAATTTGTAGTTCATCCCAAAATGCTGAGTTGTTTCAACATACCATTGGCGGCTGCGGATTAACAGGATTTATCAGTGAAGCTACGCTAAAAATAGAACCGCTGAAAGGAAATACCATTCACAAGAAAAGTACGCCCATTAATGGTTTGAGTCCGGCAATAGAAGCACTTCAAAACAGTAATGCTTTATACAAAATTGTTTGGCTAAAAAACAATCGTCAAGGAGCTCTACTTGAAGGAGATTTCACGGACAACAAAACGGAAAAAATCAGTTTCAAACAACCGTTTACAGTTCCTTATCATTTCGGAGGAATCTTAACTTCCAAACCTATCTTATCATTTTACAATCAACTGAAATTCAGCACCTCTAAATTCGAAAAAGAAACAGCTATTTATCCTTTTTTGTGTCCGTTAGATGCTGTTCAGAATTGGAATTTACTTTATGGTCCAAAAGGGATTATTCAATTTCAATTCACCGTTGATCAAACACACATTGAAGCAGCCATAAATAGCGTGTTCAATTGGGTAAAAATATCCCAAGCAACCGTGTTTTTAGCAACCATTAAACAATTTGGAACTCGATCTTCATTCGGTTCTATGTCTTTCCCCAAAGAAGGATTTACATTTACAATTGACGTAAAATACACGACCGGATTAGAAAAACAATTACAGCAATTAGCCGATAAAATCATCGATCAATACGGTGGCAGATTTTATTTGGCAAAAGATAGTTTTCTCACTTTTGGGCAATTGAGTCGATCTTATGCTGGTTTTAATGCATTTGTTGACTTTGTGCGAAATAACAAACAGCTGAAATCAGCATTTTCAAAACGAACTGGAATACATTCATGAAAAACGTTCTCCTATTAGGTGCTAATTCAGATGTTGGTAAAGCTTTAGCTAAAGTCTATGCTCAATCTGGTTATACGCTTACATTGGCAAGTAGAAGCACTACAGAATTGCAGCAATTTGTAGCGCAAAATAACCTTGAAGCTACAGTTCTTTTTTTTGATGCGACAGACCTTGATAGTCATGTTGCATTCTATGAGCAACTTCCTGAAAAACCATCGGTAGTTGTCTGTGCATTTGGTTATTTGGGCGATAATTTACTCGCCAACACCAGTGAAAAAGAACGCAACACCATTTTGACGACCAATTTCAATGGAGCGGTCTCCATTCTTTCTATTGCTGTTGAAGCCATGAAAAAACAAGGCAAAGGAATTATCATCGGAATTTCATCTGTAGCTGGAGATCGTGGTAAAGGTTCAACCGTTTATTATGGTGCTGCTAAAGCTGGATTTACAGCTTATTTATCGGGACTGCGGAATCAGTTAGCCCATCAAAACATTCATGTGATGAGTGTGATTCCCGGTTATATTTCATCAAAAATGATTGCGCATTTATCAACGCCATCCTTTCTCACCAGTTCTCCAGAACATGTAGCACAACAGATTTACAAAGCGCAACAGAGAAAAAGCAATGTCATTTACGTTAGTGCTATTTGGAGACTAGTGATGTGTGTGATAAAAATCATCCCTGAATTCATCTTCAAAAAACTCAAGTTGTGATTGCCAAAATTGCCTTTTTTGATTTAGACCACACACTAGTAAAAGTGGATTCTATGTTGGCTTTTGCTACACATGTAAATGGGAAAAAGGCGTTGTATTTTTCATTGTTATCGATTCTACCGAAATACGTGCAAGTTATGTTGGGACTTCGTTCTCATCAAGCATTAAAAGAAGCTTTCCTTGAATTTCATTTTAAAGATCTTTCTATTACTGAATTAGAAAAACAAGCACAACTATTTATCCCTTATCTCGATCAAAACCTTGATCCAAAACGCTTCCTGCAACTCAAAGAGTTGAAAAAAGAAGGTTACGAAATCTGCATCGTTACAGCAAGTTGCGCCACTTGGGTAAAGCCTTGGAGTCAACTTCACGGTTTCCAACTCATCGCTTCTGAAATGGAATTCCAAGAAGATAAATTTACAGGGAAGCTGGCTGGTAAAAACTGCAAAGGACAAGAAAAAGTCAGACGAATTAATGCTCAATTCAACCTAGACAACTACTCTTCTATCAAAGCTTATGGCAATGGCAAAAGTGACCGCTACATGTTGCAATTAGCAAAGTGATTTATTCGCTGTAAAACCCTTGAATTTCAGGCTGACGGTATTTCCAAAACTTGTGCATGGCTTTTATCTCGTAAGGATACTGATAAATTCCTGTTTTGTAACGCCACGATGCTGTAGTCTGTAGCAATTTCTTTTTCCACCCGCTAATACGATAATCCGATTGGGTAGGATAAACACCATTCAATACCGTTTCAAAATTCCGAATCTTGTCTACCATTTGTGGCGTTAACCAAGGCGTTAACGGATTTTTCCGTAAATCGAAATTTTCCCAAGAAGGCGACAACCAATCTTCTAATTGCTCCGGGAATTTAAATCCTTGTGAAGTAATGGTTTCATACAGTTCTGTTCCTTCTGTAGGCACTGGACTATAGAGGTAAATGATAATCTCGGTATCGGGATTAATGGATTTAATCTCTTTGATAAAAGCAATATCACTATCGATTTGACGCATTACTTGCTCTTCAGAATCGGCTGGCATACCTAACACAAATGAGTATTCAGGAATGATTCCAAACTTGTTCATGCGAGCTGCAAACGAACGGATTTGATCGGCACTTTGTGTTCCGCCTTTATCCATTTGGCTCAACACTTCATCGTTACCGGTTTCAGCACCTAAAAAGATCATTTTTAGACCAGAATCACGCAAAAGAGCTAAATCATCATCACTGTATTTATTGATGGTGTCAATGCGACCTTCGCCCCACCAACTGATGCCTTTTCCATTGATTTTCTCTGCAAATTCTACCGTTCTCCTGCGTGAAGTAAAAAAGTTATTGTCGTGAAACTCAATAGCATCAATATCATAACGCTCTTTGAACCAATCAATATCATGCATTACATTATCAGCAGACTTGCCTTTCCAACGCGCATTGTATAAAGGGACTACAGCACAAAACGAACACGTAAACGGGCAACCAAAACTGGAGTGATAACTCAATGTGCGCTCCCCCATAAAGGTTTTAGCAATGTAATTCTCTAANGGATAAGTTTCATCTAACTTCTGATAAGGCAAGCGAGGAAGTTCATCCTGATTGGGCAATTTTCCCTTTTTGGTGCGGATAATTTCGCCATCAACTTTATAAATCAAGTTAGGAATTTCATGCAACTCTTTTCCTCTTTTACCATCTTCCAATGCTTTTACCAATTCAGGAAACGCNATNTCNGCTTGTGCATCAATNATGTAATCTACAAAGCCAGAATTTAACGCTACTTTGTATTGGTTAGAAGCAAAATAGCCTCCCCAAAAAATGGTCACNTCCGGATAATTTTCNCGAATGTATTTGGTATATGGAATAGCCTGTCGCAACTGCGGACCAGGCATAACAGTAGAACCAAAATAGTTGTATTCACCTGTATCTAATAATGCTTTAATTTTCTCCAGTGGATCTTGCTCCAAATTACCGTCTACAAAAGTGTAAGGAATTACTCCATCGATAGATGCTCCAACCTGGAGAATACTATTCGGAATACGGTGTTTATGGTCAGCACTTCTGGGATTAAACAGGATAAGGGAATGATTTAAACTCAAAGTTTTTGATCGNTTTTTATGTGTGTTTTAGCNCCCAAAGTTAAGCTGGAAGCAGCACAGTTCAAAAACTTTTAGCAAAGCTTGTAAATCCTCAATGTTCTAATCATCTTGCATCTTGAAAAGGAGCATTTCCTATGTCGGAAAAGAAAAAAGTTTTACTCTACAACCCGAAAGCCGTTTTTTTTGACATGCCATTGGCATTACTGGCAATCGGTTCTATCTTAGANCCAGAACGATACGAAGTTGTCATTATAGACGGACGTATTGAAGAAAANCCTCTTCAACTGATAAAAAAACATGCACCAGAAGCCATTTGCTTTGGTGTTACTGTTATTACAGGAGCTCCCATAAAAGATGCTTTAGAAGTTTCGGCAGCGGTAAAAACCATCAATCCGGCTCTTCCGGTTATTTGGGGAGGCTGGCATACTTCGCTTTTCCCCAAAGAGCCATTACAAGATCATGACTTTATAGACATTACGGTTCAAGGTCAGGGAGAAATTACCTTTCAGGAGTTGGTAGAGTGTTTTGNTCAACAAAAGCCATTAGACGACATAAAAGGGATTTGTTACCGAAAAGGAAATGAGCTTGTAAAAACTCCACCTCGACCGCTTACNCCAATGGAAAGTTTTGAACGCATTAATTATGAACTNATTGATGTNGAGCGGTATTTNAANAANAAAGGCAAACGTCAGTTTGACTATATTTCTTCCGTAGGCTGTTTTTANCGNTGNTCNTTNTGTGCNGATCCTTTTGTGTATCAAAATCGTTTTCAGGCAATTTCTGCCGATAAAATGGCTGATGATTTGGCGTTTTATCAGGAACAATACCAGTTTACCGACCTCAATTTTCAAGACGAGACCTTTTTCACGAAGCCCAAACGCATTCAACAATTTGCCGAAGCCATTCTAGAACGTGGTTTGAAATTCTCATGGGCGGCCACCATGCGTGCCGATCAAGGAAACAGATTACCGGATGAAGTTTGGGAGTTGAGTAAAAAAGCGGGATTAAGAAGNNTGTTAATCGGAGTAGAGTCCGGTGCGCAAGAAATGATGGACTGGATGAAAAAGGACATCAAAATCACACAAGTATTTTACTGTGCCGATAAGTGTAAGGAATTGGGGATTGATGTTATTTTCCCTTTCATTGTTGGTTTCCCCGGAGAATCTGACAACAGCATTCGAGAGACTGTGAAAGTGATTAAACGTTTGCGCAAACAAAGCAATGGGTTTGAAACACCTATTTTTTATTTCAAGCCCTATCCGGGTTCTGAGATCACACAAAATGTGGTAAAAAACGGGTACAAACTCCCCTCTACTACCAAAGAATGGGGCGATTTTGATTACATCGGTTCTTCAGGTCCTTGGGTAAGTAAAGAAAAAGAAGNCTTCTTTGAAGCTTTTAAATTTTACCTCAAATTGGGTTACAACAAACACAGTTCTCCCCTACTAAAACCGCTAAAAATAGTGAGTAAATGGCGTTGCGAAACCGAGCGTTTTTCTTTCCCNGTTGAAAAATATATCATCGAAAAGTTGAGACCATCACANCGGTTATCGTAGTTTGTCAACACAATTTCATGCTTAGCAATTGAATTTTTTCAAAAAATATAGTTGGCTAATTGTTCCTATTCTCTGTTTTGCAGGAATTCGCTTTTTGCTGGATTTTGACGGACTATACGGTCAAGACAGCTACGAATATTATCGGTTCACTAAAGCTGTTCATCACTTTATAGCAACAGGAGAANATCCTGGCGCATTCTTTTGGCCTGTCAACTATCCATTAGTGGGCGCATTCTTTTCGTTTGTTCTACCTACGGCATGGGCTTTACAATTGNTTTCTTTTGGTGCCTTTATCCTCACTTTAATTTTACTCAAAAAACTATTGGANGCTGAATTCCCTGAACAAAAAAACGCTGGTTTATACCTCTTAATCACTGCTGTTTTAAGTCCTTATTTCTTTAGAGCTTCTCTTCTGGAAATGAGTGANATGCTAGCAACACTCTTTGTTCTATTGGCCATTTACCTTTGGAAAGCCTATCAACCTACTTTAAAAAAACAGTATGCCTTTTTATTTGCGCTAACTGCTGCTTTGGCATTTNTCACACGTTATGTAGCCTTACTTGTCCTCATTCCTTTTGGCNTTCAATTACTAGTTCTTTTCTGGAAAGAAAAACANGCTAAAACCTTTCTGATTTCAGTTGTCATTTTTGTACTCGCCTGCCTTCCACAGTTTATCTTACAAACAGATTCTGTNCAGGAATACACCAACCAATTGGTCATTTTAGATTGGAACATTGTCCATTTTTTTCAATCCCAATTTGTTACGCACAATGGTCAGCTTAATCATCCGTACATCAACTTAATGTATGTGTTTGCCCCCGTTTTTCACCCCGGTTATTTNGCCAGTGGAATTGGGTTGGTGTTTTTTCTTTTTCGATACCGTTCAAAACCTGCAACNCCATCATTATTCATGCGGTTGTTACTTGTTTCAACAGTGCTTTACCTATTCTTTTTAGGTGGTATTCCTACCCAAAACATGCGCTTTTTCATTCCAATTTTTCCATTGGTAGTTTTACTTCTATACAAGGGATATCTTTTAGCCCAAGAAAAACTTCCAAANCCNTTTTTTCTCATTTTGTACTTAGGGGCAGCACTAGGGCAAATCACTTATTTNAGCATTAGTTTCAGTAAATTATACGCCCGTCACCATCTTGAAAAATCGATGGCTACTTTTATAAAAGATATTCCCGGTGAACAACCTGTATATTCGTTTGCTGTTGAAGGCATGTTACAAACGAGAGGGATTGAACGCCCCGTTAAAAGCTTGTATTATGAGCAATACAACCAATTTGAAACCGATGCTTTGGTGGTGTTTAACTTAGAACANTTTCAAGATCAATGGAAAGNNCAAAANCCTATGCTCAATTGGAATCAAATGCAAAAAACGCATAGCGTTCAGGAATTAAAAGATTTTGGTCAGGGATGGAAAATTTACCGCATTGAATAAGCGCATACTCTATATTACTCCCGGTTTTCCTACAGACGAAAACGACACTACNTGTATTCCTGCNCTACAAGANTTTTTTGAGGAATTAAACACACGAAATATATCCCCGCTAGTTGTTGCACTGCATTACCCTGCCTCAAAAAATTATTACTGGAAAGGAATTCCTGTTCATGCATTGGGATTGAACAATCCTCATCCGGTCAAACAATTGTGGCAGGAAACAAAGATCTCAAAGCACATTCAGCAATTAGCACTAGAACATGGTGCTGAACTGGTGCATTCTTTTTGGATTGGAGATGCTGCATGGCACGGACAAAACGTTGCCAAAGCATTACACATTCCNCATGTAATAACAGCTATGGGGCGCGATTTTGAAGCGAAACTGTACTATAAACGTGTNGAATTACAGCATCCTGAAATTGTAGTGGCTTTAAGTACTTTTCACCAACAAAAACTAGATGCTCATGGGATTCATGCTGANCACATCATTGCTCATGGTTTGCATTCCCGNTTACTTTCNACAANTCCAAAAACAATCGACATCCTGTTTGTGGGAGCATTCATTGAGTTGAAACAACCTTTCGATTTCATCAAGTGTTGTCAGATNTTGAATGAAAANGGNATTGAATTTCANGCTAAAATGATTGGTTCCGGGCCATTGGAAGATGAAATTCGAGAAATTATTGTTTCCGTTGAGTTAGAGGATTCCATTGAATTGACCGGACAACTTTCGCGAGAAGCGACACTCGAAACTATGGATCAGGCAAAAGTATTGTATCATCCTTCTCGCTANGAAAGCTTTGGAATGGTCATTTTAGAAGCTATTCGCAGTCAAATGCATGTAGTTGCTTCTCCNGTTGGAATTTCTCCCGAGATAGAACAAGTTCACTTAGCGAAAACTCCTGAAACAGCAGCAGAACAGATTTCTAAGCTTTTAAATNCTTCGGTTTCGAAAACGCNATTGAACTACCCTATCNAAAATACAATAGACCAATATGTAGCGCTTTACACATCACTTTTTTTGTAACGTAACCACGAAAANGGATTGCGGTTTCCTTTTAGCTTTTGCCAAATGCCGGGTTGATACAAAACCTCAAAACATTTGAAGTCTGCTTGCCTATGGTGGTNGTAATTTCTACTCAACTCAGTAAACCCCATTGAGGTGTAATAATCAACNGTGCGCTGATGAGCTGCCTTGGCGGCTTTTTCATTGGAATAATACGGACTATCCAAAACGTGAATTTCTCCATGATCGGTTAGCAAGGGTAAAATGTTCCGCATTAATGCTGATATATTNGGGAAATATTGAATGGATGCATTGAACACGATCAGATCAAATGCAGCCTTTGAAAACAACGATAAATCTTCGGNAAACACCCATTGAATNGTGGAATTNGAAAATAAGTGTGCTGCTTGTTTCAATTCGGTTACATTNACATCNTGANCNNCNACTTCAAAGTCTCCGGATTGAGCGATAAAGTTTGAAAACCAACCGTTTCCACAACCGACTTCTAAAATTGCCCTCCCTTTGAAATCNNCTAAATAGTTGCGAAAGCGNTGAGCNGTNTCTGCNCGNAANTTCCATTCTTCAANGTGTTTTCCTGTTGAAAGAAAGGGTAACTCTTTTACTTCACTATCAGACAAAATGCGTTCTTCTTTTTNACGCAATGCCACATACAACTGTTCGAAATCTGTTGAGTCAGATTGTNCGTGCANAAATGTTACGCCATCTTTTATTTCACNGTTCAACTTCATGATTGTATCCGCATCAGTGTATAAGCAGCCCGGGCTTTCGCTTTGTGCAACAAATGTTTACCGTATTGCTTATTACGGTAGGCCAAACTCGATTTCCACGTGTTGGCNATGTACCGAATAGCAGATTGGTAATAGGCATCAGAATAAGGCATTTCAAACACAATATCACGNTCNGTTGTTGTAGCCCAATCGTTGTTTGAAGTGATTTTGTCTTCTACTTCTTGATACAATTCCGTGCCTTTGATCGGATAGGCTTTTGTGATGGTAAATTCATCCGGTGGTGCCACTTTTAANTGTTTGGCCGTTTCCTTAATNTCNCGATGCATTTCGCCNGGATAGCCTACCATAATAAACGTTCCGGCTTCAATGCCGTATGATTGGGTAAGCTTGATTTTCTCACGCACTTCATCAACTGAAACACTTCTGCGCATGGCATTGATCACATCTTGCGATCCNCTTTCNGCNCCAATCCAAATGCGAAAACAGCCCATTTCTTTAAGCAATCCCAAGATCTCATCATTCAGTCGTTCTGACCTGGAAATAATCTCAAAATCGATTTTCAAATTCCGCTGTTGAAACTCCTCATAAAGCTCTCTCACCCATTTGAATTTCACCGTAAATACATCGTCTACAAACCACAGTGCTTCAACACCATAGTTCTTTTGCAAATATTCAATTTCATCGGCTACTTGTTTGGCTGGTCGCCTNCGNTAACTTCTTCCNTANACGGCCGTACTACACCATTTACACGAATATGGACAACCNCNNTGNGANGAAATATTAACCGTTGCTTTACCGTGGTATTGCTTCCAAATCGAGAGGTATTGNTGTAGATCTATCGACTCACGATCAGGTAAGGGCAAATCCGATAAATCTTTCATTTTTACCCGAGNCNGAGTTTGAATAATCTGTCCGTTTTGCTGAAAAGCTATCCCTGAAACNGCATTCCAATCGGAGNTGTTTTGAATAGCNGTAACCAACTCTTCAGCCGATTGCTCCCCTTCTCCGATTATGGNTACATCAAAGCCATTTTTCAGGTAGTTCTCAATGTTGTAGGTCACATCAGGACCGCCAACACCNGTGAACTTNANACNTGTATTTTCTTTCAACCAACGGTTAAGCTTGATGATGTTCACTTTGGTCATCAAGTTCGTGTAAAACAACACGANATCNGGTTGAACTNCTTTCACNTCCGTTTTCCAGTTTTCTTGCGACTTAAACGTAGAATCGATGATGGTTACATCGTGTCCGTTTTGCTTNAAATATGCACTTACATAAAGAATGCCCAATGGCGGGTAAGGACGCATAATAGACTGTTCCTTAATGTCTTCATGAATGAAATAGCCGTGTGTTAAAACTACTTTCAAGCGTGCTTTTTTAGATNAATGAAGTAATGATCGGCATAATTTGCCAAAGAAGCTGAAGAANCTGCCAAATTTTCAAGGGCATTCAATGCTTTCAATAAGGCTGGTTTCGACTCAAAAAACGGGTTTAAGTAAGAAGGTGGAACAAAACTTCCNATGGGTTTCACTTGCTCTACGGTAAAGTATTTCTGAGCAAATGCTTTCACCTCTTGTGGCGCATAATACCAGGTGGGAACTGTAAACTCGCCTACTTGTGCATCAACAGCCAATTTGCTTTTTCTTCGAAAGGCTGATTGCCTATTTCCTTTCAAACTGAAATAGAACTGCTCCCACAAACATTTTCGCCCCATGATGACAGCCACCAAATCACCTTGATCGGTTAGTTTTTCAGCAGCATTTTTGAAAAACAACTGAAAAGCCTCTGGTGACAAGCAATTCAATCCNCCAAAGTTGGAGAATATCAAATCGAATGGATCGCTTAATTGATTCAATGCATTAATGTCTAACGGTTGAAAACGNAGGTTCTCTTTTTGATATTTCGAGGCGGCATAGTGCATCATATCGGCTGAAAGATCGGTAGACAACACTCGTTTTACTTGAGCTGCTAACCAAGCAGCATCTCTCCCAGTTCCTCCATTCAGTTCCAAAACATCTTGGTTTGATTTCAGGATGGGTTTTAAGAGATGATATACACGTTCCCGTTGGAGCTTACCAATGGCCGTATCCGTAAAATCCCGATCATAGTCAACAGCAATATGGTCAAAAGCCGTTGCCATTATTCAGCGCGGTTATTGAGCTTTTTCAATTGATTCGCATACTGCAAAGAACGAACCTCATTCAACGGCAT
Organism: Crocinitomicaceae bacterium; assembly: GCA_002705995.1. Taxonomy (GTDB): domain Bacteria; phylum Bacteroidota; class Bacteroidia; order Flavobacteriales_G; family Salibacteraceae. Next base: position 45,605 of record PAJI01000017.1, on the reverse strand, counting down.
AGCCGCCAAGGTGCGCCAATTGATCGCTTTTTTAGAAGCTGGAGAAAACAAACTTTTAAGGTAACGTATCCCTTGATCTGCCCGATAGCGTTTGTGTAAATAGCGATGCAGTGTTTTATAGTACTCTGTATTGAATGTGCCTTGAAACATCATCGCCAAATCATCAGAATCTGACCAGTTGGCTTTATTGCCCAAATCTTGTTTTACTTTATCGTAGAATGGAGTTCCCGGCAATGGATACGAAACCGAAACCCCAATATCATCGGGTTGATTGTCGCGAATCATATTGAGCGTTAAGTCAATATCGGCTTTGGTTTCGCCCAAGTATCCAAATTGAATGAAATAAGCTACGCTAACCCCCAGTTCTTGCAATTTATCGGTTGATGTTTTGATCTGCTCCAAAGTCGTTCCCTTGTCCATGGCATCAAGGATTTTCTGCGAACCACTCTCCGCTCCAATCCACACTTCATACAATCCACTTTCGGCCAATGCTTCAATGGTGTTGTCTTTCACCAAAAGATCTGCTCTACTCTGAATTTTGTATTCAATTCGGATGTTTTTTTCCTTCAGAACCTTGTTGAATTGCTTTACCCATCCGGGTTTTAGACCGAATATATCATCGCACATCCAATAACGATTTACACCAAAATGAGCCATCAAATACTCAATTTCCTGCACCACATGTTCCGGACTGCGGGTATTGTAACGATTACCATAAATGGGTTTCGCACACCAGTTGCACTTAAACGGACAACCTCTTGTGGTAGCGATATTAAGACTAAACGGATATTTTCCTTCATTCCACACTTTTCGATACGCTTCCACATCTACCAAATCCCATGCTGCAATGGGTAAAGCATCCAAGTCTTTCATCACTTTGCGTGGAGCTGTTCGAATCGTTTTTCCGTCTTCGCGATAAGCCAAACCGGCTATTGTTTCATTTAAAGCTTCTCCTGCATTTAGCTGATCAACAGCTTCTTTCAGTGTTTCTTCACCTTCTCCAAGAATAACAGCTGTAGCTCCAGCATCGAGATACTTTTCAAAATGGTCGGTTGAATCTGAACTGGAGACCAATACCTTAATCCCTTTTTCAGCAGCCATTTGAATCATTTCAAAAGCTGCTTCACGCATGGTGGTCAGGCACATTTTGGTGAGGTAATTGAATCCATCATCGTACACCACCAAGAAGTCTAAACCTTCTTTCAGATAGGGTTTCAATCCAGCTGAAGAATCGCGCAAATTGGTATCAAACAAGTCTACATGATGTCCTAATTGACGCATGTAAGCTGCGGCCGTTATCGTCCCCAAAGGCGGATAAGGCGTTTTATTCTTCCATTGTTTTTCGTCTAACGGATAGAAATAAGAATGTGTGAAAAGTATGTTGGCAGGAGTATTTAATCCCATGAAATGTTGTACTTGCTTTTAACTTCCTGAAGTTTCTTTTCCAACCGTTCTAACACAATGCGTTGGAAATTATTGGGATGGTGTTTAGACACCGAACGTCTGGATTTAAAAGCAACTTGAAAGTCCTTTTCATCCATTTTACCAAACTTGTTTTCCCAACGATTAAGCGTTTTTTTGAAACACCAAATGTCAAATTGCTCTCCTAACTTTCCCGTAAGAATTTGTTCTGATTTCTTTTTAAAAAAGGAAGGTTTTGACGAATTGGGCAAATGGCGCGATCTATAATTCGGATAAATGTCAAATGCCCATTGATTGGCCTTTAGAAAAGCTTGATGCACTTCTTTGCCGTAAACATTACGCAACGTTACCACTTCAGTAGCCGTAAACCTGTTTTTCTCTTCTATTTCCATGTGATCAGTATCTACAAAGTAGTTGACACAGAAATACTTCTTCGAATTCAACAAGAAGATCTTTTTATAGAGAATGAGTAACGTTCGGGCAATCCACAGACGTTGAGGAGTGGTAATAACAAAGAAATCCAAATCGGCTTCTTCATCCATATAACCTTTACTCATTGAGCCTGATAAAGACACACTTCTTACAAATGGAAATTGGCCTATAAACAATGCCTGTTGAATGGCTTTTTGCTCTAATTCTACAGCGCGTTCATTGCCAGCTATCCGCTTGCGCACATCAGCATCACTGTCGCTCAATGCATAAAATCCATTTTTCTGACATATTACTCCATCCTTAATCAGCTCTTCTAAGTCTTTTGTTTCAAAAGGATGTGTTCCAAATTCTTTTAAATCGTTTAGGCTAAGCGGATAAGAGAATATATCAAAATAACAGAAAGACTCTAAAAGCGACTTCTTCACGGTTTGTCGTTCTTCAGTAACAGGGGGCATACTATCTTTCTAATTACACAAAAGTGTGTATTTAGACGCAACTTATAAAAAGAATGGTGTACGAAGCAAGCTTATTTGATGCAAATGCGTTTTCGATTTCTGCTACCGTACTGGTTATCAATCTCCCTTGGGGTTATTTTTTTTCATCATTCCTTTACCTTAAACTTCACCCTCTTTTTCCATTAATCTTCTTAAAAATTCCAAATTCCTTCTAAATCGGTTATTTTGTTTGCTGCAATGAAAATCCTGATTGTAGAAGATGAACAAGCATTGGCGCAAGACATGATGCAATACCTTGCTCACGAGCAGTACTTGTGTGAATGGGCTCCTGACTATCGTACTGCTCTTGAAAAAATCCATGGGTATGAATACGACTGTATCTTGCTCGACCTCATGCTTCCCGGAGGAGATGGATTATCGTTATTGCAAGAATTGAAAGACCTCAACAAACAGGATGGTGTTATCATCATTTCTGCTAAAAATGCGATTGAAGACAAAGTACAAGGCTTGAGGTTAGGAGCTGATGATTACTTGTCCAAACCTTTTCACCATGCAGAATTAGCGGCCAGAATTGAATCATTGATCAGAAGAAAACAATTTGACAGCAGTAATGTAGTGGTTCAAAATGAACTGTCGATAGACATTCACGCCAAAACAGTAATGGTAAACAATGTGTTGGTGAACCTTACCAAAAAGGAATACGAACTGCTCCTTTTCTTTCTGGGGAATAAAAACCGAGTACTTTCCAAAGGAGCCTTAGCAGAACATCTCTCTGGTGATTTTGCTGATATGTTTGACAACCATGATTTTGTATATGCCCACGTCAAAAACCTGAAAAGAAAATTGAAGGAAAGTGGTTATAGCGATTACATCAAAACCATATACGGAACCGGTTATAAATGGGAAACATGACTAAGCTACTGCATAAACCTTTAAAGGCCTTTGCCGTTTACGCACTCATTATTTTAGCTGTGAGTATTCCCGTTTATGTTTTGGTGGTAGATTACATCTGGATCAATGAATTGGATGAAAACAACTGGTTAACGCTTCAACACATTAAACAAAGACTTCAATCCAAAGCGTTCTCCAACGATGAAATTGAAAACCTCAACCGCATTTGGGGAGAGCTTCATCCCGGTGTGTCTATCCTTAAAATAGAGACCAAGTCTATTCAGCAAGATAGCATTTATGAGATTGTTCGCGCCAATGTATATGACCTCGATGATGAAGAAGATCGCTTTCGGGGATTAGCTTCTTATGTAGAAATTAATGGCACTCCTTATCTCTTAGCGATCGAAACGAACATCGAAGAATCTGATGAAACCTTTTTGGCCATAGCTGTCGTTACATTCTTGTTTTTTGTAGTGCTCATTACTGGGTTTATCCTGCTCAACCGAAGAATTGCTACAAAGACCTGGAAACCGTTTTATCAAACACTTGAGGCCTTACACTCTTTTGAGCTTTCCAAAGACAATACCATCGATCTACCGGTAACAGACATTAGTGAATTCAAAGAACTACACCAATCGTTGGAACAGTTAGTAAATAACAATGTCGCCACCTATCAGCTTCAAAAAGCATTTACGGAAAATGCTTCGCATGAATTGCAAACTCCTATTGCTCTGCTTAAATCTAAACTCGATCTGCTTTTGCAAGAAAAAGATGTCACTCCGGAACGCTCCGAAATACTGAATGCTATTGAAGCCCCACTTTCTCGTCTTTCGCGTATCAATAAAAACCTGTTGGTTTTGGCCAAAGTAGAAAATCAGCAATACAGCGAGAAAGAGCAACTGGATGTAATCGCATTCATTGGTGAGACACAATCTCTTTTTGAAGATTACATTACCGACAAAGCGCTTATCCTTCAAAGCAAAACACCGCCAACTTTTATTGTTTCTGCCAATGCATTTTTACTGGAAACCCTTTTGCACAATTTGTTCTCCAACGCTATCCGGCATACTCCTATAAGAGGGAGCATCAATCTATCACTAGAGAACAAGACCTTATCATTTTCTAATTCCGGAAACACAGCTTTGGATGCCCAACATTTGTTTGAACGTTTTTTCAGCGCATCAAAAGACAAGGTAAGCAGTGGTCTGGGTCTTGCCATCATTAAAGAAATTACCACTAAGTACAACTGGCAGATCACCTATCGCTTTGAAAACGAATTCCATATTTTTTCAATTACGTTCTAAAATTCCAATTTTCTTCTAATTCCTAATGGATGTTTGTTCCATACGAATCTTAAATTATCCATTATGAAAAAACATTTCATTTATCTCGCACTCTTACCTGCTTCGCTTTTAGTGCAATCATGTGGTCAACAATCTAACACTCCTAAAGTGCCTGAAGAAGTTATTACTGCCTTCCATGAGAGGTTCCCTGAGGTTAAACCTACAGATTGGGAGTTAGAGGATGAAAATATATGGGAAGCTGAGTTTCAAATGAACGGTAAAAAATACGCTGCCAATTTTAGTCTTAATGGTGAATGGAAAGCAACTGAGCATGAAATCATGGTAACTGAAATTCCTGAAAGTGTACGTTCTATACTTTACAAGCACTTTTTTGATTTAGAAATTGAAGAGGCCGAAATAGTTGAAACAGCTAAAGGAACCGCATATGAATTGGAAGTCAGAACCAATGAAGAGAAATTTGAAGCGACAATTGATTCTAACGGAAAACTCACTACAAAACTGATTGACAAAGAAAAGGAAGGTGATGAAGAGTAATCTAATCCTCTTTTTTGTGCTACTACTTCCGTTTGGAATTGCTGCACAACAAACTGTAGTCACTGTTTCTGGTACAATCAAAAGTAAAACCTCTGCTGAAGCATTGCCTTTTGTCAATGTTGTAGTGAAAAACGTCCCCGATTCTACATTTGTGGCTGGTACCATCTCAAATGATCAAGGGCTATTTTCCTTGCCTGAAATTCACCCCGGAAATTATTTTCTGGAGGCCTATTATACCGGTTTTAAGAAACACAGCCAGTCGTTTTATGTAGGGTCGAACTCTGATTTTATTGACATTGGCTCCATTGTGATGGAAGAAAACATTGAACAGCTCAGTGAAATTGTTGTAACCGCAAAACAAGATGCTGTAGCCGGAGCCCTCGATAAGAAAACATATACCATTGATGACAACATTAGCCAAAGTGGTGGAAGTGTGTTACAATCTATGAGTAACCTTCCGGGAATAACTACGCAAGACGGACAGGTTTTACTGCGCGGCAACGATCAGGTAATGGTATTGATCGATGGAAAACAAACGGCCATTACCGGTTTTGGCAACCAGAAAGGGTTGGACAATATTCCGGCTTCAGCCGTTGAGAAAATTGAGCTCATTAATAATCCGTCTGCAAAGTACGATGCCAACGGCAATGCAGGAATTATTAACATTATACTGAAAAAGGAAGAGCAAACCGGACTCAACGGAAAAGTTGGTATCACCACCGGGTTGGGGGCATTGTGGGTGCGTAAAGAAAACCTGCCCGGCATCCGTGCACAATACCAGGCAACGCCTAAAGTCAATCCTTCAATAGCGTTGAATTACAGAAAAAAGAAAATCAATCTCTTTTTGCAAGCGGATAATCTCTACACACAAACCCTGAATAGAAATGAATTCGTAACCCGTACGTATGATGATGGAACTGTCATCAATCAACAGCTCAAGCGAAACCGGAACACGAATTTTTTCACATCAAAAGCAGGGTTGGATTGGTTCATTAATGCTGCGAATTCGTTAACTGTTTCAGGATATTATAGTGAAGAAACCATTAAAGACTATGGCGACCAACCTTTCTTTGACGGAAATACAGATGAAAGTCTAAGGCTCTGGCAATTCCTGGAAGATGAAACTGTAACTGCTGCCATGGCTACTGTTGCATACGAACACAAGTTTCAACAGCCCGGCCATAAACTCAACATCGGATTCAATTACACATTTGACCGGGAAGATGAAAAGTACTTTTTCACCAATACAATGCCTTCTTACACTACCGATGAATCTTTTGCATTAATTGCCGATCAGAAAGTAGCTGACTTTACGCTAGACTATACTCGTCCGATGAAACACGGCTTGTTAGAAACCGGGGTAAAATTCAGAAGAAGAACTATTCCTACCAACATGCAATTCCATCCTTCAACCACCAACTCTGTACTCGATACGGGAGCTGACGGTAAAGCAAAATACACAGAAACAATTCCTGCGCTTTATGGAAACTATACTTATGATGTAAAAAAGCTGGAAGCCGAAGTTGGAATGCGACTGGAATATGTAGATCTGCAATACGATGTAGATCCGAATCACAATACTTATCAAAATGATGGATACCACTACTTCCAACCTTTCCCGAACGCCCGTTTAACGTATAAAATGAACGACCACAACAAGGTTTCTGTTTTTTATTCCAGAAGAGTTGACCGACCTGATGAAGAAGACATCCGTATTTTCCCGAAATATGATGATGCTGAGCTCATTAAAGTNGGAAATCCGGGATTACAGCCACAGTTTACCAATAGCTTTGAATTAGGGTACAAAAACAATTGGGACAAAGGGTATTTTTACGGAGCTGTTTACCATCGTATTGCTGATGGAACCATTACACGTATTGCAGCAACGGTAGACACTTCTAACCTGATTTACAACACTTCTCAAAATGTTGGNAAAAGCTACAATACCGGAATTGAGGTTGTTTTTGACCAAAAACTATCGGATAAGATCAGCATGAATTTAAACCTTAACGGTTACCACAACCAAATTGATGCTTTTACAGTAGTCAACCAATATCCTGAAACCAANACCTTTACTGCTGAGCAGGAAGAGATCTATTCCGGTAGTGTTAAACTCAATACCAACTTTAGTTTTGCCAACACTACAAAGGCTCAGGTTACAGCCATTTACCTCGCTCCAGACATTATCCCTCAAGGAACAATAGATGCCCGGTTCTCACTGGATGTCGGGATAACAAAAGCAATACAAAAAGGTAAAGGCGAGCTTTTCTTCAATGCTACAGACTTGTTAAACACAATGGTTATCCGTAAAACCGTGAATGGAAATAATTTCTCCTATACCAGCACCAATTATTATGAAACACAGGTAATCAGACTGGGCTATAGCTATAAGTTTTAAACAGAACATTTACCGTTGAGTAACATTTTTTTCAGGTTCTTCATACTGCTTCAACGCTCTAGCCAGCTTGCGCTTGATTCTTCTNNGTAAAATTCGNGGTGAAATGATTTCTATAGCATCTCCAAATCCCAANATCAGGCGATCCAACTCAAGATTGAGGTGCACATTGATTTTAAAAATGGCACTGCTGTCGGGCAANTTTTCCACCAGCTCCTGAGAATGNTGAAAGGGNTTNGTTAATACATAAGGNGCATTNGAGGCTTCTACTTTAAAGACAACTTCTTGCANTTGATCGTCATTCAAAACAGTAACTCCAATGGTGTTTTTATAATGCTCATCNCCATCAAACTCCTCTTTNCGGTAAGTTNCATTCAGGTTGTAATGAATCTTGAGAATACGATCNAACGCCAATGTTTGAATCTGACTNTGGTTCGTTCTCCTCCCCACTACAAACCAACGGTTATTGAATTCTTTCAAAATAAACGGGTGAAATTCAATTGTTGAAGTGCTTCTNGCTTTGAAGGATTTNTATTCAATATCNAGGCAGATTTCTTTTAAAATGGCCTGATACAATACATCCAGATGCTCCAACCCTTTCAANTTTTCGTTTTTATCCANGTGAATGATGGCACTNCGNTGATTTTTGGCTGTNACCACTTTATCTTCCAAGCGCTGAATGATTCCACCCAATTCTGAAAACAGCGAAAAATCTTTAAACTGTTTCAACATTTCAACAGCTTCAGACAATANGTTCATATCGCTTTCCGTAATCGGAATGTTCGCTATGGAATAATCTTCGTCTTCATACTTGTAATACTTTTTATCNTAGACAACAATCGGAGCATTGTATCCCAGCTTGTCACTGCGCATCATTTGNAAATCGAGCTGAACACTACGTCTGCTCACATTTACAGATCTTCCTTCGTATTCGTACAACGCATCTGAGCAAGCTTCTATCAGGTCATCTAAAGTCCATTGGCGATATTTGTTTTGCAAACATTTATCAATCGTTTTATAGCGGATCAATGCATTTTTATTCAGTGCCATGCGCTAAACATAACAACTCATTTTTTACTACGCAAAATAATTGCGNAGGAGGTTTTCACATTTGTTCCCGTAATCATAAAANCACCTTACGATGAAAAAAGAAAATCAGGTCACCGGACATACACTTATCAATTTNGGGTACAGACCGGACAAGTGGTTTAAAGAAGCTTTAACCTACCTGAACAATGCCGATTTAACGGATGCTGAGATNCACTCGTACNTNGAACAATTCAGAGAAGAACCGATGCTTGATTTACACGATTCAGCTATCGATTTTTCAATCAACATCAAAGCTGAAAACGAATTGGAAACAGTTAATGTGGATGCGGTATTGAAAACCATGCAAGAAGTAATGAAAACACCTACTGTTGTTGGCGGTTCTGTTATGCCCGATGCCTGCCCTACTGGAAACATCGGAACAATTCCTGTNGGAGGTGTAGTCGCTACCAAAAACGCGATTCATCCGGGAATGCATAGTGCAGATATTTGTTGCTCTGTAATGNTAACCGATTTTGGAAAAATAGACCCTAAGCGTGTATTGGATGCAGCTCATCAGTCTACACATTTTGGTCCNGGAGGAAGAGACAGAAACACTCAGTATANATTTCCGAAAGAGTTGTTAGATGCCTTTGAAAACAATGCGTTTTTGAACGATAAACAAACCATCAAAATAGCTCGGGAGCATTTGGGTACACAAGGNGATGGAAATCACTTCTTGTTTGTGGGNCAGTCNAAAAAAACCGGAAATACTATGATGGTGACTCACCACGGATCAAGAGGTGTTGGTGCCAAAGTNTTTACCAAAGGAATGAAAACGGCAGAAAAATTCAGACAAAAATTGTCGAGAGACACTTTAAAGCAAAATGCATGGATTCCGTTTGATTCATTTGAAGGCGAAGAATACTGGAAAGCATTACAGATCATTAGAAACTGGACAAAGCAAAACCATTCGGTTATTCACGATGCTACTGCNCNCTTGTTGCAAGCTGCCGTTGAANACCGTTACTGGAATGAACACAACTTTGTTTTTCAGGATAATGATGTGTTTTACCATGCCAAAGGNGCTACTCCATTGGATAAAAAGTTTCTTCCTGATGTTACAGGGCCGCGTTTAATTCCTTTNAACATGGCAGAACCTGTNTTAATTGTAGATGGTGCTACNAATGAACGTAACCTAGGGTTTGCTCCGCACGGTNCTGGNAGAAATACNAGCCGTACACAACATAAAAGGTCAAAAGCNCATCAAACCATTGATGAAGTATTTGCCGAAGAAACCACAGGGCTAGACGTTCGTTTCTTTTCCAATGAAATTGATATTTCAGAATTGCCCTCTGCTTACAAGAATGCAGGAACGGTAAGGCAACAGATGGAAGAATTTGAATTGGGAAATGTGGTCGATGAAGTGCTCCCTTATGGAAGCATTATGGCNGGAGACTGGCAAAAAAATGCTCCGTGGAAAAGGAAGAATAGAAAAAAGGATGCCTCAAACAAGAAATAATGCGTTCATTTTTACACTTTTGCAACGAATTACAACACAAATGCTAGAAATAATAATCCATATCAATNCAGTTCAACAACCGAAACCGGTTGAACTAGATCGTAGTTATCTACTGCAAGGCGGACGTTTTTTAGCAGATTTAAAAGACAATATGAATTAAGAAAATCCATTTCATAACTTTTAAAAAGCGTCCAAAGCAATTTGGGCGCTTTTTTTTTGATTTTTTTTAACGAGATGATACATCAATAAACTGAATANATAAAAATCCTCTATTGAAACGGAAGCAATTGAGAGACAGANATTTTGCTACCCAGCCTACACTCGTCCAAAAACGAGGTGGGATTNTATTGCCCAAACCACAANCATAACNAANTGATTAACAACAAAATAAANTCAAATTCAGTTTTGTTTTATCAAAAAACCATTTCATATTTGCANCGCAATTGATNACAAACATTCAATACAAAACAACAATGCAAAAGCAACTACAACATAGCTTATTTATTCATCCGGAATTTGTNCCGGNTTATCGCATAGATCAACACTATTTTAANNACTATAAAAGGGAGAATTTGTATAGGTAGATATTCTAATCTGTTTATAACAAAAAGCTTTAAAGCACCTCCCGAAAAGAGGTGCTTTTTTTATGTCTAAAATTTTGAGGAAGTGTTGAGCAAATGGTTCGCTCGCCTGACTGTAAATCAGGTCTCTCCGGAGGATGCAGGTTCGAGTCCTGCCACTTCCACAACAGACACTGCAGTAAAAGAGGTTTTGCTGTAACATTCAACTGTCTCTTGATTGTTGTTCTGACCCTTCAGAATCAGTGTCTTTCCCTGGGAAGATAACGGTGGTTGTTTCCCCGCATTGGAAGCGGGAGGTCGCAGGTTCGAATCCTGCTTCCCAGACTTGTTGTGCCCCATAGTGTAATGGCAACACACAAGGTTTTGATCCTTGTACTNCAGGTTCGACCCCTGTTGGGGCAACAAACGGTGACTTTAGTTTAACGGGTAAAACACCTCACTGTGAATGAGGAGAACAGGGTTCGAGTCCCGAAGTCACCCTATGAACAGGAACATAATTTAATGGATAAAATACCGGAATACGACTCCGGAAATGTGAGTTCGATTCTTACTGTTCCTACTTTTTTGAATGTTTTTTTCTACTACGCAAAATAAATGCGCAGTTGATTCAAACCTTTGAAATCAGATTAAAAACACAACGTTCTTTAACAGTATTANAGGTCAAGAAAAAGTTACTACANCGATTACCTNTNACGTAAATTACTTTTTCAATTACCTGTAACGGGCAGTAGCTCAGTGGTAGAGCAAAAGANTTAATTTTTAGATTACCGGAAAGTACANGAGAGCATTTCAACTAACCANCCTTTCTTGTTCNGGTCAATAAAAATTTACTTCAANNNAAGGGGTCTTTNGGTCGTGGGTTCGACTCCCACCTGCCCGACCAATAAGGTCAAGGTCAACTTACTACAAACTGGTTATTACGGTTCGAATCCGCCTTGAGAAGTTGGCCCATTACCTTATNCTGCCAGGTCAATTGTAGCTTACTACACTAANCTTAACAATTANAGCTGCAATATTACCTGGCATTTTATTTCACTTTTAAAAACCTATTTTAAAATGGAACAATTANTACAAATTTCCTTNCNTAAAGGAGCCGTTTTTATTCCACAAAAAACAGCGAATAAAAACACTNATTTTGAATTAAAAGAAACAACTTACAACTTAATTAAGAATTGTAACCAAATGGGCTATACATTCTCTGAGGAGTTGGTNCATGCTGTAAACACACTTTCCATTCCTCATAAAATGGCCATTTATACAACGTTGTCTAAAGTAACCGGAATCCGCAAAAACTGGACGCCTTTAATAAAACAGTGGGATGTTCCAANAAAAGAAACTCGTGCAGATCATGTTACAACATTGTTAGCCAATATTTTTCCTGCACTGGCAAAATCAGGCACAGAATTGCGTTGCGGACACTTCATTCCAAAAGGTACTTTTCCTTTGGAACGTTACAACGGGTGTCCTTTTTGTGGTACACCTTTCTCGTTTGATGCGCTTAACATCGAACCTGAAAAGCACAAACTGACGGTGTTAGAATTGTGGACAGAAAAAGAGCTTACAAATCACCTTGAGGGCTTATTGGCTTCTGCTGTTCCATTGGATGCCACACAGGTTGATTCGCTTGGTATTTTACTGGAACACTATGGGTTGCCTAAAAACAGTGTCATCAAAATGAAAGAAAATGTTGTTTTGGTAATCGATGCTTTGGTAAAACAAGGTAAGGCTGATAATGCCGGTAGTTTGTTCAAAACGCCAACGGATATTTTGCGCTACTTGTGGTTCAAACACACGGGGTTCTTGCAATTGGTAGAGCCTTCAACCATTTTAAGACGAAAAGTCATCAATGGCTATCACGTAAGTGGAGGATCATTAGACAAATCGCAAAAAACCAAAGCCTTAACAAAGGAAAAGTTAAAGCTAAAATTTAGCCGCGAAACATGTAGAATGTATGCCGGCTGGATCAATAACTTACCATTAAGCACGACTCAGTTGTGTGAAGACATGCATCCTAAACGCAACATGTGGGTTCGGGTGATCCGTGCATTGCGTTTGGCAGAATATGGCAAGCGAAAAGGTTATGAAAATTTAGCGCATTTGTTAGATGCTTTCTACAACAAAAACTATGAAGTATGGCAAAGCAAAGTGAACCGTGCTCAATTGAGTACAACCGATGACAAAGTGTTTGAATTGCTGAAACAACGTCCCGGAGCATTTGCCCGGTCGCTATTTTCATGCATGTTATGGCAAGGGCCTGAAACCACTTTGCATCACTTTAAACAAGTGATTGACCAAGTGCCATTGCGGTTGGTTTTCTCTTTGGCTGCTTATGCCGAAACTTATTTTGACCGTAAGGCTTTAAGAACCGTAAAGCCTTTGGGAGGCGTGCAGAAAAAGATTCAGCCCAACCAGTTTTTGGAATTGTATACCGATCTGGATTTGCACAACATGAAAAACATGGTGCTTGATCTGGTAGATATTGCCATCAACAAAAAGTTTGCATTACAGCAGAATGACAATGCAACCATTTACATTGATGAGCAATTGTTTACTATCCCAGTAGCAATTGGAGACAGAAGCCAACATGTGCAAGATTTGCCCGAAGTGGCGATGGGGACACGTATGAAGGTTGAAGGTGACAAAATTCGTTTGTTCATGCAATGGGGAAACGGTTTGCCAGCACAGCATCTGGACATGGACTTAAGCTGTAGTGTTGTGGGGGAAAACTTCCGCGATTTTTGCTCATACCAAAACCTGAGCATTGAAGGATGTCAGCACAGTGGAGATATTCAACACATTCCGGATAAAGTGGGAACTGCTGAATACATTGAACTGGACTTGAACGTATTGAGCAATAGAAATGCTCAATACGTGTGCTTTACCTGCAATGCTTACACGCATGGAAGTCTAACGCCTAACATGGTGGTTGGTTGGATGAACAGTGCTTCACCTATGAAAATTTCAAAAAGTGGTGTAGCCTACCATCCTGCCGCAGTGCAACAACAAGTAAGGATTACCAATTCTTTAACGAAGGGAATGGTTTTCGGAGTGTTGGATGTTGCCGCCAGAGAGATCATCTGGTTAGAAATGGCTTTCCACGGCCAAGTAGTGCAAAACATGAACTTCAATATGGTTAAGGGATTGATTGAAAAAATGGATGCAAAACTTAAAATTGGCGAGTTACTGATGTACAAAGCTGATGCACAAAGTTTAGCTCAGGTAGACTCTCCCGAATTGGCCGATGAAGTTTATGATGCCGAATGGCTGAAAAATACAAAGGCTGTTCATGCATTGTTGTTTGATTAACCCAAATCCTCAGCTCAAGTAGAGCTGGGGCTTTTCTACCTTAAAGCAGAACCAATGGTAAGGAACACACAGCCTTTTTTCTTCACTTCAGATGAAATGTCGTCTTTTTCATAAGCCGGGAAGAAATACTCCACGTATAGTGTACTGTACTTAAAATTTTCAATGCTTTTGGTTTCAAAAATAAAGTGATCTCTGTCTTCTGTATTTTCCCAAAGTAAAGAACGGTTCTTTTTGTCCTCAGGTTTATCGTAAATCCTCACTTCTACCGATTGACCAATCGGCAAACCGGCCTTGTCAAAAATCAAGCGGTAATGTTGTCCTTTTAAAAGTTCTATTTCAGTAGTTTTTACCTGCTGATTGTTTTTGCAGTAAAATGTTTTAGCCCTACTTCCCGAATAACGATAAGGAGGTAAATCTTTTTTGGCGCTAGCTTTTGATTTTTCGCGCACACAATAGTCCAGTACTTCTGTTGCAGCTTTCTCAGAAGAATAGCCTGAAGTAAAAACGATTAACGCACAAAAAGCAATGCTTTTCAATAGTCGTTTTGAGGGTTTATTGGATACGTGCATTTCGAAGGGTTTTGATCTGTTTTGCCAGTTTGTTCAATTCTGAAAGTGAAAGTGTAGGAATTGTTTCCGTTTGCTGTGCTTCAGTGACACTATCGAAATGGCTATATTGCTCTTGCAATGCCGAAAGGTCTTTTAACAAAGACTGTCCAACATTTCCCAGTTCAGAGACTTGCAACATCTTCACCACATTATCCAACAATTCCATTTGTTCTACCACACGAGTAGAAATACTTTCCTGATCGTAATCGTCATTGGCTTCTACTCCCAGATACATCCCTTCTGTCCAGGCTCCGGCAAAAATTACAGCTGCTAAATCCTGCAAACCGTTTTCTTCGATGTACATGTCCGTTTCTGACTGAATTTCAGCCAGAATGGTTAATGTACTGTCTTCATTGTTAATGTTCTGTTCAAAACGTTTGAGCAATGTTTCATTTTCATACACCGAGGAAAGTCCTAACAATTCACTCACCTGACGTACCGCTTTGATATAGCCCAACGCCTGATTTTGTTGTTGATTCACTACACAATAGGCCAAATCTGCTGTGTACATGCCCAAGGCTATGGCTTTTTCTTCTTTGCGAATAAAATCAGCATGCTTCTCAGCCGGTAGCGTAATTCCCTTTTCATAGCTTAATCCGGCTTGCTTAAAAACCGTCATAATGTCTACTGCAGAAGGAAAAATAACACTCACCTCTTCTTCTGTTTCTTCGGGAATACTTTCCTCTTCAACAGCCGTAGAAGTTGATTTTTCTGCCGGTTTTTCTTCTTGTGATGAATTGCTGCAACTGTAAAGTGCCAAAAGGCCAGCTACAAAAAGCAGTTTAATTTTCATATCCTAAAATTATTGAGGATTGAAAAGTATAAAACTTTGTCGGAAATAAATGAAAGAGAGAGATTAACGAATCAATACGATCTTGCCTTGCTCCTGAACAAAATCTCCGGTATAACGCTCTAAAACTACACGGTAAACATATACCGTTTGTCCGGGTTGTCGTTCACCTTTGTACATGCCATCCCATCCTTTATCTAACTGATCGGTGGTGAACAGCATTTCTCCCCAACGGTTAAAAATGCTAAACTCTTTCAAGCTTTTCACCCCCCAGGTATACACTTTTATTTCATCGTTTAAGCCATTACCATCCGGAGAAAAGGCATTGGGAATGTAGTATGAATAATCGCGGTGCACAACTACATCTATCGCTGTATCTATGTTGAAACAACCACTTGGATCTGAAACATTGAGCATATAAGTTGTACTGTATTCGGGAGTCATTATCGGATTTAAACACGAAGTACAACTTAACCCTTCAGGAGGAGACCACAGAAAAGACAACTCATCCATATCTGTATAAACCTCAGCACTTCCTGACTGTCCAAGAAAAAGAGCCGTATCAAAATACAATGAGAAATCAGGGTATTCCTGAATGGTTACAAAAATTGAATCCGAATCATGACAACCATTGCTATCCGTTGCGTACACCGTAAAAGTTGTTGTAGAATCTGGCATAGCATAAGGATACTGAACAGTGGCATCTGAAACTAAACTTGCTGGTGTCCATGAATAAGTAGCGGCATCTGTAGCCATTAAGTCTAGAGTATCTCCTTCGCATTGTACATCAGAAGAAGTGATGTCTACATTGAATATTGGAAATTGATTGACGACTACCGAATCTGTAANCATACATTCTAATGAGTCAATTACAGTCAANACATAAGTTGCTGTTNCCATTACCTCAACTGCGGTGTGTANCATGTTTGTTGAAGTTAATCCTGCTACAGGCGACCATGAATAAAGGTAATCGGTATTTGAAGTTCCTTCTCCAAGTTGCACTGTTTCTCCTTCACACACAATAGTGTCATTGCCTGCATCTGCAGGAATAGCTGCCCCAANCCTTACGGTATAATCTACTGTAGGCATTGAACAACCATTGGTATCCTGAACCAATACGGTAAGTGTTCCAAAAGCCGGTGCATTCCAGTCTACGGTTACTTGATTAGAAGCCGATTGCCCCACTATAGCCCCATTAGAAACAGACCAATTGTATAAAAAGGCCGCACCAAAAGGAGCCGTATAAACATTGTTATTTTGATCACCATAACAAAGCGTATCCTCTCCGGTTATGGTCACTGTTCCAATCGGATCATACATCGCTACAACCACTGTTGAAGAATCTGAACATCCAACAGCATCCGTACCGGTTAATAATAAAGTATCTGNNTGTGTAACCANATAATCTGAGNNTCCTTGATTGGGAGTTATAAAGCTTGTAGAAGGAGACCATANGTAGCTAATTTGAGGGTCATTATTTCCCGTTCCCAATGTAATCGTATCTCCATAACAGTTGATGGTATCTNTNCCAGCATCAATGGTCAAACTAGCTCCTATGTATATAGGAAACGTAGCTACAGTGTCTGCCGAACATCCGCTAGAACTAATTGCATCAATCGCTATTTCTCCAATCGTATTGGGGTTCCAGTCAACAGTTACTACAGAATCCGTATTAGATCCCACAATTGTACCTCCTGTAACAGACCAATTGTACGTTACATAATCTCCGGGATTTGGAATGGTATATTGCACCCCTAAATGGTNCCCATAACAAACCGTATCTGGCCCNACTAGAGAATCCGGGCCGGCATAGGGTACAACATAAATGTTAAATGCGTCTACGTCTGACATTGGCGGACAACCATCATCTTTGGCTTGTACCGTAAANGAATAAGGCTGTGAACGTCCTTGATCACAACTTGTTTCCCAACAAAATGTACCAATACCATTTCCTAAAGAATCTGTGGTTGAAACAAAGGTTGCTGCGGGNTTTACCTGAGCNGTATCAAAAATAACCCCATTTGCTGTCATTGCTATTGCTGTTCCAGCTGTTGTTGTNGCATTTAANGTGAGGCAAACAGAGTCTCCGGCCACAATCTGCAGTGTACTGTTGTTCAATGCGTTTGCATGCCCGGTAATGCTNCCTATAACNGGTTTGGGATTATTCGGACAATTAACGGCCATGATTTGGATGTCTCTTCGTGTGCGTCCAATTAAAACTCCATTACGATACTCTTTAACCTCAACAGCAATGACATAAATACCAGCTGTTGGNGCTAAAAAACTGGTGAGTCCGGTTGAACTGTTAATGGCCACATAACCTCCNGCTCCAAATGGATTGACAGCTGAAGCTCCTCCTCCCCACACCACTAATTGAGGAGGGTATGTATAATTGGCCCAATTGGGATTATTTGTATTCATTGCAACAACAGTGTTNGAGGTATATCCTCTGTATGGTTGCTCTATGCTGTAGACCAATGAATCTCCATCAGGGTCTGTNGCCGTATTGGCTATGTATGCTGTATCGTTTACACAGATGTATGAAACCAATGTATCTGTATAAGCCGGAGTACCGTTTACCGTGGTTGAAACTGTTGATGTATTGGGAGGGATGTAGGCCTGAAAAGACATGCCCTGATTGCCGGAATTTGTGAGGTTAATAATTCCCGCAGGTCTGCAACAACGTTCGTAAATCAAATGATAACCCGTACTTGACAGCGGTAACACAACAAGCCCTTCGTAGTTTACGAGGTAAATACAAGTACTTGTTCCAAAATTACACCCCGATGTCATTGTAGGATCAATTTGAGCAGAATCTGACAATGTAACGGTTGCCGTTGCAATGTTCTGCATTGGAGTTGTTTGGTTAATTGTACCCTCGTATACTTCTATTTGAAAACTTGATTCNGGAAAGCTTGTCCCCCAATTGACGGAGTTACAATCAATGTAAGNGCTAAAATTAATCCGGTAAATAACCATGTTTGGATTTGCNGAAGGGTGGCCTACATATTCGTAACCGATGTTTCCTCCAATAAGGTGTGTTGCTTTTGCGCTTCCTGCGCTCAATACCCAAAAGAAAAAGAAGAAAAGAAGAAGTTTATTATATCTGTACTTAACCCTCACTACACCTTATTCATTTAATCCATAAACACCTCCTTACAGGTGTTTTTGTCAGCTTTTTNTTGGAGGGGGAAGCTATTTGCCTATTAAGACTTGCTCTTTGTAATAAACGCTTATAAGGANTAAATGGTTGGGAACTACCTTCTATTTGAATGNATTTACCTCACTAACACAATCTTACCGTATTCTTGTATTTCATCACCGGTAAATCGTTCTAAAACTACCCTATAAGCAAAAACGGTTTGGCCGGGTTGCAAGACACCTTTGTAAACACCATTCCAACCCACATTAAATTTATCTGTAGTAAACACCATTTCGCCCCAGCGGTTAAAAATGCTGAATTCTTTAATGCGTTTAATCCCCCAGGTATAAACAAGTGCTTCTTCATTCAATCCATCTCCATTAGGAGAAAAAGCATTGGGAATGTGGTAAGCATAATCGCGATGAACAATAACTTCAATCAAAGTATCGATACTAAANCAACCATTAGGGTCTGAAACATTTAACGTATAGGTTGTTGTATACTCNGGGTTCATATCCGGATTAAGGCATGTAGTACAACTCAANCCNTTAGGNGGAGACCACTGAAAAATAAGGTTACTCATGTNTGAATAGACTTGAGCTCCTCCGGTTTGTCCTAGGAAAATGGCNGTATCGTAATAAAGCCAAAACTCTGGGTATGGTTGCACCGTAACAGTTATTGAATCAGAGTCATCGCANCCGTTTTGATCAACCGCATACACTTCATAAGTAGTTGTTGAATCNGGAAAAGCATACGGATTTTGAATTGAAGCATCNGAGACTTCATTNGCNGGTGTCCANGAATAATAAACNGCATCTGTAGCATACAGTTGCAACGTTTCACCTTCGCAATAAACATCAGGAGAGGTAATGTCTACTTCAAANTCAGGGTATTGTTCNACCAATACAGAATCTACATTTGTACAGTTCAGCGAATCCATAACGGTTAACACATACATTGTAGTACCATCAACAATTACNTCTGTTTCAAGCACATTTGCATTTGATAAACCAGCCAATGGNTTCCAAGAATAAGTATAATCAGGGTTACTTGTACCTGCACCAATGTTTACAGTTTCAAACCTACAGGCTGCGGTATCATTNCCTGCATTAACCGGAATTTGATCNCCTACCCTAACGTTGTAATAAAATGTTGGTGTCTCGCATCCAAAAGTNTCACTNATTTGAACAGACACTTCTCCATAAGCCGGTGTGTTCCAATTTACTGTTGCCATNTTAGATGCCGGTTGACCAATGATTGTTCCTCCAATGACATTCCAATCGTAAAAAAAGGCATTNCCAAAAGGAGCTTCATAAACGTTATTGTTCTGATCTCCGTAACANATTGTGTCCTCTCCGGTAATGTATACGTTTCCTATTGGNGGATACATATCTACAAAAACCTCAGAAGTATCGTAACAACCGGCCACATCCATTCCCATTAATGTTAACGTTGCAGATTGCAACACCACATAGTCTGAAATCCCTTGATTAGGAGTTATAAAATTCGAGGAAGGAGTCCAAGTATACGTTAACGATGGATCATTAGCTGTTCCAACGGTAATGGTATCGTTATAACAGTTTATCGTATCCGTTCCGGCATCNACCTCAAAATCAAATCCTACATAAACCGGTGTAATTAAAGTACTGCTTACACATCCGCTCCAGCTTACCACATCAATGGCTATTTGCCCCTGTGTATTTACATTCCAATCAACGGTGATTACCGAATCTGTGTTAGATCCGAGAATAGTTCCTCCNGTAACAGACCANCTNTATGAAATGTANTTATGTGCTTCTGGTACGGTATACTGCACTCCCAAATGATTCCCAAAACAAATTGAATCTGGTCCCATTAATGAGTCTGGCCCTTGGTAAGGAATAACCATTACATTAAATGCATCTACGTCAATTTTGGGCGGACACCCATCGTCTGTAGCCTGAATTGTGAAAGAATAAGGCTGAGGTCTATCNTGATCGCAACTGGTATGCCAACAAAATGTTCCCGACCCACTACCCGGNGANCCCGGATTTGCAGTAAATGTTGCTGGCGGATTGGTTTGATTCGGATCAAAAATAGACCCGTTAGCAGACATGGTAATAACGTTATTGTTCTGGTCTGAGGCATTCAAGTCAATACAAACAGAATCTCCCGCCATAATCTCTATTGTATTTTGATTAATGGCATTGGGATGTGAGGCAATACTGGCTATTGTAGGGCGTGGATTAGANGGACAATTGACCGACAACAACTGAATATCCCTTCGNGTTCGTCCAATCAACACTCCATTTCTATATTCTTTGATCTCTACGGCAATCACATAAATTCCNGCTGTAGGAGCATAAAAGCTGGTTAACCCGGTTGAATTATCGATGGAGACATCTCCTCCANGACCAAACGGATCTACCATAGAAGCCCCTCCTCCCCATGTAATTAATGGTGGCGGATAAGTATAAGGATTCCAAGGAGCAATGCTAGGAGTCATCGCAACATTCCCACTGGTATTGTTGGTATATCCCCAATAAGGTTGCTCTATTGAATAAACCAAAGAATCNCCATCAGGGTCAGTTGCCGTGTTGGCTATAAAAGTGGTATCTCCAATGCAGATGTAAGAAACCAATGTATCTGTAAATGTGGGAGCATTGTTAACTTCTGTTGGTAGNCCTGTATTGTTTGGAGGAATATAGGCTTGAAAAGACATCGCCTGATCACCAGACAAGGTTAGATTTACAATCCCTGCCGGACGACAACAGCGTTCATAAATCAAATGGTAACCTGTTGAAGATAAAGGCAAGTAAACAGTTCCTTCGTAATACACTAAATAAATGCAGGTGCTAGATCCAAAGTTGCAGCCCGGTGGCAATGCCGGATCAATTTGAGCAGAATCTGTTAACGTAACCGTTACCTCTTCTGCCAANGGCATACTCGATGTTGGATTTATGGCACCACTGTATATACCGATATTAAAAATTGGTTCAGGAAATGCAGTCCCCCAGTTTACAGAGTTACAATCAATATAAGTTGTAAACTCAATTTTATATTCAACTAAAGANGGGTTAGTTGGGTGAGGTCCTATGTATTTGTAGCCAAGGTTTCCGCCAATTAAGTGCGTTGCCTTTAGTGAGGTGCTACATCCAAAGATTAATAATATCAGTGCAACTACTATATATTTGAAGCTTTGTAACACGAATATATTGGTATGTTTATTGCNCAAGTTTGTGATCAGTTTTAATTACTGGCCTGAAAGATACTAACTTAATAACAACCTTAATAATCAGTCTTCTATGAGACGTCATTTTCATTGGTTAAACCTGTTTATTTTATGTTTCGTTCTTTTTTCTTGTAAGACGGAAAAAATCATAGAAAGTTCCCTCGAGAACAGACCAAANTGGGTTTATGGGTTAGAACATAACCATTTAATTGTACAGGGAATTGGCGCAGACCATGCCGAAGCGAAAAATAAAGCACTGGTTAGCGTTAAAGAAAAAATTGTTGAATCTGTGGCTGTTAATGTATCGTCAACAGTTCAAATCGACATCAANGAGANAACCATTAACGAAATTTCTCAATACCAAGAAATNACTACAATACAGACNCAAATTTCAAGTGATTTTATGAAAGCTCTGAACGGCATTAGCCTTAACAAAGCTTCTGAATATTATTGGGAACAGATTAAGAACCGAGAAACNGGTGAAGTGTATATTGCTTACCACATTAAGTACCCNTTTACCGAAAGTGAATTAAACAANCTTGTTGCCGAATGGCAAGCGCTAGACAAAGAACTTAGTCTGCAAATCACCTCTATTGAAAAAGAAGCACATGCTACTTCNGATCTGAAAAAATTGATGGGGTTATATGCTCAAATTTCAAAACTTGAAACCATTTTTAACGAACCCAAGAAAACCCAGGCGGGGATTGTTAAAGCCGAGCTTGAAAACCTTTTCAACGACCTTAATTTCTTTACCTATGAGCATACTCAGGGCGAATTGGTAGTACAGGTTAAAGGCAACGGCAAAACTTACTACAACATTCCTTCTATGGATTACAAAAGTGATTGTGCCCATCTATTAGATATGGAGTATCACGATGATATTAAAGCNNTAGTGGTTCATTATGACCCTGAGTTTTGCGACCCGATGAAAACACCTATGGTCAATTTAAAAATGAAGATCAACAATCAATCAATCGCCAAGAACTTTGAGATTTCTTTCGATGAAGACATTGCCCGCATAGCCTTAAATGGTGAGATTCGATTGATTCCGATTGAGAAATATAGTTTTAGCGATAAAAAATGGCAAATTCCCATTCGCGCTTATACTGATTTTGAGTTTCGTGTTGTTCAGGTTGATATGACAATTGACAAGAGCTGGAAAAGTTTGTTGTCTGCCATTACAAAAAGGCAAATGTCTAGTGTAGTGATGGAAGACCTTAACCAAAAATTTGATGGTAAAGGCGACTTTATGATCGAAATGACAACCCAAGAACAAATTAGNGGATTAGAAGAAATTATGCACCAGATTATGGATGTGCATTACACTGCTTCGGGTAAGATTGTATATACCACCAATGGAAGCGACCGTGAATTGGTTTATCGCTTTCACGATGCTCCTTTAAGGGTTTACTAACTAAATTAATTATANNATTTTCTTGATCAGGCGAAGCTTGTGTGAATACCTTCTGGTATCTACATTGTAAATTCCCTGATGATCGATACGGTCAATGCGTANACTNCCNCTGGCGTGAATGATGTAGTTGTTTTCGAGCATAATGCCCACATGAATAATCTGGCCTTCGTCATTGTCGAAAAATGCCAAATCTCCGGGCTCAGATTCTTCGATAAACGAAAGTGTTTGTCCAATTGTNGCCTGCTGATAAGCATCGCGTGGCAACTCGTANTTCTGTAATTTATAGACCAATTGGCTAAATCCCGAACAATCTATTCCAAAAGCAGAACGACCTCCCCATAAATACGGNGCATTTAAATACATGTAAGCATTTTCTACCAAATGCCCTTTNGGCAATGCATCCGGTGTATTGGTTCCTCCTTGGTATTCAAATTCAANNTCTCCTAGTTGGACTTTTCCCTCTTCNAAACCGGGTAGAGAACTTCCCAGCACAATNGGTTGCATACTATCATCCTGCTTTTTAAGTAANCCTACCATTTCGGTGGTTTTAGGAATGAATTTCATTTTTTCGAAGGAGGTATAGACTTTTTCGTCTATTTCATGATGTTGTTTACGGTCTATCCAACANTCGTAGTTGTCTTTTGCANTCCTGATTTTCACCCACTTTACGCGCTCGTCAATGACTTTGTAATGTTCGCCAAACAAGAGTTGAGTGACCATCTCGCTGGGGTCACTGGCTTCAGCCCTTCCGGGAACTATACTTAGGGTGCAAACTCCGTACTTCATGTAAAAAAGAAAGCTTAGCAAATAAAGGGCTATTTTCCCTCTACGTACTAAGCTTTTCCACTATTTTATTAACAAAAGGTTCTTAGGATTATACCAACTCAATCACCATAGCAGAGGCACCACCACCTCCATTACAGATTCCGGCAGCACCAACTTTACCTCCGTTTTGTTGTAACACATTGATTAACGTTACAATAATTCTAGATCCTGAGTTTCCAAGTGGGTGTCCCAAAGAAACTGCCCCACCNTGAACATCNACTTTGTCAGCATCAATTCCTAACTCTTTTAAGTTAGCNAACGACACTACTGAAAANGCTTCATTGATTTCCCAGTACTCAATATCATCTTTGGTTAAACCAGCTTTTTTCAATGCTNTTGGAATTGCTTTTGAAGGAGCTGTAGTAAACCATTCTGGAGCCTGAGCAGCATCTGCAAACGATACAATTTTAGCAATTGGNTTAACGCCCAATTCTTCCATTTTCTCTTTGCTCATCAATACCAAAGCACTTGCTCCATCATTTAAAGTTGATGCATTTGCAGCNGTTACCGTTCCTTCTTTTTGGAATACCGGACGTAATGTTGGAATACGATCCATTTTTACGTTTTTGTATTCTTCATCCTCACTCACTACAATTGGATCACCTTTGCGTTGTGGCACTTCTACAGGTACAATTTCATTGGCAAATTTCCCTGCTTCCCATGCTGCTGCTGCNCGCTTGTATGACTCAATTGCAAAACCGTCTTGCTCTTCACGTGAAATGTTGCATTCTCTTGCACACAATTCTGCNGCATTTCCCATGTGGTATTGGTTGTAAACATCTGTTAACCCATCGAACACCAAACCATCTTGNAATTTAGCATCACCTAAACGAAAACCATTTCTGCTGTTCGGAAGGTAATGCGGCACACTTGACATGTTTTCCATTCCTCCGGCTACAACAACATCATTNTCTCCCGTCATAATGCTTTGTGCTGCCAATGAAAGTGCTTTCATTCCCGATGCACACACTTTGTTNACAGTAGTTGAAGGCACAGTGTTACTCAACCCTGCAAAAATAGCTGCCTGACGAGCTGGAGCTTGTCCCAATCCTGCCTGAAGTACATTNCCCATAAAAACCTCTTCAACCCATTCTGGTTTAATGTTGGCTTTTTCCAATGCTCCNTTGATCGCAATAGCCCCCAATTTTGGTGCTGGAATGGAAGAAAGTGCTCCTCCAAAACTTCCCATTGGCGTACGTATTGCCGATACGATATAAACTTCTTTCATTTGTCTAAATTTTAGTTCGGTTGTTTAAGCGGTGCCAAATTTAGCCAAATAAATCGGCCAAACGGAAAATCCATCACCTATAAGTGAATGGTTACTTTTGCAAAGATCAAGGAACATTATGAAAGACCTTCTCCATCAAATTAGAAACAGTCATAACCTGTTTTTTAAAATCTTTATTACCCTCGTTAGCATTGGGCTCATTGTCTACATTTTCCCACGTGAGGCACAATTTGGCTATGAATATCAAAAGAACAGTCCTTGGTTGCACGAAGACTTCATTGCNCCTTTTGACTTTCCTATTTTAAAGTCTGAAGAACAAATGAAAANGGAAGCCGATGACATTCGAGAGAATGCCATTCCTTACTTTGATTTCGACCAAAAAAGCACAGCTACTTCTCAGCAAGATTTACTCGATGATTTTGACAAACAGTGGGAAAGTTATTTTGAAGACACNTACGGATCTGAACGAAAAATGCGTCAGGCAACACCTTTTCAAACCAAAGAAGGTATGCNCTCAGGCTATCGCAAAAAGGTAGCAGAAACTTTTGCCGAAATCATGGATCAGGGAATTATAGAGAATATTCCTATTGTTCAGGAAGCTGATGAGAATACGACCATTATTTTGGTAAAAGACAAAGTGGAAAANGAGTTTGAGATTAGTCGCTTCTACTCTATGCAAGAAGCTTACGATGCTGCACGTAAAAAGNTGGAAAACATCCCCGTTCAAAACGATATTTCTTTTTTAGCNTCATTGATTTCAGACTATCTAAAACCCAATNTTTTATANAACCAAAAACTAAGCGAACAGGTTGTTCAGGAAAAATTAGACTTAATTGCCAATACATATGGAAAGGTAGCCAAAGGCGAAAAAATTATTGAGCGAGGAGATATTGTTACCGATGAAGCTTTTCGAAAACTAGAATCAATTGCTGTNGAGTATGGCCAACAAACCGGAGGCAGTAATGATTATTGGTTCATTCTTATTGGTCAAATCTTACTCATCAGTGTTGCCGTTGGAGTCTTGTTTTTCTTCTTAAGCATCTTCAGACGAGATGTTATTATTGAAACCAAGAAAACCGTTTTTGTTTTATTCGTTTTTACACTCAATGCCTACCTAGCCAGCTTAGCCAATTACGTAGACATCATTCATATTTACATGCTTCCGTTTGTACTACTCCCCATTATTGTACGCACTTTTTTCGATACNAGACTGGCAGCTTTTGTACACTCTACCAGCATTATTCTTATTGGCCTTTTAGCTCCCAACCCCTTTGAGTTTGTGTTCATTCAAACAATGGTAGGATTGATTGCTATATTNTCTTTAACAGGATTGAGAAAACGNTCTCAACTGTTGNTAACCGTAGCAATTGTGTTTGGAGCTTATTGCATTAATTACCTGGGTTTTTCAGCTATACAAGAAGGAAGCCTTTCCAATGTTAACTGGAATTACATGGGACACTTTGGCATTAGCGCTGTACTTACGTTGTTTATTTACCCTTTGATTTACATTTTCGAAAAACTGTTTGGTTTTCTAAGCGATGTTACACTTATGGAACTTTCAGACACGAATGCTCCATTGTTACGCAAGTTAGCCTCTAAAGCTCCGGGAACATTTCAACACAGTATGCAAGTGGCTAATTTAAGNGAAGAAGCTGCTGTAGCTGTTGGCGCAGACCCNCTACTGGTTCGTACGGGAGCTTTGTATCACGATATCGGTAAAATGAAGAACCCTATCTACTTTATTGAAAACCAATTGGGAGAAGCCAATCCACATGCTGATTTGGATTATGAAGAAAGTGCACAAATCATCATANGCCATGTTATTGCNGGTATTGAGATGGCTAAAAAAGCCAACCTTCCGGAGCAAGTTATTGATTTCATTCGCTCTCACCATGGTACATCTGTAACACGTTTCTTTTATAACATGAAACGCAAAACCAATCCAGATGTGTCCAAGGAAAANTTTCAATATCCCGGTCCTATTCCTTTTTCTAAGGAGACAGCTATATTGATGATGGCCGATTCTGTTGAAGCAGCGGCTAGAAGCCTAAAAACACACACGGCTGAAACCATTGGGAATTTAGTAGACAANATCATTAATCATCAGGCAGAAGAAGAACAATTTGTAAATGCGAATATTACATTTAAAGACATTTCTACCCTTAAGAAACTGTTTAAGAAACGGTTGATGAGNATTTACCACGTAAGAGTAGAATACCCGAAGTAAATTCGTTGCGAAAGCATTGGAAAAATGCTTGTAGGATTAAATTTGATTCTTACTTTTGCAGACCGCGTTGGAGAGGTGGCTGAGTGGCTGAAAGCGGCACCCTGCTAAGGTGTTATACTCGTAAGGGTATCGAGGGTTCGAATCCCTCTCTCTCCGCAACAAAAAAGCTCCGATNNATCGGAGCTTTTTTTATTTCTTATCAGGTCTTAATCTCTTAATCAATAAGGCTTTATTCTTATTCCTATCGCAGGAAAATAGTTAAAGCCATAATCCTGATTAT
This sequence comes from Crocinitomicaceae bacterium, assembly GCA_002705995.1. Lineage (GTDB taxonomy): Bacteria > Bacteroidota > Bacteroidia > Flavobacteriales_G > Salibacteraceae. The sequence goes on along the minus strand of PAJI01000017.1, from coordinate 18,012 downwards.
TAATCCATTTGTTTGAATTCTTGTTATANCCAAAAGTTCGCACAGGAACATTGTTCAAAGTATTGATTTTCAAAAAAAGATCTTCTTGTTTCTGNAATTGNCCAGAACATAACCCATACCCTACAAATATGCCTTCTGGAGGAACAACTATCCCATTTGACCGAAGATCAACTTCTACTTTATCTGTTATTTTATAGTGTGAATAGGCTACACAACTTAATAACTTCCCTGGGANTCCACCTTCTTTTACCTCAAAAAGGTAAACTTGTATACATGTGCCNTTTTTAATTTTTTTAAAATTAAAAAATACAGTTTCCAACATGGCATTGCGNTGCTCTCCCTCAATGAATACCACATTGTACAAGTCTTCATGAATTCCAAGGCTCGAATTCATTTTGAAATCANAATATCCTTTTTCAATTGTTGAATAACTACTTTTTACTTCATAAACTTCCAACTGCTCAATCTTTGGTGTGAGGAAAACTGTATCTCTATTAGATCTAACAATCACCGTTGTATCGTGATATCCTACACAACTAATAAAAATAGATTCNCCNACNATGTTATTGTGACTAAAAAGACCATCAGGATTGGCATAGAAAATAGTATCACGAAGAATGATCGTTGCAAATGAAACGGGGCTGTTACTATTCCTTTCTAATACTATGAATTGATGCTTTTGGGCATACAAGAACTGTGTAAGCAATAACAAAACAAGNGTAACCAATAGTGAAGACAATTTCATTTACTCAGTGATTTTTATAATCANTTTCAATATTACTAAATTGCAGGTTTACTTAATGTTCATGAAAAACTTTGGATTATTCACACTTCTAATTNTTTCCTCATTTTTTACAAACTGTAAAGAAAAAGGATGCACAGACCCTAAGGCATCAAACTTTAGCTATGATGCCGAAAAAGACGATGGAAGTTGTGAATATTTAGGATGNACAGACCCNGATGCATTTAATTACGATGAAGATGCNGAAACAGATAACGGAAGCTGCTTATACTATGGAGAAGTTCGCTTCTACTCTACCCGAACCGATTTATCGGATTGGCAAACTTACATTGCTGTAGAAGTTAATNACGGATACATCGGNAACATTACTTCGCCCTGCACTTCTAACTACATAGACTGCTTTACCGATTGTGATTACGCTCTTCAAACACGATTAGAACCGGGTATTTATAACTATCGCGCTTACGTTATTCGNCAAACCAGCACAACAAATTTTGACACACTTACTTCATATGGTTTAAATTCTTTTTCGATGAAAAGTGGTGATTGTCTTGCCGTTACACTTTANCCANGTCTTTTTTCATTGAAAAGGCTTGTATTATTAAAAGAGATACTTACTTTTGTTGCCCGTTTGAAAAACGGATAAACGTTCTAAAACAAACACAAGGAAATTATTCCTTTCTCGGGGTGTAGCGTAGCCCGGTTATCGCGCCTGCTTTGGGAGCAGGAGGTCGCAGGTTCGAATCCTGCCACCCCGACAAAGCCAGCCCTATTTTGGCTGGCTTTTTTATTTTTTGCCTACCGGGGCAAAGGTTTGGTCGCGTAGCTCAGCTGGATAGAGCATCTGCCTTCTAAGCAGACGGTCATAGGTTCGAATCCTATCGCGATCACATTAAAGATTTCAAAGGGTTGTTAGCCTCTGGCTTTCGGCCCTTTTTTTTATTACCACATTTCTTCTATTTCCTTCCTCTTTAAACCATTCTATAATTCATTATCATTGTAACTACACAATTCATATCCTCTATTTTCAACAAAACATCCCACATATCCCTTCTTCTATGAAACTATGGTTNAAGTACAAANACGGNTTTATCAACATCAAAGACGNTTGCATTTANNTCACCTCTTCAGGAAATTGGTCTGAAACAAATCATCTTTTAGAAAAAGGCATTCAAAAGCAAAATCATTTAAGGAAGCTGCGCATTCAACTCTTCTTAATAATCATTGCTCTTAGTGTTGANACCTATATCATTCTCAAATTAGAAAACAACTTACTCAGTTTTATATCTATAGGATCAACTGNTATGGGNCTGGNCNTNGTTTANAAATACNTNNNACCTGAANTAGGAGACACNTTTAAACTTCCCATTGAAAAAATCANAAAANTTGAAATTGATAGCAATAGTGTTACACTAACATTTATAGATGGTAAACAACAAGAAAACACTCAACTCATTCACCAACCTGAACAAAAAGGGTTAGCATTTTTCAAACTCATTCAGTCCTCTTCATACACCTCTGCATCTTCCAATATATAACAGCATTTATACAAGTCATCTTGATTCAAGACCAAACGCCCTTTAATGGTTACCACCTGATCCATTTTAAATTTTGGATGATCTGGTTTCANCTCCAACTCAACAATAGATTCCGGCCCTCCATTACCACAGAAAAAACAAGCCGTGTTAGGATTACGCGAAAGGATATAAACTCCCTGTTTCGGNTCAATAACCAACATATACCCCTTAATNTAAACTTCTCTTCCTTCTAACGCTTTTACAGAAAANCCAAAATCAGGATAATAATAGTACGCCTGTTCCTCTTCACTGAATTTATCTGTAAACCTCACATCTTGAAGTGCTTTCCATGTTATTTCTTTTTGAGATAANNCATTTATACTTGCAAAAAAGAAGAACAGCACAATACATCTACGCATCAGCCAAGGTTTTAGAAATATTAATTCGAAATGCGTGTACAGCAGGAAGCACCGCAGCTAAGCCACCTATCAACATAGCAATCAATAAAAGCCACCATTCCCCATTAATCCAAGGCACTCCGGTAAAAGAATAATGATAACCTGTTTCTGCCCAGCTCGACAACAACATCAACCCTACNCGACTAAAGGCAACTCCGAACAAAAAACCAATTAATGCTAAGAGAATTCCTTCCCATAGCACTACACTAACCAATTGCCAACGGGTTGCACCGTATGCACGCATGAAAGCCATTTCAGTTTGACGAGCTTTTAACGAACTGTANAGACTGATNAAAACACTTNCTCCAGATACNGCGATAATGGTATATGCTATGGTTGTTAGCAAATCAATTCCTACNCCCATAATATTGTACAAACGATCAANTTCAAAAGCNGGAACTGCAGCTTGCAGATTTGTATTTTTATTGATCATTCTGGGAAGNTGAACCATTCCCATAGNGTTTCTAAATTGAATCAAAAGAGCCGTAATTTCCTTCTCCTCATGATGTTTCTCCTCTACTTCATCGTGCTCATTTTCGTGTTCGTGATGATGATGTTCATGAATTTCCCACACACTTTCAGTAGCTGTCAAAATAAGTTGATCCAACACAGAATGGGTTCTATTGAATATTCCCACCACTTTATAGGCATGCTCTTTATGCTCTTCTCCTCCATCCACTAAACCATGCGCCCCAGTAAAAGTATCTCCTACCTTTAAGTGTAATTTTTCTGCAACATCTGCTCCAATTGTCACTTCAAATGAAGTTGTCCACAAGCTCCCTGTTTCAACCTTTGCGTTATACAATTGAGGATATTGCTCATTGGTTCCAACAATCCTAAAACCTTTATAATTGTCTCCATACGAAAGCGGTATAGCTTTTTGAACCAGTCGATTTTGCTGGAGCTTATTTGCCTCTTCTAAAGGAATATTACCTGTTGGAGCATCAATTTGATAAACCGCAGAAAGGATTAATTGAAGCGGACTTCCTTTTGCCCCAACCACCATATCAATGCCTTGTAAATTATTGTCCATTTGTTGTTGAATGCGATTCTGAACATGTAACAACAATGAGATCATTCCAACTCCTAACGTGAAAAGCACTAAACTCAACACTGTATTTAGTGGGCGGTTGAGCATATTGCGGAAGCTCAACTTAAACATATTCATAACTGTAATTTATTTTGAAAATGAGGTTTCAATCGGTTATCATGCGTGATAACAATCAGCTGTGCATTGCTCGATAATGCCTGCTGTTTTAACAACTCTACCACCCGATTACAGTTCTTATCATCCAAACTTGAAGTAGGCTCATCTGCCAAAATAATATCCGGATGATTCATTACTGCTAATGCAATAGATGCACGTTGCTGTTCACCAATACTTAACCGGTTGGGTTTTTCATTCATTTTATGCTCAATCCCCAAACTGTTCAACACCTCCCGAATACGAGATGAATTTGGCTTTTCTCCAGCTAAATACTGAACCAGCGCTAAGTTGTCTTTTAACGATAAAGCCTGAACAAAATGCGGGCGTTGAAAAACTAAACCGATATGCCTTCCCCTAAAGCGATCTTTTTTTGCTGTTGAAAGTTCATGAATCCGAACTCCTGATAACTCTACACTCCCCGATTGTGGCTTCAACACCCCCGCAATTAAATGCAGCAGTGTTGTTTTTCCTACTCCAGATTCTCCCATGATTAAGAGATCTTCTCCTTCTGACAATTCAATATCTGGAAAACGAAATTGATTCGCCTCACTGTATTGAAACATCAACGATTGCGTCTTTAACACTTCCTCTTTGTTTGGTTACAAAACTAAAATGCAAACAGGCTTAATGCAACTTTATTGCACTTACAAAGGAGGCATTTAAGAACTTTTAACGGTTTTAACAGTTATAAGTGGCTACAGGAATAAATAGAACAAATCACATACTTATTACTATTCCTAAATACGATTTGTACTATTTAGCACTTTAGATTATTTTTCAAGTTCAATTTGGTGAGCGACTACTCATTTTCTGTACAATAGCATTTTTGAAAGATGAAAGACAAGATATACTTTGAGGGAATTTACGGTGAAGATAAGATCGAACTCATTAGAGAAACTATCCATATTTCTAAAATAGAGTTCATTACAGAACAACACAGCTGGTTCATCAAACCCCATGCTCACCGAAACTTGTTTCAAGTCTTTTTACTTGAAGAAGGCGACCTTGAGCTCAACATTAACGATGATACGTATAACATTACAGGAAAATCTTTCTTCACCATTCCCAAAAATGTGTTACATGGTTTTAATGCTAAGCCTAACATTAAAGGATGGATCATTACACTTTCTGACATTGCTCTTGAACGCATTTTAGCACTTGACACCAACATAATATTTGATATTGATGAGTTTACTGTTGCCAAATTTGATTTTGACAATCAGCTTTACGAAAACTTATATGTTACGATTCACAAGTGCATTGCAGAATATAATGGCAACCTACCGGCTAAAGAATTTGCTTTGGAATATTTGGTTGGCATGTTATTGATTCGCTTGTACCGTATTCCTAAGAAAGAGAAAAACTCTTCAAGAACTACAGACAATGCCTACAAGATCTATTACCGCAGATTTTTACAATTGATTAAAGAGCACTATTCTTTTAAAGTAAATGTTCAAGAATATGCCAAAGAGTTAGGCATATCAAGCGGTCACCTCAATTTTATTTGCCAAACCATTGCAGGTAAATCTCCCAAAGAAATCCTCATCGACTATTTCATTAGCGAAGCTAAAAGTCAGCTCGAATTGGTAGACCAAAGTGTTGCAGACATCTCTTACAATATCGGTTTTGACGACCCTAGCTATTTCACACGCCTTTTTAAAGCTAAAACCGAAATGACTCCTAATCAATATCGCAAGCAAATAGGCGTTAAATAAACAGGAGATTCTAAACACTAAGCCCACACACCACGATTTATCCTATTTATCTTAAAACTTACGTAACATCACCTGTTTTAGCGACACCTGCTTTGCTAAACCACACCAAACAACAACTAAACCGCTAAACAGCAGCATCTTAAACGCATCACCAACCATCAAAAAACACGAAAAACACCTACTCAAAAAGGGGATAAATTTCATTTTCAAACATTTTTCAGGACTTTTCAATGGAGAACATTTCCTAAAATATTTGTTTTATCCTATTAATAATTCAAAAAGTCATCTCAGAAAGTAAGTAAGTACTCATTTTTGTATTCGATCATAAAATCAACGCAAAACTGTGGACTTAACAGAAATTCAAAAAGAACAACAAAACGGTGTAACACCTCAAACACCAAAAGTGACTATCGATCGCATTGAAACCACGATCGTTGAACTTCCCACTATTCGACCACACAAATTATCCATGGCTGTAATGAACATTCAAACCATGGTAATCATTCGCTTATTCTGCTCAGATGATACAGAAGGCTTAGGAGAAGCAACGACTATTGGTGGTATGAGCTATGGTCCTGAATCTCCTGAAGGAATGAAGCTGACCATCGATAAATACATCGCTCCTTTAATTCTTGGTAAAGACGCAACAAATGTAGGTGCTGTAATGCATTTGATTAACCAATACGTTAAAGGAAACACATTTGCTAAAAATGGTATTGAAACGGCTTTACTAGATGCTCAAGGAAAACGCTTGAACCTCCCTATTTCTAAATTAATAGGTGGAGCCATTCGTGAAGAGTTACCTGTACTTTGGGTTTTAGCCAGTGGCGATACAGATAAAGACATTGAAGAAGGTAAAAGACTAATTGCTGAAAAAAGACACAACACCTTTAAAATCAAAATTGGTAGAAATCACCCACAAGTTGATGTAGACCGCGTAAGTCGCATTAAAAAAGAGTTGGGTAACGATATAAAAGTAACTGTTGATGTTAACCAAGCCTGGAACGAAAGCACGGCAAAAAAATACATTCAACAGTTGCAAGACAATGGCATTGATTTGATTGAACAACCTATTGCACAAGACAACTGGGATGGACTTTCGCGTTTAACAGATTTCTTTGAAGTGCCTATTATGGCCGATGAAGCTGTAGCAACAGTTCGCGATGCATTTCGCTTGGCACAAAACCGTGGCGGAAGTGTTTTTGCACTTAAAATTGCCAAAGCTGGTGGACTCATCAACACTCAAAAAATTGCAGGAATTGCAGATGGTGCAGATATCGCACTTTACGGAGGTACCATGCTGGAAGGAACCATCGGAACAGCTGCTTCTGCTCACGTATTCCAAACATTGAACACACTAAGCTGGGGAACAGAATTGTTCGGCCCGCTATTGTTGGTTGACGACATTGTAAAAACGCCAATCAAGTATGAAAACTGCGCCTTGAAATTACCTGAAGGTCCCGGACTAGGGATTGAATTAGACATGAATCAAGTTAATAAATATCAACGCAAAAATTAATAGATATGTTATTTCAAGTTAAAATGGATGTGAAAATCCCAAACGACATCGATCAAGATTACATCGCAGAAGTAAAAGCAAAAGAGAAAGCTTATTCTCAGCAATTGCAACGCGATGGTAAATGGGTTCACATTTGGAGAATTGTTGGTGAATATGCCAACATCAGCATTTTTGATGTAGAAAGCAATGACGAGTTACACGACTTGCTCACTGCCCTTCCTCTTTTTCCTTACATGGAAATGCAAGTAACTCCTCTAGCGAAGCATTATTCATCAATTAAATAATATACTAACTCTTTAAAACAGGGAAATTATGATAACTCAAGAAAAAACAACAATCCTTGAAAAGGAGAAAATTGACGCTTTTTTAAAAGAAATGGAAAGCACCGAAAACGGTGGTAACGAGCGTGTAAAAGAAATCGTGAATAGAATGGTGAAAGACCTTTTCTACATGATGGAAGATTTAGACGTTCAACCAGAAGAATTCTGGAAAGCAATGAATTACCTTACTGAAGCTGGTCAAAACGGTGAGTGGGGATTAATTGCTGCAGGTCTTGGTTTTGAGCATTTCTTAGATATGCGTATGGATGCTGCTGACGAAAAAGCAGGTTTAACTGATGGTACTCCAAGAACCATCGAAGGACCTCTTTACGTAGCTGGTGCTCCAGTTGCTGAAGGTTTTGCTCGTTTAGATGACGGAACTGAAGAAGACGAAGCTGAAATCGTTTTCATGCAAGGAACAATTAAAGATACTGAAGGAAACCCAATTCCTAACGCTAGCGTAGAAGTATGGCATGCGAACCTAAAAGGAAACTATTCTTACTTCGATAAATCGCAATCAGATTTCAACCTACGTAGAACTATTATCACTGATGAAAATGGTCGTTACCAATTCCGTAGCATCATGCCTTCAGGTTATAGCTGCCCTCCAGGTGGATCTACTGAAACATTATTAGATCAATTAGGTCGTCACGGAAATCGTCCAGCTCACATTCACTTCTTCTTTTCTGCAAATGGTTTCAGAAAATTAACAACACAAATCAACATCGAAGGTGATCCTTACTTNTGGGATGACTTTGCATTNGCAACTCGCGAAGGTTTAGTTCCACCAGTTGTTAAGGTAGAAGACGAAGCTGCAATTAAAGAAAAAGGTTTAGACCGTCCATTCTCATCTATTGATTGGGATGTAACCCTACAGCACGATAAAGAAGGTGCAATCAATACAGAAGTTGAAAGACTTCGTGCTGCTGGCGAATAATTACNCATCGCACNCAGTAGNNTAATCACAATACATTTTAAAGCCCTCTAAAAATTGAACCAANAGGTTCAAGGGGGCTTTTTATGCCCANATTTTAGCCTAAAAAGGAATTCTAAAAACACGTTTTACGATGGAAAATTTAACCAAAGAATACGTNNCCGGATTGTTTGANCACAAACCGGAAGAAGGTATCTACAGACAAAAAAGAGAANCCTTCACTAACCCAGACATCTTTGAATTGGAGATGAAAGAAATCTTCGAAAAGAATTGGGTTTATNTAGCTCATGAAAGTCAATTGCCAGAAGTAAACGATTACTTCAGCACATACATCGGTCGTCAGCCGGTATTTATCGCCAAAAACAAAGAAGGCGAATTAAACGCATTCATCAATGCATGTAGCCACCGTGGCGCTATGATTTGTCGTTACAAAAAAGGAAACAAATCAACCTTTACTTGTCCTTTCCACGGTTGGACATTCAACAACTCTGGTAAATTNCTTAANGTAAAAGATTCTCGCGGTGCTGGTTACCCAGANCAATTTAACTGTGATGGATCGCACAACTTAAAGAAACTTGCAAANTTCGCTTCTTACAAAGGTTTCCTATTCGGAAGNTTAAGNGAAGACGTTTTGCCTCTTGAAGATTATTTGGGTGAAACCAAAGTAATCATCGANCAAATGGTTGACCAAGCTCCAAACGGATTGGAAGTACTTCGCGGAAGCTCTTCTTACATCTATGAAGGAAACTGGAAAATGCAAATGGAAAATGGTGCAGATGGTTACCACGTGAGTACAGTTCACTGGAACTACGTTGCTACCATGGGTAGAAGAAAATACGACAAAGGCGGTACTAAAGCTGTAGATGCTAACGGATGGTCAAAATCNGTAGGTGGTGTTTACGGTTATGAAAACGGTCACATTTTGTTGTGGACACAATTGATNAACCCTGAAGTTCGCCCGGTTTACAGACACAAAGAGCGTTTGGAACAAGAAATGGGGAAAGAAAAAGCAGATCATATCGTGAATCACACACGTAACCTGTGCATCTACCCTAACGTTTATTTGATGGATCAATTCTCTACACAAATCCGTGTAGCNCGNCCTATTTCTGTTAACGAAACTGAAGTTACTATTTACTGCTTTGCTCCTGTTGGAGAGCCAGCTGAAGAGCGCACATTGCGTATCCGTCAGTACGAAGATTTCTTCAANGTAAGCGGAATGGGAACTCCTGATGATTTGGAAGAATTTAGAGCTTGNCAAAAAGGATACAGCGGTAACTACATGGAATGGAATGACATCAGCCGTGGAGCTACTCACTGGATTGAAGGTCCTGATGAGCATGCTAAATCAATGGGCATGAACCCCGTATTGAGTGGTGTTAGAACAGAAGACGAAGGNCTTTTCTTAATGCAACACAAACACTGGTCTAAAGTATTAATCAANGCAGTTGAATCTAAAGAAGAAGGAGAATTGACCAATGCTTGAGCTTAAATCTGAAACAATGACAACTTTCGAAAAAATTCAGGCTTTTTTATACAGCGAAGCAAGGTGCTTAGACGATAAAGCTTGGGACGAATGGTTAACACACTACCATGAAGATGTTCAATTTTGGATGCCTGCATGGGATGATGAAGATGAATTAACAGAAGACTTCAACAGTCAGATTTCTTTGGTGTACTATCCAAACAAAGAAGGATTAGAAGACCGCGTATTCCGTATTAAAACAGAACGTTCAAGTGCCTCCACACCTGAACCGAGAACCATTCACATGATCTCGAACATTGAAATTCTGGAAGAAACGGAAGAAGATATCAAAATTCGTTTCAACTGGAACACACTTAACTTCAGGTACCAGACAAAAGACAACTACTTCGGTTGCTCTTTCTACACACTGAAGAAAACGGATGATTCTTTCTTAATCTCTAACAAGAAAGTGATTTTGAAGAGTGATTATATCCGACAAGTAATCGACATCTATCATTTCTAAAAAACTATCATATCATGGCGAACATTGCATTAAATTTTGAAGACGGAGTTACGCGAATTTTAGAAGGATTACCCTACGAAACGGTGGCAGATACTGCTTACCGTTTGGGAATCAACATACCACTTGATTGTGCAGATGGTGCTTGCGGAACTTGCAAATGCCACGTAAAATCAGGTCAGTTTGATCCGGGTGATTACATTGAGGATGCTTTAACAGATGAGGAATTTGAACAAGGATATGGTTTGGCTTGCCAAATGATTCCTGAATCGGACCTTATTGTTGAAATTATGGCCAGTTCAGCCGTTTGTAAAGTTGAAATTGAAGCTTTTCAAGCGACCATCGAAAAACTGGAATTTCCTTCTTCTGAAATCGTAAAACTTACCCTCAAAACTGCGGATAACAAAGCTATTGACTTCTTACCCGGACAATATGTAAATATTGAAATCCCAGGTCTGGATACATCGCGTTCTTATTCGTTTTGCAATGCTCCCGGAACTGATGAACTTGTATTCCTTATTCGCCTTGTACCCGGTGGATTAATGAGTACTTACCTCAGTGAAAAAGCCAAAGAAGGTGATACGTTGAACTTAACAGGGCCTCTGGGTAGTTTCTACTTGCGAGAAGTTACCCGCCCTACTTTATTCTTTGCCGGAGGAACAGGAATTGCTCCTTTCATCTCAATGCTTAAAAAGCTTGAAGCAGAGAATAATACTCAACCTATCGCTCTATTCTACGGTGCAACAACTGAAGAAAATCTTGTTGAATTAGAGCAAATTCAAGCCTATACCAACAGCTTAAGTTTTGATGTTAAAGTGTGCGTTTCCGGTGAAGAAACAACAAACATCCCTACCGGATATGTAACACAATTCATTAACAAAGAAACCTTAACAGAAGCTTTGTATGACTTGTATTTGTGTGGGCCTCCTCCAATGATCGAAGCGATCAAAACATCGCTTCAAGAGGCACAAATCCAGTATGACGGTTTTTATATGGAAAAATTCGTCCCTACTGGTAGCGATGCTGCCTCTACTGTGTAACTAAACTTAAAAAACCAATCAATCTAAAAACACAGCTATGAGTAAAACAGTAGACATTCATCACATGATCGATAACGCGCGCTTCAACCGCTTTCACTGGAGCGTGCTATTGTGGAGCTTCCTAATTATCATTTTTGACGTGTATGACCTTGTCATCTATGGTGTAGTACTTCCCGTATTAATGGACAAATGGCAGTTAACCCCTATGCAAGCCGGAAGCCTGGGAAGTTATGCACTCTTCGGAATGATGTTCGGAGCTCTCATTTTCGGACCTATCTCCGATAGAATCGGTCGTAAAAAATCAATTATCATCTGCCTGGCTTTGTTTAGCAGTTGTACGCTCATCAATACCTTTACAGTAAACCCTACTCAATTTGGAATTGCCCGCTTTTTTGCAGGTTTCGGAATTGGTGGTTTAATGCCCAATGCAGTTGCATTAATTACAGAATATGCGCCTAAAAAAATCCGTGCACTGTTAACTACAATAATGTTTAGCGGATATGCCGTAGGTGGTATGATTTCTGCCGGTTTGGGAATTGTTTTATTGCCCAACTTCGGATGGCAATCAGTATTCTATGTAGGTGCTTTGCCTTTATTACTTATCCCCGTAATTATGCGTTACCTTCCCGATTCAATCGGATTTTTGGTACGCAGCAAAAAGAATGAAGAAGTTGGTCAGATCTTATCAAAAATCGACCCTTCATTTACACCAAGCAAAGACGACAACTACTACATTCCTGAAAAAGCACCGGGAGTTAGTATTGTAAAACTGTTCAAAGACAATCGCGGAGTAAGTACCGCAATGTTCTGGGTTGCCTTTTTCATGTGCCTACTGATGGTATACGGACTAAGTTCTTGGTTACCTAAACTCATGACAGAAGCCGGATATCCGTTAGGATCAAGCTTATCATTCCTTTTAGTTCTTAACCTTGGAGCCATGTTTGGAGCCATTGGTGGAGGCTGGTTAGGCGATAAGTTCCACTTGAAAAAAGTGAGTATTATTTACTTGGCAATGGCTGCTATTTCATTGAGCTTATTAGGCTTTAAGAGCAACACTTTTGTATTGTACTTATTGCTGGCCATAGCCGGAGCTACAACCATTGGAACTCAAATTTTATTGTACGCTTATGTTGCACAGTTCTACCCTATGGACATCCGTTCAACCGGAATCGGATGGGCATCTGGTGTTGGTAGAGTTGGTGGTATTATAGGCCCGCTTATGGGAGGTGCATTAGTAGGATCTGGCTTACCCTTTCAGGTCAATTTCATCTTTTTTGCCATCCCAGGAGCTATTGCCGCCATTGCCATTGGTTTCGTAAGCTTAAAATATGCTTTTAAAGCACCAACCGTAAATGCAGCAGCAGAACCGGTTGCCACACCAATTACTGATTAAATCAAAAAACACAGATTTTAATTTATCCAATTTCAAAACTCGATTAGAAGAAGATAAAACCTTATGATTTTCGAAAATCGCTTTCAAAATAAGACCGTTGTGGTAACCGGAGCGGCACAGGGAATCGGGAAAGAAACCGCCCTTAGAGTAGCACGAGAAGGTGCTGCTGTCGCCATGATAGACCGATCTCCTTATGTAAAAGATGTGGCTAAGATAGCTAAAGACGAAGGGCTCGAGGCTATTGCACTATTGGCCGATCTGGAAACCTTTGATGGTTTTAAGACAGCACTAAAAGAAGTTCAGGAAGCGTTTGGAAAAATCGATGTGTTAATCAACAACGTTGGCGGAACCATTTACACCAAGCCTTACGATGTGTATACACCCGATGAGATTGAAAGTGAAATCAATCGATCGCTGTATACCACACTATGGGGCTGTAGAGCCGTTCTTCCACACCTGTTGAGCAACAACGGAGGTGTTATCATCAACATATCTTCCATTGCAACCCGTAGCATTCGCAGGGTACCTTACGCTGCTGCAAAAGGCGGTGTAAATGCGATGACTGCTTCTCTGGCTTTCGAATATGCACCGCATAACATTCGTGTTGTGGGCGTTGCTACCGGAGGAACGGAGGCCCCTCCAAGGCTCGTTCCGCGACATCCGAGTGAAGAAAGTGAACAGGAGAAAGCCTGGTATCAAGAGATTATCGATCAAACGATTGAATCTACTTTAATGAAGCGCTATGGAACTTTAGAAGAACAGGTAGCTCCTATTTTGTTTATGGCTTCTGATGAAGCTTCTTACATCACGGGAGTAACCTTGCCTGTATCGGGTGGAGATCTTGGATAAATTGTTTTTCAAGCACTAAAAAAACTCAACAATTTAACCTCGACAACACAATGAAGACCTTTAGATTATTGACCATTTGCCTGTTGGCAATTGTGGGAACAACTTCCTATGCTCAGCAGCAGGTAAAACTGACAAAGACTGCTACACTTAAAGATTCGCTTATCAAATTTGAATTTGGTGGGTTTATTCGCCACGATGCGATGTTTGATACCCGCCAAACTGTTGATGTACGTGAAGCAGCTGTAGTACTTTGGGCAAAAGACGAAAACCTTGATCCAAATGGCACTGACCTTAACGATGCCACACAGTTTCAAATGTTGGCCATTCTTTCAAGAGCTGGTGTGCGCATTACAGCACCAAGTGTATTAGGAGCCAAAACAAGAGGTTACCTTGAAGGTGATTTCTTTGGAAATGCAGAAGGTGGTATCAACGAGTTTCGTTTAAGACATGCGTGGATTACGTTAGACTGGAAAAATACGCAACTAGGGTTAGGACAATATTGGCACCCTTTTACCATTCCTGAACTGTTTCCTTTAACAGTAAACTTCAGCGGTGGTGCACCTTACATGCCTTACAATCGTAACCCACAAATTCGTTTAACACAAAAACTAGGGAAATTCAACGTTATTGCAGCAGCAGTTTCTCAGCGGGATTTCACTTCAAATACTGAGCCTTACATTTTAGCAAGTGTTCCATCAGGGCATTTACAAGTCAACTACAAAACCAAAAAATTGATTTTGGGAGTTGCCGGTCATTACGAGCACATTCGTCCTAAACTAAGCTCTGGCGATTTGAACATGTACTCTAACGAGCGTGTGAACAGCCTTTCAGGGTTGGCTTACGTACGTTTGAACACAAAACCCGTAACAGTTAGAGCACAAGCATTCTACGGACAAAATGCAGCTTCGTTTGTAATGTTGGGCGGATATGTAGGCTATACATTACCTAACGAAATTGAAACCTACAGCACCATGAACACAGAAGCGTATTGGATTGACCTTACTGCCAATACCAAAAAGATTGTTCCTGGTCTATTTGTAGGTTACAGTAAAAACAACGGAGCTACAGATCCTGTAGAAGAAGATGGCGTTGTAGCTGAATCATACGGTTTAACTTCTTTGGTAGGAGGTATCGGTGCCGGAGACGGAGCTAGAACCATCAACCACATTTACCGTATTGCACCACGTGTAGATTTCCCGGTGAAAAACATCAAATTCAGAACTGAAGTAGAATACTCTCTAGCACAATGGGGCGATGCCGATTTAAGCGGAATTGCTCAGCAAAACAAGTTTGATGCAGAAAACTGGAGATTCATCTTCGCAACTGTTTTCACGTTCTAAATCCCCATTAAAACAAGAAAGCATTCACGAGTATCCTTCTAAAAATCCCTTGTTATGATGAAAAACACAAATAAATGGTTTGCTCTGGCAATTATACTGGTTGCGCCCCTTTTATCTGTCATTGATGTCTACATTGTCAACATGGCGTTGCCGGCAATTAAAGAGCAATACCTGACCTCCAACAGTAATACTGAATTAGTCATCAGTTCTTACTTGGTAGGGTATTGTGTTTTTCTCGTAACAGGTGGTAGAGCCGGAGATTTTTTCGGCCGTAAGAAAATGTATACCTGGGGAATGTTCTTTTTCACATTAACATCGGCCTTGTGCGGATGGTCACTCACCATTTATGCACTCATTGCTTTTCGCTTCTTTCAGGGAGTATCAGCTGCTATCATGATTCCGCAAACGCTGACCATGATTCAGTTGTATTTCTCCGAAGCCAAGGAACGCAACATGGCTTTTGGATTTTTTGGAATCACATTAGGTATTGCCTCCATCATGGGGCAATACTTAGGTGGTTTTTTTGCCGGAAATGCTTTCATTGAAGAAAGCTGGCGATTGATCTTTTTCATCAATGTTCCTTTGGGAATTATTGCTGTCATCTTTTCCATCATCTTCCTACAAGAATCAAAACAAAACAACGAAAGTAAGTTCGATTTAACCGGTGTTTGGCTACTGGTTACCGCATTAGGATCTTTAATCTATAGCCTCACTAAAATTCCTGAAGATGGCTTATCTACAGAAAACACTATACTTCTGGCCATAGCCGGTGTTTTCTTTTTCATCTTCTGGAAAAATCAACATGCTAAAACAAAAAAAGAAAAGGCGCCACTGCTCAACACTACCCTGTTTGATATAAAGAGTTTCAATTTTGTGCTGTTGGTGGTGCTTTTTTTCTTTGGAGCGCACAATTCATATCTCCTTATTTGTGCCGTACAATTCCAACACAAACTGGGCATTAACGCCCTTGTCTCCAGTGAATATTTCACCTTTAACGGCATTGGATTTTTAATTTCTTCAATGATAGCGTTCAAATTGCTGAACAAAATGGGCATTAAATTGCTTATAGCTGGATGTATCTTAATGATCATTTCCTTAGTCATGCAGACCTTAACGCTTCACGATAAAGCCTTTATCTCCTACATTCCGGTTTATTTACTCATCTACGGATTAGGACAAGGAGCACTCTTACCTTCGATTTTGAACTACGCACTGAAAAAAATTCCGTCACAACATGCCGGATTGGCCGGAGGAGTTTATTCTACCGTGCAACAATTTTCATCTGCCTTAGGCATCAGTGTCATCGGAAGTGTGTTCTTTTATACCTTGAAACAAGGAATGGATGGCTACTTTATCGCCATGTCTATGGCCGTAGTTTACCTCGTGTTGGTAGCCCTCCTCCTCTATCGCCTTTCGCTCTTTAGCGATACATCTTTAAGTGTGGAAACAATTAAAAACGATAAATAACCAATGCCAGAAGTTAACATTAACAACGTTGATTGCCATTACTACTTCCAGGATTTTGGACACGATGAAACGCTCGTTTTCTCCAATTCACTGGGAACGGACCACACCATGTGGGACAAACAAATTGATCATTTAAGTGGTCAATACAACATTCTACGCTACGATACCCGCGGACACGGGAAAAGCGGTGTAGGTGAAGCTACCGAATACACCATCGACCAATTGGGCAATGATGTATTGGGACTACTCGATCATCTTAAATTAGAAAAAGTTCATTTCTGTGGCCTTTCTATGGGCGGACAAATTGGGCAGTGGTTAGGCATTAACGCATCTGAGCGTTTTCACAAAATTGTGATTTGCAACACCGCAGCTAAAATCGGTACAGAAGAAGGCTGGAACAACCGCATTAAGCATGTTGCCTTAAATGGTTTAGAAAGTATTACCGATGGAACTCAAGAACGCTGGTTTACGCCAGAATTCAGAGCAGAACATCCTGATGAAGTGCAAAAAATCCTCGATGTATTTGTGAAAAATCCCGTACAAGGATATGCGGCTTGCTGTGCCGTAGTACGCGATGTAGACTTTCGCCAATCATTGCACCAATTGGAAGTTCCAACACTTGTAATTAGTGGCATCAAAGACGATGTAACCACTGTAGACGATGGGAATTACTTTATGAAACACATTCCTGTTTGCAGTCACATTAAACTTTACGCAGCGCATTTGTCTAACGTAGAATGCGATGTAGAGTTTTCTAAACACTTGCTGTATTTCTTAATGAATCATTAAAACCCAAACAGATCAATATAAAATTCAACGCATGAAAAAAATTCCTCAATTAACATTAGAAGAAGCCGTTCAACACGTTAATGACGGAGACATACTCCTCCAAGGCGGTTTCGGCATGACTGGTAACCCTGTGCATTTGATGCACGCTTTGGCCAAAACGGGTACGAAGGGTTTGACGTTTATTGGTAATAATGTAGGTGAGCCTGGCATTGGTGGTGGCTTGTTGTTACGCAATGGTCAGATTAGTAAGATGATTGGTTCGTTTTTTACTTCGAATCCTGAGGCGGTGAAGGCTGCTCAATCGGGTGAGGTGGAATACGAGTTGTTGCCGCAGGGTACGTTGGCGGAGGCTATCCGTGCTGGTGGTGCTGGTATTGGTGGGTTTTTTACGCCTACTTCGGCTGGTACGTTGTTGGCTGAGGGGCGTGAGACGAAGGTGCTGAATGGTGTGGAACAGGTGTTTATTCCGGGTATTCGGGGTAATGTGGCGTTTGTGCGTGCCTGGAAGGCGGATACGGCTGGTAATTTGCAATATCGTATGACGGAGCAGAATTTTAACCGGGCAATGGCTACGGCTGCTGATATCGTGATTGCGGAGGTTGAGGAGATTGTGGAGGTGGGTGAACTGGATCCCAACTTGATTCATACTCCGGGGTGTTATGTGGATTTTCTGGTGGAGGCGAAATTGACGTTGGAGGATTTAGGGAGTTCTGCTTCTGTGTCTTCGAGTCGTAAGG
>PAJI01000016.1 GCA_002705995.1 Crocinitomicaceae bacterium | reverse complement strand
ATTTTTCTTAAAGCCTTGATTGTTTTTTCAGTCAAGGCTTTTTTTATTTGTACTCCTCTATAAATCTTAATCCGCAAAATGAAAATCTTTTGTGTGCTTGTTCTTTTTAATGATAACCGACCTTTCAATTAGGTTATCATTTTCTTTCTTTNAAAAAAATGATTNCGTGGTAGTTNTAATATAGCTTGTTGTTGAAAACTGGGCNNTATAGCCACTCATCCAATAATTAATGGAAATTATNTAGTGTTGTATCAAGATGATCATACTCTCTNAAAAAAAAACTCCTTGTTTAATAATTCCAATCTTATTCAGGTAAATTCTTTATGGATTGTCAGCCTTTTGAACTAGATTATATGAAGACTGCCTTAATTTGAGTCAATAAGAGAAAANTTATTCTGAATNNNCCATGTAANNANNAAANAGAATTTAGTTTAATTCTACCNTGTTTTTCATNCATTTTAGAATGNAATCCCAATTCTCTTAAAGAGAAATTTCATTTCTACTNTTCCNATTTAAGTCTTTTGCTTCTTTTTCTTAGCTGCAGGGAATAAGATATTGTTTAAAATAAGTCTATAACCTGGCGAATTTGGATGTAGATTAAGGTCNGTNGGAGGGTCGCCTACAAAGTGCTGGTAATCTTCTGGATCATGGCCACCNTAAAAAGTCCATTGNCCCTTTTCAAAAGTGCCATGAATATAGCGAGCAGATTGTAAAGCATCGTTTTTACCCATAATAATGACTTCAGACTTTATGTAGGACATGTTATATGCTGTAGTTTGTCCCATAAATCCTTTTACAATTTTAGTGTGATTTTGGCAAAGCATTGTAGGAACAGGATCCCATTTAGCAGAAAANTCAAACAAAGAAAAATAGTCTTTATCTTCAGGNGTTTTGACGTGCTTNGGTGTAGCATCTATNGTAGAGTATTCGTANTCTAGAGGNTCCATTTTNAGAATGAAATTTTCAAAAGCAAAAGTTTGGTTGAAATCTAGTTTTTGNTGTGCTTNNGGNTCNGCTGGATCTCCATCATACATTTTCTCACATATATCAGTATTATANGCGGCTAAAGCAATGTCATAAGAATCTGTTCCTGAACACATCGAAAATAAAAAGCCTCCACCAGCAGTGTATTCACGAATTTTTAAAGCCACGTTGAGTTTAAGNTCTGATACTTTATTNAANCCTAATTCCTTTGCTGTAGCTTCCGCATTGGNTTGTTCTCTNTTGTACCAATCAGCATTTTTATAGGATCTATAAAATTTACCATATTGACCAGTAAAGTCTTCGTGATGTAGATGTAACCAATCATATAAGTGTAGATCTCCTCGAATAACTTCTTTGTCATAAATNTCTTCATACGGGATTTCTGCATAGGTTAGGACAAGAGTTACNGCATCATCCCAAGGTTGTTTCCCAGAAGGAGTGTAAACGGCAATTTTAGGTGCTTTTTCGAGTTTCATGATATCCATGTTTACCTCTGGGTTAGCAATTTCCTTTTTAATTGCTAAAGCCTTAGCATCTGGAATAATTTCAAAAGAAACTCCTCTTATCACACATTCTGTTTGGATACCTTCAATTCCGGGAAGAAGAAAACTCCCGCCTCTATAATTAAGCAACCATTCAATTTCTAGCTCTTGTTCAAGTGTCCAATATGCTATTCCATATGCCTTGAGATGATTGGTTTGGGTCTCATCCATAGGAATGAGAATATGTGAAGCCAAGGATTGTATGCTCCAAATAATTAAAAGAAAAGAGAAAGTAATTTTAAAAGGGAACTTCATCGTCATTATCTATGTCATCCATTCGACTGCGGACAGTCTGGTTAGGCGCACCAAATTCTGTTGAAAAAGGCATATTTGAATTTCCAAGACCATTGTCAAAGCCTTCTTCAACATCAAGGTTGGTAAATTTAGCAAGGTTTCCGATAAACTTCAAATGAACGTTCTCTAAAGCACCGTTTCTATGTTTTGCCACGATAATTTCACCTCGACCAGTAGTATCATTACCTTCTTCATCTTCAGTTAAACCGTAATATTCAGGACGGTAAATAAACATTACCATATCGGCATCCTGCTCGATTGCTCCAGATTCCCTAAGATCTGAAAGTTGNGGTTTCTTNTCACCACCTCTAGTTTCAACAGCACGACTTAACTGAGAAAGTGCAATAATGGGCACATTNAGTTCTTTTGCAATACTTTTAATAGANCGTGAAATGGTACTGATCTCTTGTTCCCTGTTNCCTTTATCGGTTCCGGCTGTCATTAACTGAAGATAGTCAATGATGACCATTTGAATATCGTGTTGAGATTTAAGTCTTCTACATTTAGCTCTTAATTCAAAAACGTTAAGAGCAGGGGTGTCATCAATAAAAATAGGAGCTTTGGTTAGTTTAGTAACCTTAGCATTCAGTTGTTCCCATTCATGGGGTTCAAGNTTCCCTTTTTTNAGCTTTTCAGCAGATAATTCAGTTTCACTTGCAATAAGACGATTAACCAACTGAAGGCTTGACATCTCCAANGAAAAAACAGCNACAGGNAAATTGAAATCTACAGCTGTATTTCTAGCTAAAGAAAGAACGAAAGCTGTTTTTCCCATACCAGGNCGAGCTGCTAGAACGATCATATCAGACCTTTGGAATCCAGAGGTTACTCTATCGAGTTCAGTAAAGCCTGTAGGAACACCACTGACNCCATCGGTCTGAGCGCTTAATTTTTCAACTTGTTTGATGGCTTGTTGGACCAAGTCAGACATGTTNTCAAAATTCTTCTTGATGTTTCCTTCAGCAACTCGAAACAGGTTTGATTCTGCTTCATCTAATAATTCAAATACATCTGTCGTCTCATCATAAGCTTTCGTAATGGTTTCGGTGCTGATTTGAATTAATTCACGCTGAATATATTTTTGAGAAATGATTCTAGCATGATATTCAACGTTTGCAGCAGAAGCAACCCTATTGGTTAGNTGAGAGATATAAAAAGGACCACCTACAACTTCTAAATCTCCAGATTTGCGAAGTTGTTCTGTAACCGTTAGTATATCTATTGGTTCTGAAGCTCCAAAAAGCTCTTTAATGGCATTGTAAATTTTTTGATGAGCTTCTTTGTAAAAAGATTCAGGTTGTAATACGTCAATAACATCATTTACAGCCTCTTTTTCGAGCATTAAAGCACCCAATACAGCTTCCTCTAAGTCAACAGCCTGAGGTGGCATTCTNCCAATCTCAAGGTTTGCCTGAGGTGCACTTTTGCGCGTTCTTTTCGTATTGTCAGATTGTAATTTGGCCATAAAAAATGTTTGTTATCAAAGTTACGGATAAGCTCCGCTGGAAAATATTTTTCTTCAACTGATGTTATGAAAAAGTTTTGAAACAACCTTATTAACATTTGTTGAAAAAGAAAACCCGATGTAAAAACACCGGGTCTAATGAATTCTAAATGTGAAATATTGTATTAGCCTTCTGCCACAGGACCCATAGCACAGAATTTTTGGATGCGTTTTTCAATACGCTTTTCATTATCCATTTCCTGAAGCTTAGGAATCCATTTAAGAAGTTCTGCTTTTACTTTTGCATACATTGCTTCNGGGNCTGCATGAGCACCTCCAACAGGTTCTTTGATGATGCCATCTATCAACTTGTTTTGAAGCATGTCTTGGGGAGTTAATTTTAATGCATTGGCNGCTTGCTCTTTGAAATCCCAACTTCTCCATAAAATAGAAGAACAAGATTCAGGTGAGATTACCGAATACCATGTATTTTCTAACATGAAGATTTTATCACCAATACCTATTCCAAGTGCACCNCCAGAAGCNCCTTCACCNATAACNATACAAATAACGGGAACTTTNAATTGAGTCATCTCAAGTAGATTACGAGCAATTGCTTCGCCTTGTCCTCTTTCTTCAGCTTCTAGTCCTGGATAAGCACCCGGAGTATCAATCAGGGTTACAATTGGCTTGTTGAATTTCTCGGCAAGTTTCATCAAACGCAATGCTTTTCGGTATCCTTCAGGGTTAGCCATACCAAAATTTCTGTATTGACGCATTTTGGTGTTGATTCCTTTTTGNTGACCTATAAACATGATTGTTTGTCCATCAACATCACCCATTCCACCAACTATGGCTTTNTCGTCTTTTACATTTCTATCTCCATGAAGCTCCAAGAANTTTCCGTCAGTNATAGCTTCAATATAATTTAATGTGTAAGGACGATCNGGGTGTCTGGAAGCTTGTACACGCTGCCATGGAGAAAGGTTTTCATAGATCTCTTTTCTGGTAGCTTTAATTTTCTTTTCCAGTTCGCGAACAGTAGTGTTCACGTTAACATTGCTTTTTTCCTTGATTTGTTCAGCATTTTCAAGCTGTTCGAACAACTCAGCAATTGGTTTTTCAAAATCAAGATATGTTGGCATATGCTGCTTATTTTAATTCGAAAGTAGAAATTAATATTAATTAGCGCCTATTTCTGGGCTTTCAAATAGGTGTAAATGGAAATGATTCCAAAGAAAATATTTGGGAGCCAAACAGATAATATAGGACTAACACCTGCATTTTTGGCAAATACGGTTGTGACTTGCATGGAAAGAACATAAATTCCACACAATAGTAAACTAATTGCAATATGTAATCCAATTCCACCNCGCACTTTTCTACTGGCAATTGACACTCCAATTAAGACCAATATATAAGTNGCAAAAGGGAAACTGGTTCGTTGATACATTTCTATGTAATAAAGAGGNATTAACTCAGAGCCTTTCATCTTCTCCTCTTCAATAAACNTACTCAATTCTGGAGTGTCCATAGTTTGAACATTGGTCTCTCTACGAGCAAATTCTTCTGGTTTGAAATTCCAGATGGTATCTAATCTTCTCCCTGAAGAAAGGTATTCTTGGTTGTCTTTTATTTCACGGACTTTGTAATGGTTAACACTCCACTTATTGATGGTTGTATCCCAATGAATTTGATCAGCCATTAGNTTNTAGACTAATTGGTCTCCATCAAATTTTTCATAACTGAATTGATAACCTGTATTGTTGGCTACTTTGTAGCTTTTCAGGTAAATAAATTCTCCTGGTAAGACTTGTTTATGGATGTGNTTGTGATGATTTTCATAAGGATCATTCACATATGTCCATTCAAACTGAAGGCGCTCCATACTGGCATGAGGAACAAGGTAATGGTTCAAATAAAGTGAAATTCCGGCTAAAAGTGTAGATCCAATGAAGTAGGGGTATAACAGACGATTAAATGAAACACCAGCTGCTAAAATGGATATGATTTCTGATTTAGAAGCCATATTGGAGGTGAAGAGGATAACAGCCAGAAAGATGATTAATGGGCTAAACATGTTTCCATAGAAGAAAACAAAGTTGACGTAGTAATCNAGCAATACTGCTTTTAATGGGGCATCGTGATTCAGGAAATCATCAATTTTTTCAGAAACATCAAANATGATAGCAATGATCATAATGATACCCAAAATGAAGAAGAATGTCTTGAGGAATTTCCCCAGAATATATATGTCTAGCTTTTTTAACACGATCTTACAGACGTTGCTTCAATTTTGGAACCATTTTATTTTTCCAATCAGCAAAAGTTCCATCAACAATTTGTTTTCTGGCTTCTTTAACAAGCCAAAGGTAAAAACCGAGGTTGTGAATAGATGCAATTTGCGCGCCTAATAATTCATTAGANTGNATAAGGTGTCTGAGNTAGGCNTTAGAATATTGGCTATCAACGAATGTNGGTCCATTTTCATCTAAAGGAGAAAAATCNCTTTCCCACTTNTTNTTTTTTATGTTNATGATACCNTTNGANGTATAAATAAGTCCATGTCTTGCATTTCGNGTGGGCATTACACAATCAAACATGTCAACACCTANAGCAATACATTCCAATATGTTTTCAGGAGTTCCCACTCCCATTAAATAGCGAGGTTTATCAGAAGGTAAAATATCACAAACCAACTCTGTCATGCTATACATGTCTTCATGCGGCTCACCTACACTTAAGCCCCCAATAGCATTTCCTTCACGTTCAAAACTGGCAATGGTTTCTGCACTTTTCTTNCGTAAATCGGGATAAGTGCTTCCTTGTACAATAGGGAAAAGTGTTTGGGTGTAACCGTATTTTGACTCTGTAGCATCAAATCTGTCTACACATCTTTTGAGCCAACGGTGCGTCATTTCCATTGATTTTCNTGCATATTCAAATTCNCAAGGGTAGGGNGTNCATTCGTCAAATGCCATGATGATGTCTGCACCAATTGTGCGTTGAATGTCCATAATGTTCTCAGGAGTGAAAAAATGTTTAGAGCCATCAATATGAGAACTAAAATGAACNCCTTCTTCTTTNATTTTTCGCTGGTTAGAAAGCGAATAAACTTGATATCCACCACTATCGGTTAGAATGGGTTTATCCCAGCCATTGAATTTGTGTANTCCACCAGCTTCTTCCATGGTTTCCAAACCTGGTTTTAAGTAAAGGTGATAAGTATTACCCAGAATAATCTGAGCTTGAATATCATCTTTAAGCTCACGTTGGTGAACAGCTTTGACAGTACCGGCAGTACCAACAGGCATAAAAATAGGNGTTTCTATTTTGCCATGGTCGGTTANAATCTCTCCAGCACGAGCTTTACTTCCNGAATCCTTGTGTTGTAGTGTGAATTTCATTTGTTGATAAATTCAGGGCGGCAAAGATAACGAAATGGGTATACGACATGTTGCAATGGTTATTTTTGGCGNCACAATATGGAGATNGCATTGTTGTACATATTTTCAGTGGCTTTATTGATTCAGCTTTTTTTCTATTGGTTTTTCTATAGCAGAATAGCATTTCAGAAGAAAAAAGCATTGGATCATATTCAGGATTTTCCTCCAACTAGTGTAATTGTTGCAGCAAGAAATGAGGCTGATAACTTACTGAATTATCTCCCAAAAGTTTTAGAACAGCACTACCCCATTTTTGAGGTAATTGTAGTTGATGATTGCTCTGTGGATGAAACTTCGGATGTTTTGAGAGCTCTTGCTGCAAAATATCCTCACTTGCACCATACATCTGTAAAAGAGAATCGAGAATTTGAGGGAGGGAAAAAATTTGCATTAACTCTTGGTATAAAAGCAGCCAAGTATGAAAATCTGGTTTTTATCGATGCAGATTGCTATCCTTCAAGCGAGCAATGGTTGCGTTATATGGTCACAGGTTTAGTGAAGCGGCCTGTTGTTCTAGCCTATGGAGGAATGGAAAAACAACCGGGAGTATTAAATGCACTAATTCGGTTTGAGACAGCTGTAATAGCTATGCAGTATTTATCATTTGCGAAGGCAGGGATTCCATACATGGGAGTGGGAAGAAATTTAGCTTACAAACAATTTTTGTTTTTTGATCAAAAAGGGTTTTCTCGCCATTTGGATTTAAAATCTGGTGATGATGATTTGTTTGTAAATGCAGTAAGTAATTCAAAAAATACAACGGTTGTTTTCTCTCCGGATGCCTATACTTTTTCACCTGCCAAAGATTCTTTTCAGAAGTGGATTCGTCAAAAGAAAAGACACCTAACAACTTCCGTGAGGTATAAGTCAATGCACCAGTTTTTGCTGGGGCTAATACCACTTTCTCAACTGCTCTTTTTTGTCAGTTTTATTGCGTTACTTTTTTTTCCTGAATATAGAATTTGTGCGTTAGCTGGATTTGGAATTCGGTTATCTACCCAACTATTGGTATGGTTCTTTACGTTTAGTAAAGTAGGACTCAGTTCTTTAACATGGGTCGGGCCAATTTTTGAAGTGTTCTTCATGTTGTTTTATCCAACAGTTGGACTACTAAACGGAGTAGATAAATTTAACGCATGGAAAAGAAAGTAGAAAAAGCATTGAGCAAGCAATCGATTTACGATTTGGAGTTGGTTGCACATGCCAAAAAAGGGAGTGAAAAAGCGATTAAAGAGCTTTATTATAATCACTACGGTTATATATATGCATTACTACTTTCGCGAACACACAATAAAACAGAAGCAAAAGATTTAGCTCAAGAAGCTTTAACCAAAGCATTTACTCAGTTGGATAAATTTGATCCACAATATGCTTTTTCAACATGGTTGAAGCGCATTGTTGTAAATCATTACATTGATTTTCTTCGAAAGAAACGCATAGAAACATATTCTATGGAAGAAGCGTTAGCGACAAACAAAGACGCTAAATTGTTGGAAAAAGGTTATGTAAGTGAGACTCCACAAGATATTTTGGAGAAAAAGCAACGTATTGAGGCCGTTCAAAATGTGGTGGGATCAATGAAAGAGAACCACAGAGTTTTGATTGACTTGCGTTTCTTCAAGGAGTTTACATATGAAGAAATTGCTGAAACTTTAGGAATTCCAATTGGAACCGTTAAGGCTCGTTTGCACCGTGCAAAACATATGTTAGCAGAATTGATGCTAGGTTCCAATCCTAGTATATAATTTTGCAGCATGTCTAATGCTGCTATAATTCAACATTATTTCCCGGAAATTACTTCTAAACAAAAGCAACAATTTGAACAATTGAAGCCTTTGTATGAGGAATGGAATGCACAAATCAATGTGATTTCAAGAAAAGATATTGATGCATTATACATCAAGCATGTTTTACATTCTATGGCAATTGCCAAAGTACTATGCTTTAAACCAGGCACAAAGGTTTTGGATGTAGGAACCGGTGGTGGTTTCCCCGGAATACCGCTGGCTATTTTATTTCCTGAGGTAGAGTTTCATCTAGTAGATTCTATCGGTAAGAAAATCAAAGTTGTAAATGCTGTAGCCGAAAGTCTGGGGTTAACCAATGTGACAGGCACACATGCGAGAGCAGAAAAAGTAAAAGGAGATTACCATTTTGTGGTGAGTAGAGCTGTTACGCGTATTAAACCTTTTTGGGCTTGGATACGTAATAAGTTTTCTACAGATCAATTCAATGAATTGAAGAATGGAATTCTCTATTTAAAGGGGGGAGACTTAAATGAAGAGATGAATGAGTTAAAACGCCCTTGGCAAGAGTTTCTGATTCAAGATTTTTTTGAAGAAGATTTTTTTGAGACTAAAAAAGTCATTTACCTGAGTGCAAGACTTTAATTGTCACCTTTCATTTTTCGAATTAGCTTAATAAAGCGGGCAATTTCGGAACGAAAGCTTTTATTATAACTTCTCATTTCATTAATTAAAGCTTGTTCTGACCGCGAATATGACCGCGATTTAACAGAGATTAAATAATCTTGTTTCAGCGTGCGTTCATCAAATTCAATAACATCTTCAGGCGAAACACTTAGTATATCGCTAATTAACTTTAAACGTTCCTTGGTTAAGGCAATTTCTCCACGTTCAATTTTGCTATATGAATTTTGGGAAATACCTAGTCTTTGAGCAACGTATTCTTGTGAGTACCCACGATGTAAACGGACATTCCTGATGTTGTCTCCTAAATCCACAGTTTAGTTACTGGTGTTACGTGATTTGTAAGGAGCGCAAAGTTAATGTTAATAACAGCTCAAAAAGGTTTAAGGTTAAACCTGTTCAAGTTATTGTAAATCAGTCTGGAGGCTATTTAAGTTTTTGTATAGGCCTTCGTCTATAAGCATAAGTTCTTCATGAGTACCCTCTTCTTTAATGGCACCATCTGCTAACACAAGTATTTTATTCGCTTTTCGAATGGTTGATAGTCTATGGGCAATAACAATACTTGTTCGGTTTGCCATTAACTTGTCAAGAGCATCTTGAACTAAGCGTTCGCTTTCTGAATCTAACGATGAAGTAGCCTCATCTAAGATCAAGATCTTAGGATCTTTTAGAACTGCTCGTGCGATGGCTATACGTTGTCTTTGACCCCCAGATAGTTGTATGCCTCTTTCTCCAACAACAGTATTGAATCCGTCAGGGAAACCTTCTATAAACTGAAGTGCATTTGCTTTTTCTGCTGCTGCTTTAATCTCTTCGTCAGTAGCTCCGGTTTTACCGTAAGCAATATTTTCTTTGATGGTTCCTCCAAACAGAATTACTTCTTGGGGAACAATGGCCATCTGATTTCTTAGTGAAGAGAGTTCGTATTGATTTGCATTTATTCCATCAAATTTAATTTCTCCGGATACAGGTTCGTAATAGCGAAGTAGTAGTGATACTAATGTTGATTTTCCGGCACCAGAAGGGCCAACAATAGCTACTGTTTCTCCCGGATTGGTTGAGAAAGAAACAGATTTTAATACCGTAACATTTGTTCGTGTAGGATAATGGAATGTGATGTTGTTAAACTCAATGGCTCCTTTAAATTCTGAAAGTACTGAGGGAGAATCATCTATTGTTAGAGGTTCGGGAGTCTCATCCATTAAGTCAAAAAGATGTTCGGTAGAACCAACGGCTTTTTGAAGTCTTGCAAACAGATCTGCAGTGCCTCCAAAGCTCGCACCAACAAAAACACTGTATAAAAGAAAAGAAAAAAGCTCTCCGATTTCAATTTCTCCGGCTTCTTTTAGTAGTACTCCTTGCCAAATAACCAGAACAATGGATCCGAAAAGTGCAAAAATGATGAAGCTGGCAAATCCACCTCGCCAAATTGCTCCCTTCATAGCAACTTTTCGAATAGAGTCCGTGCTGTTTTTATAGCGGGTTGTTTCAAAAAATTCATTGGCAAAAGCTTTTACATTACTAATGCCCGTAAAAGTTTCTTCTGCAATTACGTTCGATTCAGAAATTTTATCTTGAGTTGTCTTCGATAGTTTTTTGATAAAACGTCCAAAAAATACTGCAATAACAACTACTACTGGTACAGAAGCTAACATAATTAAGGTTAGTTTCCATGAATAAAACACCAATAAAGAGATTCCAACAACAATTATTATAACCTGTCTGATGAGTTCTCCAAGAACAGTTGTAAGTGTTTCTTGCAATGTTGTAATATCAGATGAAAGTCTACTGTTTAATTCACCAACTCTTTGTTGAGAATAAAAATTCATCGGTAGACGAATTAAATGATTATAGGTGTCTTGTCTAAGTTTTGCCAAAACACGTTCAGTAACATCACTAAAAATGTAAATCTTTATAAAAGAAAAAAGAGCATTTAAGGCAAAGACTACAAACAAAATTCCAGCAACGCTATTAATGTTATCGAGATTAAGAAAACCTCCTCCTGAGTTGCTTTCAGGAGAATTAGATACATCAACAAGTTTTCCGGCCATTCCCGGGAAAACCATTGAGGTTAAACTTGATAGAATGAGAAAGAGTAGACCAACTCCAAACTTAAAAGCATGAGGTTTTAAATAGGGAAATATTCTAAAAGATCTGCGCCAAGCACCTTTCTTTAGTTTGATCTTTTCTTTCTTTTGTCTGGGAGCAAACATGCGTTACCTAATTTTTGTGCAAATGTAGCTTTTGGCGTAAGAAGTGTATGTCATACTTTTGTAGTATTCAATTACTGAAAAAGTTTTTTAGAAACATTTTGTGGAAGGCAAAATTCTCTTACATTTGCATCCCCTTAGTAAAAAGGTAGCATTATGAAACGTACATATCAACCTTCGAACAGAAAGCGTAAAAACAAACACGGATTCCGTGAGAGAATGTCGTCTAAAAACGGGCGTAAAGTATTAGCTAGTAGAAGAGCTAAAGGTCGTAAGAAATTAACAGTTTCTGACGAACCTAGACACAAGCGTTAATTCGATTATACTCCGGATAACGGTTCGTTATTCCGTTAAGATACTATAAGGTGTTAGCACAAAGCTGACACCTTTTTTAGTTTGTGTTTTTACAGTTTTGAATGGATAAGCCGAGCTGTTTGTTCAGAAAGCATGTTGTGCCCTATCTTCAACGTGAAAAAATGATTTTCTTGGTTCAGCAGTTCTGAGAATTTTTGACCTATTGATGGTGGGATGATTTTATCGTATTCGCCAAAGAACTGCCACACGTTCATTTGCTGTTCTCTTGTCTTTTTGATGAACTCTGCAATGTTGGGGTTGATGTATCTATATGTCATCCATACTTTGTANACCAATANTCTGTTGGTTTTGTCNTCCATGTTTAAGANTACAAATCGTTTTAGCTTGTTGTCAATGATGTGAAGCCTATTGGCGAAGTNGACTATGTGTTAAAAATGGTTTGGGGTTCCTAAGTACGAATGTGTATAGTTTTTGACCGATCCATGTTTTACTTACAAAGTGATACCAAGGATTAATTTTTATTCCATCAGGAGCAATCAGAATAACATTTGTGNTTTTTTCAGGAAAAGCTTCGGCTATGCAAAGTGCAATTTTNCCNCCTAGGCTATATCCCATAACATCAAATTGCTCAATGTTGAGTTNNCTAATGAGGTTGTTAATAATGGCTTTGAATTCTGGTTTGGTTAATGTGTNGTTTTGAATTCTNGTTTCAGGGTACTTGCTGTTGCCGTGGTGAAATAAATTAATGGCTACGATGGTATGTGTAGCTTCAAATGTTTTTTGGAAACAATCAAAAACCTTGGTGTCTTGTCCAAAGCCATGAAAGGCCAAAAGAANTTTTTTTCCATTACCAATTAAGCGGTATTCCAGCTGAAAATCGTTGTATGTTGATAATTTAGTCAAAATGGATATTTATAGAATTCCTGTCGTTACGNGCAAAACTCCTATTTTCGCACGAATTTATAGAGCTCGAAAAATACAGCGAAAATGCCCAAAGACAACAGCATTAAATCAGTTCTCATTATTGGTAGTGGTCCAATTGTAATTGGCCAAGCATGTGAGTTCGATTACTCAGGGTCTCAAGCAGCCCGTTCATTGAAAGAAGAAGGTATTGAAGTTACGTTGATTAACTCCAATCCGGCAACAATTATGACAGATCCGGTTACNGCAGATCATGTTTATCTGCTTCCGTTAACTGTTGAGTCAATCCGCCAGATTTTATCTGAGCGTCAAATCGATGCAGTGCTTCCAACCATGGGAGGACAAACTGCACTAAACTTGTGTATAGAGTGCCAAGACAGCGGACTTTGGGATGATTTTAGTGTGAAAATGATCGGTGTAGATATCGATGCAATCGAAATCACCGAGAATAGAGAAGCTTTNCGTCAATTAATGCAAGACATTAATGTAGGTGTTGCTCCATCTAAAACAGCAAAATCTTTCCTAGAAGGAAAAGAAATTGCGCAAGAACTTGGTTTCCCATTGGTAATTAGACCGAGTTACACACTAGGTGGAACTGGAGCTTCTTTCGTTCATACGCAAGATCAGTTTGATAAACTTTTGAACCGCGGTTTACATGCTTCGCCAATTCATGAAGTATTGATTGATAAAGCCGTTTTAGGTTGGAAAGAATATGANTTNGAATTACTTCGCGATAAGAATGATAACGTAATTATCATTTGTTCGATCGAAAATATGGATCCAATGGGAATTCATACCGGAGATTCAATTACTGTAGCTCCGGCAATGACNCTTTCAGATAAAGCATATCAGCGTATGCGTGATATGGCAATTAAAATGATGCGTGCCATTGGTGATTTTGCTGGAGGATGTAACGTTCAGTTTGCTGTTTCTCCAGATGAAAAAGAAGATATNATTGCAATTGAGATTAACCCAAGGGTNAGNCGNTCNTCNGCATTAGCATCAAAAGCAACTGGATACCCAATTGCCAAAATTGCAGCTAAGCTAGCCATTGGTTATTCGTTAGATGAATTGGATAACCAAATTACGAAAACNACATCTGCCTATTTCGAGCCTACTTTAGATTATGTGATCGTNAAAATTCCACGTTGGAACTTCAATAAATTCAAAGGGTCTGACCGTGAATTAGGACTTCAAATGAAGTCTGTAGGTGAGGTAATGGGAATTGGTCGCAATTTCCAGGAAGCACTTCAAAAAGCGTGTCAATCTTTGGAAATTAATAGAAATGGAATAGGCGCAGATGGTAAAGAATTAAGAGATCAGGATAAAATTCTTGAGAGCTTAAAACGTCCAAGCTGGAATAGATTATTCCACTTGTATGATGCAATCAAACTAGGAATTCCATTTGCAACAATACATGACATCACTAAGATAGATCCTTGGTTCTTGCATCAAATTGATGAGTTGCTTTCTATCGAACGTGAAATGGAGANATACCATTTAGAGAGCATTCCAAAAGCATTGATGCTTGATGCTAAGCAACGCGGTTATGCCGATCGTCAGATTGCNCATCTGTTNCGTTGTTTAGAAAGTGAAGTGCACAATAAGCGTGTAGAAATGGGAATCAACCGTGTTTATAAATTGGTTGATACATGTTCAGCAGAATTNCCAGCTCAAACTCCTTATTACTACAGTTCGTTTGAAGAAGAAAATGAATCGGTAAAATCAGACAAAAAGAAAGTTGTGATTTTGGGTTCAGGNCCTAACCGAATTGGACAAGGAATTGAGTTTGATTATTGTTGTGTTCACGGTGTGTTAGCTGCTAAAGAGTGTGGCTATGAAACCGTAATGATTAACTGTAATCCAGAAACAGTTTCTACAGATTTTGATACTGCAGACAAGCTTTATTTTGAGCCTGTATTCTGGGAACACATTTATGATATTATCCANCATGAGCAGCCAGAAGGTGTAATTGTTCAGTTGGGGGGACAAACAGCGTTGAAATTAGCTGAAAAACTAACGCGTTACGGTATTAAAGTATTAGGTACAAGTTATGAAACGCTAGATAAAGCTGAAGATCGCGGAAGTTTCTCTGATTTGTTGAAAGAACTTGAAATTCCTTATCCAAAATACGGTTCTGTTGAAACTGCTGAAGCAGCGATTGAANTATCAAGAGAATTAGGTTTTCCATTATTGGTTAGACCTAGTTATGTGCTTGGTGGACAAAGTATGAAAATTGTGATCAACGAAACAGAATTAGAACATCACGTAGTAAACATTCTTCGTGATATGCCGGACAATAAAATTCTGTTAGATCACTTCTTAGATGGAGCTATTGAAGCAGAAGCAGATGCTATTTGTGATGGTGTTGANACACTTATCATTGGTGTTATGGAACACATCGAGCCAGCGGGTATTCACTCTGGAGATAGTTATGCNGTTCTTCCTTCATTTGATTTGACCGATAATGTGATCAATCAAATCAGAGAATACACAACTAAGATTGCTGTAGCNCTTGAAACAAAAGGGTTAATCAATATTCAGTTTGCAATAAAAAATGAAAAGGTATATGTAATTGAAGCCAATCCTAGAGCTTCGAGAACTGTTCCTTTCATCGCAAAATCATACGGACAACCTTACGTGAATTGGGCAACCAAGGTGATGTTGGGAGAAAAGAAAGTGAAAGATTTTGAATACAACCCACAAATGGAAGGGTATTCAATTAAGATTCCGGTTTTCTCATTCGATAAATTCCCTAATGTAGATAAAGAATTAGGGCCAGAAATGAAATCAACTGGAGAAGCTATTCGTTTTATCAATCACTTGAGAGATCCATTTTTCAAAAAAGTATACAGCGAAAGAAATCTTTATTTGAGTCGTTAAGAGACACATGGTATTATTGAGCATAGTAGGATTAGTGAGGACAATTGGAATAATTGTCCTCATTTACGGTTTATGGCGGTTGATGTCGAAATATGTCTTTCCATTTATGCTCAGGTGGTTTGTAGGAAAAGCTCAGCAAAAGATGCAAGAGCAGATGAAAGCTCAGCATCAGCAATTTGGGNGGAAGAAAGAAGCCAAAACGGTGCGAGATGATGGNAAGGTGAAAATCACAAAGGATAAAGAAGACTCTTCAAAAAATAAAACACAAAATTCACAAGATGATTTTGGAGAATATGTAGATTTCGAAGAAGTTTGATTGTGAAAAATGAACCCTTCCTAATATGAAAAACATCGATTGGAAAAAACTAGCTCCATACTTGGGAGTAATTGCCTTTTTCTTTGCTATTACAATAGCTTATTTCACTCCTCAATTATCTGGAAAAGTTTTAGATACTCATGATCAAAAGCAATGGGCTGGAGGTGCGCAAGAAAGCATAAAATTCTATGAAGAAACTGGAGAGTTGCCATTGTGGACAAACTCAAAGTTTGGAGGAATGCCTGCTTACTATGCTTATATGAAGTACCCCTCTAACTTCTTTCGCAACAATGCCTTTAGAGACATTTTTGCGCTGGGATTAGATCGTCCAATCTCTTATATTTTAACAGCTTTAGTTTGTTTCTTTATTTTAACATTAACCCTTAAAATCAAACCTCTAATTGGGGCTGTAGGATCTATTGGTTATGCTTTTTCCTCCTATTTGTTTGTAATTACAGCAGCTGGTCACTTTGCTAAAACAAGTGCCCTTTCCTATCTCCCAGGGTTAATTGCTGGGTTGATTCTTATCTATAATTGGCGTAAATACTTGTTGGGTGCAGCATTTACAGCATTAGTGTTTGCACTTGAACTAGTGGCAAGCCATCCACAAATGACATACTATTTTGCAATATTCTTTATCCTACCTTTTGTAGTTTATGAGTTCATCTGTGCTATAAAATCAAAAGAATTAAAACACTTTTTTATTAGTTCATTAGTAGCTGGGGGAGCTTTGCTTGCTGGAGTTTTACCCAACGCTTCACAGTTGATGGTTACTCAAGAGTATGCTCCATATTCTACAAGAGGTTCTTCAGAGTTGACCTTAAAAGGTGATGATCAAACTAATGGGCTAGACAAATCATACATCTTAGGATGGAGCAATGGAATTGGTGAAACATGGAGTCTGATGATTCCAAATGCTAAAGGTGGTGCCTCTGGTGTTATTGCGGAAAACGACAAAGCTATGGATGCGGTAGATTCTCGTTTTCGTCAAGCTATGAGCGGAGTAGATCAATACTGGGGAGATCAACCTTTTACCGGTGGTCCAATGTACAGTGGAGCCATCATAATCTTCTTGTTTGTGTTTGGTTTGCTAGCTATCAGGAGTAAATTTAAATGGGTGATTGTTTTCTCGACAGTAGTTACAATTATGTTGAGTTGGGGAAGTAATTTTATGGCTTTATCTGATTTTTTCATCGACAATTTTCCTCTTTACAGTAAGTTCAGAGCTGTAGCTTCTATTCAGACAGTGGCTCATTTCTGTATTCCATTGATGGGTGTTTTATTGCTAAAAGAAATTAGCGATGAAGAGAATTTCTTTGATAAGAAAATTAGCCTTTTCGATAAAGAATCTAAGTTCTCCAATCTCCAAGCACTTTATGCTGCGTTTGCTTTAACTGGAGGTCTAGCACTTTTGTTTGCCATTATGCCAACCACTTTTTTCGAGTTTTTTAAAACAGGTGAGGTAGAGCGCTACATGGGGCAGCTTAAAGGTGCTGGCTGGAGTGCTGGTGACATGAATAATCTTTTAGATAACATTGAAGCTGCTCGTGTAGCAATTTTTACTGCTGATGCTTGGAGATCGTTTTTCTTCATATTAGTAGGAGCAGTTATTATTTTCTTGTATGCAAAGAAGAAAATGTCTTTGAATATTTTAGTAGGCGCTTTAGCCATCTTAGTATTAGTAGATCTATGGACTGTAGATAAAGCATACCTCAACGATGACAACTTCGTGTCAGAATCGAAAGTTGATGTCCCATTTCCTAAAACGCCAGCAAACGATTTTATCTTAAAAGATTCTGATCCTGATTTTAGAGTGCTTAATGTCTCTGTAAGCACATTCAACGAATCAAGTACTTCAGCTTGGCATAAATCTCTTGGAGGTTATAGTGGTGTGAAAATGAAAAACTATCAAGAAATGGTAGAGTATCATATTTCAAAAGAAATTAATCAGTTGAGGTCCGGACTAGGGCAGGCACGTACAATGGCTGATGTAAATAATATTCTCAAAAATACGCAGGTCATTAATGCTTTAAACACCAAGTATATTATTGTTAACCCGCAAAATCAACCATTAATAAACAGTCAAGCTTTTGGAAATGCTTGGTTTGTTAAAGACCTTAAAGTTGTTGAAACGGCAGATGATGAAATACTTGGAATCAATGATGTTGATCTTTCTAAAACAGCGCTGATCCGCTCGAATCAGACAACGGGAGTTCCTGCCACTTCATTTGATGTTGGAAAAATCACATTGACCGATTATAAGCCGAATGCATTACAATACACTTCTGAGAATTCAGCTGATGGATTTGCTGTTTTTTCTGAGATATATTATCCAATAGGCTGGAATGTAACAATCGATGGTGAGTCAGTAGAAATGAAGAAAGTAGATTATTTCTTAAGAGGTTTATATATCCCTAAAGGAAAACACACTATAAAATTTGAATTCAAACCAACATCATATTACACTGGTGAAAAAATAGCTTTGGCTGGTTCAGTGATTATTTTATTGCTGATAGCTGGGAGTATTTTTCAATGGGTTAAAGGACTGAAAGCTGATGCTTAAGCAGCTAGTTTATGAGTCTGGAGCCTACATTGCCTATTCAGTTTTTAGCGCTAATAGGGCGAGAAAACAAATGGCTAAAGATGGATTGAAATCAATTGTTGATTTTGATTACTCTTCTTATAAAACCAGTGACACTCTTTTCTTTTTAGGTAGTGGTTATTCTGTAACCGATTTAACGGATAAAGACTGGGACTTAATTGCTCAACACGACAGTATAGGTGTGAATAATTGGGTTTATCATCCTTTTGTTCCAACATATTTTGTGATGGAAACGGCCAAGCATGAAGAGCAATTTAATCATGTGAAAGAAAGCTTTCAGTTAAGGAAAGAAGAGTATAAAAATGTTCCTTTTATAATTCAGTACCAGCATTTCGTAGAAACAGGTTTTAAGTATGACGATATTGGGTTGCAGCCCGAAATGATTTATTACAATGCACCTTACATGCCTCGAACAACAAGTGGAAACGTAATCAAACGTATGTTGAGGTATTGGAATAATATTTCGCCTAAAAACTTTAGCCATTTGATCCATTATTCAGGAAGCTTGAGCTATGTGTTGATGATGGGAGCAATTATGGGCTATAAAGAAATTGTGCTCATNGGTGTAGACATGAATGATCCTCGCTATTTCTTTAATGATGAGAAAACTACAGGNAGAGCNAAAGAATTTGCAGCCCTTCATCAACGATTAAAAGACCAAGAAAAAGCTAAAAANCAAACCTCTCAAAAGGTTTATGATTTAGCNGATAAAAAGTTTACGAGTGCATATGGTAGTTTAACTTTTGATGAGTACATGACCTACTTAAAACCAGCTTTGGAAAATGAAGGCGTTTCGCTAAAAATAGGAAGTGAAAAGAGTAAACTCTATCCGTTTTTAGACTTGTATCCTTTTTAAGAATGACTGCTTATTTTCTGCTCAGGTATTTTTCCACTACAGAATTGATAATATTACTGAATTCTGGATGTATATTTTTAGAATACAGCCACCCAATGAATGCTCCATTCACAGCAAGAGAGATTGTGATTCCTGCCAATATGTTTTCGTTATAAATAGAGGTTGCTACGGACAATGCTAGTATTGCGATACTAACCCCCAATACCTTAAAATAAGTTGGTGATAAGAGGTTGAACTTTTCTTTCACGTAAAGAACAATTACTCCTAGTAATTGATAAATGAAAGTGGAAATAAGTGAAGCTATTGCTGCACCAGTGATTCCATAATCAGGAATTAGAACAATGTTCAAAGAAACCATTAGCCCAATAAAGATTAAAGAGAGAATAATTCTGTAGACGAAGCTGGAGCTGAGTTCCAATATGTTAAAATTATTTCCAGCGGCCATATTGATGAAGTTCGCTAGACTAATGAGTATAATTACTAAATGGCCAGCAGCGTATTCATCTTTTAGAAGACCAAAAATAATAGGCGTGTTAAAGATTAATCCTGAAGCTAAAACAACACCTATAATCATTTCTGTTAAAGCTGTTTTTTGATAAATTCTATTTACAGTCTCTCTGTTATTGTTATGAATACCTTCTGCTACAAAAGGAACGGTGTTCTTGGAGATAGCTTTAGCAGGAATAAGCAATATGCTAGCAAAGTAAAACACAACACTATAGATACCTACAGCAGGCTTGGAATCGTATTTTCCAATCATAATGCTGTCTAAGGTGAGTACTAATGCTAAGTTTATTTTATTGACAAACCCAATTAAAGTATAGGAACGAAAAGTCTTAATAAAATCTTTTGTTCGAATGATAGGGTTATACTTAAGGCTTGCATTATTCGTGCGGAAGGAATGGAAAATCAATATTACTGCAGGTGCAAAATAGATAAGGGCAAGAACCAAGAGTAGCGTAGTAAAAGAAATGGAGGTGAAGACATAGATAGCAATGATGATTAAGTTGAAAATCCTCATAGCGAAGTCTTTGCCAAAAGAAGAAATAGCAATGTATCCTAATGTATTCGAATAACTGTCGAGCAAATAGAAAAAGATATTTCCTGTAGCAATCAACAAGATAAATGGAAAAATGAAGTCTAGAAAAGTTTGATCTTCTTCGTAATTCAATAAGACTTTATAGGTGACGGGAGAGATAAGGTATAGGAGTATAACAGAGAATGTACTTAAGGCCAGAGCCAATAAAAATAAACCGTGAGTTTTTGATTTACTCGTATGGAAAAAAGGACCAACTTTAAGTATGGCAGTAGGCGTTCCCAAAGCAAAAATGACTCCGATAATTTGACCATAAGACTGTGTGAGTTTAATGGTCCCAATATCCTCAGGATCAAGAAACGTAGGCATCAATAGACCTGTCGTAATAAAGCCTATCAATACACCAGCGTATGAAAAAATACTAGATTTTAAAGATTGTTTAAAAATCTGACTCATTGGTTGAAGATTAACCCCTGTAATACCCAGTATCTAAATTTTACTAATGTCCAGCCTTTCTCGAATGAACCTGTTAAGAGGTATCTTAAAAATAGCAATACAGTAGCTCCTATTTTTAACACTTCGAGAATTGCTTTTTTTAGAACACTGCCGAAACCTTCTTTTGTGATTCTTTTGCGTTCGTGCCTTCCAACCCCTGTTCCCAGTCGTTTAATGTATTCCATTTCGGTGCGTTTTTTAGGGATAAAATGGTCGACTATAACCTTTGGAGCATACATTACTTTAGCACCGGCTCTTTTTATGCGATAAATGATTTCTTTTTCATCACCACCCTCAAGATTATCCGCTCTTCTACCAAGATTAACATCAAACAAGCCGTGTTTATCAAAAACCTCTTTTCTGAAAGCAATATTTGCCCCAATAGGAAAGCTATTTTTCTTAAACTCTTTAGGGTTTTCACCCATGTCTAATGCTGCAACAAGTGTCAACAAAAAAGGAGTCATCCAGTTTGGAGTTTCACCACCTTCATAAACCGGAATAATTTTTCCACCTAGTGCATCTGCATCAGGGTGAGTGTCAAAAAAGTGAATTAACTCATTCACATAGTTGGAGTGTACAAAAGCATCATCATCAATGAATGAAATATACTTTCCAATAGATTCGGTAATTCCACGGTTTCTGGCAAAAGTGTGTCCTTGGTTCATTTCCAAGAAATAGCTCAAATTCAATTCAGGGTACTCCTTCTGAAAACCTTTACAAATCTCAGCAGAACGATCAGGACTGTTATTGTCTACAAACATAACTTCATAAGTAGACTTGTCTGCTGTTTGATTTTGTAAATGCTCTAACGTTTGCCGAATGAATTCTTCTCTTTTATACGTACAAACAACAACACTTAAAATGGGCTTGTTCTCCATGTGTCAGATTTCTGAAATGAGTCTTCAAAACTAAACGTATTTCAGTTTTAACGGATATTTCAAGGACTTATTTAATGGTAGAAATTACCATATGCTATCTTTGAGTGCTTACATATCATTGTCCTAATAGATTTATTGAATGGATTTATCTTTCTTAAAAGACAAAAGCATTTTAATTACCGGAGGAACCGGATTTTTGGGAAAGGCTTTAACCCAGAGATTACTCCAACCCGAAGTAACCTTGAAAAGATTGGTGATTTTTTCAAGAGATGAACAAAAACAGTTTCAATTAGCGCAAGAGTTTGGCCCTGATCAATATCAACAATTGCGTTATTTTATTGGAGATGTTAGGGATAGAGATCGTCTAAAACGAGCGTTAAAAGGAATAGACTATGTGATTCATGCAGCAGCAATGAAGCATATTCCTATTGCAGAATATAACCCCATGGAATGTGTGAAAACCAACATTATGGGAGCTGAGAATCTTATTGATGCTTGCCTTGATTCAGGTGTTGAAAGAGTTGTTGCCTTATCAACTGATAAAGCTGCAGCGCCTGTAAACCTCTACGGAGCTACAAAACTGGCTTCAGATAAATTATTCATTGCGGCCAATAACATTAGTGGTGGTAATCCGATTAAATTTTCAGTTGTTCGCTATGGTAATGTTATGGGATCTACCGGATCAGTGATTCCTTTTTTTATTAAAAAAAGAAAAGAAGGAGTCTTGCCGATTACAGATGAGCGCATGACGCGTTTCAATATTACGGTTGAAGGAGGCGTAGATATGGTTTTGTATGCCTTGCAAAATGCATGGGGTGGAGAAGTATTTGTGCCTAAAATTCCCTCTTATCGGATTATGGATTTAGCCAATGCGATTGCTCCAGATAGTGAAAAGAAAATAGTAGGTCTTCGTCCGGGAGAGAAAATGCATGAGGAAATGATTACTACCTCAGATGCCTATTTCACCTATGATTTGGGAGAGTATTATGTCATTTTACCCAATGGGAATTACCGTTGGAACATTGCCGACTACATTACTGCAAATAATGCCACGCAGGTTAAAGACTCATTTTCATACAATTCAGGAGAAAATGATGAATGGCTATCTGTTGAGGCCATTAGAGCATTGATTAAAAAGCATGTAGATTCCACTTTTGACGTTTAATTATGCAGATTCCATATGGAAAACAAGAAATAACTGAAGCTGATATTCAGGCAGTTGAAAAAGTGTTGAGGTCAGATTTCTTAACACAAGGACCAGCCATTGCAGCTTTTGAAAAGGCATTTTCTGAGTATGTTGGAGCAAAATACGCTGTAGCTGTTTCAAATGGAACAGCAGCTCTTCACTTATCTGTTTTGGCGTTAGGGCTACAGCCCGGCCAAAAGGTTATTACAACTCCTATAACGTTTGTAGCTTCTGCTAACTGTGTGTGTTATGCAGGAGGAGAAATAGAATTGGCAGATATAGACCCTGAAACGTATTGTATAGATCTAGAAGCGGTGAGAGAGAAGTTGCAAAATGCTTCTCCCGGAGAATATGCTGGAATAATACCTGTTGATTTTTCGGGCTACCCTGTCAATACCGAAGCTTTAAGACAATTAGCAGATGAACATAACCTTTGGATATTAGAAGATGCTTGTCATGCACCCGGAGGTAATTTCATGGACTCCAAAGAAAACACTATTCGTTGTGGTGACGGAACCTATGTTGATGCTACTGTTTTCTCTTTTCATCCAGTAAAACACATAGCAGCCGGAGAAGGAGGAATGATTACTACAAACAGTGAAGAAATCTACCAAAAATTAGTGCAATTGCGTACACATGGAATTACCAAAGACGCAAACATCTTACAAGAAAACCATGGTGGATGGTATTATGAAATGCATGATTTGGGTTATAATTATCGGTTAACCGATTTACAGGCAGCATT
Organism: Crocinitomicaceae bacterium; assembly: GCA_002705995.1. GTDB lineage: Bacteria > Bacteroidota > Bacteroidia > Flavobacteriales_G > Salibacteraceae. Next base: position 18,175 of record PAJI01000016.1, on the reverse strand, counting down.
AGCAAATAGCCAGTTAACATTGACTAATGAACGGCTTGAAAAAAGACTTGCCATAGCTCAACGTTACGATGAGGCCTTTGAACATCTGGAAATTCGTAAGCAGAAAACACCTGAGGGGAAGCACGCATTTCATTTGTATGTGGTAGAAGTAGAAGACCGCAAAGCATTGTACAATTACCTTCGCGAAAATGGTATTTATGCTCAAGTGCATTACATTCCTGTGCATTATATGCCCTACCATGCAGTAGTGGCGCAAAAAGGTACTTTACCCAATGCCGAACGTTATTATGAACACTGCTTGAGTTTACCGATGTATCCTACCCTAACTACTGAAGAGCAAGCATATGTAATTCAAAAAGTGACTGATTTTATAGGGTGAAAAGTCTTTGCATCATACCGGCAAGAGGAGGGAGCAAGAGAATTCCCGGGAAAAACATTAAAATGTTATTGGGAAAGCCAGTAATAGCGTATGTGATAGAAGCAGCGTTAACATCAAATTGTTTTGATGAAGTGATGGTTTCTACCGATGATGCTGAGATTGCTGAAATGGCTGAATTATACGGTGCAGATGTGCCGTTTTTACGTTCCGAAGAAAATGCTCGAGATCAATCAGGTACGTTAGATGTTTTAAAAGAAGTTTTGTCGAATTACAAAGCGCAAGAAAAAGTTTTTGATCTTGCTTGTTGCCTTTATCCAACATCGGCTTTAATTACAGCAGAAACGCTGATAGCAGCAAAGTTGAAGATGATAACACATGCTTTTGACGGTTTAATGGCTGTTTTGGAGTATTCACATCCTATACAAAGAGCACTCAGAATCGATGGGGAGGAAAAAGCTACTTTCTTCTGGCCTGAAAATCGAATGAAACGNACGCAAGACTTGGAAAAATCTTACCATGATGCGGGTCAGTTTTATTGGTTTAAGCCCNATGTTTTGTTTGCTAAGAATGANATTATTACGAATAATACAGGNGCTGAAATTATTTCACCAATGCATGCGCAAGATGTAGACAATCCATCTGATTGGGAAATGCTAACATTCAAAATGAAGTATTTAAAATCAATAGAAAATGAAGATTGATCATTTTGATTTAACAGGAAAAAAGACCTTCATTATTGCTGAGTTATCAGCCAATCATAATCAAAAAAAGCAGGTAGCATTAGATACGGTAAAGGCTGCTAAAGATGCNGGNGCAGATGCNATCAAACTGCAAAGCTATACCCCTGACACGATTACCTTAGATGTNAAGAATGAATTTTTTCAAATTGATCAGGGAACATTGTGGGATGGAAGAACGCTTTATGATTTGTATCAGGAAGCCTATATGCCTTGGGATTGGCACGAAGCTATTTTCGAAGAGGCTGCTAAAAACAATATTATTTGCTTCTCATCTCCATTTGATTTTACTGCAGTTGATTTACTTGAAAAGTTAAATGCTCCAGCTTACAAAATAGCNTCTTTCGAAATTCAGGATATTCCATTAATAGAGTATGCAGCATCAAAGGGTAAACCGATGATNATGTCAACCGGAATNGCAGNTTTAGAGGANATCAATTTGGCTGTTGAAGCTTGTAGAAAAGTNGGGAATAACCAAATTGTTCTTTTAAAATGCACTTCTTCGTACCCTGCAAAATTAGAAGATGCCAACTTGGAAACGTTGACAGATATGAAGCAGCGTTTTGGAACATTGGTAGGATTATCCGATCATACTCCGGGTTTTATAGCTCCGGCTGTAGCAGTGGCAAAAGGTGCAAAAGTAGTAGAGAAACATTTTATACTTGATAAGCANATAGGTGGGCCAGATGCCAGTTTTTCATTANATCCAGCAGAATTTAAAACAATGGTTGATGCTGTTCGGCAAGTAGAATCCAGTTTAGGAGAAGTGTCCTATGAATTATCTGAGCAATCGAAAAAGAATAAGAAATTCTCACGTTCGCTTTTTATTGCTGAAGATGTTGCCGAAGGAGAGGTGTTTACTGAAAAGAATGTGCGTTCTGTGCGNCCAGGGCAAGGTTTACATCCCAAATATTATGCAGAAATTTTAGGAAAAAAAGCAGNCCAATCTATTTCAAAAGGAACGCCACTTTCGTGGGAGCTTATACAGGAGGGATAGATTCGGTAGGGAGTGGCTTACTTTGAACTTTCATAATTCTNCTNCGGGCACCTTTAATNGCAGCATTTAATTCGTAACCAATTAACAAAGCAATGCAGTTNAGGTAAATCCATACCATGATAACCATGAGTGTTCCAATAGANCCATAGAGTTTATTGTATTGTCCAAAGTTGTTGACATAGTAGGCAAATCCAATTGAAAAAAGAATAATGCTTAACGTTGAGAGCGTAGACCCCGCAGAGAAAAATTTCCAATATTCTTTCTCTTTAGGTCCCCAATAATAAAGCATACTAATAGAGAAGTAAATCAGACTGATAATTACAATCCATTTTGCCGNATTTAATAAAAAGACTTCAAGGCCTGAGAGTAAGTCGAAACGACCAACAATAAGAACAATAATGTCTTGTCCGAAAATGATAAGACTTATAGCCGTTATGATGAATAAAAACAAAACAAGAGTAATCCACAGTGCCGTGATTTGTTGAGACAACCAATTTCTTCCGGTTACAGAATGGTAACTAAGGTTAAATGCAGAAATGATAGAGTTAATACCATTGGTGCTAAAATAAAGTGTGGTTAATATACCGAATGAGAGTAANCTGGTACGTTTGTGTTTTACAAGGTCTCTGAGNGTATGCTCAACCAGTTCATAAGCACTAGTAGGTAGCAGTAGTTTTACTTGTAAGATAAGCTCATCCTGAAAGTGTTCAACAGGAATAAAAGGAATAAGAGANAATAAAAAAATCAANGCAGGGAATAGTGCCAAAAAGAAACTAAAAGCAATAGCCGAAGCCCTTGATGTAATGTATCCTTCTACAATTCCTTTGAAAAAGAATTTAAGAATAACGAGAAAAGGAACGCGATCAAAGCCCGGCAAGATTACTTTTTTAAAAAGTAAATCGAGCTTTCTTGCCCAATGACTGGAAAGTAACTTTTTTTTCAGTTGTTTAATCACAAGTGCTTATAGTGCTTTTAAGCTAAGATCTAAACTTTTTACAGAGTGGGTTAAAGCACCAACACTAATAAAGTCTACACCACATTTAGCATATTCACCAACAGTTTCNAGTGTTATACCTCCACTTGATTCTGTTTCATATTTTCCGTTAATAAGCTTTACTGCAGTTTTTGTATCAGNATAATTGAAATTATCAAGCATAATACGGTCGCATAGCCCAACAGAGAGAATTTCGTCTACCTCATCTAGGTTACGTGCCTCTATTTCAACGCGGAGTATTTTCCCTTGACTGCTGAGGTAACTCTTTGTTTTTTCCAAAGCTTGGCGGATACCTCCCGCAAAATCGATGTGGTTGTCTTTGATCATAATCATGTCNTACAACCCAAAACGATGATTAACGCCTCCTCCCATTGCGACAGCTTGTTTTTCTAACAATCTTAAGTTCGGAGTCGTTTTCCTGGTGTCTAGAATTTTAGTGTGTGTACCTGCACATTTGGCAACATATTGAGCTGTAGTTGTTGCAATACCACTCATGCGTTGCATTAAATTCAATGCAAGGCGTTCTGCGCCAAGTAAGCTTCTGCTGCTACCTTCAATGTAGAAAGCAATATCTCCAGAGATAACTTTTTCACTATCCTNAATCAATTGCTCTACTTTTAATGATGGATCAACTTGTCGAAAAACTTCTTTGGCAACTTNTATCCCGGCAATAACCCCCTCGTCTTTAACCAATAGTTTTGATTTTCCGGTAGCGTTGGCAGGAATACAGGCCAGTGAGGAGTGATCACCGTCTCTTATATCTTCTTCTAAAGCGTATTTGATGAGCTGAGAAAGTTCCATGCGTTAAATTTTCGGCAAAGATAAAGCTCTACACTAAGCAACAAACTTAATTTGAAAGTAGATGGTCTGGTTGTAAACTTTTACCAAGTATAAATGTTGAATACATATTATAAAGAATCAGTAAATTTGCGTTTTAAATAATTTAAACAATCATTATGGCTAGATCTAAGGACGGTTTGACCCCTACTTTACTCGTAAATAAGATACGAGAGAATCAGAATAATAACGGAACTTTAAAGTCATTATTTGCCAAACAGTTTTTAGGGAAATTCTCTAAAGAAGAGCTAGATGGTTTTACACGATCAATTGAGAAAGAAATTTCCAGAAGAGAAATGGATCGTGTAAATGAAATGAGAGAAACATTAGAAAAATTAGGCTACAAAGTTGAGAAGAAATAGAAAAATCGAATTAAAAATTTCTATTAATCGAGCAAAAGCCATCCCGAAAAGGATGGCTTTTGTGGTTTATTAGGAAAAAGACCAATTATTTATATCAATCGTAAACCAGTTTATCATGCATATTCCAGAGTCAAATTTGCCAAGAATTGTGGTTGTGGGGGGAGGCTTTGCGGGACTTCAGTTTTGCAAACGCGTTAATAAAAACAAGTTTCAAATTGTTCTTTTAGATCGTCATAATTATCATACGTTTCAGCCTTTGTTGTATCAAGTAGCAACAGCAGGTTTGGAACCTGATTCGATTGCATATCCTATTCGTAAGATTTTTGAAGATCAAAGAGAAAATTTCTTCTTTAGAATTGGTGAGGCAAAAAATATCGATGCTGAACAACAAATATTAGAAACAACATCAGGTAAAATTGCCTATGATTATCTGGTAATTGCAACAGGTTCTAAGACCAACTATTTTGGGAATAAAGTAATTGAGGAGAATGCAATGCCCATGAAGACAATTCCTCAGTCGCTAAACCTTCGTAGTTTGTTTCTTCAAAACTTTGAACAAACACTGTTAACAGATTCTGTTAATGAGCGCGAAAAACTGATGAATTTTGTTATCGTTGGAGGAGGGCCAACAGGAACAGAACTTGTTGGAGCAATAGCAGAATTGAAAAACCACGTTTTGCCGAATGATTATCCTGACCTTGACTTCACCAAGATGAATATTCACTTAGTAGAAGCAGGAGAGCGTTTGTTAGCAGGGATGTCTGAAACTTCAGGTAAGAGAGCGTTAAAATACCTCCAAAATATGGGCGTAAAAGTTTGGTTAAAAACGGCAGTTGATTCCTACGATGGAGAAGTTATTAAAACCAATACTTCCAAAACAATTCCCACGCGCTTTTTGATATGGGCAGCAGGTGTACAAGGTTCTCCAATTAAAGGAATTCCGGAAGAGCAAATTCAAAGAGGAAACAGAATTGCAGTTGACGAAAACAATAAGGTCATTTATTCCGATAACATTTTTGCGCTAGGCGATGTAGCTATGATGGTAACAGATGATTACCCACGAGGACATCCAATGGTGGCTCAGCCAGCTATTCAGCAAGGACGTTTGTTGGCCAAAAATATTGAACGCCTTGTTGATGGAAAACCATTAAAAGCCTTCAAGTACAGTGATAAAGGTAGTATGGCCACAATAGGTCGTAATAGGGCAGTTGCAGAGTTGCAGGGTATGAAATTTACAGGCCTTACTGCATGGTTCATCTGGATGTTTGTTCACCTAATGGCTTTAGTAGGTTTTAGAAATAAAGCTGTAACATTCGTGAATTGGGTATTTGCTTATGTTAACTACGATAAGGGAGCTCGTTTAATTATTCGTGCATTTGACAAAAAGCGCAATTTGCATGAAGAAAAAGTGCCTGTAGGTACAGGGGAATAAAGAGGGGTAAAAAACTAGAAAAATAGCAGCTAATGTCTCGAATATAAATCTAACTTTGCCCGAAATCCATTTAAAGTCTATGAACTTAGTAGGAAATATTGAAAAGGCAGTAAAAGCTGCATTATTAGCAGGTCAGGAAATTTTAGAAGTTTACAATTCAGACTTTGCAGTAGAACATAAAGATGATAAGTCGCCCTTAACAATGGCAGATAAAAGAGGGCACGAAGCAATAGTTAAAACATTGGCATCAACAGAACTTCCAGTCTTAAGTGAAGAGGGAAGTTCTGTTGCTTTTGAAGACCGTAACAAATGGGAATACTTTTGGATGGTAGACCCACTTGACGGAACAAAAGAGTTCATCAAAAGAAATGGTGAGTTCACGGTGAACATTGCTCTAATTAAGGGAGATACTCCTGTAGCAGGTGTTATTTATGTGCCGGTTCATGAGGTGTTGTATGTAGCTGCGCCAGAGTTTGGAGCTTATAAAGTTGAAAACGTAAAAGCAGATAGCAATTTAAGTCTTGATGCATTTATCGAAGCAGGTGTAAAACTTCCGGTTCAAACCGATAGAAAATATACTGTAGTTGCAAGTCGTTCGCACATGTCTGAAGAAACGGCAGATTTCATCGAAAAAGTTAAAGCAGAGAAAGGCGAAGTTGATACTATGTCAAGAGGTAGTTCGCTAAAATTGTGCATGGTCGCTGAAGGTTCTGCGGATGCTTATCCACGTTATGCTCCAACGATGGAGTGGGATACGGCTGCGGGTGATGCTATTTGTCGTTTGGCTGGTTTTTCAGTAACTCAATATCAATCAGAAGAACCTCTGGTTTATAACAAAGAAAACCTATTGAACCCCTGGTTTTTGGTGCATTAATGTTGGGCACTGGTTGGAGTAAATGGGTAGTGGTTGGCGTTATCGCAGCCGTAGTCGTGCTATTAATTTGGGACAGACTCAAGGCTTCTGTTGTCTTTTTTTGTGGAGTAGCAGTACTGCTGGTGACTCAAATTGTTACACCATCTATGTTTCTCAAAAGTTTTGGCAATGAGTCAATTGCGGCCATTTTCTTGCTTATTCTAATAACAGCTGGAATTAAGAATAACTACGATTTAATCGGATTGTTTGACCGCTTTTACAGTAAAGCTAAGAATCCTAGATTGTTTGTAGTGCAGCTGAGTGCAAGCGTTTCATTGCTTTCATCAGTAATGAACAATACTCCAATTGTGGCATTGATGATTCCTTATGTTTATCAATGGGGTAAGAATAATAAAATTAGCCCTTCCAAGTTGTTGATTCCGCTTTCCTATGCGGCTATTTTAGGAGGAATGATTACCGTAATTGGTACATCAACCAATTTAGTGCTCAACGGATTTTTAAGGGCGAACAATGAGGTACTGTTAACTTTACAGGATTTCGTTGTTCCCGGACTTTTAGTTTCTGTGGGGGGAATTGTTTTCTTGGCAACTTGGGGGTATTCAATGCTTCCGGGAAAACCAGAATTGCTTGAAGAAGTTCAAGATCACATTCGTGAATACCTAGTTGAAACAGAAATTTCAACAGGGTCACCTATAGCAGGTCAGTCAGTAACAGAAGCTAATTTGAGAAATCTAGAAGGAATTTTCCTTGTAGAAATTTTACGAAATGGTAGACGAATTAGTCCTGTAGACCCNCAAGAGATTTTAGAACAAAAAGACCGCTTATTCTTTGCCGGAGATACGGATAAAGTCATTGATTTAATTAAAGATGATAATGGACTAATCTTACCGAAGACAGAAAAATTTAACTTAGGAAAAGACCTTGATTTAATTGAAGTAGTTGTTCCTGCAAACAGTAACCTTTCTGGTAAAACGTTAAAAGAAACTGATTTTCGTGAAAAGTATGATGCTGCTGTTGTAGCTATTCATAGAAATGGAGAGCGCGTAAGTGGGAAGTTAGGAGAGGTNACAATGGCTTTTGGAGATTTACTTTTGTTGACCACAGGAAATCGATTTGGTGAACTTTCTGCAAGAGATAAAAATCTTTATGTGGTTTCCTATCTACAAAAGTTAGAGGAAACAAAGCCATTGCGTAAAAAGCTATTTATGGCTTTTTTCGTGTTGATGGTAGCTGCTATTGTTTTTAAATTGGTTTCGTTCTTTGTTGGCTTAGTATTGATTCTTGGAGGAATGCTTTCTGCTAAAATGATGAATGCAGAAGAACTCAAGAAAAATGTAAATCTAGACCTTCTCATTGTTTTAGGAAGTGCCATAACTCTAGGAAGCGCATTAATAGAAACTGGTGGGGCTGGTTGGATTGCTAATGGATTAATCGGTGTTTTCCGTCCTTATGGCGAAATAGGTATTTTATTAGGACTTTACTTTATCACACTCATCCTTACCAGCTTTGTAACCAATGTTGCTGCGGTATCTATCGTATTTCCTGTTGCGTATACATTAGTACATGAAATTGGNTTATCGGGAACNCCTTTTTATNTGGCCATTGCTTTTGCNGCNAGTGCGGCTTTTTTNACCCCTGTAAGTTATCAGACCAACTTGATGATTTATGGTCCGGGGAATTACAGATTTAATGACTTCTTAAAAGTGGGAGCACCTATGACAGTGCTCTATAGTTTAATTTGCATTACGTATTTAATCATTCGATATAACATTGCGATATGACAGAGAAATTACACATCATTCCGCATGAGCACAACATCACAAAAGATGATCGGAATAAACTGCACAAGCACAGTTCGTTTGTAGTATGGTTTACCGGATTAAGCGGCTCAGGAAAATCAACTGTTGCCAATGGTTTGGAACAACAATTACATGAAAGAGGAATCTCAACCTATATTCTGGATGGAGATAACATCAGAACAGGNNTGAATAACGATTTGGATTTTTCTGAAAAAGGGAGAGTAGAAAACATTCGTAGAATTGGTGAAGTAGCCAATCTTTTTGTTCAGGCCGGAGTAGTCGTAATCACAGCATTCATTTCACCATTCAAGGCAGATCGTCAAAAAGTGAAGGATATCGTTGGCGAAGAAAACTTTATTGAAGTTTTTGTAGACTGTCCACTAGAAGTGTGTGAACAACGNGATGTAAAAGGACTTTACAAAAANGCCAGAGCTGGAGAAATTAAAAACTTCACAGGAATTGATTCTCCTTTTGAAGCTCCGGAACNTCCAAACGTTACCGTACATACGGATAAAGAAGAGTTAGATGCTTCCATNCTAAAAGTGTTGGAACAAGTAAATCAGCATCTTTAATGCTTTAATAATAANAGAGAAAACACAATTATATACTTTTGAATTACCAAGGAAACCTTGATTGCTATGCATAATTATTATCTAAAACATCTGGAAGAGCTAGAGGCAGAATCAATTTACGTGCTTCGCGAAGTTGCTGCTCAGTTCGAAAATCCGGTTATTCTATTTTCCGGTGGAAAAGACTCAATTGTTGTAACACATCTTGCCCGTAAGGCATTTTTTCCTGCAAAAATTCCTTTTCCTCTAATGCACATCGATACCGGTCATAACTTTCCGGAAACCATTGCTTTTCGCGATAACCTTATTGATGAAATNGGTGCAAAATTGTTAGTTGGTTCTGTTCAAGAATCGATTGACGAAGGAAGAGTACAAGAAGAAACCGGAGCCAATGCTTCAAGAAACGCGTTACNAACAACTACATTACTTGATGCTATTGAAGGTAATAAAATAGATTGTGCAATTGGTGGTGCGCGTAGAGATGAAGAAAAAGCCAGAGCAAAAGAGCGTTTCTTTTCTCACCGTGATGAATTNGGNCANTGGGATCCTAAAAATCAACGTCCAGAGTTATGGAACTTGTTCAATGGTAGAAAACAAATGGGAGAGCATTTCCGTGTATTCCCAATTTCTAACTGGACAGAAATGGACGTATGGCAATANATTTTGAAAGAAAATATNGACATTCCTTCATTNTACATTGCTCACGATAGAGATGTAGTNTGGAGAAACGATACNTGGATTCCTGTTTCAGANCACATTGAAATCAGAGACAACGAAGAGGTTGTAAATAAGCGNATNCGATTCAGAACATTAGGAGATATTACCATTACNGGTGGTATTGANTCTGATGCTGATACNCTAGAAAAAATTGTTGAAGAAGTTGCGGCAGCTCGTCAAACAGANCGTGGTAACAGAGCNGATGATAAGCGTTCTGAAACCAGTATGGAAGACCGTAAGAAACAAGGTTATTTTTAATCAATACACTTCTAATTTTTTAACCCAAGAACTTAAATACGCATGAGCGATAATTCATATTTAGACATGGAATTGCTACGCTTCACAACAGCGGGAAGTGTAGATGATGGAAAGTCAACTTTGATCGGACGTTTGTTGTTCGATTCAAAATCAATTTTTGAAGACCAAATGGANGCGGTAAAACGCTCTAGTAGCCGTAAAGGATTAGACCACGTTGAGTTGGCTCACCTTACGGATGGTTTGAAAGATGAACGNGAACAAGGAATTACAATTGATGTAGCCTACCGCTANTTTGCAACTCCTAAACGTAAGTTCATTATTGCNGATACTCCAGGACACATTCAGTANACCAGAAANATGGTTACTGGAGCTTCAACNGCTAACATGGCNTTGATTCTTGTNGATGCACGTAACGGTGTTGTTGAGCAAACNGCTCGTCACTCNTTCATTGCTTCATTGTTACAAATCCCACACGTTTTAGTGTGTATAAACAAAATGGATTTGGTAGACTATAGCCAAGAAGCTTACGAAAAAGTAGTGGAAGAGTACAAAACATTTGCTGCTAAATTAGACGTAAAAGACATTCGTTTTATTCCAATTTCTGCTTTGCATGGCGATAACGTAGTTCACCGTTCAGAACATATGGATTGGTATGAAGGCGGAACGTTGTTGAATACATTAGAAACTATTCATATCGGTTCAGATCAGAACCATATCGATTGCCGTTTCCCAGTTCAAACTGTAATTCGCCCACATAGCGATGAATATCACGATTACCGTGGATATGCGGGTAGAATTGCCGGTGGTGTTTTCAAGCCAGGAGATAAAATAACTGTATTGCCTTCTGGCTTCCAGTCAGCCATTAAGAGCATTGATACAATGACAGGTCCGTTGGAAGAAGCTTTTGCGCCAATGTCAGTGACCATCACTTTAGAAGATGATATCGACATTTCACGTGGAGATATGATTGTAAGAGATAACAATCAGCCAGAAATGGAGCAAGATGTTGAGGTGATGTTGTGTTGGTTAAACAACAAGCCACCAAGACCTCGCGCAAAATATGTGATCAGACACACTACCAATGAGGCAATGGCGATGATTAAAGAAATCCAATACAAAATGGATATCAATACATTACACAGAATTGAAGGTGATGAAAACATTGCAATGAATGATATTGCACGTGTGAAATTGCGCACTACAAAGCCAATTTTAGCAGATTCATACCGCAAAAACAGAACAACCGGAAGCATTATTCTTGTGGATGAAGCCACAAATGAAACAATTGCTGCTGGGATGGTAATTTAAAAGAAAGCAATGCAAGAACTTATTTTTGCAACAAATAATACCAACAAGCTCCGAGAGATCCAAGAGATACTCGGAGCTTCTTTTTCTATACTTAGCTTAAAAGATGCGGGTATTGAAACCGAAATTCCTGAGGATTATGAAACCTTAGAGGAAAACGCACTTCAAAAAGCTCAATTCATTTACGAGCGAACAGGCAAGAATGTGTTTTCTGATGATACAGGCTTGGAAGTAGAAGCCTTGAACGGAGCTCCTGGAGTTTATTCGGCTCGTTATGCAGGTTCAAAATGCGACTCTGAAGACAACATGAAAAAATTGTTGGTAGAGTTGGAAGGAAAAGAAAATAGAAAAGCTCAGTTCAGAACCGTTGTGGCCTTAATTATAGATGGGAAAGAATACACTTTTGAAGGAGCTTGCAAAGGGCAGATTACGCTAGAAAAATCTGGAAGTAAAGGGTTTGGATACGACCCTGTATTTCAGCCAGAAGGCTATGGTCAAACTTTTGCAGAATTATCAGCAGAAGAAAAAAACCGCATCAGTCATAGAGGAAAAGCCATCCAAAAATTAGCTGCATTTTTAAAGTAACTCTTCACGGATAACAAACAGTTCTTTGCTCATAACTTCTGACTAAAGTCAAGCAAATAGTAGACAATAGTTTGCTAATTTGAGTTGAAATTATTGCTTAATATGAGTAGTTTAAAAAAGATTGCAATAGTAATGGGAGGTGAATCTGCAGAGAAAGTCGTTTCCCTAAAAAGCGGAGCTGTTGTTGCCAAACACCTCGATCGTTCATTGTATGTTCCTTATCCAATTATGATAGATGGAAAAAGTTGGACGTATGATCACAACGGAGAAAAAGTTGAGGTCAATAAAAATGATTTCTCGCTAGAAATAGAAGGTGATAAAATCAATTTCGATGGTGTTTTTGTTGCGATCCACGGAACCCCTGGAGAAGACGGAAAATTACAAGGCTATTTAGATCTACTTAAAATTCCATACAGCACGGCAGGACAATTACCGTTAGCACTCACTTTTGATAAAGCCAAGTGTAATGCTTTGTTAAAGCAATATGGTGTTGTAAGTGCCAAGACACTCATCTTTAAAAAAGGCGAGCATTGGGATGCTGACAAAATTGTTGAGGAATTGGGATTGCCAGTTTTTGTAAAACCCAATCAGGCTGGATCAAGCTTTGGTGTATCTAAAGTAAAAGCTAAAGAAGAGTTGGCAAAAGCCATAGATGAGGCATTTCTACACGATGCACAGGTTAATATTGATGAGTTTATTGAAGGAACTGAAGTTACCTGTGGCGTTCACAATTTATTCGGTGAAATTGAAACGCTTCCAATTACTGAGATTGTAGCAGAAGGTGAATTTTTTGATTATACCGCTAAGTATGAAGGCAAAAGTCAGGAAATTACACCGGCCAGAATTTCTGATGAAGAAGCTCTAAAAGTGTCTCAAATTACCCAAGAAGTATTTTACTTACTCAATTTAGATGGTGTTTCAAGAGTAGATTTTATTATCAAAAAAGGACAACCTTATTTAATAGAGGTAAATACTGTTCCGGGCTTGTCTGAGGCAAGCTTAATTCCGCAACAAGCAGCTGAAATAGGAATGGACTTAAAAACACTTTTCAACGCTTGGGTTGGCCACATGCTCAAATGATGCTTAAATTGAACCAACGATTTGTAAAAATACATCGTTGAAACAAGTATGAAGTGGTTAACCTGTTTTCTTGGATTTTTAATCTCAATTGTCACATTTGGACAAACAGCAAAAATTGATAGCAGTGCAGTATTGGTGCAATTGAAGTGCAATGCTAAAATGGAAGATGTACTTGAAGAATTGCCAGAGCTAAGTGCTTATTCAATCAATGAAGTGCGCCAAGTTTCGCGAAACTTAAATGCCTATAAAATCAGCTTTGGAGCGGAAGTTTCTCCTGTAGAAGTAATTGACGCCTTTGAAACTTCGAGTAAAGTTCTTTTAGCACAGAAAAACCACATGATTACCCAACGATCAACACCTAACGATAGTCTTTACGATAAGCTTTGGCACTTGAACAATACAGGAATTAATGGACCTTCTGGCATTGTGCCTGTAGCAGGAGCTGATATTGCTGTGGAACCCATTTGGGATAGCACCGTTGGAGGAACAACAGTATTAGGAGATACCATTGTGGTTTGTGTGGTAGATGATGGAATTGATGCAGATCACGAAGATTTTCAAGGGAATTTGTGGGTAAATCATAATGAGGTAGACTCCAATGGAATAGATGACGATGGCAATGGCTACATTGATGATTATTACGGATGGAATGCTTATGCTCAGGATGGATCATTGACTAATCCCGTAAGTGGAGATTATGGTTATCATGGAACACGGGTAAGTGGAATTATAGGGGCTAGAGGTGATAATTCGATAGGAATAACTGGGGTAAATCAGCGGGTGAAAATTATGACAGTTGTTGGTGGAGGCGATGAAGCCGAAGCTATAGCAGCTTATGATTATCCGTTGACCATGCGAAAAATATGGAATGAAACTCAAGGCGATTCAGGTGCTTTTATTGTAGCCACCAATACCTCTTGGGGAACAGATTATGGCCAAGCCAGCGAAGCTCCGCTTTGGTGTGCAATGTACGATTCGATGGGGCAAGCAGGAATTCTCAATACCGCTGCAACAATCAATGCTGATATTGATGTGGATGTATACGGAGATTTGCCAACTACTTGCCCCAGTAATTATTTGATAGCTGTAACCAATACTACAGCCAGAGATGAGAAAGCCAATTATTCGGGCTATGGTGTAGAGAATATAGATATTGGTGCTCCCGGAGAAGATGTTTATTCTACTACGTTTGGAAGTGGATATGGATATGATAACGGAACTTCTTTTGCTTCACCTCAGGTTGCCGGAGTTATAGCTCTTTTGTATTCAAAAGCATGTGAAGACTACATAATGTTGGCTTACTCAGATCCTGCGGAGGCCGCTTATTGGATGCGTGATTTTATTTTAAATGGTGCTGTTGGAATGCCTGATTTGTATGGGGTAACAGTTTCACAAGGGAGACTAGATGTTGAGGAAGCGAATAATTGGTTGGAGAATTACTGTACAGGTAATGTAAGTGTCGAAGAGTTTGGCCAAGAGAATGGTGTATTGCTTTATCCTAATCCAACAACAAATAAATTCAATATTCAACAGCAAATTTTGGTATATAATAACCTTGTTGTTTTTGATCTTACGGGGAAAAAAGTAGCTGAATATCGAATAACAACTTCTTCTTTTGAGCTTGATATTAGCTTATGGCCAGAAGGAATGTATATTCTACAACTAACAGGAACAGATGGTTTGAAAACGATAAAGCTTTTAAAGAATTAATCTTCAGTTAGCGGTAAATAAAAAGTGACTCTAGTCCCCGTTTTATTTGCGCTTTCAAAAGAACTAAGATCAACAATTTCAACCAATGCTTTTTCATTTTTGATTTTGTGGAGTAAGGCCACTCTTTCTTTGGAAATATCTAATCCAGAAGATTTGTGCGAAGCAGCTTGAGGGTGTTTTTCTTTTTCTTGCTTCGATTTTTCAATCCCAATGCCATTGTCCTCAATCACCACTTTCATGTAATTACCTTCAAGGGTTAATTGAACAGCAATTACGCTTGTAGTTTGATCTTGACTAATACCATGCAGAATAGCATTTTCTACAAAAGGCTGTAAAATTAAAGGGGGAACCATAAGGCTTTCTACATCTAATTTGGGATCAACCTCTAACTGAAAAGTGATTTTATCACTAATGCGTAATTTCTCCAGTTTAAAATAAGAGGTTAATACATCCAATTCCTCTTCAAGCGTAATTTTATTGACCTTAGAAAGGTTGAAGGTTTTACGCATTAGCCAAGCAAAAGAGCTAAGGTATTTAGCGGCATTGCGTTGGCTATTCGTCAATAAAAAAGTAAGAATAGAGTTGAGAACATTAAAGACAAAATGTGGATTCATTTGAGAAGAAAGAGAGTTTTGCCTCAAGTTCTCAATGCGTGCATTCATCTCACTGCGTTCGTTAGCATTTTTAATAGAGTTGTAAGCAATAGCAGAAATAACAATCACAAAAACAAGCCCAATAGCCACCCAAAAATACCAGGTTTGCCAAAAGGCAGGGAGTACAGAAAAGTGAAGCAAATTAGCTTCCGTCCAACTACTATCATTTTTGAGAGTTCTTACTTTAAACGTATAATCTCCTGGAGGTAAAGCAACAAAACGGGCAGTGCGGTCTTTTGTCGAGAACCACTCCTGATCGAGTTCATCAATTTTATACTGGTAGGTAATGTCACCACCTGTGCCATAGGCAAAAGTGAGGTAAGAGAAATCAATGGAATTTTTATCGTATGTGATTTCAATGTTGCTGGTATCCGTAAGAAGTTCTCCAGCCACATTAATAGCCGTAAAGACAGGCATTTTTTTACTGTCGTTTAGACTAAAGTTTTTGGTATTAATGATGTTTAGTCCTTTCTTGGTTCCAACAAGTAAAGAGTCTCCTATCATATCCAAACTAGTAACTTCATTGGTCGAAAGTCCAGAAGAAGTATTGATTTGTTGGAAAGTATATAGGCTAGGATTAATTTCTGTAATGAGAATTAACCCAATGTTAGAAGCAACCCATATGTAATTCTTGTTGATAAGAATTGCATTGATATTTTGAGGGTTAAAGTTTAGTGCGTGGTTTAAATAGGAAGCATGATTCTTTTTGTCGAAAAGAACAATTCCATTTCCTCTGGTTCCTAACCACAGAACAGAGTCTTTTTCTGCAATGCAGGTAATGCGGTTTGAGAGTAACTTGATTTTATTTCCCAAATAAGTAACCTCTTTGAGCATGTTGTTCGCATCAAATTTAGAAAGTCCATTTGGCGTACCAGTCCAAATGGTTTTTCCATCGTAGTAAGAACAGTCAACACTTTGAGAGTTGTTTTCTAAATCTAGCTCATTAATAAGTTCAAGCTGAGGGGGATGATCTGTATTTATAAAGTGATAAAAACTTGTGTTTTTTTTACGAAAAGTGACAATTCCATTATTCTTAACTGGTGTGATACTGACATGGGTAAGTCGATTCGTATTTAGGTGAATGATACGGTTTTCATCCAAGAGTTTAATGCCCTTATCCTTGGTAGAGACCCAACATTGTTGAATAGATTCATCGTAATGAATACCAGGAATAGGAGATCCAATGTTGTATGAGTTAAGCAGACCAAAATTAGTATTGTACACGTTTAATCTGTTGTTGTTATACGCGATATAAATGTAGTTCTTGAGGCTAGCAATGCTTGATATAGAATGTGACAGTTGTGATTCTGGTGTGAAGTTTATGATGGCATTGTTCGGGATGTAAAAAACACCGTTATCTAAAGTTGTAATCCATACCTTGTTATCATTAGAGCAGTAGATCTCTGAAACAGATATAGAATCTAGAATATGGTCAATTTTTTCACCTTTTTGATTAAGAATATCAATTCCAGAAAAAGAGCTTCCTATCCATATTTTACCGTCAACAGCAACAATGCAATTGATATCATTTGGAGCTTTATATATTTTTCGAATAGCGTATTGTGAGTGTTCAAAAAGGAAATTCTTTGTGCTGAAAAAACGGTTTGAAAAGTGGTCATTTCCTTTGTTAAATGGAATTATTTTTTGCGAAATCCCAGGGTATAAAGGATAAGACTTAGAATAAGTAGAAATTAGAGAATCATTCTCATAGAGAGAATAAAAGCTATAGTCAGTTGGTGATAATATTCCATAGGCGTATGGAAGTGTATCGATAAGGTGAAATTCACTTTTATTGTTATCAATTCTTTTAGCCGTTGAGATATCTCCGTTTGGTGTGATTTTAATAAAACCTGAACTCGCAAAGTTGAGCGTTAAATTCATCTTGTGGTCGATGAAAAAATTGTCAAAGACAGTTCCAGAGATTATTCCAAGAGAATCTACTGCTTTCGAAATGGATGAGTTCCAGGTGTATGGGTGAAAAGCTTCATCTTGAAAATAGCAAAGTCTTGAATTCATGGTTAGGAACCAAATTCGGCCAAGGCTATCTTCTCTGATTTCAAATATTGTATTGTCAGGCAGTCCATTTTTAGTAGTGAAATTTTCAAATTCATACCCGTTGTACCTACTAACTCCTCTGTCTGTAGCTATCCAGATATACCCTTTGGAATCTTGTAAAACATCATGGGTTTCAGAACTGGGCAAGCCATCATCTACTGTATAGTTAATCATTGTAGGAACACCCTGAGCCATAAGAAGCAAAGGGCAGGTAATGACCCAAAGAAGTAGCAATAATGTGATGTAGACTTTAATCTTCATAAATCAATGGCAAGTAAAAGGTTACCTGAGTCCCGGTTTTAGTAGTGTTGCCAAGAGAACTAAGATCAATAATCTCAACCAATGCTTTTTCATTTTTGACTTTGTGGAGTAAGGCTACTCTTTCTTTGGAAATATCTAATCCAGAAGATTTATGCGAAGCAGCTTGAGGGTGTTTTTCTTTTTCTTGCTTCGATTTTTCAATTCCAATGCCATTGTCCTCAATAACCACTTTCATGTAATCACCTTCAAGGGTTAATTGAACAGCAATTACACTTGTAGTTTGCTTTTGACTAATACCATGCAGAATAGCATTTTCTACAAAAGGTTGTAAAATTAATGGAGGAACCATAAGGCTTTCTACATCTAACTTAGGGTCAACTTCTAATTGAAAAGTGATTTTATCATTGATGCGCAATTTTTCGAGTTTAAAATAAGAGGTTAACACATCCAATTCCTCTTCAAGCGTAATTTTATTCGCCTTAGAAAGGTTAAATGTTTTGCGCATTAGCCAAGCAAAAGAACTGAGGTATTTGGCAGCATTGCGTTGACTATTCGTCAATAGAAAAGTAAG